>DATFZY010000158.1:0-29009 GCA_035313865.1 Candidatus Acidiferrum sp.
GCTGCTGGCGTTTGAAATTGCGGACGCCATGGTGCCCAAGCCGGCTCAGGACCAGTACGGATTCAGCGACATTCTGCGGTTGACGCCGACGGAAGCATTGAAAAAACTCTCGTTTGTGGACAAGCCGGAAGAAGCCAGAAAAAACAGCGAGCGGGCGATGGAATTGTTAAAGAAATCTCCCTATGGAGACAAGCTGGCCAACGTTGGGTTGTTCCTATCGCAACTGCAATCCCAGAAACCGGCATTAAAGCAATTGATTAATGCGCGGCTGGGGAACCAGATTTATTTCACAGCACAACTGCTGCAGTCGGCTCCCGCTCTCGATCCCGCCAGTTTGCAGCAGATGGGTGCGCTCCCGATGGGATCGAGAATCAAGATAAACGCGTGGAATGACGGCGTGACCTTGATCAAGACTCAGCAGATGGGTCCGATATCGCCGCGGGAAAAAATTCCTTTTGAAGTGACGCCTATTGATTTGCACTTGACGCGCTATGTCGAGACATCGGATGTGGAACACTCAATTGTTCCGCGGACCGCGATGCCTGTCGCGAGTTTGGGCGACGGCAACCGATGAACCCGTTGCACGGAAAAACAAGGGGGGCCCGTTCGCGGACACATTTTTCTGGCGGGCGTCATTTTTCGGGCGGCGGATATTTTGGCGGGATTTCCGCGTAGCCGGGCGCGGCGGTTTTGAGATTGGGAGGGATAGAGGCTTTTGCGTCGCCGATGGCCCAGCGGATTCCTCCAGCCAGCAGATTCAGATGGAACGTATTCTGCCAGTTTTCCGGGCGGTCGCCGATGGCAGTGTAGAAAACTTTTCCTTTGCCATCCATCCGGGCCCAGACCACGGGATACGGAGCACGGTTGTATGCGTTGCCGTTCATCGTGGAAGTGTCCAGCGTGCAGATGACATGAAGGTCTGGCGCGAAGTCTTTCATCGAATACCACTCGTCCATCAAACTGAATGACGAAGCGACGCCTTCGAGGCCGGGAAACTTCGGATCATCGATGATGACTTTGGTGGATTGCAGCCGCGGATCTTTTTGCTGGCCGTGGATGATGAACTCGCCGCCAATCATGCGGATGTAGGGATCGGACTTTTCGCCATAGGCGATGTAGCGATTGTCTTGCGTATCGGGCGGCGTGTGAAACGTGTCGGTGGCGGCGTGAATGCCTACGAAGCCGAGTTTGCCGCCGTGAATGGCGTCGAGGAAAGCCTGCTTGCCCGCCGCGGACATGGGCGGGTTTTTGTCGCCGCCTTCGGTGGTGAGATCGCCGGTTGTGAAAAACACTACCCCGGCGTAATCGTGAATTTCTTTCGAATCGAAAATGCGGCCGTCTTTGCTGGCGGTCAGATCGAAATTGTATTTCGTCGACATTTCGCGGACGGCGGTCTCCACAATGCTTGGTTTGCCGTCGATAACTTTGATGACCTGGTGCTCGAAGCCGGAAGATTTTGTGAACAGGAGAACGGATTTCTTTTTGGCGGCGAAAGCCGGGCGCGAAACGAGAAGTCCGGCGCCTGCGATGGCGGAAGTGCGAAGGAAATCGCGCCTAGTTGAGTTGAATGACATGTTCTCTCCCTGGGTTCGAGTCGGGAAACAGTAGGCTCGACGCGAAATCTGACTGCGACGGACGGGGTAGTGTACTCAGACGGACGAAGTCGAGCAAGCAGCAATCGGCCTCGCCCACGTAGGGATGGTCAGGTGCTCCGTTGCGGATTTGATACTGAATTTGATTGAGGAAGCGCGCGATTGTGCCTTTCGGGCCGACTGCCCACCCATGGGTTATGTCGATAATTTTTACGGCGTTGAGATTGAGCGAATCGGTATGGCTCCACGTGACGCCGAAATCGCGAGAGATATCTTCGCCCGTGGGACCCACGGCTACGGCCGTGGCGCCATCGACGTCGGCCACGCCGGAGCGAAAACCGCCGGGCTGCTGTTTGGAGAGCTGCCAAGTCTGGCTTCCGTCTTCGAAATACGGGGCTGGATGCTGATACGCGGCGGAGTGAAACGCGCGCGAAGGATCGTTGTAGTCGCCGCCGACCGCGTAGAGAACTCTGCCATCCTTGCACTCAAGAGAGAAAATGCCGGAAGTGGCGTTGCCGCTGGCAATTGGCGTTTCGGCGACGGTCCAGGTACGGCCGCGATCGGACGAATGGAAGATGCGAGCTCTTGCGGCGCCGCCGGTTCCAAAGTCAACGTTCTCGTCGTCGACACAGAGCGAGCTGTTGCTCGCGGCGAAGGCGCCTTCGTTGGGGAGAGCGGCGGGCATTTTTTCCCGTGGGAGTTCCTTCCAGTGTTCGCCGTCTTCGGTGGAGAGAATAAGGAACTTCCCCTCGATGGGATCGCCGAGGACCGTACAGTTTTCTTTCGAGTCGCAGACAATTGCATCGAGGAAGAATTCTTTGCGCTTGTCTGCATATTGCAGCTTCCAGGTTTCGCCGCCGTCGATTGTCTTGTAGATGCGGGATTTCTCGGCGTTGCCGACGGACATTACATAGGCAACGTTAGCGTCGAGAGCAGCTATGCCGCGGAAGTTCAGGGCATCGCCATCCGCAACGTGAAGACGCTTCCAGGATTTTCCTTCATCGAGCGAGCGCAGAATGACACCGTTGGACCCGGCGGCCCAAACGGCGAAGGTGCCGCTGCCCTCTGCCGAAACCATGACAGCGCTGACGGCGCGAAGATCCGTGTCCATGCCGCTGGTTTGGACGGTCCACCATTGAGCGTGCGCGGTGGTCGAAGCGAAAACAGATAAAAGGAACGCGGAGGCGAGTTGCAAGATTCGCATGGGCAGTACGTTACCTCGTTTGACGGAGGAAGCGCGACACTTGTTTTCCACGTGGGCTTTGCGGCGGGGAGTTCCCTTCCCTATAATCACTACGGAATTGCGAGGAGCGACGCCGTGCCCATCGGAACCGCATTTCATAAGAAGACGCTGGCGCTGTGCGAGAGCCTGAATTACCGCGAATGGTCGGGCTACTACACGGTGAGCGTGTACGAAATGCACCACGAGCATGAGTACAACGCGATCCGCAATTCGGCGGCGCTGATCGATATTTCGCCGCTGTTTAAATACCGGATTGCGGGAAACGATGCGACGCGGTTCGTGAACCGGGTGATTTCGCGGGACATCAATAAGGTGGCGATCGATCAGGTGATTTACTGCTGCTGGTGCGATGTCGAAGGAAAAGTGATTGACGACGGAACGATCACGCGGTTGGGCGAAAACGAATACAGGTGGACGGCGGCGGATCCCAGTTTGCGGTGGTTCCAGCAGAACGCGCTGGCGCTGGATGTGAAGATCGAGGATATTTCGGAACAAGTGGCTGCGCTGGCTTTGCAGGGGCCGACTTCGGGCAAGTTGCTGCGGGCGGTGACGGACGCGAACGTGGCCGACTTGAAATATTTTCGAGTGACGCGCGGGCAGATTGGCGGCGTGCCGGTGGATATTTCGAGGACGGGATACACAGGAGATTTGGGGTTCGAGATTTGGATGCCGTGGAAGGACGCGGGGGCTGTGTGGGACGAGTTGGTAAAGAGAGGGAAAGCGTTTGATATTCATCCGGCGGGGATGGTTGCGCTGGATATCGCTCGAATTGAAGCTGGCTTGATTTTGATTGAGGTGGATTATACGTCGAGCAAAAAGGCACTGATTGAAGCGCAGAAATATTCGCCGGCGGAGATTGGGCTTAGAAAACTCGTGGACTTGAAGAAAGAGAATTTTGTCGGGCGCGATGCGCTGGAGCGGGAGAAGAAAAAGGGCGGAGCGGAACGGGCGCTCGTTGGGCTGGAGATTAATTGGAACGAGGTCGAGGCGCTGTACGACAAGATGGGAATGGCGCCGCAAGTGCCGAGCGTGGCTTCGCGCGTCGCGGTGCCTGTCTATCACAAGGGGAAACAAGTTGGGAAGGCTACCTCCACGACTTGGTCGCCGACTTTGAAGAAGATGATTGCGCTGGCTTGTGTGAATCGCGATCAGTCGTCGGTTGGGGCTACTCTGAATATCGAGATGACCGTCGAGGCCGTGCGACATACCGTTTCGGCGAAGGTTGTCGCTTTGCCGTTCTTTAATCCTGCGCGAAAGACCGTGGTGCCCGTTATTTAGAAGATTGGGGTTGAAGTGGCGGGTCTGTTTTAGCACAGAGGTCACAGAGTCCACAGAGAAGAACCGAGAAAGCCACGTCGATTCTGCAATCAGCATTCCTGCGTGAAGTGAATCCGATCGAAATGAAACGCGTTGGCGTGGCGTGGGTATGGGGTGCTCAGTGTGTTTTGGCGAATTGCTCGACGGAGGAGAGGATGGCGTCGAGTTTCGCGCGGTCGAGGAGTTGGCCGCGGAGGATTACGGCGCGGATTTTTTGGGTGTTGTGAATGTCGCCGAGGGGGTTGGCATCGAGGAGGAGGAGATCGGCGAACTTGCCTGGCTCGATGGTGCCTTGCGATTGGGATTTGCCGAAGAATTCGGCGGGTTGTTTTGTTGCGGCTTGCAGGGCTTGCATGGGTGTGAGGCCTGCTTGCACCAGGAGGGCGAGTTCTTCGTGGAGGCTGGAGCCCGGGAAGACGTAAGGGGCGGTGGTGTCTGTGCCGGCCAGGATGCCGACGCCTGCAGCATGCATTTTTCCTACGATGTTCAGCGATGCTTGCATGAAGCTGTTGCGAAGAGCGAACTCCTCTGGTGTAGCGCCCTTGTCGCGATCCTTCGCGCCTTTCTGCCAATTTTCCAGAACATGAGTTGGGATGTATTTTCGGCGTGGGTCGCGCGAGGGATCGGTTTCGGGCGTGGGGAACGCGTCGTTGCGGAGAAGAATCAGCGTGGGGACCTGCCAGGTGTGATTGTGAAGAAATTTCTCGATTAGCGCTGCGGCTTGTTGATCGGAATAGCTTTCGAGGAGTTGGCGCTGCCAGGAGACTTCGCGATTGACGGACTTCGCCATGGTTGGCCTTTTTGGCGCGGAGGCGAATTGTTTGCGGATGAGAGCCGGCTCATCGCTTGAGCAGGCACGGAGTACGCCGGTGAGATGCTCGATGCTTTTCTGGCCGGCGTCGGAGGCTTCAGCGGCGGTGACGTGGTCAGGGACATGGCCAACGAAAGTGATGTGCTCGCGGCGGCAGACTTCGGCGATGGCGAAATAGGCTTCGCGGGAGAGATTGGATTGGACTTTGATGAAGTCGGCGCCGCGGTAGGTGAGAGAGTGGACGTCATCGGCGGCCTGGGTGGCGTTGGTGACGACCAGGGATGGCTGGAAGAATGGAGGATCGCCGTCGAGGTACGGGCCGGCGAAGAAAATTCGCGGGGCTTGCAGCTTGCCGTGGTCAATTTCCTGGCGAAGCGTTTTGAGGGCGTCGAGATCGCCGCCCATGTCGCGGGCCGTGGTGATGCCGTTGGCTAGAAGAAGGGGGAGGATGAAGTCGCGGCTACCGGTGGGTTCGGAGGCGCCGGTGAGGTGGACGTGGGATTCGACGAGGCCTGGGATTAGGAATTTGCCGGTGGCGTCGACGATGGGGGTGTTGCTGGGCAGGGAGATCGAGGAGGAGGGGCCGATTGCGGCAACTTGCTGGCCTTCGAGGAGGACGGTCGTGTCTGGGCGCGGAGGAGTGCCGGTGGCATCGATGACGGTGGCGTGAGTGATGGCCAGGGTCGGGGTGTGTTGGGCGGAGCAGCCGACGAGGATTAGAGAAAGGAATACTAGGACGGAAGAAGTGGCTAGTGACGAGTGGCGAGTGGCGAGTGTAACCCCTCCCCCCCCGTTTTTTGTAAGTGTTGCATTTAAAAGAGTTAGCTGGCGCGTAAAACGTTTAGAATCAACACTTGTGAGATGGCTCGAAAGTGTTGATTTTAAAGGGGTTAGGTAGGCAGGGTCGAGCGGGTAAGGGGATCGGCATGGTGCCGCGGAAGTGGCTTGGGAATTGGCGCGGCGAGATGGACGGCTAACAAACACCGCCAATATTACCATGAACGTCAACATAATGTCAAGAGTTACTTTGGAGGCAATTCGAATCGTCTGTGGAAAAGTGGGTTAGCAAGAACCAAGAGAAAAGATTTACACAGAGTTCACCGAAGTAGCGGAGGGCACAGAGAAGAAGAAGCGGGTCCGTCGATGCGGTCGGGATGATGGCTGAATTGGTTGGCGGGCGGAAAAGAGGGGGCGGGCTGAAGCCCGCCGCTACAGCTACTGAAGGCGGTTGTATTTTTTTAGGACTTCGCGGAGTTTGTCGTGGGGTAGGGCGATTACTTTGTGGTTTTCGATGCCGGTCATGGTTTCGGCGGCGACCATGGCGTTGATTACGGCTTCTTCGGTGGCTTGGACTGTGGAGGCGAAGACGCGCTCAAGTTGGTCGTTGGGGAGCATTTTTAGATCGACCACGTGATCGGTCGCGGCTGCGCCTAGGTTGGCTGTCGAGAAGGCTATGAATATGTCGCCGGAGCCGTTGCCGGAGGTGCTGCCGTCGCGGCCGAGGCCTAGGGAGACGCGGCGGGCCAGGCGTTTGAGCTGGTGGGAGACGAGCGGGGCATCGGTGGCTACAACTACGATGATGGAGCCGCGTTCGAGGTCGCCGAAGGAGGCGGAGCTGTAGGCTGCATTTTCGGGAATTTCCAGGCCAACGGGGACGCCGGCGATGCGCAGATTCGGCCGGCGACCGTAATTGCATTGGACGAGGACTCCAACCGTGTAGGTGCCGGCGTCTTTGATTTCGAATTTGCGTGAGGAGGTGCCGATGCCACCTTTGAATTCGTTGCAGATCATTCCGGTGCCGCCGCCTACGCTGCCTTCTTCGACAGGGCCGCCGTGCGCGGAGTCGATGGCGTGGAAGGCGTCTTCGGGCTTGACGTGGAAACCGTTGATGTCGTTCAGCCAGCCGTCCCAGGTTTCGGCGACGACCGGGAGCGACCACCAGTAGCCGGTGGGATCGGGCTGGCCATGGTTGACGCGCCATTGAATGACGGCGTCGCGAACGACGCCTACGCTGTGCGTGTTGGTGATCATTACCGGGCCTTCGAGGAAACCGGATTCTTCGACCCAGGTTGTGCCGGTCATTTCACCGTTGCCGTTGAGGGACCACCAGCCGGCGAAAACGGGATTGGACATGGTGTCTTTTCCGCGGGGGAGAACGGCGGTCACACCGGTGCGCACGGGGCCTTTGCCGATTACTAGTTTTCCTTCGCCGGAGATTAGCGTGGTGTGGCCGACGGTGACGCCGGAGACGTCGGTGATGGCGTTGAGTGGGCCGGGCGTGCCGTCGAAGGGGACGCCGAGGCCGCGGGCGCGAGGCTTGGCGGTGGGCTGGTTCTGGGCGCCGAGCGAGAAAGCGACTAGAAGGTTGGCGCAGCTCAGAAGGATTAATTTGAAAGAATTGTTGCGCATGGATGGTTGGTCTCCTCTGCGAAATGACTTAGCGGACTGGCGAAAAAATGAACTGTCGCGGCGCATCAGTTTGGAAACACTTTCGCGAGGGCTGAAGCGAGCGCTTTTGCGATGAGCGTGGATTCTTGGGGCGTAATGATGAAGGGCGGGGCGAGAAGAATGTGATCGCCGCGGGCACCGTCGATACAGCCTTGCGTTGGATAGGTTAGAACGCCTACTTCCATTGCGGCGGTGCGAATTTTTTCGGCGATATTTTCGGATGGATCGAAGGGCGCGCGCGTGGATTTGTCGCGAACGAATTCGATGCCGAGGAGAAGGCCGAGGCCGCGGATTTCGCCGATGTTAGGATGCGAGGCGAGAGAGGCGAGTGCGGTCCGCAGAGTTTCGGATGCCGGGGTGACGCGCGCGAAGAGATTGTGGGACTCGATGTAATCGAGGACCGCGTTGCCTGCGGCGGTCGTTATCGGATGGGCTTGATACGTGAATCCGTGTTTGAAGGCGCCGGAGCCTTTTTCAAATGCTTTGACGACATTTTGCGCGATAAGAACGGCGCCGAGCGGAGCGTACCCGCTGGCGATTCCCTTCCCTGCGAGGATGATGTCGGGCTCGATGCCCCAGTGCTGAACGGCGAAGGGTTTGCCGGTGCGGCCGATGCCGGTCATGACTTCATCGGCGATGAGAAGGATGCCGCGCTGGCGGCAAATTTCGGCGATGCGAGTGGCGTAGCCTTCCGGCGGGACAGCCGCACCGAGTGTTGCGCCAACCACGGGTTCGAAAATAAATGCGGCGGCCGTGCCTGCGTCGTTCTCCGAGAGTGCTGACTCCAAGTCATAGGCGCATGCGAGGTGACATTCGGGAAAAGATTTGTCGAATGGGCAGTGGTAACAAAAACAGGGGGCGATGTGGCCCCATTCTGCGAGCAGGGGCTGATAGAGCGCGCGGCGCAGGAGGTTTCCGCTGAGGGTCATCGCGCCGAGGGTGCTGCCGTGATAGCTCTGGCGGCGTGAAAGAATTCTGTAACGGCTGGCGTGGCCGTTTTCGAGGTGGAATTGGCGAACGAGTTTGATGGCGGTTTCTGTGGCTTCGGAACCGCCCGAGGTGAAGTAAACGCGGCCGCCTTTTTGGAAATTTGGCGGAGCGAGCGCGAGCAAACGGGCCGCAAGTTTTTCGCCAGGCGCAGAATGGAATTGCGAGGTATGGGCGAACGCCAGTTGCGCGGATTGCTGGCCCATGGCGTGGCCGATTTCGGGAACGCCGTGGCCAATATTGATGACGGCGGCCTGGCCTGCGGCGTCGAGAAATTTGCGGCCATCGGCGGTAAAAATCCAGGAGCCTTCGCCGCGGACGGCGATGGGAACTGATTTGTGGAAGTTGCGCGGAAAGAGAGCGGCGTCGTTTGACATGCGTGCTCGACGAGGGATTGTAGCAGAGTCGCGGGACAACCCCTGGGCGGGGAACGCAACACCAGACAATGTGGCCGGGCTTGATTTCCGGTTTGTGTGCAGCAATCATGCTAGTCGGGGCAAATTCGAGGGAGAACCGTTGATGCTAAAGCGTATTGGTTGTTGGACTTTACTGGCGATTGTTCCGTGCCTTTTTTTTGCGAATAGGACGAAGGGACAGGACGCGAGAAAGTCGATTCGCCTGGCTGTCGATGTGCGTGACGCGGCGAAATACGTCTTCCACGCCAAGGTGACGTTTCCGGTGGCGGCAGGACCACTGACGCTGGTGTATCCGAAATGGATTCCTGGCGAGCATTCTCCGGTGGGGCCGATTGCAGATTTGACGGGGCTGATCTTTCGAGTGGC
This sequence comes from Candidatus Acidiferrum sp., assembly GCA_035313865.1. Taxonomy (GTDB): domain Bacteria; phylum Acidobacteriota; class Terriglobia; order Acidiferrales; family UBA7541; genus Acidiferrum. The sequence continues at coordinate 9,181 of DATFZY010000158.1, forward strand.
TGGGAAAGAGATTGAATGGCGGCGCGACGACGTGGATATGTTCGCGTTTCATTGCCAGATACCGGCTGGCGGCAGCGAACTGGAAGTTTCGCTGGATTATCTTTCGCCCACGGGCGCCAGCGCGGGGCACGAAACGCCGTCCGCAACGGCGCAACTGGCGCTTTTGAACTGGTACATGGTTCTTTTGTACCCGCAGGGGGCGCGCAGCGACGATTTGACGTTTGAGGCGAATTTGCGCGTGCCGGACGGTTGGAAATTTGGAACGGCATTGCCCGTCTCGAAAGAATCTTCAGAGGGAATTCAGTTTCTGCCGGCAACGCTGACCACTTTGATGGATTCGCCTGTGCTTACGGGAGCGCACCTGCTCACCATCGATCTCTCCAAAGGACAGCAGCCACCACATTTTATTCACATTGCGGGCGATAGTGCGGCTGCCATCGTCGCGGAGCGAGAAGAAATTCGGCACTGGCGTCAACTCGTTGCAGAAACCGGAGCGCTTTTTGGGGCGAGGCACTACCGGCGTTACGACTTTTTGCTGACGCTGAGCGATAACTTGCCGACCGACGGAGTGGAACACCACGAGTCCAGCGACGATCGCATGCCAGAGCGGGCGCTGCTCGATCCTGAGATTTTCGAAACACAGATTGATTTGCTGCCGCACGAATTTTTTCATTCGTGGAATGGAAAATACCGGAGACCCGTCGGCCTTACGACTCCGGACTACCAGGCTCCGATGAAGGGCGATCTGCTGTGGGTGTATGAAGGGCTGACGCAATACTACGGCACGATACTTTCGGCCCGGAGCGGTTTGTGGACGCCGGAGAAGCTGCAGGAGAACATCGCTTATGTTGCGGCGTATTTGAATGAGCGGCCCGGACGCGCGTGGCGAAACCTGCAGGATACGGCGATTGCGGCGCAACTTCTTTATGGGGCGCGCGCGGAAGGCTCATCGTGGCGGCGGGGGGTGGACTACTACGATGAGGGCACTATGATCTGGCTGGAAGCCGACACGATCATTCGGCGGGAGAGTAAGGGCAAGGCTTCGCTGGATGATTTTTGCAGAAAATTTCATGGGGGTGAGAACACTGGGCCGAAAGTAGTGCCCTACACATTTGAGGATGTCGTCGCGGCGTTGCAGGCGATCACTCCTTATGACTGGCACGGCTTTTTTGCGCAACGATTGAACACGCACGGACCTGGTGCGCCATTGGGCGGACTGGAAAACAGCGGATGGAAACTCAATTACGACGACACGATGAATGAACATCAGGCGGCGGAAGAATCGGTGGGGCGCACGACGGACGTGCAGTTTTCGCTTGGGTTCATTGCGCATGATCCTGGGGGCGAGGAGAGCGACGAGGTGAGCGACGTGATTCCGGGTTCGCCTGCGGCGCAAGCCGGGATTGCTCCGGGGATGAAGCTGATTGCAGTGAATGGGCGAAGATGGAATCCGGACGGTTTGCGCGAAGCGATCCGGCAGGCAAGCGGGGGGCACGAACCGATTGAACTTTTGATCGAGAATGAAGATTTCTTCCGTACTTACAAAATCGATTACCACGGTGGCGAGCGGTATCCACACCTGGAACGGATCAGCGGGAAGCCCGACCTGCTGAGCGACATCGCGAGAATGAAGGCGGCGGCTGTCGCGATGCCGGTAGATTGAGCGAGGCCGCTCCAGCTTCGGCAGAACCCTCATCATCCGGCGGGCTGGTTCGAACGATTGGGCGCTGGAGTCTCGCGGCGTTGATGCTCAACACGATGATTGGCGCGAGCATCTTTGGGCTGCCATCGATCATCGCCGGCTATCTTGGAAAACTTAGCCCTCTTGGATATTTCGTTGCGTTTGCCGGCGTGGCGGTGATTGCCGCTTGTCTGGCGGAGGTTTCTTCTTACTTTCAGGAGGCTGGCGGACCTTATTTGTACACGCGGGTTGCGTTTGGGCGATTCGCGGCGATTCAGATTGGGTGGCTTACATGGCTTTCGCGGATTACGGCGTGCTCGGGTGTGGCAAATCTTTTTATTACTTACCTTAGTTCGTTTTTCCCTGCCGTGAATGGCCCGTTGGTGCGGGGAATTATTCTGACCGTGCTCATTGGGCTCCTGGCGGCGGTGAATTATCGCGGCGTTAGCGGCGGAAACGCGCTGAGCAACTTTTTTACGATCACTAAGGTGCTGCTGCTGGGGCTTTTTGTTGTTAGCGGGTTGACGGCGCTGGCGCTGCATCCGGGAATACGCGTGGTGCCGGCGACGGTTCCGAACACGGCTGCAAATTGGTTTCAAGCAGTGCTCCTGATGGTTTATGCGTATGGGGGATTTGAGGCAGCGCTGTTTGCTTCAGGCGAGGCGAACGATCCGCGGAAGGATGCGCCGGTGGCATTGTTGATCGCCATGGTGACGGCCACACTGCTGTACATTTCCGTGCAGGTCGTCGTGATTTACACGCTTGCGAATCCGGCAGCCACCACAAAGCCCGCAGTGGATGCGGCGCGGCAGTTTCTTGGACCGATTGGCGTGACTCTGGTGGCGGTGGGCACGCTGATTTCTGTGTACGGCTATTTGAGCGCGAACATGCTGCACACGCCTCGCGTCACGTTCGCCATGGGAGAACGCGGGGACTTCCCTTCGTTTTTTGCTGCGATTCATCCGCGGTTTCGGACACCGCACGTGTCGATTGTGGTTTTTGCGGTGATGATCCTCGCGTTCTCGATTGGCGGAAACTTCCGTTGGAACGCTTCGCTCTCCGCGATTTCGCGGCTTTTCATGTACGGGGCCGTTGTGGCCGCGCTGCCTGCGCTGCGATGGAAGCACATACAAGGGCGCACGTTTCGTTTGCCAGGAGGATTGTTCTTTGCGGCGCTGGGACTGGCGTTCACCGCAGTGCTGGTGGTGCAGATGCATCGGGCCGAATTCATCGTGATGTCCATCACGATCGCGATTGCGGGCTTGAACTGGGTTTGGGCGAGGGGCCGCGCGCTTGGAATCGAGCGGGAATCGTGACATCATCCACAGTTCCGCACGGGGAAAACGCGACCCGCCGTAGTTCAATGGGAGGAAACAGAATGAAACGAGCTATTTTGCGCAGCAGTTTGTTCGTCGCTGCGGTGTTGGCGGGCCAGTTGGCGCTGCGTGCTCAGGAGGCGGCGAGGCACGCCATTACATTCGACGACTTGATCCGCATGCACCGCGTGGGGGAAGCGCAAATATCGCCCGACGGGAAATGGGTGGCGTATACAGTTTCGACGCCGGATATGGATGCGAATCGCGGCACGAGCAACATCTGGATCGTGCCGACGAGCGGCGGAGCGGCGCTGCAATTGACGCAGAGCGGGCATGATACGTCGCCAGTTTGGTCGCCGGGCGGGAAGACGATTGCATTTTTGTCGTCACGGAGCGGGGATTCGCAGGTGTATTTGCTGTCGATGGATGGTGGAGAGGCGAAACCGTTGACCCAACTTTCGACGGGCGCGGACATCGTGAAGTGGTCGCCGGATGGGAAGACGATTTTATTCACCTCGGGCGTATATCCGGATTGCAAAGACGATGCCTGCAACAGCGCGCGGGACGCGGAGAAAGAAAAAGACAAGGTGAAGGCGCACGTCGCGGAGCATCTTCTTTACCGTCACTGGACGCATTGGAACGACGGCAAGCGGAGCCATCTTTTTGTTGTGGCTGCGGACGGCAGCGGAGCGCCGCGCGATCTGACGGTTGGCGCAAACTATGACGTGCCGCCGGATGAGCGCGGCGGTCCCGCAGATCTGAATTTTTCTCCGGACTCCAAGGAGATTTGTTTTACGGCGGTGACCGATACTGTGGAAGCCATCAGCACGAATGGCGATTTATTTGTGGTACCGGTAGCGGGCGGAGAGATAAAGAAAATTACAAGCCAGCCCGGTTTTGATGGAGGGCCCGCGTATTCGCCGGATGGAAAGTTTATTGCTTATCACGCGCAATTGACGCCGGAGGACGAATCGGACCGGTGGCGCGTGATGCTTTATGGGCGAGCGACGGGGAAAATCGAGAACTTGTCGGAAGGGTTCGACCGCAGCGCGAATGAAGTGATATGGTCGGCGGACAGCAAGACGATTTATTTCACGGCGGAAAACGAAACACTGCAGCCGATTTATGCGATGGCGGCGCATGTTGGAGCCGAACCCAAGAAGATTGCTGCGGACGCTTACAACCTGAGTGTTTCGTTCAGCGGTGACGGCAAGACCATGGCGTTTGAACGCACAAGTTTGACCATGCCAGCCGAAATTTTTGCGGCATCGAGCGACGGCAGCGGCGTGCGGCAACTTACTCATCACAACGATTCGATTCTAGCCTCGCTCAAGATGAACGAGCCGGAAACTTTCTGGTTTGAGGGAGCGGGCGGGACACGCGTACAGGCCATGATGATCCGACCTCCGGATTTTGACGCGACAAAGAAATATCCACTGGTGGTGGTGCTGCACGGCGGGCCGCAAACGATGTCCTCGAACGCCTGGGGCTATCGCTGGAACCAGCAAGTGTTTTCCGGCGGCGGCTACGTGACGCTGATGATCAACCGGCGCGGCTCGACCGGCTACGGGCAGAAATTCACGGATGAAATCATCAATGATTATGGCGGCAAAGCGTATGTCGACGTAATAAACGGCGTAGACTTCGTATTGAAAAAATATCTGTACCTCGACGGAACGCGCACGGCGGCGGTGGGCGGGTCCTACGGCGGCTACCTGGCGGATTGGATCGCGACGCATACGGGGCGCTTCAAGGCGATCATCAGCCACGCCGGCATTTACGACAAAGCCTCGATGTATGCCACGGAAGAGCTGTGGTTCGAAGAACACGACACGCAGGGCACGCCGTGGACGAATCCGGAGAGCTTTCACAAGTGGTCGCCGATGACTTACGCGAGCGAATTGGGGAAATTCAAGACGCCGACGCTGGTGATCGCGGGCGAAGGCGATTATCGAGTGCCGTACACGCAATCGCTGGAATTTTTCAGTGCATTGCAGAGACAGGGCGTGCCTTCAAAGCTGGTTGTTTTTCCGGATGAAGGTCATTGGATCCTGAAGCCGCAGAACAGCCGGTTCTGGTACAAAACATTTCTGGATTGGCTGGGGACGTATTTGAAATAGATTGCGATTTTCAGTTTTCAAGCCCATGCGGCGAACAATCGCTGCAACGCGCGGCGCGCAAAGCGGAAGAGATGAAAGAGTAAGAACGCCGAGAACGCCAAGAGTGCGACGACAACGATGGTGGTTACCAACGGATGCGCGGTGGCCATCCACGTCAGCCAAACCGCCAGGACGTCTTCTCCGAGGCTCAAAGCCCAATTGGTGAACGGTTCCGGAACGGTGTTGACCGCCGCGCGCGCGCTGGATTTCGTTCCATGAGAAGTGAGCGCGACACCGCCAGCGAGAAGCGCCGCGGCCCAGCGCCACTCCGCGGGCGCGGCGCTCACTGCGCTGTATGCGAGCACGGCGGCGGCAGGCGGGCGAATGAACGTGTGCACCACGTCCCACGCAGTGTCGACGTAAGGCACCTTGTCCGCGAAGAATTCCAGAATGTAAAGCGCGATTGCAATTGCCAGGACCCAGGTGCGGGAGAGCCCTTGAAGCGATGGCGGAAGATGGATAATTCCGAAGCGCTCCAGCAACCCGAGGGTGGCTACAGTGGCGTAAAGATTCAGGCCGGAAGAAAATCCGGCGCCGAGGGCCAATCCCAATGTTTCGATGGGATTCATTCCCGCCCATCATAGCAAGCCAAGATAGCCCTTGTGGACGGTAACTTCTGCTCATACAAGAGTCACGTTTTAATTGACCGGTCGGCGCGGGACAGCAATGCTGTAAAGAAGGCGGTCGTCCATGTTCGGCTTAAGCCACCTTTTCTATCCTTGGGGATTGATCTTGCAAGGCATCGCGTTGGTGCACTTCCTGCGGCGCCGGCCGGACGGCTATTGGTTTTACGTGATTTTCTTCGGTAGTTTTATCGGCGCAAGCGTGTACATCGTCGCGGAAGTGTTGCCCGATCTCGGCCTGCTGCGCGGCGTATTTCAGGGCTTTGGGCGCAGTTCGCGCATCAAAATCGTGGAAACGCAAATTCTGGATAATCCTTCGGCGGCCAACTACGAAGAACTGGGCGAGCTTTACAAGGACCAAAAACAATTTGCCAAAGCGCGCGAGGCGTTCACGAATGCAATTGCAGCGCGCAGCGATTCCGCATACACATTTTATTATCGCGCGCAGGCTTCGCTGGGATTGGAAAACTACGCGGCCGCGATTGCGGACCTGGAGCGTGTCGTCGCCAGCGACCCCAAGTTTGATTACTACCGGGCCGCGGGACTACTCGCCGATGCTTATGCGCGAACCGGCCAACTGGACCGCGCTGCACATCAATATGTCGACGTGACACAATTTTCCACGACCACCGAAACGCTCTACAACTATGCCTATTTCTTGAAGCTGCAAGGCCGACCCGAAGAAGCGCGCGAGTGGGCGCAAAAGTTGCTGGCAAAAAAGCGCACGCTGCCGCGCTACATGCAGCGTTATGAACGGCCGTGGTTCCGCAAAGGCAAAACTCTCCTCAAGGAATTAGCCGCAGCCTGAACCGGACCTCGAAGGATTTTCTGGCGGCGCGCATGGGCTTCAGGCGAGCTCTCGCAAGCGGTGTTCCCACTTGTCACTCTATGTACTAAGATAAGGCCGTTGGCAGTCCTGAAGTGTCGTCCAAGCACCGGCTTCTGGCTTGGGAGAGGCGAATCACGGATTCAGCACAGCGGGTTCACAGATGTGAAGTGGTGCGCCCCATTCGCCGAGCGCGGAGTGTCGAGGAGATGTTTGTTTGAAAACCAGCCAGTCAGGCGTCCACCGCTGGTACAGTTGAGGCTGTCGGAGGCGGGCAGAGTATGTCCATGATCCCGGGGTTCGAGTACGACCTGTTCGTAAGCTACGCGCACGCAGACAACGCATCTACGGAGGAACCGGAAGGATGGGTCACGCAGTTCGTTAGTCGGCTGAGAACGGCGCTGTGCCAGAGATTAGGCGCGTCTCGAGAACTTTCGGTGTTCTGCGACAGCAACGAGGTCCGGGCCAATTCCAGGCTGCCGGACCTGATCAAAGCCACAAAGAGCTCGGCGCTTTTTCTGGCGATCGGCTCGCCAAGTTATATAGCGCAGGACTGGACCAATCGAGAGCTTGAGTCGTTCATTGCGCAGAATGAGGACCTGTCGCGCCTTTTCATGATTGAGTATTTGCCCCTGAACGCCGAAGAGCGGTATCCCTCGCCTCTGGATGAAAATATCCATCTTGAATTTTGGAGAGCGTCCGGGCCCCGCAGTATTCCGATGCCCTTGTCCATACACAGAGATCGGGACGAATTCTCGACGCTGATTCATACCCTGGCTGCCGATCTGGGCAAGAAGTTGTTTTCGCTTCGGCTGCTCCCACGTTCACCGAGAGTACAGGCGCAGACGGAGAGGGCGATGCCGCGTGCGGAATCGTCTGCGAATGTCAAAGCGGCTGGCCAGACCGAGTCGACTAAGCGAACGGTTCTGCTGGCGCAAACCACCGAAGACCTCGAGGACGAAGTCGATCAGCTGCGCAGTTTTCTCCAGCAGTACGCGGAGGAAATCGCAGTTCTTCCCGTTGGCGGGTATCCCCAGGGTGGCGAGGCGTTTAAGTCTGCGTTTCAGAGCGACATAGGGCGAACAGACCTGTTCGTGCAGTTACTTGGGAAGCGTGCTGGCCGCGTCCCCCCTGACCTTCCGGAGGGGTATACGCGGTTCCAGTCCGAACTCGCAAAATCCTCGAACGTCCCGCGACTGCAATGGCGGCGGCCGGATGTCGATCCGGAGTCCGTGACGGATTCCACGTATAAGGCGATTCTCAAGTCGGAAACGGTGATCGCCTCTGGGCTGGAGGCGTTCAAACTTCAAATTCTGAAGGAAATTCGCAAAAGCAAAGAGAAGGAAAAAGTTCGCAAGGTCAAGTTTTCGACGGTCTTCATTAACGCCGACAGCAACGACCTGGAAATTGCGAGAGAGGTTGAGAGGGAGTGCGTGCAAAACGCGTTGACGGCGATATTGCCGGCCACAGGACCCTCCAGCGAGGAAACTCGACGAGACCTGGAAGAGAACCTCATTGATTGTGATGTGCTGCTGTTTTTCTACGGCAATACGACCCAGGCATGGATTCGCCATCAACTGATGCGTTTCAACAAGGTGCGACCGCAAAGAGAATCGAGCCCCAAGCTGCTTGCGATTTGCAGCGGGCCGCCGCCTAAACCGGAGATCGGCATCAGCTTCCCGGACGCTCGGGTGATTGACTGCCCCACCGGCTGGAATATCGAGGCGATAAAGAAACTCATCACGGAGCTTGGCGAATGAGTCTTCCCAAGCGGCTACCGTATCCCGGCCTTCGTGCTTTTACCCGGGAAGAGTCGGACCTCTTTTTTGGGCGCGAGAGTTCGATCGATACGATGGTCGACTGCCTGGCGGCCGATCGGTTCATGGCCGTGCTTGGCCCGTCTGGCAGCGGTAAATCCTCGTTAGTACGCACAGGCCTTCTGGACGCTCTTGAGCTGGGTCTTCTTTCCCGGGCTGGTTCGCACTGGAAGATTGCCGATATGCACCCGGGCGGCCAGCCGATGAACAAGCTTGCGGGCGCCTTGCTTTCCGTCCGGACGGGCCCTCCTGCGGATCAAACCGAACTTGACCTCATGACCGCGTATCTTCGGCAGGGGCCGCGGGCAGTTGTGGAGTGGGCGAGCGCCGGAAATATTCCGGATGGATATAACCTCCTACTTTTGGTCGATCAGTTTGAAGAGCTGTTTCGCTACGCCGACTACGCCCAGCGGGAAGAGGCAGAGGCGTTCGTCGCAACGCTGCTGGAGAGTTCGTCGGCGCGCGGAGTCTCCATCTATGTTGTTCTCACCATGCGATCGGAGTACCTGGGCGCCTGCGCCACGATCGAAGGTCTCGCGGAACGGATCAGCGCTGGGCTTTACCTCGCGCCACGGATGGATCGCGACGAATGCCGCGAGGCGATTGAGGGACCTGCCAGCGTCGTTGGCTTCAAAGTCGAAAATGCGCTGGTGAACCGGCTGTTGAATGATTTGGGAAGCTTCGCGCCTTGGCAGGTCGGTGAAGAAAGCGATCTGGCGACACGTTTGGCGCGGCAGGCGGACCAGCTGCCGTTGATGCAGCACGTCCTCAATAGGCTTTGGCTTCGCGCATCGGCGCAACCAGGCGGAGGAGCGGTAGAGCTGAAGCTCGCGGAATATGAGCAGATCGGCGGACTCTCCGGAGCGCTGGACGCGCACGGCGCTGAGGTGATTGCCGAGCTGGGTTCTAGCCGCCTGATTCAAATCGAGAGAATCTTTCGGGCGCTGGTTAGCGGGAGCACTCCTGCGACCGCCGTAAGACGGCCATGCCGGATGAGCGAGCTGATCGAGGCTGCGGGCGGCCGAAGGGATGATGTGGTTGCGGTCGTGGACGCTTTCCGGGCGGCAGGGTGCAACTTTCTGCGCACCACGGGGGAATCACTCTCGGACCACGTGATTGTCGACATTAGCCATGAAAGCCTGATCCGGCAATGGACACCGCTACGGGAATGGCTGGAGAACGAGGGGCGAGCAGGAGCGGCCTGGAGACGGCTGGCTGCGGCCGAAGAGCGTTACTCGAAGCGCGAGGGTGGTCTCCTTACCGGCTTGGACCTTCAGAACATGGCAGCCTGGTGGGAGTCTTCGGCACCCACTCCGTCGTGGGCGGCGCGCCATGGTGGGCAATTCGAGACCGTGCGTAAGTTCCTGGAGGAAAGCAAGCGCGCGGAGGCTCTCCGTGTTGAGGCTGAGGTAGCGGAACAGTTGAGTGAACGCCGCCGCCTAATTCGTTTCGCCATAGGAGTCTCTGTAGCCCTGGTCATCTTCGTGGGTTTGGGCATTTGGAACTTCATCTCGATTCGAAAGCTGAAAGCCACACAGGCAGCGCTCGCCGAAAAAAACGACGAGGTCGCCCGAGCGAGTGACGCTCTCAAAGAACAATTGCGTGTGACATCCAGCCTGACGAAGTCTTTGAGGGAGATGGTAGAACACCACAGAGGCGAAATCGGCGCGAGCAATCTGGAATTGGAATTATTAACCAAGATAGGGGAAATTCAGTCCGCCGCAAAACAGCATCAGGAAACCGACGATGCCGACATCGCCGCGGTCGAATATCGAACAGGCTTCGCTTTCGAAACCGTCGGTGATGCAAAACGAGCTTTGGACAGCTATGGCAGGGCATTTGAAAAAGGACGCAAGCCTATCGCGGACAAGCTTGCCGCAGGGCAGCCGCTCGCGGAAGCTGACGAGGTAAATTTCCTCTTAAATGGCTGCCGGTATGCCTGGTTCTTGTTGGATATCGGGGAGAACAAGAAAGGCGACGCGGTCCTCGACGAAGTGAGGAATCTTGTCGGCCAGCGCGAGGGCCAAGCCTCAAGTCCAAGGCTCCTGATAGCCTACGCGCGGCTCGAAAACCTGGAGTCCAGAGACGCGCTGGACCACAAGAAGATAGACGAGGAAAAGAACCATAACCTGGCTTCATTCAATCTCGCTCGTCGCGCGATGGCTGTATCCAATTCCGACGCTGACCCCGACGATACTGGCTTCGTATCCCGAGTCTATAGATACCGTGCGTCGTACGTGGAAGGGGCTGAAAAAGAACGCCTCAAGGAGATGTCCTGCAAGATCGGAAACCGCCTGGCAAAAGAACATCCTGGCGATTTGCGTTCAATCAAGGCGCGCTCCGAGTGTCTTTTGGAGCAAGCCTGGACCGCGCGCGGCAAAGTGAAAAGCGAGGATGGCGAGGAAAAGAAAGCGCAAGCCCATCGTGAAGCCGCAGAATTGATACGCGCGGCGGAAGAAATTGTTGAGGGTGGCCTGCAAGCGGATTCTAAAGAGCAGGAGTTACTGCTGTCCATGGCGACCTTCGAGAATTTTCTTGGAAACATGGCGTGGGACGAATCAAAGGAAGCCAACGATAGTAAGAGCAGAGAGCGTTTCGCGCACGCCATGTCCGCGAAGGAGTACATCGTAAGAGCGCTGAGCGGCAGGACTTTGTTCCAATCCACCACCACGCAGATGAAGGATCTCTACAATGACTGCTGCAAGTGGCTGGACTCTTCCAATTTTCCAAATCCGAACATTGAACATGGATTTTACAAAGAGATCGTGGAGGCTCTCACTCTGACCTTGGGATCCTTCCCCAATGCGCCTAGTTTTGCCTACGTTGCCGCCGATGCCTCCGTCCATATGGCGGATGCCGCCAGAAACGATAACGATGCTGAGAGAACCAAAGAGGCGATTGATGATTTAACGAAAGCGATTGACCTGCTCGACAAGAGCGGAACCATTCACAACATACATGACTTGTCGACTTGGTCCGACGACTTTTCGACGTATTGCGCCAACTACAATGAGCGGGCAACTCTCTACGCTTCCACGGGCCAGTTAGACCGCATGGTTCGCGACATCAAGAAGATGGAGGAGCTTTGCAAGCCCGCTTTGGAGAAATATCCCTGGGACATTTATTTGAGAAACTCATTCCGGCTAAACGCCAGGGTCGCCGGCAAGGCATTTTATGACGCTCATCAGTACGATCAAGCCAAGCCTTACCTGGAGTATGCCTCGCACTGGGTAGTTCGAGAAAGCTCCTTGCTTCTGGCCGACATGTATCGGGAAGGCAAAGGTGTTAACAAAGACGAGCAGGAAGCAAACAAACTTGCGACTTTGGCTGCAGGACAACAATTGACCAGCGTCAGACTCGATGCGGATTATGCCGGGAAGAAGGGCAAGTTTACTGTCTACGCCCTCGATTGGCCGGAGGAGTATCCCTACAAGGACAAGGGGATCGACGATCAAGTTACGCTGCTGAAGGAAGGATACAACGGTACTCTACCTTCCGAGGAGATTCAGAAACTTCGTACCTGCCAAAAGATCGCGAAAGAGGATAAGACTCCCTTTGCTCGAGTCGTCTTTTTTTATTACAACTTTGATGACGAACCGGGTTCCGAAACGAACGAGCAGGCGAAACAACAGTTTGAGCAGGCCAAGCAACTGTATGCGCGCGCCAGAGCCTTGGACGAACAAGGGAGACCCGCGGACGCCGTCAAAGCTGCCGACGATGCTCTGGCCCTGGAACCACAATCGATCAGTATTCTGAATCTGGCCGAAAACATCCGCCATGATGAACTATTCGAATATGACAAGGCGTTTGAGCTCAATGCGAGACGTGTGAAATTGGGGACCGGAGGTTTTGATTTCGTCGAAAAGCATCTGACGACCTCCCAGTTCGCTGGCTGCGCAGACCGTGCGGCCGTCCTGGAGGAAGCAACCAGCAAAAGATTGCGGCTGGTCATGTCCACTTTTGAATTTGCCTGCCTGGCCGCGGACCACAAACACGATGCTGCCATGACTGTCGGCCGCCGGCTGCGCAGAGACGTTGTCGGCCTTGAAAAAGTTGGCTGGACATTCACGGGGACGAGGCATTTTGTAAGCACCAGCCCTGCGTTTGCCGATAAGGCGCCCCAATGGGGCAGTCTTTTCCAAGCGCTGGAGGATGGCGACGAAAAGAAGGCGGTCGCGGCACTCGATGCGCTCGGCGTGCCTGAGCCGGACAAAAAATGACGTTGGACGCAGGACAGCTTGTCCCGGTTTTCCCTGATTCATCGCGAAGGCGCGCTGACTGCTATCCCATCCAGTGCAGCAGCCGCGAAAGGTAGAGTTCGCCTTCCCTCGCGCCATCGCCGCGGAATAAGCAGCCTAGACACCCTCCGGCGCCAGCAATTCGCGGTAAGGTTTGCCCCCTCATTCGCATCAATAGATATATGGAACCGGTGTTTTGCTCATGCCCCAGGCCTGTTCCAGGAGTAGACCGCGATGAACTCTTCAGGTGCCTGACATGATGCCGCAGCGAGCCATTTTGAGAGAAGTCCCCTTTTGGAGAGTACAACTAATTTGGTTGACGGCACTTGGCTCGTCTCCTAGAATTCGACGACTCGAAATTCAAGCAAGCATGATGATTTCCTCTCCCATGAGCACAGTTGGATCTCCATCAAAAAAGACTTTCCAGGTTCCCGAACCCGTCAAGGAATGGTTCGACTCCGGGCGAAGAGGGGACGGTATCCCCCCTGCCGCCGTTAGGGATTGGATGGGAGAGGTTGTCCGGACCCATTACCGAGTCTTCTATTCCATCGCCTACGGCTTTGTGCACAACCGTACGACTGCCGAAGATCTGGTCCAGAATGCGGTCATGAAGGCGCTGCAAGCCATAACCAAATTGAAAGAGCCTGACTCCGTAGTTGGCTGGCTCGCGGCAATCACCAGAAACTCCTGTTTTGAAGAATTTCGGCGCAAAAAAGGCAAATGGGACGAGCCGGTCGAAACGGCTGTTGGATTGGAATCGGTCAACAATGCGGATGTGAATCTTTTCGAAACGCAGCACCTCGTTCTCCAGGCCATCGAATCTCTGCCGGAAAATCAAGCCATCGTGATTCGCTTGCGCTTCCTCGAAGACTTGGACCTGGACGAAATTGCTGAGCGCGTCGGACTTCGCAAAAACACGGTCGAAGTCCGCATCCATCGAGCACTCGCCGCGCTTGCCAAAAACTCACGCCTGCTTGCATTGAAAGGAGAATCTCAATGAAACCCAAAGAACTCCTTTCGGAATACTTGAACTCACGATTAAGCAGCGCAGACCTCCGGACGCGACTGGCATCAGACAATTCCCGGGAGGCGCAGGCGACGCTCAAAATGCTTGAGGTGGAAGACACCTGCCGCAATGCCTTAAGCAAATTGCAGCCGGCGGATGAAGGTGCGGAGCAACTGGTGGACATGGTTCTTACGGCAGACAACTGGGTCCGTGTCCCCGATCAAAAGCAGGAAGGCATGCGCGGCTGGTTCGCCGGGCTGGTGCCCGCCATGGACGTCGGCGGCCGAATGAAACCAGAGAAAACCGCAAAGAAAAGCGCGAAGCCGAAAACAGGCAAGAAGAAGACCCAGCCGCGAAAAAAATCCTCGCCTAAACCAAAGAAGAAGAAGCGATAGGCATTGCTATTGGTTGGGCGAAGCGAGAGATGCAACCGCGCAACCAGTAAGACTTCACTGCGCTCACTCCAGATAGAACTCATTTCCTTGGGCCAAAAGGCCAGGAATCTTTCCACGGCGGACCGATGATCCGAAGACAGGCAGGAATGGTGTAGCAATTGGCGAGGCCAGACGAGCTTTGTAACGAGGATACCCAAGCAGAAGAAACTCTTGTCGGCCCGAGGCTGAAAAGCTTATCGGCCTTGCTCAACGGGATGCGCCTTAGGTACAGGCTCCCCGCATTCCAATCCGCAAGGCCGATCTCGCCACAATGAGGTAGGAAATGATTTGCGGTCTACGAAAGCCGGCGCAAGGCCAGCAACGTGAAATCGTCCGAGAAACTGGACTTCGAAGTATAGGCCGCAACATCTTCGCGACAACTCCTCACCAATTCCTCGAGGGGAAGGTGTCTGTTCTCGTGAGCCACTTTAGCCAGGCGCTCGTGTCCATACTCATTATCTTCGGCGTCGCGCGCTTCCGTGAGTCCGTCCGTGTAGCAGAGCATGGTTTCTCCAAGCTCCAGGCGAACCTGCGACACCTCATAGCCGCTGTCAAAAAAGAGTCCCAGCGGCATGCCCTTGGCTCCCGCGGACGCCACGCGCTCGACGCCACCATCGCGCAAAACAAGCGGCGGAAGATGTCCGGCATTGATCAATTCAAATGTTCCCTTTGCCGTGGCACGGCCGCAAAGAAGCGTAGCGTAGTGCCCGGAGGTCTGGACGCACTGACAAAAAATACGGTTCGCACGATCCACAAGTTCCGCCAGGGGCAGCTTGAGCTCCAGCAACGTCCGGAACAGCGCATGCAGCCGGCAGGTCGTCATGCAAGCCGTGATGCCCTTTCCCATGGCATCGCCAAACATGATGAAAACTTCTCCCGGATTCGCACGAACGAGATCGCAGTAGTCGCCGCTCAGTGGACCGGAAGGTATAAATTCATAAAAAATATCCCAAGCCTCGTGGTGAAAGCGAGATTCCGGCATTAATTCCGCCTGGACATCCCTGGCTCGCTTGATGTCCTGGTCAACCTCTTGAGTACTGCCGCTCGACCATGGCGCGAGGCTGATTCCTTTGCCGAGCACATCTTCCGGCAAGGCGGTGGTGGCGATCAATTCCGCAAACGCCTGGTCCCGAAAAATTTTCTTCATTTGTTCCGCTGGCAAATGGGAAACGCACTGCTTCTGCAATGGGTTGGCGAGCAGTTCATGTTCATCTATTTTTTGCCCGCAAACTTCGCAAACGCCGTAGCTGCCGGCATCGAGCCGTTTTAGCGCCGAGTCGACTTCCGCAAGCCGTTGGATAAAGCTTTGATTGGCGCCGGAAGGCTCCATGATGGCCACAAGTTTTTCCCGGCGATCGTTGAGAACCTGACGAATCGGAATGGACAAGGCTGTCATTGGTTTTCTCCAGCGCTGCGCGCGTTCCATCGGGTCAGCTCGGCGTTCGAACGGCCGTGAGAAATGTGCGGACAGCGGCATCCGGGCATTTCCGGGAAATTAAGATTGGCCTTGTGAATGGTAAGCAAGCCGGAACCAGGAAAGCAAATGCAACCGCCAGACTTGAGATCGTGCCCAAAACGCGATGTGCTCAAGGCGTGCCTCCCTGGGACCGAACCGCTGAAATATCGGTCTAATTAGGAGATGCGTTCCACCTCCAAAAACTTACAGCCCTAAGCCCCAGGATTAGTCGGTTGTGGTAACTTCTTCGGTCAGGCTGCATTCTCTTCCGAAGGTAGAAAGGTTGGTCGGTGTCGACGAGCTTACGCAGCTTTCACGAAATTCAGGCCATTCTCACTTCGGATAACCCTCCCAGCACACGGGTTCTTTATGAGCTTTGGGAGCAGCTCGGGTCGGGCACGACCGCAACCACCGATTCGACTTCCACTCCCGAATCCGGCTTCGGCTGGCCGCTGCGGGACATTCATCTTGTCCTGTCGTTCATGAGATTTGCGCTCGCCCAAAAGGAATATCTCCTCGTTTCTGATGTGTTTCGCGAAGTGGGCGGTTATTGGCACAAGCTGCCGAACGTGGACCCCGTCCAGCTTAGCGAACTGAGTAAAGCCGTTGCGGGAGCGAAGTCTCGCATCGGCCAGTCTGCTGGAGCCTTCCGAAACCTCGAACCCTGGAGCAACAACGAGCGGCTCGATGCCGGGCAAAGGGCACAAATCCTCCTCCAAATGGGCGATATCTTGAACGACGAAGCTCATGCCGCCGCTGACCTTTCCACGAGGCTGCAGCGTGGAGAGCGTGCGAACGAACATTATCTGTTGGCTTGCAAACTGATGCCGAGTCTGATCGAAGCTCGGGTCAAGTTTGCTGCCACCCTGCTGTCCGTCAGTGCAGACCTCCCGGCACGGCAGGAAGAAGCCCGCAAGTGGGCTAACGAAACGCTTGGTTACATTGGTCGCGCCGAGAGCAAGGAGGGGAAAAACTTCAAATCCGCTCTCCATACGGCAATGCTTTTGGCGGTGGCAGGCAAGCCGGAAGAAGCGATGAAGGCCTATGCGTCTCTCAATTCCTTCCCTGAGTCAACAACCGGCGATCTCGCGGATGCCCGATATAATGCGCAATTCATTGCCAACGCCATGGGCCGGCCAAAAGGATTCTTCAAGCCGGCCTTTCCACCCTTGGAGATTATCGTTTTCTCGGGCCACATGCCGGATCTCCCCGGAAGCCCGCCCAGATTCCCTTCCGATCTCTCGGACCTCAGGAGCCGCCTGCGCGCCGAGCTTGCCAAGGTGGAAGCTCGCGTCGCTCTCCTCAGCGCAGCCGCGGGCGCCGATCTGTTGTTTACCGAAGCTTTTTTGGAAAGGCCAAAGGCGGAACTGCATCTTGTCTTGCCGTGGATTGAAGAGGAGTTCCTTCGTACCAGCGTGCAGCCTTTCGACCGCAAAGACAGTCGCCCGAGTCCGGCATGGAGCCAGCTCTTCGAAACGGCCTTGAAACGCGCCTCCACCATAAGGGAGCTCAGCCAGCGCACCGAACCCGGCGACGAAATGGGCTGGCAATATGCAATGGAAATTACCATTGGGATGGCTTTACAAGCGGCTCGCGTCGCTCGCCTGGATCTGAAACCCATGGTCCTGTGGGATGGCAAGCCCGGGCGCGGCGCGGGTGGCACTGCCGCCTTCGTCGAGTTTTGGGACAATTCGCTGGGGCAAACACCTGTCGTCGTCAGACTCTCGAAAGATAGTGGCTCCCAAGAGCTGATTATCCGCAAGTCGCGGCAGGAGCGATGCGAGAAGCCCACCATGCATCGCGAGGTCAAATCCGTTCTTTTTGGAGATATCGTTGGCTACAGCAAGCTCACGGAAAGTGTGATCCCTGAGTTCGTGAATGTTTTTCTGGGCAAACTCTCGCAGCTGATTGCGGGGAGTTCCTACCCGCCTCTCTGCATCAACATGTGGGGCGACGAAGTCTACGGCGTCTTTGATCATGCGCGCGAAGCGGGCCTGTTTGCGTTGCAATTCGTAAAATTCCTGCGAGAAGAAGAAAATGAATGGATTAGGAAGGGCCTGTATTACGAGCAAACCGATTCAGCAAAGGGAGAGCCGTCCAAGTTTCCACTGAATATTCGAATCGGTTTGCACACCGGACCGGTATTGGCGGTCTTTAATCCTGTGCTTCGTCAATTGAGCTATACCGGTTCGCATGTCACTCGGGCGGCCAGGATTCAACCGGTCGTCGAGCCCGGCGAAGTGTATGCAAGCGAAGAGTTCGCTGCAATGCTCGAACTCGATGCCACGTTGCGGTCTGTCGGCGGAAGTGCTGCGGTCGCGACTACAGGCGGAGATCCGGTCTGTAAATATGTGGGAACCATGCGCCTCGCCAAAGCCTTCCCCGGCCGTTTTCGCATCTACCGCGTGGAGGCCGAATGGAACTTGTCCATGGAAGCGCTCGCCGCAGCGCGTCACCAATCCTACTGTGAATCTGAGTCCGTTAAAGGGACTGTTGATGTGGACTCCGTAGCGCGCACTCCCTGGAATGAGCTGAGCGGGGAGTACAAGGAAGCGAATCGTTCCGTGGTGGCCGATATTCCCTACAAACTTGGACTTCTCGGTTATGAGCTGACCTCTGGTCCCGGGATGCGTTCCGGCGAGCTAAAACTCAGTCCAGAGCAAACCGAATTGCTCGCCAAACGCGAACACGACCGGTGGATGGCGGAACGGGAGCGCGCCGGCTGGACCTATGCTCCCGTAAGAGATAATTCGAGGAAGCGTCACCACTGCCTGGTTCCCTGGCACGCCCTTCCCGAAGAAGAAAAAGAAAAAGACCGCGACGTTGTTCGCGAAATCCCAAAATTAATTCAGTTAGCCGGACTGCGGCTTACACGAAGAAGTTGAAGGGCTTAATTCGCTGCGGAAGGCTTCAGGCGCTCTCCGCCTCGGCTTTTTTGGGTGGCTGGCCGCCGATCTGATACAAAGCCGCCTTCATCTGGCACACGTTCCAATCGGGATGGATTTGCCGAATCCTCGCAACAATCGCCGCCAGGTGCGGAGCCGCGAAACTGCTCCCCGTAGATATCCGGTACGAAGCATCCTTCCAGGCAACTGAAATATCCTGCCCCCGCGCCACAAACTCCACTAACTCTCCGACGCGCCTCTGCAACTCGAGTCCTTCCAGGGCGCCAAAATCGCTCGATATCGCTGTCGGGAAAGATCCCGGATACTCGAGCTTCTTGTAGTCGTAGTTGTTGCAGGCGCTCACGATCAAAACATTTCGGCAAAACGCTTTATCAATCACCCTTTTGTAGTCAGCAAGAAACTGATTGTTCGACGATCCGAAGCTGCAGTTCACGACATCGTAGCCCGCATCGATCGCCCAATGCAGCCCCGCAAGTACGACCTGCGAGCTCGTACGCAGATTGCCCCCCAGAACTCGCAAGCTCTCAATCTGTGAACCCGGCGCGAACTCGTGCAGAATCGCAGCGACCGCCGTCCCGTGTCCAAACGCGTCTTTACCCTCTGGATCGTCCACCACGTCGCAATCGTTGAACCCGGGGACAGCAGCCCATGTGCGAATGTGCCTCCCTTTCAACGCGGGGTGGTCCACTTCCACGCCAGAATCCACAACCAGGACTTTGACCCCTTCCCCGTTCGCTTTCAAAACGTCTTCGACACTTAATTTCAGCATTTCAGTCACGCCGCTTTAGCAGTCTACCGCCATCTAGCCTTCGCTTTGCGTGGTAGCCCCATATCTCGCTTGATAAGGAGCGCATGTTCGCAAGAGATCGCTATGCTTTCCGGTCGCCACAACCTGCCCATTATCCAGGAAAATATTGAAATCCGTGTGCATCAAGTCCGGTTCATGCGTAATGATTATGGTCGTGATCCCCGACGTTGCTTTTCGTATGCGCGCGCTGATGTCTCGCGCAAGATCCGGATTCAGGTTCGCCACCGGCTCGTCGAGAACATACACGCGGTAACCGCCCACAAGAATCCGCGCCAGCCCAATGCGCTTCCGCTCTCCGGCAGATAGAAACTCGTCGGCATTCGGCGGGATCGGTTCTTCCCATCCGCCAGCCTTTTTGGCGGCCACGGAAGCGGCATCAGACATTTCCACCGCCGAAGCAAACTTCGCATCCGTGCAATCTCTGCCAAAGAATACGTTGTTCCTTAGTGTGTCAATCAAAAATCCAGGCGTGTCCGTAAGATAGCCGATCACCTGGCGCCGCCACCGCACAGCCCAACTCGTAACATCAACGCCATCAATCAAAATTCTCCCGGTACTG
>DATFZY010000159.1:0-2379 GCA_035313865.1 Candidatus Acidiferrum sp.
ATATCCCGAAGATTATTTTCACGGCGTGCTGGCGTGGGATCTTTTCGATTACCTGGATGCCGAACTGCTGCCGCGGGTGATGGAGCGGATTTACACGGTGATGCGGCCTGGGGGCGCGGTGCTGGCTTCGTTTCACAGCCGGGCGCCGGAAAGATTTAATCGTTACAAGGTGATTGATTCGCAGACGCTGGAATTGGTGCCGACTCCGACGCTGGCGGTGCATGCCCGCGTGTTTCAAAATCGCGAGATTCTGGATATTTTTGGGAAGTTCCGCTCTTCGAAGACGTTCGTCGGGCGCGATCAGGTGCGTGAAGCTTTGTTCTTGAAATAGCCCGCCGGTTAAAACTTTTCTGGAGAACGTCTCGTCCATATTCACCCACTATGAAAAAGCGTGGCTTCAGGGGCTAAAGCCCCTTGTGGGGCGCGGCGTTTCGGCGGGGCTGAAGCCCCGCCCTTCCCATTCAGCCGTTCATCAGATCTCTTCTGGCCACCGCGTGCGTTGATGTCGCGATTTTTTGCGCTCGCTGGGCTGGCTGAAATTTCCAGTTGCATTCAGCGAAACGCGGGAGTAGAAGGGAATTGTAGTCGTAGTGCACGGAGGAATCTGTATGACGCCACCGGGCAGAGTCGTTTGAGATAGACGCCGTTTTCACACCGCTCTTGCGGTGCGCGCCGCCAGCGACGCCTTCGGCATCGCGGCGGCCATGAAGAAGCAAGCGGGGAGCCGCCAGGCTCCCCGCTTTGCGTTTTAGGCGGATCGGTCGAAATCCTTGAGGCAATTTTTCGAAGACAGAACGTTGGCCGTCCCATTGCACCCGGCAGTGCGCCGGATATAATCGGAGACGAATAGGAGCAACAGGCAACTACTTCTTCGGGGGAACATACGGTGAGAGCTGGGCCGGGCTTTTGCTGTTGTCACATACTGCTTGCCTGCATTGTTTTCAGTATTGCAGGCCAACCGGTGTTCGCTCAGAACGCGTCCTCCTGCGATAGCTCTGACTGGTTCGCGGTCGAGGAGTCCCAGGCCGCGGGCGCGACGCTGTCGCCGCTATGCAAGGGTGAACTGGACGCCGCCGCGGATCGTCGCAGTGTCGCTGAAAGGGAGCTAAAGGGCATCATTGCACAAGCTCCCCAGAGCGCCGACGCCTATGAAGCGCATTCAACGCTGGTGCATTTTTATCTGCGCATCGGCCGCTTTCATGACGCCGAAACACAAATCCTTGCGATGCTCGCCGTCAAGCCTTCCGCGCCAGATCTCGCAAATGTCCGTTCGCTCTTCGCCTTGCTGGCCACGTATCCGGATCTGGCACTCGGCAGCAGCCGGCCTGCCAGCGTCCGCAGCGAAACAATTGGCGGAAACATCTTCGCGCCGGTCCAGGTCAACGGTGTTCCCAGAAGCTATATGTTGGATACCGGAGTGCACCTTTCGCTGATGAGTGAGGTGGAGGCGGCTCATCTGGGACTGACCCCGCAGTCCTCCAGCACGAAGCTGAATGACATCAGCGGTCTCAGCGGCCCCGAACTGCGGATCGTCGAAGTCGAGAGCCTGGTCGTGGGCATGACGCACCTTAGTCACGTGCCGTTTCTCGTTGTCGCCGATACAAACGGAGCCTTCGTCGGAGTCCCCGAAAATCAACACGCCGTTCTCGGCATCCAGCCGCTTCTCGCGCTAGGGACTCTGAGCTTTCAAACGGACGGAACGATAGGAATAGCCGGCGGCTCCGAGCCTAGTGCCACCACGGCCCCTCTTCTTTTTGATGGTGCGTCGCCGCTCACTCAAATCGAGTATGAGAAGCGACGGCTCACGGTAACGTTCGACACGGGCGCCACGCAAACCACATTCAATCCGCCGTTCGCAAAACTTTTCCCGGCGATACTTCAGCGGGGCAGCAGCGAGAGCCATGCGTTGAACGGCCTTGCCGGGACCACGGCGCAGCGGTCGGTCTCTCTGCCGTATCTTGACTTGCGATTCGGACGCGTGATCCATTTGGCGCCCGCGATCGTTCTGTTGGACCAAACCACAGGCCAGAGCGCCTGGGCGACC
This sequence comes from Candidatus Acidiferrum sp., assembly GCA_035313865.1. GTDB lineage: Bacteria > Acidobacteriota > Terriglobia > Acidiferrales > UBA7541 > Acidiferrum. The sequence goes on from DATFZY010000159.1 coordinate 2,045, forward strand.
GCGAATATAGGCTATGACCTCATGCAACAGGCGAGGCCGTTCGTCATTGATTTCCGCACAATGAAACTCGAATTCCCCAGGAGCCACTGAGGCGCTCCGCTGTCGTTCCTGCTGATGCCTTACGCCTACAGCTTGTGGCTTCATCTCGATTTCTGGCTTGAGCCTTGGAAGCCTCCAGAGCGGTCCTAGCTTTCCGCGAAGCGCCGCGTGGATCAGACGCGGAGATACTGAGATGACCGCGTCGGGCGGAGGCTGGTTTCGAGCTTTGGCTACGATGACGACGTGCGCTGGTGATAGAGCGCGAGCAAAAGAATCAGCAGCGGGGTAATGATTTC
>DATFZY010000160.1:0-70974 GCA_035313865.1 Candidatus Acidiferrum sp.
CTCACAGGAAATGCTGCGCGTACTCGAGGAATGCGGAGCCACTGTCTACGGCATCGCGAGCAAGGATCGCGTACACGAGAGAGTGCCAACGCTCTGTTTCAATCTGCCGAATGTTTCACCGTCCCGGGTCACCGAATCCATGGCCGATGCAGGAATTGGTATTCGCGACGGGCACATGTACGCTCCGCGCTTGATGAAGCGCCTCGCTCAGCCTCAGGAAAGGGGAGTGGTTCGCGCTTCTCTCGTTCACTACAATACCCTCGCGGAGATCCATCGCTTTGGAAATGTTCTGCTCGATCTGACCAGGCATGTCTGAAACATCCGGCCCACCTCGCCCACGCGAATCGCCATCCGCTCGCGGGGAGTCGCTTTCGCCTCCAGCCGAAGGCGACGAACTAAAGCGCAGGCTCACGCAACGCCAACTGACCATGCTGGCGATCGGCGGCGCGATCGGCGTCGGCTTGTTTCTGGGCACTGGCGTAACGGTGCAACTCGCTGGCCCCGGCGTCATCGTCACGTATCTCATCGGGGCGATCATCGCCATGATTGTTGCGTACTCGCTCGCGGAGATGGCGGTCGTGCAACCGGTCGCGGGCTCGTTCGGGGTTTACGCGCAAACGTATCTCAGCCCGTGGTCGGGATTTTCTGTACGCGCGACGTATGCCCTCGTGCAGATTATCGCCATCGGTGCGGAAGTCACTGCGGTGGCGATTTATTTTGCGTTTTGGTTTCCTGGGATTCCGCAATGGATCTGGGTGGTTGGAGTTTCGATTTGCCTGGTCGCGGTCAATACGCTTCAGGTCGGGCGCTTCGGCGAGTTTGAGTATTGGTTTGCGCTGATCAAAGTTGTCGCCATCGTCGTTTTTGTTTTCCTCGGACTGGCTCTCGTCTTCGGCGTGGGGCACAAACCCGCCATCGGCCTTTCCAACCTCACCGCCAATGGCGGCTTTCTTCCGCTCGGCTGGAAAGGGGTCTGGCTGGCGCTCACGCTGGCCATCACAAGCTACATGGGCGTAGAAGTGGTCGCCGTCACCGCGGGCGAAGCGCAGAATCCGCGGGAGTCTGTTCCACGCGCGATGCGCACCATCGTTTTCCGTCTCGTGGTCTTTTACGTTTTGGCGATCGGCATCATGCTGGCGATAACGCCGTGGAACCATTCCGGCAGCGGCCTTACCGGCAGCCCATTTGTCCGCGCTTTGTCGTCGGTGGGAATCCCTTTTGCCGCGAGCATCATGAATCTAGTGGTGATTACCGCGGCGCTCTCCAGCGCAAACACCAACCTCTATCTCACAACGCGGATGCTCTTTTCGCTTTCACGCGGGAAATACGCGCCGCAATGGCTTGGAATTCTCAGCGGTAACGGCGTTCCTCTGCGCGCGCTGGCTATTTCCACGGCAGGCATGATCGCCGCGATTTTACTCGCGATTTACAATCCAAACGGCGCGTTCCTGAAGTTGTACGGCGTGGCCGTTGCGGGAATGTATTTCGTCTGGATCGTTATCCTTCTGACACACATCGCATTTCGCCGCGTCCTTGGGCCCGAGCGCATCGCCGAGCTCCCCATGCGTTTGCGATTCTTTCCCTATTCGAGTTTGCTGGGCATCGCCGCTCTGCTGGGGATCGCCGCCAGCACGTTCTATGTGGACGGATTGCAATACACCGTTCCCGCTTTCGCGCCGATCCTTCTTCTTATCTCGCTGGCCTATTGGATGATTCGCGCAAAGCATCGCCCGAAACCGGAACGCACTCATGATTGATTCTGTGAAACCGTTCTTAGGTGACTGGTGCGCCGCTCTCGTCAGGACGCGCGCACCGCTTCGGGATGGAACTTGATGGTGGCGGCGACGGTCAGCACGATAAACACGGCCATCACCACAACCTGCGTAATCAGGAAGGGCGGCTCCGTTCCCGTCGGCGCCAGAGCATGGATTGCAGGCACCTTCATATAGAGCTGCGCCACCAGGACGAAAGTATTCAGCCAAAGGGCGATGCACGCGGTAATCGTGTAAGACTTGCGCCAGCCGCCCTCGAGGTGCTTTGCGTAACGCGCTGGGATGGCTATCGCGAGCACGATCAGCGAAAGCACGCCCAGGGTGTACGAAGGCATCCATTTGTGGAACGGAAACAGGAATCCCGTGATGCTGGTCAGGGCGGTGGTCACCAGAAAAATGGCGTTCCAGCCGTCGAGCCGCTTCGCGGCGATCATCCCAAAGACAGCGATAATCCCGGTTAGTATTCCAATCAGACTAATCACGACGTGCGATAACGTAAACAGAGACATACCAGCAGTCACAATAAACCCCCTTAGGGAAGATGACCTTTGATGGGCGTGCGAGCTGAATGGATGCAGATTATTTGCTGCCCGCGAGCCGGGGAATAGAGCTGCTGGCGTCGCGAAAAGTTACCAGGCGGCTCTCAGAGAAAGTACCTCTAGTACCAAGGATTGATGCTTGACCCGGTTGTTGGGTCTGCTAGGCTGGATGCACCCCTTCAGAGACGGCGCGAGGGCCGCGTCCAAGGCTTCCTCGCCCCAGAGGGGCACAAAATGCCAGGTTCAGAACGAAGACAACTTAGCCGCCATAGCCTCCGCACTCCCTTGCGGTTCCGTTCGACAGGGGTGGCAGCGGACAAGAGCGAGCATTTCACCGAGGTGCTGAATATCTCCCGAGGGGGCTTCTATTTCGCGTCCTCGGCCCCGCTACAGGTCGGGGTGCCCATTGAGGTCACCCTGCGAATGCCCAAAGAGGTCACCGGTAGCCAGACCGAGGAGATCCACTGCACGGCGCGGGTCGTCCACGTGCGGAACGAGGCTTACGGGGATGGCCGCATTGGGTTTGGAGCGGAAATCGTGAACTTCAGCTCAGTGCCGGTCCAAGTACGCGGGATGAGTTGAGAAGAGAGTGAGTAGCGAGTAACATCCTGCGGCTCCTGCCGCCAACCAGCCAGAATCAGAGTTTGGGTGCGCGGCGATTGCCGTGATGTACTGGTTCTCTGCTTCAGTCTTCAAAAACAAAAAAAATCAAGCGGATTTGTCTAGGGTTTGCGGGCCGGAACCACGATGGTAGTTTTTGCGCTGCCGACGTTTTCGAAGCGGTCATAGGCGCGCACCGCAATAGTGTGCTCGCCGGACGGAAGGGTGTTGAGCGTGAACTCGTAGTGCTCATTACGGGCGTCGCTGATCCCGCTGGTCGGAGCGACCAAAGTCCATTCGCCGCCGTCGACGCTATACTGGGCGCGCTCGATGCTACTTGAGTCGTCGCGCGCCGTAAAGAAAACGGTGACTCCCCGATTGGAGTGGCTGGGAGATTCGTCGATGTTGGGGGCGGTGGGCGAGGCCATCACGGGCTCAATCGTGGGGGGAGTATTGTCCACTTCGAAGCGCTCGGATTCGCGCTCGGTTTTTTGGGCGATAGCCGGGGGATTCGATGGAGCGTCGGTCGCGGTTATTTTTAGAAAATAGGCGCCGTCGGGAAGAGTTGTGGTGTCCCAGGAATAGAATTTCTGGTCGAGGTTGTCCTTTAGGAGCTTCCACTCGTGTTCGTTTTCGCCGCGGTAGTAGACGGCGTAGCGCAGGTCGTCGTCGTTATCGTCGTGGGCGCTCCACAAAACGGATTGATAGCCCTTTTCACGGAAACCTTGCGGGGGCTGGTCAAACTTTGTGGAAGTGGTGGTCTGCGCGATGAAAATATTCTGAGTGTTAGGCGTGGGCGGCATTTTTAATGCGACAGAAGGCGATTGCCCGACAGAGACGATCGTGTTGCCCTGCGCGCGGACTCCGGGATCCTGCAAAACGATTGCATCAATCACCGGTGCTACGTTGCGCGGCAGGTAAGCGACGCTGACCCAGTTGATGCCGTCGCCGGGACGGCCGTCGTGAATGACCGCCTTCCACTGAAAAAAGCGTGCGCTGGGAGCTTCGACCGCGCTGCCCGGTTTTGAATAGGGCCCGAACCAGCGGGACCATTCCTTACTTGGTTCCTCGGTGTTGCCGGAGCGAACGAAAAATTCCAGGCGTGGCTCGCCGGAGGTTGCAGAGGATTTCGCCGAACCTGCCGTTGCCGGTGGCGGTCCCCACCAATCGAGGCGTCCCCACTGCGAGAAAAGCTGCGCGTCGAACGAACGCGATTCGTAGGTGCCCTCGGGTTCGTACTCGGGGCCGACCGAGAAAACCTTGCCGGGGTTCGCGGTACACAGAAAAACCTTGCCAGCGGCATTGCGAGCGATGCCCGTGATTTGCGCGGAACCTGCTTTCGCGAGTTGCGCGAATACGCCGTGGCCATCAATCGTAAGGAGCGCGCCGTTGTTTCCCGTGCCTGCCAGTAGCCGTCCGTCGGAAGCGAATCCCAGCGAGTAAACGACATCATCGCGCGACGTCCAGAGTTCATCGGGCGCGCCGTCGGGCGAAAGGCGATAGATGCTGCTCGATATGGCCTGCGGGAAAACGCTGAAAGGATTTTGCAGTTGCTGGCCGCCGGAGACGGAACTGACAACGCCGCCAGTCGTTATGGTTGTGGTTCCTTGCGGTGAAGTGACGATGGCGCCGGAAGACTGGCTGAGTCCGCGCTGTTTTTCGCCGATGGCGGCGACGTAAATGGAACCGTCGGGAGCGACGGCTAAAGAAGTGACTTCGCGCTTGGAGGTCTCGTAGAGTACGAAGCCCTCAATGTTGGCCGCGATTTTTTCGGCTCCCGCAGCCACCTTTGGAGTAACTCGCTTGATGCGCAGGATGCGCCCATTCGGCTCGGTACCGGCCAGGAGATCCTTATGCGAGTCAAAGGCCAGGACACGGATGTGAGCCTCGTCGCTGGTGTAGAAAACCTCGCCTTTGCCGCTCTCCGATACGACGAAGACTTGTCCTTTGTCGCCCGTGGCAACGTAAAGATTGCCTTCAGGGCCAAAAGCGATGTCCCAGATGTATTTCGTCTTGGGATCGAAGAAGACGGTTTTTTCGCCGGAAGAAGAGACGCGATAGACCTTGCCGTCTGGCGAAGTAGCAACGTACAGAGTGCCCTTGGCGTCGAAGGCGATCGATTGCGCGAGGAGATCGGCGGACTCAAAAACCGTTGTCGGCTTGCCGCTGCCATTGAAACGAAAGACTTTTGCGGGAGAGCCGCCGGCGGCGTAGAGAGCGCCGCTGGGATCGAGGCGAAGCGACCAGAGATAGGACGCGTCGGCATCGGCGAGAAGAGTGAATTTGGGTGCGAGCTCGAGACGGCCGTCGCTGCGAACGGCTACGCCGTGCGCGGTGCCTTTCAAAAATTCTTCGTAAGTGGTTTGCAGCCAGCGGCGGGTGTGCTCGGCGTGAAGCAGGGAGAAGGATGACGTAAGTAAATAAAGAAGGAAGGAAAGCGCGGCGATGCGCACTCCCGCATTGCGCAGCATTTGTCTGCCGAATTTGCGAGTTGGGAGTTTCGTGCTCTTGAGACTGGGCATTTGGATGTTCACCGGATTTGAAGATTCAGTGAGATTACGCCTGCGACGGGGCCGCCGAGCGGAATGGACGATTCACTGGCGAGAGATTCACGCAAAATTTGAACGCTGCCGGGAGTGGGCCGGCCGTCAATCATATTGATTTGCGACTGCGGAATATTGGGAAGTTCTTTGTCGTCCCAGAGAAGCGTTGGTGACGGGACAAAAAGCCCAACGTAGAGGCGGTCGTTGCGCCGCTCGCGATTGAGAAGAGTGATGAGTTGATCGAGGCCCGCCGAGCCGCCGGCGGCGCTTCCAAAAGCGAAACCTCGCGAAGCGCGATTGAGCATGTCGCCGTCGGTAACAAGCACGCGTAGCGTGGTGCCGCGCGTAGCCTGATCCGGCACGCGCACCGTGGTCTCTTCAATCCGCGCAGCGCCGCGATAAGGACGCAACAAAACGCGCACGCGAAGCGTCTCGCCTGGAGCGGCTTCGCCTTTCTCCAGCCAGGCGCTTTCGATGCTAAAGGAATTGCGCCCAGGCACGCTCTCCACGCGAATGTGGATGCCGTCGAAAACAGGAGCCTCGTGCGTGTTGGTGAAGAGGCGGTTGAATGCGCTTTGAATGCTGAGCGCAATGGGCAGGCCATCCGGAGAAAAGGCATCGCCCGGCGCAAAAGTATTTTCCAGCCGGACGGGTGCGTGGCCGTGTACGTCGATTTCGCCGGTGAAATGCAGGGTGGTGCCCTCGCCATACAGCGAGTTTTGCGTCAGCCCGTTGAAAACGGTGAGCCCGATGAGCAGTGGCGTGAGCTTCGGATGATTGACCATCTCGAAGTGCAACTTTTTTTCGCTGCCGGCGACAGCGAGTGTGAGGTCGATGGGAATCATCGGCGGCGGCGCGCCGAGCTTGCCAGTGACCGCGGTGAGATGGTCCCCGGTGATGGTGCCAATCGGTCCGCCGACGTTCACAATCTTGGTGGAAGCGAGCGTCGAGGAAAGCGTCGTCACGACTTCGGTGCGCGCCATGGGGAATTGCACGTCGCCGAGGCTCAAAAAGGGATGCCCGCAGAGATAAACCTGGTTCGCGCGGACCGCGGTAACGGTGCAGGCCGAGCTGATAGAAGTATCCCCTTGCACCAGCACCATGCCCGCCATGTCGCCCGCAACGAGATGCCCGTCATCGGGGCGCGCTGGCGCGGTGCCGCCCTGCGCGGCCACGAATCCAAAGCTCTGGAGCTGCGAGGCGAACTGCCGGAGCGCTTCCGGCTGGTAGCCGGAAAAGACCAGAGGGGTCTCGATCGGTTCAAGGGCGGAGCCAGTGGGAAGCGAGGTGCGCGAAGCGGCGTCCTGTGGCATCGAAAGCTGCTGACTGGGCGAGTCAGGCGATTGGGCAGCCTGGGCCGGTTGGCTGGGCGAGGGCGAATAAACTTCTGCGGAGGACTGCGTTTGCGGCTGAGGCCGCATGACGTCCTCAATCGGCGTGACGCCGCCGATCGGTTCCTTGGTAAAAACGCCCAGCTTGAGCGAAAGGGCCCCGGCCAGCTTGCCTTCAATGTAGACCGGACTACCGCTCATGCCTGCAACAACTCCGGTGTGCTCGACTTTGGTCCCCGTAAGCTGCACAAGAATAATGGATTGCTGAGGCCCCAGAAAATTGGGCATCACGCCGATGACTTCCAGGTCGAACTTCTCGACCTGGTCCCCCGCGAAGATAGTGTAGGCGTAGCCTTTCATCCCGGCGCGAACCTCGCTGACGGGAATGATCTCAGTGGTCGTAGGAGCTTGTGCACGGAGCGGGAAAAGTGACGGAACCGCCGCGAGAGCTAGCGTTGCTGTAAGGATAACGTACCGGGAGATGAGTCGAGCCATGGACAGGTTAGACGCCGCCGGGAGCATGAACGGCTAATGATACGCGGCGAGGTACGGGGAAGCAATCAACCGCCCGGAAGCCTCGGGGGTGGGAAGAAGAGGCTAGGCGTCCTAGGACTGGGGAGTCTGCACCACAGGACTAAGAGGTCCACAAGAGTGCTTGGGCTCCGATTTACTGCATCAAATCCTTTTCGCCTGTGCGCTTTCCCCGGAAGAAATACGCCGAACCACCAATCACGATGGAAAAGAACGCCACCATAACCATGAGAATGCCGATACCGCCGCGATCAATCCGCGCGCCTGGGATGCTCGTGAACTTCGCGGACCAGACAGGAGCGCTTCCGAGTGAGGAGTGAGCGCCAGTGATACCCGCGTAGGGCGATGTCCACGGAGCGTAATAGCAAACAAAGAGCATTCCCACGACGAAGCAAAACAACGTGACACCGTAAAACGTCTTCATAGCAACTCCAGTCTAACGCCACACTGCAAGCGATACCCCGAACTAGCGCCCCAACATGCGGCATACTCCGTGGTACGGGCTGTCTCCTATTGTACAGTCTGCGGCGCTCAGAGAATTATCGACCTGACGACGGAGAATAGGTAGAATTGCGGCGGCGAGGTGCGAAATGGGAGAGTTGAAACGATTGAATAACACGGCGACGGGTAATGAGATTGGCGCCGGGCAGATTGCCAACGGTAATGAGGCTGCCATGAGCGGCGTATCGCGGCGGGAATTTCTGGGCAAGACGGCCTCGGCGGCGGCGGGATTTACGATTGTGCCGCGGCACGTTTTGGGCGGCGCGGGATATGTTCCGCCGAGCGACAAGGTCAACATTGCGTTTATTGGCGTGGGGGCGCAGGGATTGCGCGTCATGCTGCACTTTTTGAAGGAACAGGACGTGCAGGGCGTCGCGGTTTGCGATGTGAACAAGAGCAGCGACAACTATCCGCAGTGGGATGACCACGAGTTCACCAAATCCGTGCACAAATTGCTGGGTGTGGATAGCGGCTGGGAATGGCTGAGCCCGAACGAGCCGATTCAGTTGTCGCATACGTTGCGTGTCACCGGCGGCGTAGCAGGACGCGAACCTTGCCAGAAAATTGTGGACGCACTTTATGCGACGCAGACGCGCTCGGGAAATTACAAAGGCTGCGCGGCGTACGTCGATTTCCGCGAGCTGCTCGAAAAACAGAAAGATGTGGACGCGGTCGTCGTCTGTACGACCGACAATCTGCACGCGGCGGTGTCTATCGCGGCGATGAAAAAAGGCAAACACGTTTTCTGCCAGAAGCCGCTGACGCACACGATTTATGAAGCGCGGCGCATGGCCGAAGTCGCGCGCGAGACAGGCGTAGCAACGCAAATCGCTGTGGGCAACCAGGCATCTGAAGCGACGCGCCTGCTCTGCGAGTGGATTTGGGATGGCGCCATCGGGCCGGTGCGCGAAGTTCACAACTGGTCGAACCGGCCTTTCTGGCCGCAGGGGGTCGAGCGGCCCAAAGAAACGCAGCCGGTGCCAGCCGGGCTGGATTGGGATTTGTGGCTCGGGCCAGCGCCGGAACGCGCTTACAACCAGGCCTATTTGCCGTTTGTGTGGCGCGGCTGGGGCGATTTCGGCTGCGGCGCTTTGGGCGACATGGGCTCCTACAGCTTCGACACAATTTTCCGCGTGCTGAAGTTGGACGCGCCGGACAGCATCGAAGCAAGCTCCAGCGATCGCTACGACGAGACCTATCCACTCGCTTCGATCTGCCGCTACAGTTTCCCGGCGCGTGGCAACATGCCGCCAGTGAAATTCACGTGGTATGACGGCGGCCTAAAGCCCGGGCGCCCGGAGGAATTGGAAGAAACTCGCTCGCTGACCGATCTGGATGAAGAAGGCGAAGGCCTGCTTTTCTCCGGGGACCACGGAAAAATTCTCTGCGGCTTCAACGGCTCGGATCCAAAAATAATTCCGCAAGCAAAGATGGACGCCTACAAACAACCGCCGAAAACGCTCCCGCGCTCGCCAGGGAATGAACGCGAATGGCTTAACGCGTGCAAAGGCGACAAGACCAAGGCCGGCGGCAATTTCGAATTTTCCGGTGTGGTCACGGAAAGCCTGCTGCTGGGAAATGTCGCGTCGCGCACCGGCCAACGATTACACTGGGATCGCACGCAATTGAAAGTTACAAACTCCGAAGCCGCGCAAAAGTTGGTGAAGCCAGACCGCCGCAAAGGCTGGGAAATTTAGCCGGGTTCTCACCGACCGATTTGAATTGGTTGCCGTGTAGGGGCGCAGCATGCTGCGCCCCTGCATGCGAGATGTATCCGACTAGAAGCGGTGTACTGGCCCGAGCAAATTCCAGTGGATGGAATACCACGACAGAAAAACGCAAGCCAATGCCACAAGCGAAAATTTCAGCTGTGAAATGAATCGCAAGTCCGCCCGCCGCCAGATAAGCAAGCCAGAGATCAACGCAAAAATGCTGAAGAAAATCGCAATCCCCGAAAACCAACTGATCAACGAAAAATACCGCTCGAGGGTTCGAAACGACGGAACGTCCTGGTTCGCGAGCGCTCCCACCAGTGACACAAGCCAGATGCCCACGATGATCCAAGTGAAGGCCGCGAGCCGCGGACCGATCGTGAGCCACAGCGTCCCGGGCTGAGGCTTTAGCGCGGGGCGCGAGCGGAAAAAGAGCCGCCTGCCGAAGCGCACCAGGCTCGCAATCACCACCAGAAGCACAATCACAACACTAGCCGCAGCTGAAAGGCCCACAAACGTTTTGTTCTCATACCACGGCACGCGCTGAAGCTGAACGCCGGGAAAGTTGACGGCGAGCCGAATAATTTTTCCGGAAGTGTCTCGAATAGCAAAGAGGCGGGCTTGCTCGTCTTCCGCCTGCCAAAGATCTTTCCCGATGGGCTTCCACTTGCGCGTATGTCCGCGAAGATCTTTCGACGTGTCCACCGTCAAGACGCCATCCTTGTCCACTTTGGCGACGCCTTGCCCGCCAGGATTGCCAATGGCCAGCTTGGTGCTGTCGGCGCGCCGCGTCGATTGATAGTTGCCTTCGATGGCCTTTAATTCTGCGACGGAAAAAGTCTGAGCAGCCGGTTGGTCATAAGCAGGGAAGTAGCGATCCGCGAAACCGTTCAAGATTTCAGGACGATTGTGGCTCCCAGAGCCGGCAGAGTTGTAGGAGATAAACAGCACAAGTTTCTCTTTCGGCTCGAGCAGAAACATGCTGTGGAAGGCGATCAAATCCCCATCATGACCGATGAAATGCAGATTGTTCCGCCACGTCTGATAAAAACCCATGCACAGCGGCGGCAAATCCTTGGAAGCCTGGAATTGTGGCGTCCACATGGCCTCGCGCGTCTCGGTTTTTAGAATGCGATGCCCGTCGAGTTCGCCGCCATTGAGCAGGGCCATCGCGAAGCGGCCCATGTCGCCTGCTGAGGAGGAAACGCCGCCCGCTGGCGCGGGGCTAAAAATTTCAAAACCGATGGCCGGTTTTTCCGTGCTTGCGTGGTAGCCGTCGGAGACAAACGGAGAAAGCTCCGCGGTCATTGGTTGGTTGAAGCTGGAGTGCTTCATGCCTAGCGGCAGAAAGATGTGTTCGGAGACGTACTGCTCGAAAGGCTCTGCGCTGACGCGCTGCACGATGTAGCCGGCAAGGCCGACGCCGTAGTTCGAATAAGCCGGGATTTCGCCCGGAGGATACATGCGACGCGGCTGGTTCTGAATCAGGAAATCACGAAGCGTTGGAGCGATCTTCGGGTCCGTCATGAGGATGTTGTGAAGCACTTCTTCAAAGCCGCCAGTGTGAGTCATCAGGTTGCGCAGAGTGATTGGCTTTCCAAAAGCCGGCGCAATCTGGAAATCGAGATAGCTGTTCACGTCGGCATCAATGTCCAGCTTGCCTTGCTCGGCCAGTTGCATCACGGAAACCCAGGTGAAAAGTTTCGAGATGGAGGCCAGCCGAAACATCGTCGTGTCGGGGTCGACAGGCTGCTTTTTCGTAAGGTCGGAGAAGCCATAGCCCTTCTTCAGTAGCACCTGGCCGTCTTTCATGACCAGCACGGTCGCGCCCGCGACGTCGCTGCGCTCCAATTGCAGCGGAACGATGCCGTCAAAAAACGCTTCCAGATCGGCCTTCTCGAGCGGGTGAGCGGCAGGCGGCGGAGTGGCAGCAACGGTTTTTGTGTCGGCGGCCGCAGGCGGCGCGGCTGGCTTTTCGCTCGGCGGAGCCTGCGGCAGTGATGCGAGCGCGGGAAGCAGAACGCAAAGAGCCAGAATAAGCAGCAGCATGCGAAGCCGGGTCATGTCGCCTCCGAAGCAGAAACAAAGGACAGAGTGTCTTGGAAACGGCTTTCGCGCGCAACAAAAATCTGGGGATTGAACGAGAGGAGAGCCAGCATGTATGATGCGGCGCGGCACCGCAGGGCACGGATTTGGAATGAATCGCAATTGAAAGTCTGAACGCAGGGGGAATCATGAAGCGCATTTTGCTGAGTCTGATCATTCTTGGGTTAGCACAAACAGTGTCTGCGCAGGAGTGGGCCAAAGCGAAACTGGCCAAGTCTCCGCGGCACAGTGAGTGGGTGAGCGTGAAGCACGACGGGCGCACCGTCGAGACATTCGTTGTTTATCCGGCGGCAAAGGACAAGCGGCCAGTCGTCCTGATCATCCACGAAATTTTCGGCATGTCGGATTGGGTCGAAGAGTTGGCGGATGAAGTGGCCGAGGCCGGCTACATCGCGGTCGCGCCCGATCTGCTTTCCGGTATGGGACCGGACGGCGGGCGCACTTCGTCCTTTGCCAACGACAAGATAATGGAAGCAGTCAGCAAGCTCGACAAGGACCAGGTGACTGCGGACCTGAACGCCGTCGCCGACTACGGCAACAAAATTCCGGCGTCGAACGGGAAGCTGTTCGTCGGCGGATTCTGCTGGGGCGGCGGGCAGACCTTCCGCTTCGCGACGAATCGCCAGGATTTGTCAGCCGCGTTCGTGTTTTACGGACCACCACCGGACAAGGACGCGATGGCGCGCATTAAAGCTCCTGTCTACGGATTTTTCGCGGGCGAAGATTCTCGCATCGGCGCGATGATTCCCGATGCGATTGCCAACATGAAAGCCGCCGGGAAAGCATTTGACCCCGTGACTTACGACGGTGCCCGCCACGGTTTTATGCGCGGCGGCGAAGCGCCGGATGCGAGCGACCCCGACAAAAAGGCGCGAGACGAAGCCTGGGTGCGCTGGAAGAGCCTGCTAGCAAAGTGAATCTGAGTTTAGTTCGCACCACTTATTCGTAGCGCAATGCTTGCGTCGGCGCGATGCGTGACGCTCTTCGCGCAGGCACGTACGCCGCCAGCATGGTCACCATAAACATCGATGGCACCACGATGAGATAAGCCGCAATGTCGACGCCGCCCGCGTTGAACAGCGCGGAATTAATGAAATGCTCGATGCCGAAACTCATCGTCAGCCCAATCACAGTTCCAATGGAAACCAGGACGAAGCCCTTGCCCATCACCAGGCGCATCACGTCCGCGCGTGCCGCGCCGAGGGCCATGCGGATGCCGATTTCGCGGGTTCGGCGGCTTACGTTGTAGGCCACCAGCCCGTACAAACCCGCGATGGCCAGCACCAGCCCCAGCGCGCCCATGTCGCGCAGCATACCCATCACCGTGTGTGGTCCGTTTATGGCTTTGTTCTGATAGAACTCCTCGTAAGCCCGCGTCTCCATCATCGGCAGTTTCGGATCGAGCCTACCGACAACTTCCCTGACCGGACCTACCAATTGCAGCGGATCGCCGCTCGAGCGCAGCATCAGCGTCATTCGAGCAATGGGATGCTGCGTCATCGGCATATACAGGAAATCTGTGGGCTTCTCGAAGACTGATTGATACCGGATCGTTTGCGCGACACCGACGATCTCGACCGGTGTCCCGGCGCTGCTGTCGAGCCGGATGTGTTTGCCCACCACATCTGCTCCGGGCCAATAGTGTTTTGCGAACTGTTCATTCACGATCGCCACACGCCGGGAATCTGCAGTGTCGGACTTCAGAAATCCGCGGCCCCGTAAAATCGCAATGCTCATCGTCTCGAAGTACCCCTCGTCGACTGTATCTGTCGACACGGTGAAACTCTCGCGATCGGCCGGCATCTGAAAACCTTCAGGCACGAAAGCAACGGCGTCATAGTCGAAGAAGTCCTGCCCCAGCGGAACGTTCTGCGTCAGAGTTTCGCTCTGTACTCCTGGAGCGGATCGCACCCTCTCGGCGAGTTGCTTGTAGAACTGCTGCGTCTGGGCCGGACTGTACTGCACGAGGCGCGGATCGAAGCTAGTCATCAGCAGATGGTCTTTTGCAAAACCTGTTCCTTCCGTCAGGCTGTGCTCAAAACTCCGGGCCATCAGGAAAGCCGCCGTGAGCAGCATCAAGGAGGTGGAAACCTGCGCCACCACAAGTGCGTTGCGCCCCCACAGTCGTTTGCGCCCCGGCAAATCCGCGTCGGCGGACTTGAGTCCATTCACCACGTCCGTTTTTGCGCTCTGGAGCGCCGGCGCAAGCCCGCAAAGCAGCGCACTCAACAACGACACTACGATGCTTGCCACGAGCACCCGCGTATCCATGTGGAACGGAATCGCCATCGGCAAATCGGTCATAAATATCACGCTCTGGTTAGCCTGGAACGATGTCAGGAGCCCGTAAGCAAGAGCAATCCCGCCCACTCCTCCCAACGACGCGAGAATCAGGCCTTCCGTCAGCAGCAACCGTATGAGCCGGAATCGTCCCGCGCCGAGCGCCAGCCGCACAGCGATTTCGCGCGTTCGCGAACGGCCACGGCTTAGCAGGAGCCCCGCAACGTTGGTACAAGCGACCAGCAGGACTGCCAACCCTAGGACGGCAATGATGATGGCGAATTTCCAGTTGATGTCGTCGCTCTGTGTGCGCATCTGGAACTCCGTGTGAACCGCCGCGCCCCGGTCGTGATTCTGCTTCGGATACTCGCTTTCAAGGCCTTTCGCCAATACGGAGAGTTCATTCTGCGCCTGCTGGAGAGTCGCGCCGGGTTTCAACCGCGCCTTTACACTCAACTCGCGGTCGTCGCGGTCCTCGAAAAAATTCTTCTGCGGATCGACCGCAAAAATGCGAGCCATCGCCAGCGGCACATAGAAGTCGGGATGCCCGAAGGTCAGCATGCCCGGGAAGGATTCCGGCGCAACGCCAATCACCGTGAACTCTGTGCCGTTCAGCCGAACGCGCCGGCCAAGGATCGCCGGGTCGCTCGCGAATTCAGCCTTCCAAAAGTCCGGCCCGAGCACGACGACGGCATCCCGGCTGGGTACCTGATCTTCCTCCTCGCGAAATCCGCGTCCCAATTGCGGCTCGACTCCCAGCACGCGGAAATAATTCCCTGAAACCAGCATTCCGCCCTTAATGCGCGGCGTGGCTTTGGCGTCGGCGCTGAAACCTACAGCCTCCATATCCTTGTTGGCGATCAAGCCGTCGTAACTTTTCGTTTTGTCGCGCAGGTCCAGGTATTCGCGATAAGAGAAGTCGCCGTAGCTGTCGTCGTGGGTCGTGCTCACCAAAGTGACCACGCCACTCGGATGCGGCACGGGGTACGGCCGGAAGAGCTGTGCATCTACAGTGCTGTAAGTCGTCGAGACAGTCCCAATCCCCAGCGCCAAGGTGATGACCACGAACGCCGCGAGCCCAGGCGTCCGGCGCAGGCTGCGGATTCCGTAGCGCACGTCGTCGAAGAAATCCGTCAGCCAGTGGATGCCGCGCATGTCGCGCATCTGCTCTTTGCGCTGCTCGAGGCCGTCCATCGCACGCATCGCGGCGTGGCGCGCTTCTTTTGGAGAAAGTCCCCTGGCTATGCCTTCTTCGATTTTTTGCTCGAGGTGATACTGGAGTTCTTCGTTCAGTTCGCTTTCGACATTTTTGCGGCGGAAGAGGGAACGCAGCCGGAGAGGGATTGTGTAGAGCCAGTGTTCAGGGCGCATAGGTCTCCTTACCGTTTCTTACTGAGCCAGCCGACGCGAGGCTCAGGCCTCCTCAAGTCTCACTACGTTAGAGATCGCTGCGGACAGGCGGCTCCAATTGGCCGCTTCCTGTTCCAGTTGTTTCCGTCCAGGCCTCGTCAGCGAATAGAACTTCGCCCGCCGGTTATTTTCGCTTTGCTTCCATTCCGCGGTAATCCAGCCTTCTTGTTCGAGCTTGTGCAGGGCAGGGTAGAGCGACCCGTCGCTCACTTGCAGCACGTCCCCGGAAATCTGTTTGAGGCGCAAGCTGATAGCCCAGCCATTCATTGGCTGCAGCCCGAGGATTTTCAACAGCAGCAGGTCCAGCGTTCCTTGCACCAGATCAGAAGGCTTGCTCACGGTCTCTCCTCGGTTACCGAGAGCAGAATACACACACTCCCCTCGGTAAGCAAGAGGAAAATTTGCCTGCAAATAGATAAGTGCAAATTGGGCTTATAATCGGGCCTGCTGGGCCGCTCTTTGCGCCGAACCTGGAAAATAATCAATGGCCTATTCCAAACGCGTCGCTGCAATCCTTCTTGCGCTGAGCATTGCAATGCCCGCGGCCGCGCAGACTGCTGCGAAGAAAAAGCCGGCGTCCCCGCCATCCAACCCAGCGGCGCGCGACGCCGCAATCCTTACGGAGCGCCAGCGCGCCATCCACGCCCTCAATCGACTGACCTTCGGCCCAAGACCCGGTGACCCGGATGCGCTGATGTCTAAGGGCGTGGACGCATGGATCGAAGACCAGTTGCATCCGGAAAGCATCGACGATTCCGCGCTGAACGCGCGCCTCGCTCCCTACGCGACAACCCGCATGAGCCTCAAGCAACTAGCCGAGGCGTTCCCATCGGATACCGCAATCCGTCAGGTGATTGCCGGAAAGCGGCCCATGCCGGCGGACCCGGATCTCGCCTTCGTTTATTCAGTGAACATCGCCAGGATCAAGCAACAGGATGCGCCGAAGCCCGCGACTCCGGCCGCGGCAAGCACAACGGCGGCTGCAGGAGCGGCGAACAATGCAAGCGCCGCCTCAGCGGCTACTCCAACTGTTCCCGAAGATCGCGCGCGGACTATCGGCGACAGCCTGCTTGTGTCGCCTAAGAATCAGCGCCTCGCAGCGCTCAAGATTTATTCTCCTGAGGAATTGATCGACTTTCTAACCAGGTTGCGCCCGGATCAGCGCAATCGCCTGATAGATGAGGCCACGCCGCAAGAGCGCGAGACTCTGCGCGCACTCAGCAACCCGGCAGGAGTTATCGCCAACGAACTCCCGCAAGCAAAGTTGATGCGTGAGATTTATTCCGAGCGGCAGTTGCTCGAAGTGATGACCGATTTCTGGTTCAACCACTTCAATGTGTATCTGTACAAAAATCAGGACGTCTACTACACCACGCCCTATGAGCGCGACGTCATTCGTGGACGCGCCCTCGGCAAGTTTTACGATCTGCTCCTTGCCACGGCACAGAGTCCGGCTATGCTCATGTATCTCGATAATTGGCAAAGCCTGGGGCCCCATTCGCCCGCGGCGGGGAAGAGCGGCCTGAATGAAAATTACGGCCGCGAAGTCATGGAGCTGCACACGCTGGGCGTGGATGGCGGTTACACGCAAGCGGACGTCACCGCCCTGGCCACGGTATTCACCGGCTGGACGATAACGCAACCGGACGACGCAGCACAGTTTCAGTTCGATCCCAAGCGCCACGAGCCGGGCTCAAAGACCGTCCTCGGAGAAAAGTTCTACGAGGGGGCAAATGACGAAGGTCTCCGCGCGCTGGACATGCTCGCTCATCACTCCTCGACAGCTCACTTTATTTCGAAGTGCCTGGCCACCCGTTTCGTTTCCGACGATCCGCCGGAAACTCTCGTCCGCCGCATGGCGGCAACCTTCCAGTCTAGCGACGGTGATATTCGTGAAATCCTGCGTACGATGTTTCATTCACCCGAGTTCTGGTCTCCTAGGGTCTATCGCGCCAAGCTGAAAACGCCGCTGGAATTCACGGTATCGGCAGTTCGAGCCAGCGCTGCGAATGTCGTAGCCCCGGACGCCCTTCTGCAAAATCTGAACGCCATGGGAATGCAGCCTTTTGCCATGGCCGTGCCCACCGGATATTCCATGAAGGCGGAGGCGTGGGAGAGCGACAATGCCGTCCTCGCTCGCATCAATTTTGCCAGCGCCCTGACTCAGGGCAAACTCTCGGGTATCCAGTTCGATCCGGCGAATCTGATGGCCCTGGGCACTCTCACAAATTCCGACCTCCCAAGGACAAAGGCAGTCCTGGCCGCAAAACACACCAGCCTCGATATTTCGATCGCGTTATTGGAAGACACCATTATGGGTGGCGAACTGCCGGTCTCCGATGAAGCCATCATCCGAAAGCAGATGCGGGAGCCAGACGTGGAGCGTCGCATGAAAACTCAACCAGTGGAAGGCATGCGCTTCGTCGCCGGATTCATCCTCGCATCCCCCGAATTTCAGCACCGCTAGCGCAGCCAAAAAAGGATGACGTGTGCTGGGCAGCCGAGTTGCGGGCACGCAAGAGCGCCCTTCGCGGCTCAGGGCAAGCCTGCGCTACCAAAGATTAGTTGCTGGTGCGATGGCTGATGCTCCAGATATAGGCTGCGACTGCGGAGACTTGCTCGGGAGTAAGTTGCGCGCCGCCCATGGCGGGCATTGGGCTGCGATATTGTTTTGGTTGCGAGACGCCTTCGCGGATGGTTTTGGCGATTGCGGCGAAGCTGCCATCGCCCCACAGCCATTTTTTGCCGGTGAGATCGGGGCCAAGGACTGAGCCCTGGCCTTTGTCGCCGTGGCAACCGGCGCAAGGCGCGCCGCCCACTTCGCCGCGATAGATGCGCGCGCCGAGTGCGGCCATTTCAGCCGTCGCTCCTTCGGGGATCGGAACGTTGGCTGCGGCGCCTGCGTCGGGATGCGTACCTTCCGGCGGCTCGGCGGCTTTTTCAGCGACTTCGCCCGCCGGAGCTATGTTGCTTGGGCAGGGCGTGGTATTTATCGCCGCGCCGAGAGAGCCGCCGCGAAAAACGATGCGGTAGATGCGGCCGCGCACGTCGTCGGAGACGTAGAGGGAACCATCGGGGCCAACAGCAAGCCCGCTGGGGCGGTGCACGGCTTTGTCTGGCGACAGGAACCCGCCCGCGAAACCATCGGCAAAGATCTCGCACGGGGCGGAGGCTTTGGCGTCCGCGAGCGGCTGAAAGACTACGTTGTAGCCGCCCTGCGTGTAGGGCGCCCGATTCCACGAGCCGTGGAACGCAATGAAAACGCCTTTGCTGTAGCGAGGCGGGAACTCTTTTTTGTCGTACCGTGTCATCGCGTTCGGCGCCCAGTGGGCGGGAAAGGCGGCGGCGGGCGCGATCTTGTTCGGGCAGGGGCCAAGCTTTTTGCCGCCGTCGCCGCCGTATTCCGGGGCGAGTACGAGCTTTTGCACGAAGGAGTCGTAGTAGCACTCCGGCCAGCCGTAATCGCCGCCCGATTTGAGGAGGACCACCTCTTCGGCGGGGAGGGTAGCTTCCTCATCGTTTTTGTAAAAGTCAGGCCAATTGGTGTGCAGCTGATCGCGACCGTGTTGCGTGACAAAGAGCCGGCCTTTTTCATCGAGCGCAAAGCCTTCGCCGTTGCGGATGCCGGTGGCGTAGCGCTCGGCTTTGGAAAAAGCCTGGTTGGTTTTGTTGGCGTCGTAGCGCCAGATGCCGCCGCGAGTTTCAAGCTCCGTGCAGGGATCGATTCCGGGGGATTTGAGCGTGCGATTTTTGATTTGGCAGGAGTTCGTGGCGCTGGCCACGTCGACGTACAGGGAACCGTCGGAGTTGATCAGGAAGGGATGCATGGGATGGTCGCCGGTGAGCGGCAAGCCGGAGACGATGGTGACGGGAGGATCGCTTGGAACAATGGAGCCTGCGGGCAGGGAATAGCGGACGATGCGGTCGTTAATTTCAGCGAAGAGCGAGCCTTTGTATATGCCGATGCCCGTGCCGCCTGCGCCGCCGGTCTGGACAGTTTCACCGAAGCGTTCGATCACGCCGGCTTTTCCCGAACCGGATTTGTCTTGCAGGGCTACGAGGAACCCGCCTTCATGCGGCGTGTCGTTGCCGTAATAGCGGCCGGACCAGGTGTTTACGTAGACCACGCCGCTTGGCGAGACGACCATATGGCGAGCGTGGCCGATGCTGTCAGCAAAGACAGTGGCGCAAAATCCCGTGGGCAATTTGAGGCCGCTGTCATCGTTGGCGCAGGCTTCCGGGGCGAGTGCCACCGCCATCGCCGGGCCGGCGTGATTTCGGGCTGCGGCCAGCAGGCCGAAAATACAAACAACAGCGAGAGTCACGACGACTGAGAACAGTTTTCTGTATGAGCGGAAGAGTTGCATGAGACCCCCTCGAGGATCAGCGGCAGGAACATGAACGCCAGGAAAACGCTGGAAATATATCACACTCCGGCATGCCGCGCGGTGGCAGCCGAAGAGCACAAATTACGCAACCACGCGCAGGGTCATCCTTCCGAGGATGACCGCTTTTCCCTAACGCTTTCGAGATCTATTTCTATCGGCGCCGAAGTGCTCCGGGCTTGCTCAGTGGCCGAGGAACTTTTCGATGGTTTGGAGTTCGGCTTCGCCCATGTCGAGATATTTTTTGGCGTTTTTCATGTCTTGCTTTTGCATGTACATCTGGGCTTTGGAGAAATCGGTTTTCATATGCTGCTCGGCGGCGACGATATCACCGCGCAGGCCGTAACCGGAGGCTGCTTGCGCTCGCTTGATGTTATCCAGAGATTGCGAGACGGCGGCGGCGCGGCCGTCCACTTCGTCGTAGCGGCGCTCGATCTCTTCTGGTTTGAGGGATTCATCGACTTCGGCTGGGACTGTGTCGCTGCTGGAGGCTTGCTGAGAGTCGGACTTCTTCGACTTGCTGGAGGGTTTCTTTGCGGGCTGGGGGGTACCGCCGCCGGAATTGCTTCCGTTGGAGCCCGAAGCATTTGCGTCTGGTGACGCAGCGGAATTCGAGGCAGAAGAGTCCGGCGGGTTCTGGCCCGACTGCGGGGCCTGCGCGCCGGCGGAAGGATCGGTCGAAGCGGTTGCGATGTCGGGGACTTTAGCGGCGTCGCCGAGCGATGGAGCAGGGCCGGATGTCGTGGGCGGCAGGGTGGAAGCGGACATAGTCGCAGCGGGCTGCGATGGCTGCTTCGCCGTATCCAGTTTTCCGGCGCCGGCAAGGGTCTTTATGCGACTGGGAAGATAAAGGCCTGCGGCGAAAAGAACGGCTACTACAATGAAAGCGCCGAGTGCGATGTAGAGGCCACGGTTGCCCGAGCGGGCGGCCGGGGGCGGAGCTGGCACAACGGAAGCAGCGCCGGCAGGTATTGGCTGAGTTTGTTGATAAGCAGGTTGGTCGGCCATTCGGGTTGAGGGCGCGGGCGATGGTGTCTGCTGAAAGAGCGAAGTGGCTGCGCCTGGCGTAGCAGATGCTGATGGAACGTAAGATCGGGGATCCACAAAAGTCTCCGCGGATCCTTCTCCGGCTCCGGTGACGCTCTTGAGCGCCCCACGGAAAGCGTCGGCGGATTGAAATCTCTGGCCAGGATCTTTTGCGAGAGCCATCAGAATAATTTGATTGAGCGGCTGCGGAATTCCGGGACTTAGAACGATAGGCGGCTTCGGCGCTTCTTGGAGATGGGCGGCCATCATGGCGTAGTTGCTATCGGCTTGGAAAGGAAGCTGGCCGGTGACCATTTCGTACAGCGAGACGCCGAGGGAATAAAGGTCGGAGCGATTGTCAGCGGGATCGCCTTTCACCTGCTCGGGAGGCATGTAGTTCAGAGAACCGAGGGTTGTGCCAGTCATCGTAAGACTGCGATCGGAGGCCGAGCGGGCGATGCCGAAATCCATGAGTTTAACGGTGCCGTCGGGGGTCAGCATCATGTTGGCGGGCTTGATGTCGCGGTGAATAATGTTTTGTTTGTGAGCGTAGCTCAGGGCGTCGAGAATCTGGTCAATGTATTTAATGGCGAGAGCCGGCGGGATGGCGCCGTCGCGCAAGCGAGAAGAGATCGTGATGCCGTCGACGAACTCCATGATCATGACCAGCTGATTGTCCATGGTGAGCGCAGTGCGCAGGCCAGCGATGTTTGGATGGCTGAGGCTCGCGAGCACTTTGATTTCGCGCAGGAAACGATCGGCTAGATCCTTTTGACCGAGGAGGTCGGGGAGAAGAATTTTCATGGCCTCGACGCGGTCGGAAATGGTGTTGCGGACTTTGTAGACCTTGCCCATGCCACCGGCGCCGAGTACGCCGAGAATTTCGTAATCGCCGAGGTGTTGTCCGACAGTGTAGTCGCTCATCGTGAGGCTCCCTTCAAATAAGCGAATAGGCGAGAAAGGATTGGAGGCCTCCTCTCCTATTCAAATTCATTCGCCGAAGATATCAGAACAAAGCATGCGTATGCCGGGAATGCCGCGGGCGATTCAAATTATGGAGTAGCGCCACCGGTGCTGGCGGCTACGTCGCCGACCTTGGGCGGAGTGGCTCCAGTATAGGTCAGGGTTGCCGTGTCCGCGTCAACATCAGTTACAACGGCGGTACCGAGTTTGCTGGTGACGGTCTTGAGGACCTTGCCAGTGGCGGGGTCTTTGACGGTGCGAACGGCGCGGCTGATGTCAATCTGGTCGCCAACTCGGACGCCGACTTTGGAGCCGATGTTAACGATGATGGTGTTTCCGCTGACGTCGGCGACGAGGCCGGAATACGTCGCTTTGATGATGGGCAGAGTTCCGGCTGCCGCGTCAAGCTGTGTGGCGCAATCGGCGACGGCTTTGTTGACAGCCTCACCGAGAATCGTTTGTGAGAAATTGCTGCTGCTCATGTCGAAAGCAGCGCCGCCCCCGCCGGAGCCGTTGCCGCCGCCCCCTCCGAGGAACAGGCCGGAGCGTGAGGATTCGCCGTTGCCGGTGACGGAGGCGAGGATTTCGCCGGTGGTGGTGTTGACGAGGCGGGCCGTGATGGCGACTACCGCTTTGGATTCCTTCTTGCCTGCGCCAGCAAGCACGCCGGTCCAGCCACTGCGGCCGCCGGCAACGCCGCCGACCTTGCTGTCGTCGCGGCCGAATTTGGTGATGGAGCCGAGGATGATTGTGTCGACGCCGAGAATGCGGCCGATTTTGGAGGCGCTCGAGGGATCGGCGCGGTCGCTGTTGTTAAAGTTCTGTTCGGCGATGATTTTGTCGAGGGCCGCGCGTTCGATGACGCGGTATTTGCCGTCTGTGACGAGCTTTTGGACCATGAGGTCGGTGATGCCCTTGCCGACGTCCTGGTCCGTGCCGAAGATGGAGGCGACGACCGTTTTGACGGTGCCGTAGTCAAAATTCATTACCGCGACGAGCCGCTTAGGCCCTTGCGGCGCTGGCGCCGCGGCAGGTGCGGCTGCCGGCTGTTGCGCCACGCAGGGTGAAGCGACCAAGAGTGCAATGGAGAGAAAACGAAAGAGTCGTGACATTAGACAGTGCTCCTCAAACCCTAGGATTAGTGAGCAAGACTTGCGAACCGTTTCATTTTGCGCGCCCCTCGCAATCCAAGACCGGAACACGCACAGGGTCAGTGGACCCAACTTAGTGCGTATCGTACACCGCGAAGGAAGGAGTGGCAACGGCGGTGTGAGGGAATTCGCGTGGGAGTTAGGAGGTGTTGGAGCGGAGACTTGAAAGTGGCAAAACTGATAGGATGCGTCAAGAAGACCCCGGTCTGGAGCGTGGGCCGGGGCCAAAAGGGGAGCGGAGAAAATGTCAGAACCAAGCAAGGAAGAGTTGCTGGCGCGCATCGCGGAACTGGAAAAGCAGGCGGGAACACGCAAAAAGGGGAGCCTGGAATTTCGCGTGGGGGAAAAGGGCGGCGTGAGCGTGTATGGGCTGGGCAGGTTTCCGGTCACGCTCTATTACGAACAGTGGAACCGCTTGTTGGATGTCGCGGGAGAGTTGAAAGAGTTCTTGGAAGAGAACAAGAGCAAGCTGAAGCTGAAGACCGCGGAATAGGCTGTTTCAAACTCTCCAGAATGGAGAACGGCCAGGCGTTCTAGTTTTGGCCTTGGGAATTGTTGCCTCAGTGCATTTGTTGAGTAAGACCCTTAATCCATCTCGCGTTTACGAATACCGGATATCTGCGTACTGAACCGACTTTGCCGGTAACTGCGTTTATCAGTGCGAAGCACTCCGATGGGGTTATAGGGAGTGGGAAGACAGGAATAGAATGGCGCGGAAAGGGTGGGAGGAGCCAATGCCGACGATTGAAGGGAAACAAGCGGGCGTTTGGATTGATGGTTATGTGAAGAAGGCTGGGAAGCTTGCAGGCGTGACGAAGGCGGTTCGGGCACTGGTGAAAAAGAAAGTAAAAGGGAGTGAGGAGTACGTGAATCCGTGGAACATTCCGTCATTTGATTCGCACGGACCGCTGTGCTGCTTCATGGTGGCCAAAGAACATGTTACGTTTGCGTTCATGCGCGGGGCAGCGCTACCGGACCCGGAAAAGTTGCTGGAAGGAACGGGGAAGGGCGTGCGACACGTGAAACTGCGGAGCGTTGCCGAAGTGAAGATGCCTGGCGTGAAGAAATTGATAATGGAAGCGGCGAAGCTGAATAGAAAGGACCCACCGTCGGGGATGATGGTGGGAATGGAAAAGAGGAAGGCTAAAACGAAAAAGAGCTAGCGGAACGGGATGGAAATTGGCACAAAGCCGCACCCGGGGCTGGACCCGAGATACGACCCGAAACGTCATCCGGCATTCCGGGTCAACGGACCGGCTGATACTCGAGGATAAGAACGCCGTTGGCGAGCGCGCGCGAGTGTTTGAGCCCGAATTTCTTCAATTCCCGGTTGTCATCGAAAAGCCTCAACCCGCCGCCGATCGAGAGGGGACATACCAGCAGCCGCAGCTCGTCGATGAGGTCGTGGTGAAGCAGGGCCTTGGCGAGTGTGGCGCTCCCATAGACGAGGATATCACCACCATCGGTCTCCTTCAGCGCGGCGACGTCTTTGGCCACGTCGCGAAGGATATGGCTGTTGTTCCACTCCACCTTTTGCAGGTTCCGGGATACGACATATTTCGGCAACTGGTTCATGCGGTCGGCGAACCCGCCGCCGGTCTGTCCGGGCCAGTACGCGGCGAAATGTTCGTATGTGGTTTTGCCCAACAACAAGGCATCCACGCCAGCAAGCTCATCCATCTTGTATTTGCCGCCTTCCGGAGTTCTGTATTTAGGCTGCCAACCGCCATGAGGATGAACGGTTTCATTGCCGCCGGGCGCCTCGACAACACCATCGAGGGTCATGAATTCAGTAACGATAATTCTTCGCATAATTTGTTTGTACCTCCAAAAAAGATCATTGGAGCGTAGTATTTAAAAGCAAGAACATTTGTAGGGTGGCTACCAAGCATTCTCGAAATCTTTTATATCACGCGATTGTCAGTTGTGCCTGGTAAGTCGGCAAACCGTCCATGTTCGTACCACGACCCACTTTTCCAATAACCGCGGCGGGCCACATGTGGGCGATTGTTTCCGACTGGCGGACGATCGCTAGTGCTTTGTATTTGCTTCGCAGATGCCGGTCAATTCGAACTCGATACGAAGAGCCTGCAACTCATGGCCGAGGAATAGAACGCGTCGTCTTCAACTCCTTGCAGCGGAACTGCTCATAAAAGGTAGCGACAAAAAAACAACACACTAAAAACGACCAGTCGGCGATTCAATCTCAATGCTCCGAATGCGTCCGAAGATTTCTGCAAACTCAGGCGCGGAAATCCCGTCCCAAATTCTGCATCGTCCCGTTGGACGCCTTGAATGCAGAAAGGGGTGTAATGCATGGGTCGGGACGCGGCGGGTTCTCTTGAGGAAATGGAGCCGCTAGTGGCAGAAGCGGCGATGGAGAAGCGGCTCGGTTTGGCCAGGAAATCAGAGAGTGATGCTTAGGAGATCGCGCGGGTTGGTGCTCCAGCCCCGGATAGCTCGAGGACTGACGAGGCGCGGGGTGCGGTTTTCTTTTGGGTCGGACATTTGCAGGGAGTAGCCATTCGCGAGGTAGGAAGGGATGTCACGGTCATCGGAGATCGGGATGTAGGGGCCTCTTTTGCCGAGCTGGACGTGGTAGCGATCGTCGTTGAAGCGATGCGGGACCAAGCGGGTTCCGAATTTTTTGCCACGAGCCACGGTTGCGAAGAGCATTCAGCACCTCCGGATGAAATCTCAGTGAGGTCATTCTACGGGCGCGAGGTGTGGGTGGTAAGTGGCTGGCCTGTGGAAATGTGTGGATGGTTTTTTGCATGGGCTTTCAAGCGAAAAAATATTAGTGGCGATGACGCGTGCGCCGCGTTGCGTCGCGGAGCGCTGAGATTTGCTGCGTCGAGGAAAAGCGGGAGCAGATCTCCCGCACTCCAAAATTAGTCCATGTGGTGGTGCATGGCGAAGATGTTGTCGAGGCCTTCTTGGTACGGGTAGACGTGGGTCATCCATCCGAAGATGACGGGGTGGAAGCGGCCGCCGGCTTCGGTGCAGGCTTCCTCAGTGGCGATGGAGCCCTGAAGGCCAAATTTGGTCCAGTCGGCGGAACGCAGTTGGCCGAGCTTGGGGATGCAGAGATTGGTATGCAAATGCCACATCGCGACGCTTAGCGGTACGCGGGCGTTGAGTTCGTCTTCGGTGGCGCGCTTGGGCATGGTGTACATGGCACCGACGAGCTCATAGCCGGTGGCGGTTTTTTTGTAGAGCAGGGAAGTGGGGCGCGCGGGATCGAAGGTAAAGGCTTCCAGAAAACCGTTGCGATAGCTGGTGAAGTGATATTCGGGTTGCGGGATGTTAGGCAGGAAAATTTTGAATCCGTCGTCGAGGGCGACGTGATAGTCCTTGTATTTTTCGATGCCGGCGCGAAGCTGCGTGACGACTTCGTTGGCGCGCTGAACGTCTTCGGGAGTCTGCGTGCGCATGCTGGTCATGAACATGTGCAGGCTGTGAGCGTCGTGCTTGCCGGGGGTCATGTCGGCAACGGCGGACTTTTCGCTGGCCTTTTCGTCGCTCATATCCATGCCGGGCATTGCTTTGGCTGGAGCCGGAGCGGATTCCTGGGAGGACTGGCCCTGCGCGGCGGGCGCGTGGTGGCCGGGCATGGCCGAGAGAAAAATCGTGACTACGAAGATAGCGCCAAGAAGCATTCCAGTTTTGGCGGCGAGATGAAGCAACGTTCTACGGGCGGACATGATGAATCTCCTCAATCAATAATACGCAATCGGGTGGATGGAAATTTCAGGGATAGCGTTGTTCGGTTCCTCGGAAAAACTGTCCGGAGGGACAGGAGAAAGTCGAAGAGTTCAACAGGCGTACAAGTCAACGCTCGCCGTTCACTGCATTCTTCTCGCTAGCGTTCCGCAAGCCGGTTCAATTCCTCAAAAAAAGTTGGATAGGAAACGCCTGCGCAATCCGCATCACGAATTACAGTCTCGCCATCTGCGGCTAAAGCCGCGACGGCAAATGCCATCGCAATCCGGTGATCCCCGTGCGGCTCAATCTCAGCTCCACGCAATTTCCCTGCGCGCCGCCCCTCCACTTTCAATCCATCGGGACGCTCTTCCACCGTCGCTCTCATCCGCCGCAAATTCTCAGCCAGCGCGGCAATGCGATCGCTCTCCTTAACGCGCAACTCCCCCGCATTGCGAATCTCAATCCCCTCTTCGGTATAAGGCCCGAGCGCCGCAAGCATCGGCAACTCATCGATCACCAGGGGAATCACCTCGCCCTCAATCACGCCACCGCGCAGCGAAGCTCCCTTCACCGCCAAATCGCCAACGACTTCTCCGTGCGAAGTTCTCAGCGAAAGCACCTGAATGGAAGCGCCCATACCAACAAACACGTCCAGAATTGCGGTCCTGGTAGGATTCAACCCCACGTTGTGAATCGCAATGTTAGAGTCCGGCAGCAGCGAAGCCGCGGCAATAAAAAACACCGCCGAAGACAAATCCCCAGGCACATCGATCGTCTTCGCGACGAGTTTTCCGGCTCCATTTCCGCCGAAGAGTCCATGAACTTTTGTTGTGCGCCCCTGCCGTTCGATTGCCGCTCCAAATTCTTCCAGCGCCAGCTCCGTATGATCGCGCGTGCGCGCCGGCTCGGTAACGCTCGTCACGCCTTCCGCAAACAATCCCGCCAGCAGCACCGCCGACTTCACCTGCGCGCTGGCCATCGGCATTTGATAATCCATAGCGCGCAGTTTCGCGCCTTTGATCTCCAGCGGCGCAAAATTATCCTCCCGCGCACGAATATCCGCGCCCATCTCGCGCAGCGGCCCTACAACTCGCTTCATCGGCCGTTTTTGCAGAGACGCGTCGCCCGAAATTTTCGTCGTGAATTCCTGACCGGCCAAAATTCCGCTCAGCAAACGAATCGTCGTCCCGGAATTCCCCGCGTCCAATGCCCGCCAACTGCTCTTTAATCCGCGCGGTCCGCGCCCCGTAATACGCACGGTGTCTTTCTCGATTTTTACGTCCGCGCCCAGCGCGCGCATGCAACCGAGCGTGCTGTGGCAATCCGCCGCCGCCGAAAAATGCCGCAGCTCTGTGGTTCCCTCCGCTAATCCGCCCAGCATCGCGTAGCGATGGGAGATAGATTTATCCCCAGGGGTCTCCACGCCCCCCGTCAAATGTTTTGCAGGTTGTACCGTTTGTTTTTTCACGGGCCGATTTTACCACGCCGCCGAAGTTCCCTTCTCTGTGGCAATTCCGCTCTCACAAAGTACGGGTCTTTTTCCTCAATCTTTGACTCTTCGACTTCTCGACTTTTAGACCGCGAGATCGGGCGCGGCAAGCCCCGCCCCTACGAAGAACCGAATTAGTTAGCTGGTTTTGTGGATGGAGAGGGCGCCGTAGCTGGTTTTTAGGGTAATTTTCGGGGCGCGGCCGGTGCCGTATTTGCCTTCGAGGTGGGAATCGCCGGAGGACGGCGAGGTTTTCTTCAGGTTGTCCGAAGAGAATTCGGATTCGATGTCGCAGGAGTGGCAGTCGGCGACGATGTTGAAGCTGGCGGATTCTGGAAGCGTCAGCGAGATGGTGGCGTTGGTGTTGGTTACGTCTATATCTTCCTTGGGGGCGGAAGAGAAGCGCATCTCGACGTCGCCGTCGCGGTTGTCTACCTTTACTTTGCCGGTGGCGTTTTCGATGGTAACGGAATAGCGATTGGTGCGCAGGGCGATGTCGCCCGGGGCGTCCACAATTTCCAGATTGCCGGAGCTGGCTTCCATGTGGCCGGTGAGCGAAGTCAGAGTCATATCGGTGCGTTGGGAGATGAAGCGGAGGCCCTTGGCGACTTTGTCGGCGCGAATGGGGCCGAAGAATTCGCCGTCCAGAGTGAAGCTGCCTGTTGCCGAGGCGACGGTGACTTCGCCGCCCTTTCCAGAAATCTTGATGTCGCCTTTGGTGTCGGAAACTTTGACGTCGCCTTTGTGCATTTCGATGGAGACGTCACTGGAAGTGTTGCGGACTTCCACATCACCGTTGGTGCTCGTAACGGAGACGGGCGTGTTCATGTCTGAGACCGTGATGTCGCCCTTTTCGTTGCGGACGGTGACGCTCGCTTTCATGGGAACTTGAATGTCCATGTCCACGGCGATGCGATTGTCGCCGGAACCCGGTCCGGTGGGATGAATTTCGTAACCATCGCCATTTTTGACGATTTCCACGGAGATGGGATCGGCGCGCCGCTTCGCGTCACTTTCGTTCCAGGCGTGGACGTTTTTCTTTCCGGAGACACGGATTTCCAGAGTGTCGGAAGCGCGGACGCTGACATCGCCCCGGCCGCCGCGAACCGTGATGCGGGCGTTTGACGGCACGGTCATTGGCGCGACATCCAGGTCGAACTGATGCTCGTCGCCGGAAATCTCGATGGGAATCTTGTCGTGCGCAATGCCCTTGATGTAGTCGTAGGCGACGACGCAGCTTATCAGCGTGAGCATGCCGGCGACGAGCAGGATTTCGCCGCCCGTTATGCGCGCCGAACTCGGCTCGCTGGAGCGGTTGGCGACCATCCGCTCATAAAGCTTGATGAGTCCCAGAAAAATCAGCGCCAAGGGCCACCAGCGAAGGAGCGCGTCACCGAGCTCCAGGCCGCGGTAATTGTGAATGAGAAGAAGGATGCCAACGGTTAGAAGAACGACGCCTGGAAAGATTCCGCTGCCACGTTGCCGGCTCCTCGCCATATTAGATTATTGTCCTTGTCCCGGATAAGAAGTTGGCGTTGAGCCCGAGGAAGATGGCGGAATTCCGGGGGCGGAGGGCAAGCCGGGTGACGGAGGCATGGCCGTCGGCGCGCCGGGCGCGGAGGAGACATGGCCTTCATTGGAAGCGAGCGCGGAAGCGAGGCTGATCAGGCCGATGACGATGATAATGACGGGATAGGTGTTGCCGAAATCAAAGAAGCCGCCGCGGAGTTGCGCCAACAGGAAGAGAACGCCGACGGTGACTACAACGACCGGGCCCATCAGGCTACGAATTGTGCAACGCTGGCAGTTGCAACGGATGCGATCACTCATAGTTCGATAGTCTCCCGAAGGAGCCTCCTAGGGCTTACGTTCCATGCGGTTCATGAACATGAAAATGCCGACGGCAATCAGGACGAGAGGCCAGAATTTCGCGAAGCGGTACCACTGAAACCACTCAAAATTGCTGAGCAAGAGAAGGATGCCTACGCCGATCAGGATGATCGGACCGACTGGTTTTTCCTTGCTGAAACTGTCGAGGGGATCTGTCAGTACTTGTCCGGATCGCTTGGCTTGGGCGGTGCGCAAGGCGTCGATGGGCATGTAAATCCAGAAGGCTGAGATGCAGATCCATAGAGCGGCTTCCGCGCCGCCGTTGTCCAAGCCGTTGACGCCGGTGATGAAGAGCAACAGGAAAATCGCGAGATGAATCATGCCCTTGCCGTACTGCTCGTTGTAGAAAGCGCCGAGGCCGGGCAAGAAACCCAGGAAGAAAGCTAGAGCGGGATTCGATCCAGCAGCAAAAGGTACGCCTGGGGGAACAGCGGCGACGGGGACTTGCGGCGGAAACCCTGCCGGAGCGGTCTGCTGTGAAACGGGAGCAGGATGGCCCAGGATTGTGGCCAGGCAGTCTTCACAATAGAGAACGTCGCGAACCGGCCGGATGCAATCCGGGCACATGGGTTTGCCGCAATTGCGGCAGTAACCGGTTGCGTCTGCGTCCGTGTGGACGGCACACTTCATGGAATTCTCCTTCCGAGCAGGGGGGCGGACAGTTTGAGGCTGACCACGGGAATTTCTTCGGCAAGCACTTCGATTTCTCTGCCGATACCATTGGCGCGGTTTTGCTGGCGCGGCGCGGAGGGCTTGGTGCCGTCGGTGCTGCCGGGATTTTTGCCGGGGGCGGATTGCGGAACGGTGCTTTCCGGTTCCGTGGGCAATTCGTTGTCCTTACTTAGACGCGATTGGATTTCGTAAACGACGCGGAGGTCGCTGACGAATTTGGTGCTGCGCGCGTAGGCGAGATGCGCCTGACTGTTCGCGTTGCGGTAAATGTTGGCGGGAGAAAAGTCGGCGAGCTTGGGCTTCTTGCGGAAAGAAACCCCGGATGCCGTGAGCAGAATCAGCACTGTGGCGACGAGAGAAACGGCGCTATAGGCGAAGCGGGGCGAGGCCAAAAGGCGGAGCCAACTGAAACCGCCAAGCCAGCCTTTTTTTACGGCGCGCGGCCCGAGAGTCAGATTCAGAATGTTGTAGGCAAGGCGCGGAGGTTCGGGTATGGCTTCGAGCGAATGCAAATCGCTGAGCAAATGAGAGACGCTGGAGAGCAGAGGAGTGCAGATCTCGCAGCCGTTAACATGCGCGTCAAATTCGTGGCGCTCGTCCGGAGCGAGGAGACCGTCGAGATAATCGCTGAGGCGTGCTTCGATGTGTTCGCAGTTCCAGGTCATGGCAAACTCCGCGTTCGGTCCCAGATGACAAGACGAATCATGACGGGCGCACTCCCATCTGATGCAGGATGCGCGCCAGTTCGATACGTCCGCGGTTAATTCGTGATTTCACAGTTCCTTCCGGCACATCCAAAACTTGTCGAATCTCGTTGTAGTCGAGCTGCTGCAAATCGCGAAGGATTACCGCTTCGCGCAGCTCCGGTGAAAGCTTGGTCAGAGCGGTTTGCACCTGATGACTCAGTTCCCCGAGCAGCAGTTGCTGATCGGGACGGCGTCCAGCGGACTCCTTGTTTTCGACGACCGGCATGGCGTCGTCGAGGGAGTCGGTGATGCGGTCGCGCTTGGTGCGGCGGTAATGGTCGATCAACAAGTTGCGCGTTACGCTGGTCATCCATGTGGCAAAACCGCCATGCGCGGAACGGTAGCTCCCAAGAGTCTTATACACCCGGAGGAAAACATCTTGCGACAGGTCTTCGGCTTCCGTGCCATTGCCGGTGAACCTGTAGCAGATGTTGAAGATGCGGCGCGTATGACGGCGCACAAGTTCCTCCCAGGCCGAACCGTCGCCCTGGAGGCATTGCTGGACCAGTTGGGCGTCCTGCTCCAACGTATCATCAGCCTCGAAACCCGCTACGGTGACCAGCTTGCCCCAAAAGTTGCGTTAGGGCCAACATCGGCCTGCAACTATGGAACGCAAACTGCTCTCGAAAAGTTCCCTGTGTTTTGGCCCGGGCGACCGAGTGCGAGTGGGGGCATCTTACTTGGAGAGTTGGGGTTGGCACAAGGGTTGAGTCTTTGAGTTGAAGAGTTCAAGGTTCAAGAGTCCAAGGTTCAAGAGTCCAAGGCTCGGAATTAAAGTGCCTGGCTGGCAGGTGACAGCCGTCGGCTTACAGATGGCGGTGCCATATCGGCTTTGTGATCGCAGGCTCGCGCAATAAACTCCCCCCTCAATATTTGTAAGTGTTGCATCTAGAGGGTTTAAGTCGGAGTGCAGGATTCGAGGCTTG
Source organism: Candidatus Acidiferrum sp. (assembly GCA_035313865.1). Taxonomy (GTDB): domain Bacteria; phylum Acidobacteriota; class Terriglobia; order Acidiferrales; family UBA7541; genus Acidiferrum. The sequence goes on from DATFZY010000160.1 coordinate 32,279, forward strand.
GGATGAGGGGCGGGGCTGACGGCCCACAGTCTGACAGCTTACAGCCGACAACTTGCATGCGGCGGCGCGGTATCCGGCCTAATCGTCCCAGGCTCGCTATAGGGTGCCCCCCTCTTTGTTTTTTGTAAGTGTTGCATATAAAGGAGTTAATAGATTTTCAAGTCTTTTAGAATCAACACTTACGGGTTGGTTGTGTGACTGTTGATTCTAAATAACTCATATGGTTACCGCGTTGTGTTTGCATGGTGCGTGCTTTCGCTGGGTTGGTTGGACAGACGTGGACGACCGTACCCCACAAAAGCAAAAACGCCAGCAGGGATGCTGGCGTTACACTGTTGAACCCACAAAGTTCCAGGTAAAAAGATACTTCAACAGTACTTATTTGTCAAACACAATCTGAGGCTCGCAACACCAAATAGGTTCTGCGCTCAACGATCTCTGTTTATACAAGAAGGCTAGATGAAAACACGACTCGGGAGATAGGGAAACAGTTTGGCCGTGCGAATCCCAAAGTCCGTGGCGTTCGCCGCAGCATTGGCAACTGGGGACGACCTAGAAGTGGACGTGGAGGGGCAGGGCAGAGTCCGAATTCCAAGACCCAAATCGAAGCCCACCATTGAAGAGTTAGTTTCTGGAATAACAAGCGAGAATATGCATTCTGAAACGGATTGGGGCGAGCCTGTTGGGAAGGAGTGGGGTTCATAGGCTGACGGTTCTTTGAGTTTCGAAAACCGAGGGAGATGAGGTTTAGAAAGCGTTAGCGAGCGCTTCTAAGACTTTGAAATTCGTGAAACTACTGGATGATTCATAGCTACCATGTGTTTATACGGCGACTTGTGGGCGTGGCAAACTCGTGCGTATATGTGAGGTAAGAGGGTCCAGCCTTGGGTGTGGTTTACGACCAATTCGCGCAGGAGTTGACCGCCTGGCAGGCCAAGTATGTTGGGCGGCCGCAGGATGAATTGATAGGGCTGTGCTTGCTGGCGCTGGAGCGCGAAGAACTGGTCAGTGTTGGGTATCGGGAAGAGTTGATGACGCGTCGGCTTGCGGCGATGCCGCTTTCGCCTGCGATTCGCGAGTTGATGCGGCATGCTTTGATTTGGGCCTGGCGCGATGAGGAGATGCACTCGATTTATATTCGCGGGGCGCTGCTCAAGTTTGGCGGGCCGATCTTGAAAATGAAGACGTTTTCGCAGCAGATGGGTGGTTTGGTTGGGGGTTGGGCTGGGTCTGTGATGCAGCACGTGCCGTGGTCGCGTGCGCCGTTTTCGCGGGCGGCAGCAGGCTTTGTAACTTGGATTGGAACGCTGACCGGCAAGGTGCCGGAGGACGTGCGGAAATATTTGAATTATGGGCCGTTCCGGGAGTTTTGCGTTTTCAACATTGATGCTGAGAAGACGGCGAGTCTGTGCTACGCGAGGATGATTGCCCTGGCGCGGGAAGCTTCTGAGTTGGGGCGTGAACTTGAGGAAGATTTTGTGCGTGTGCAGGGTGACGAGGATCGGCATGCGCGAATATTTGAAATTCTTGCGAATGCTTTGGATGAAAAGGACCGGCTTGTTGCTGGAGAGACGGAAGAATCGCTTATTCGCAAAATCGAGGAGGTCGGGGAGTATTTTCTGCCGCTGGCGCTGCGAAAGAGAACCGTCGCAAATAACAGGATTGGAAGCGGCGGGCGCGTTGTTGTGCTTGAGGGAAAATCCGCGGAGGAAAAATGCGGGGTATTCCGGCGCTTGCTGGAAGAGAGCGGGCTGGAGGAAAAGCTGCGGCTGCGAGCGGCGGGTTTGGGGAAACCGGCGGGGGATTTGCGGATTGTCGTAAAACCTTCGTTGATGCTGGGTTACGCGAAGAAGGATCGGTCGATTATTACGGATCCTGAGCTGCTGCGGGAGCTTGCGAATTTTTTGAGTGAGCGAGACTGCGGACATGCTGTCCTTGTGGAGTCCGCGAATATCTACGACAAATTTTTTGAGCGCCGGGGCGTTGCGGAAGTGGCGGCTTATTTTGGGATGGACCAATTGGGATTGCCGGTTGTGGATAGTTCGAGCGATCAAGTGGAGCACACGTATTTTCGAGGGATGGCGCAGAACACCATTTCGCGGAGCTGGAAAGAGGCGGATTTTCGAATTTCGTTTGGGAAGATGCGCAGCCATCCGATTGAGATGGCGTACCTGACGATTGGGAATCTGGAGTGGATGGGGGGGCGGTGCGACGAATTTCTTTTTGTAGAGCGGCAGGCGCATCGCGAGACTGCGTTGATGATGTTGCTGGACTCGTTTGCGCCTGATTTTGTGCTGCTGGATGCTTACGATGAGGCCGGGGATGGACTTGTGGGCGTTATGGGATGCCCGCATCCGCCAGCTCCCAGGCGAGTGTATGCGGGAGAGGATGCACTGTCCGTGGACTTGGTGGCGGCGCGGCACATGGGCGTGGGTGAGCCGGAGCAGACGAATATCTTGCGTGCGGCGTGCCACTGGTTTGGCGATCCTCGAGAACGGATTGAGGTCGTCGGCACAAATGAGAATTTGAAGCGTTGGCGCGGGCCTTACGAAACGGAGTTCTCGACGTTACTGAGTTTTGTTGCCTACCCTGTGTATGTGTTTGGGAGCGGGCGTGGGTCGTTGTTTGTGCCGGAGATGGATGAGTTGGCGTTTCCTCCGCTTGAGCGCGTGCCGTTTTCGCATCGCGTGCTGCGCGCGACGTTGCGCAGACTTCTTGGCTTGCATTTCCCCCGAACGAAAAAACCGCACCCCTCCGGGGCTGCTGCGTTGTGAAAAAAAATATCGTTGTTATCGGCGCGGGGATGGGAGGTTTGACGGCGGCGCTGGGCCTGGCGCGTCAGGGATTTCGCGTGCAAGTTTTGGAGGCGCGGGCGGAGGCGGGCGGGTTGGCTTCCGGAAACGTATTCGAGGGATTCGCGTTTGACGCAGGGCCGTACATTTTATTGGACCGGCCTGGTTTGGAATGGGCATTCGCTTCCGTTGGACTAAAGCTGAGCGAGCACGTCGAGTTGCGCGCGATCGATCACGTTTATAGCGTCAAATCTGCAGACCGACCCACGGCCGATATTTTTTCAAGCGATGTGAAGACAGCGCAGCAGATGGAACAACAGTGGCCGGGGAGCGGCGAGCTTTATCTCCGTTTTGTGCGCAAGACAGGAGCGATTGAGGCATCGTTGCGGCCCTTGCTCCATGGCTCGGCACCGGGGCCGATGTCGCTTGCTGGCGGCGGGCGGTGGCGTCACGCGGGATTTCTTTTGCGGTCGCTGCAATCCGTGTTGCGTGCTTCGCGGCTGCCCCAGGGGGTTGTAGATGCGCTCTCGATTTGGACACATGTTGCGGGGCAGAGGCCGGAAGAAGCGCCGAGCCCCTTGGCGTTTGTTCCGGCATTGGTGCACTCCGTGGGATGTTTTTATCCGAAGGAGGGGATTCGCGGGATTCCTGAGGTGCTGGCTAAAGCCGCGGAAGCTGCTGGGGTGGAATTTCGATTTCGCACAAAGGTGAAAGTGATTTGCAGCGACGGCGGCTGTGTGAGTGCGGTGGAAACTTGCGAAGGAGAGAAGATTGCCGCTGATGCGGTCGTTTCGGACTGCGGCATTGGCACTTATCTCGATTTGCTGGACAAGAAGGAAAGCGTTAGCCGGAAACGTTGCGAAGCGCTGCCCCTGCAATCGCCGGGAGTGTGCGCGTACCTGGCGGTGAAAGGGAAGATGGACCCGCCTTACTTGCGATTTTTGCTTCCTGGAGGGGAGGAGCGTTGCCGGCTCTTCCTACGTCCGGGAGTGCTGAATCCTGAGGAACGACAGGGGGAGTGGTATCCGGCGCGGCTGCTGGGGCCGATGGAGCACGCCAAGGCGCAGAGAATTGGGGCGCAAGGGCAGGCTGAGTACTTGCAAAAATTGCTGGAAGAAAAATGGTGGCAAGAGGGAATTACGGAGTTTCGCGTTCTGGCGCGGCGAACCCCGGCGGAGTGGGGCGCGGAATATTCGCTTGCGCGTGACAGCATGAATCCGGTGATGACCGCGAAATTTATGCGGGAGGGAAGGCTGGCGCATCGTAGCCCCGATTTGCGCGGATTGTATCTGGCGGGGAGCGCGACGCATCCGGGGCAGTGGGTGAGCTTCTGCGCGATTTCTGGCGTTTTGGCGTCGGATTGCCTGCAACAGGATTTTGCCTGATGCTGGCGACGACGATGGAAATGCATGGTGGCCGCCAGTTACGCATGGCGCGGATCGGCAGCGGGCCACCGGTGATTCTGCTCCACGGATATCCGGATAATTTGCAGGTGTGGTCGGAGTTGGCGCCGCGGCTGGCGACGCGCCACGAGGTGATTGCGTTTGATTGGCCGGGGATGGGATTCAGCGAGGGCTGGAGCGGCGGAGCGACTCCGTTTGATTTTTCGAAGCGGCTGCGGGGGCTGATGGATGCTTGGGGCGTCGATAAGGCGGCGATTGTCGGGCATGACATGGGTGGGCAGCCTGCGTTGGCGTTTGCCGCGGAACACTCTCAAAGGTTGAGCAGACTTGTGGTGATGAATTCGCTGGTCATTTGGGATGAGAAGACATCGTGGGAGATTGCGCTGTTACGGAAGTTTGGCTGGAACCGCGTTTTGCTGGAACGTTTGCCGCGGGCGGTTTTCTTTCGGGCGACTCGGACGTTTTTGCCGCGTGGCTACAAACTCAGAGGGGAGCTGCGTAACGATTTGTGGGAGAGCTTTCAGCGGCCGGAAGTGCGCAAATTTGTGGTGCGCATGTGCGCGGGTTATCAAGGGACTTTGCCTCGCCTGAAAACACTTTATGCAAACATTCGGACGCCGTCTTTGTTCTTGTGGGCGGAGCGCGACAAACATTTTCCCGTTGCGCACGCTAAGGCGCTTTCTGAGATGGTTCCAGGCTCCAGAGTGGAAGTGATCCCCGAAGCAGAACATTGGATGGCGCTGAATCGGGCGGAAGAAGTGAGTTCAAGGATTCTGCGGTTTCTTGGTGCGAGTCATGCGGAGTGAATCCGCTGCAGCATTCAGCAGGGGGATGGCGTGCTACTACCGGTGGTTATTTCTCGCAGCTGCGGCGTGGAACTTGCTCTCCACTGGGGCGGTTTTATTTTTTCTGACGGATGCCAGGTTTCGCCTGCGAATGGGATTTCCCGGCTCCCCCGACACGATTAGCCTGCAACTATTGGCGTCGTGCTTGTTTGTTTTTGGTTTGGGATATTACTGGGTGAGCCGCGATCTCTGGCGGAACCGGGATTTGGTGAAGCTTGGCGTGGTTGGGAAGCCGCTAGTGTTTCTCGTGTTTTTTTGGCACGCGCTTGCAAAAGAAATTCCCATGTTGCTGGTCATACCATCGGTGGTGGACTTGCTTTTTGGGGCGTTGTTTCTGGAGTTTCTGATACGCACTCGCATCAAAGCGCAGTAAGCTCGATAGAAAGGTAGCGGTGCGTATCTGTCGGAAGAGAAAACTTGGCAGCAGATCCACAAGTCGAAGTTTTAGCCGAGAATCTGAGCGCGGAGTCCTATCGTTCGATTCCGCGCATCTTTCTCGACCTCGTGCTATGGATTGGCTTTGCCGCAGCGGCGGTTTATTTTCAGCGGTGGTGGTTGACGGCGATCAGCATTTTCGTGATCGGCTTCGGACCGTTCCACGATTTGCTTGTGCAGGGGCATGAAGGCACGCACGACCTCATCTCGCGGAGTCGGAGCCTCAACGGTCTCTTCACGTGGGTTACGCTGGGCCTTGCAGGGATTTCCGCGGAAGCGCACCGGCGTTTTCATCTCGATCATCATCATTACGCGCATTCGGGAAGGGATCCCGAGTATCGGTTCTTCGATCGTGTGGTGCGTGGGGTGCCCGGCTGGGCGTATTTCTTTATTCCTATGTTTGCGCAGATCGGGGTGAACGCTTATGGCTTGCAAAAGAAAATGCCTGCTCAAGTTCGACGGAGAATTGCGCTGGAGCTGGGCGGAGCCGTTCTACTGCACGCGGCGATCGCGTTTATCCTCGGAGGGCGCCGCTATTTGCTTTTTGTGATTGCGCCCATGGTGACCGGCCTGTACGTGGCTTCGGTTCTACGCAGCATTACGGAACACCACGACGTTAGCGAAGGCAGCAAATGGACCAATGCGCGCTCCATCATGACACACCCGCTAATGGAATTCCTATGGTCGAACGTGAACTATCACCTCGAACATCATCTCTACCCTTCGGTGCCCTACCACGCGCTGCCAAAGTTGCGGCAGGCGCTTTCGCCGGAATTTCAGGCGCATCAGAGCAATGTTGCCAATGGATACGGTCGGACGGCTTTGAACTTACTGAAGGATCCTCAGCACTTCGCTTCCAAATGAAAGCATCCACACAAAATAAATCGACGCGCCTTGACGCACGTTCTCGTGGCCGTTAGTCTGACAAGCGCATGCGTTCATCGTGGAAGAAACTCCTCGTACTATTGATAGTGTTGCTGGCCGTAGGGTTTGCGGTTTACCGATTTGGCGGGACGCTTCGCGGCGCTAGTTTCAGCGGAGATAAACTCTGGCTGGCAATTCGAAATGCAAATCCATACTATTTGCTTCTTTCGGTCGTAGCGATTTATGGCTGTTACGCGCTTCGCGCCCTGCGGTGGGGTGTGTTCCAGCAAAATCTGGGAGCTTCGAATTTCTGGTCCATTTACGGAATGACGCTGGGAGGTTTCGCAGCAGTTTTTCTGCTGGGCCGGGCGGGGGAACCGGTGCGGCCGTTGCTGCTGGCAAGAAAAGAGAAGTTGCCGATAGCGGACATGTATGGCATATACGCGCTCGAAAGAATTTTCGACGTGGTGAGCGCGGCGGTGATTGCGGGCATTGCGCTGCTGGTGGAAAAACGGAATGTTCCCGTGGCCAACACGACCGGCGCCATCTTGATCGGGGGAGTAGTTGGAGTTATCGGGTTTCTAGTGTACTTCCGGTTGTACGGGACGGCGGCGCTGGAGCGCGCCCTGGGCGGCTGGCAGAGCGCGCCAGGTTTGCGGGCGAAAATTGCAAGGACGGTGCTGGGGTTTGCGCGCGGGGTGCAGATTCTTCGAAGCTGGGGCGAATTGGCTTGGACTATCTTTTTGTCCGCGGTGCATTGGGCGCTGGTTTTTGTGGTGTACATCTGGATTACGCACAGTTTTGGCGGGAAATTCCTCGAGCTCAGCCCCGCGGATGCGTTGCTGCTGATGGCGTTTACGCTGGCAGGCTCGGTGTTTCAATTGCCGCTGGCCGGCGGGGGCTCGCAACTCGCGGCGATTTCCGTTTACAAGTTTTTGGGAATTGAGACGGAACCGGCCACGGCGGCGGCGGTGGTGTTGTGGCTGATTACGTTCGCAGCGTGTAGTCTTGTGGGCATTCCGTTGCTGGTGCGAGAAGGTTTTTCGCTGGGTAGACTAAAGAAACTGGCTGAAGATGAAAGCGAAGCCGCAAGCACACAAGAGATGAGGAGACCTGCCGAGTGAAGTGTCCATTCTGCGCGCATCTGGATGATAAGGTGATTGATTCGCGCGAGGGCCGCGTGGGGGATACGATTCGGCGGCGCCGGGAATGCCTGAAGTGCAGCCGCCGGTTTACTACGTATGAGCGCATCGACGAAATCCCTTACATGGTCATTAAGAAGGACGGTCGGAGGGAGCGCTTCGAACGGCAGAAGATTCTGCAGGGATTGTTGAAGGCCTGCGAGAAACGGCCTGTGGCTACGACGAAGCTCGAAGGCATTGTGGACGAGATTGAAGGAGTGGTGCATGAAGCGACGGAGCGCGAGCTGACCACCACCGAGATCGGTGAAATGATTATGCACCGGTTGAAAAAGCTGGATAAGGTGGCGTATGTGCGGTTTGCTTCGGTTTATATGGACTTTAAGGATGTGCAGGAGTTTATGTCGGAGCTGAAGAATTTGTTGAAGGACCGATCGAAAAAATAATGCCGGGCCGCGGTTAGCGTGGCCAGACTCCTGCTGTGAAGGTTCGAATCGTTGTGAATCCCAATTTTTTGTAGAGTTCTACCGCGCCGTAATTTTCGGACGTGACGGTGAGCGTTAATTCGCGGAATTTCATGCCGCGCAGCGTTTCGCTGGAGGTCTGCATCAGCATGCGGCCGATGCCGTGGCCCTGATAGCCGGGGAGAACGCAGATTTGTGTGGTGTGACCGACGCCGGGGGAAACTTCGCTGGTCAGGATTGCTGCGACAAGGTCGTCGCTGCCCGGCTCGCGCAGCACAAAGGAAGCTGGGGGCACAAAGTGTCCGCAGCCCGGCAGCAGAATAATGTTCTTCAGAAATTTAAGCGCGCCGGCGCGGCTGCGGTACTGATCGTTGATCTCGCCGTCGATGTGATTGGCGTAGGCCAGATAGATTAGCTTGGCGCAGGGCTCGAAGTAGCGGTCGTTCCAGCGGTCCAGGCGCATTCCGGGGGAAGCGCCAGCGCGCGTTTCGGGAAGTTTCCCGAGATCCTGAAGCATGAACTGGCGCGAATAGAGGCGAAACCCCTGATCGCTCAGCGGGATTTCGACCGGTCCGCTGAATGGCATGAGCTGCGCTTCAATCCGCGAGAGTTGCGGAATGGCGCGCATGGAGAAGAGCATCTCCTCGAGCAATCGCTGACCGATAACGGCTTGAGAGAATTTTGCCGACACATAGAGGCCGCCGATAAGTCCCTTCTGTTCCTCAAGCACGTAGAAGGAATAGCCCGCGGCGTTGCCGTTTTCGAAAGCGACACAGCCCGCGAGGGCATGAGCGTCGAGGAAGCGCTTGATGAGCTCCAGCGCGCTGCGATAGTCCCAATGGAGATCGTCGCGCCAGTGCCGCGCTTCCTCTTCGAGGAGCGGCTCCAACTGGCGGACCGTGGTCTGGCGCAAATCGACAATGTTCATGTAGGAGAGAAGTGCCCCGCGGCCCCTACCGCGCAGGCTCTATGATAGCCGAATCGGAGGCCACACAATCAACCTGGCGCTGCGACGATGACGATACAATTCCGACACAGCCGTGAAAGGCTGCCCGAAATGGGGCGGAAAAGGTGTGCTAACATCGCGCGTATCGTGCTTGCTTAGTGAGGGATAAAATCGGCGGGGTTGACAGCCCCGTTGCGCAGACTACGAATGTCTATCCTGTACGAACTACGCTATCCAACCAAATGGTATATGAAGTTGCTCACGGCTGTGCTGGCGCTGGCTTTTTTTGCTGTGCTGGCCACGGTCGCAATTGCGGGCTTTCTTGTCTACCGCATCGTGAAGCCGCAGCGCACTACCAGCGAAATCGACATGGAGAGCTTTCCGGGCAAGCCAGACGTGGTGGATTTTTCCGTTGCAGGACTGAACACGCATCATGGCTGGTTCTTCCCGGGATTACGCGGGGCTCCGACAATTGTTCTGTGCCATGGTTATGGTTCGAGCCGTGGCGAATTGTTGACTTTGGTTTCGGCGTTGCAGGATCACCAATACAACGTGTTTGTGTTTGATTTTGCCGCCCATGGCGGGAATGACGGGATTACAACGTTCGGGTATCGCGAGGCCGACGAAGTGCGCGCCGCGGTGGATGCAGTGGCCGCGCGCAATGACGTAGACTCTGCCCGCATGGGTATGTGGGGCTACAATTTGGGAGCCTACGCGGCTTTGCGCGAGGCGGAAAACGATCGCCGCATCCGCGTTCTTGTGCTGGATTCTGTTTACGATTCGCCGGAACAGATGGTCAAAATCGGCGTAGAGCGGACCGGGCTCGGTGGATTCCCCCTTATGGTGCGCTCCGCGGAGTTCAGTTTTAGGTGGCTGAATTACAAGTACCGGGAAGATCCGCCGCTCTCGAAGAAACTGAGCACGCTGGCCGGCGTTCCAAAACTGTTTATCGAGGCCAGCGACGATCCTGAGCTTGGAGATATCACTCGGCAGATGTTTGTGAAGTCGCCGGAGCCGCGCGATCAGATCATCATCCCGCACGGGAATTTTGTTGGGATGGATGACAGCGACAAACGCGATTATGAAAATCGCGTGGTCAGCTTCTTTCTACTTCGACTCCCCGCTACCGGCGGGGCCGCACACTGAAGTTTTCGGCATGACATGTGACACGGACCATCCTTCGGCCGCATTTCCGAGCGGCACTTCCTGGCAGTCGTAACCTTCTTTTCTCAGGCGCTTACAATCAATCGATCCGGAAATTACAAACGCCTCCTCTTGCGAAGTTCTATCCCAGTCAGTTATTTCCCGATGCAGATAAAAGCTCAGGGCGTACCGAGTACTGCGATCTACTGCCAAATAAACGAAGGTCCGTTCTGTAGGAACGCCATGCGCCACTAGCTGTAGCGTAAGGTCTTTTTGTCTCCAGTAGATTGGCCGGAGGTCTTGCAGGATTTTATCCGCAAAAAAAAGGAAGCAAGTTAGTGACACCACTGCCAGGACTCCGCAAGAATTCTCGAAGCGGCGGTTCTTCGACACCACAAACCCCAGGCCGAGGAGAATATTGGGGATGGCAAGGCTCAAAAGGCAGCGGAGCAGGGAATATAGCAACGGGGCGGAGTCCCTAACCGCGTGGATTCTCGCTGCTCCTACAATTTCAGCAGCAACAAACATTGCGAGCCCAAGCAAGAGAGTTACCGCACCGAAAAGTCTTGCCCGCTTCGGTGCCAGTTTCACGAATCCCCGGGCGAGCAACAAGCCAGCAGCTGGGATTGCAGGCAGAATGTATCCGGGCAGCTTGGATTGCGAGACAGAGAAAAACACGAGGCTGAAGGCCATCCAGAAAACAAGAAAGGTAGCGTTCGGCGACAAAGACTTGTCGCGCGCCACGCGTATCCCTCCGGCAACTGCAAGCCAGACGAAAGCCGGAGTCCAGGGCAGGAGTGCGAGCAGTACAACCGGGCCGTAATACCAAAATGGCTGGATGTGCTGAAATTCGGGAGTGAGAAAGCGCTTGAAATTGTGTTCGATGATGAAGATGCGGAAGAAATCGGGGTTGCGGCGAGCGCACACAATGTACCAGGGGAGTGCTGTGAGGCAGAAAGCTGCGATTGTGGCGGGATGAAGTAGACGAAACGCGTCGCGCCAGCGTTTCGTGAAGATTGCCCAGAAAAAGATTGCGCCACCAGAAAGAATGACCGCGGCAGGGCCCTTCGCTAGAACAGCCAGTCCCAGAAATATTCCGAACAAGATGAGCGCGATCCAAGGTATCGCAGGGTTTGTAGGGGCGGGGCTTGCCCTGCCCTCTTCATCTGGGGCGAGGCGCAACACAATCGCCGCGCAAACCATCGCAATCGTCAGCATGCCGGTGAATGGCATGTCCGTGGCTGCCGCGTGTGAAAAGCCAATCATGCCGACGGTCGTGGGAAGCAGTAGCAATAGCCATCGCGCGGTTTCGCCACCGTACAATCGCCAAGCCAACCAAGCCAGCGCCAGCGTCGCAAGCAGCGCAGAAATCGAGCTTGGCAGACGCGCTGCCGTCTCGGTCACTCCAAAAACTTTGAAGCAAAGCGCCGCGGCCCAATAATAGAGTGGCGGCTTCTCAAACCACGGCTTGCCGTAGAGCCGCGGCGTGACCCAGTCGCCCGTCTCCGCCATGTCGCGGGCAATCCACGCGTAGCGCGGCTCGTCTGGCCCAACGAATCCGATGGCGCCAAGATGGCTGAAGTAAGAAACGTAAAGGGTAGCGACAATGAGAATGGCCCAGCCAATGCGGGCCGCAGTCCCTTGCGACGGTTTTTCAGGGATGGAAGTTAGCGATTCGCTCACGAAATGGAAAGTCTAGCATTGAACCTCTATCTTCGAGCTGCTCACCTCTTGCATACTGTCGCGCGTCGGCCACTGAGTGGCTTCCTCCGAACACGATGAGAGAATGGCTCGAATACGCTGCCGTTTGGATGATCTTGAAAACGATTGGCGCACTTCCGCGCGCGGTGGCGCGCAGCTTTGCGGCAACGGTTACAGCGGTTCTATTTGTATTGGTGCCAAGACTGCGAAAAACCGCTGAATTTAACCTGCGGCTCGCCTTTCCGGAATGGACCGACGCGCAGCGCAGTGACGCGACGCGCAAAATGGTCCGCAACTTTGGCTGGATGGCGGCGGAGTTCGCGCGGTTCCCGCGGCTCACGAAGGAAAACATCGACAAGGTGGTGATTCTCGAAGGGCATGGAAATTTTTTGGAAGGGCAACGCCGCGGAAAAGGCGTGCTCTATCTGACCGGGCACATCGGTGCATGGGAACTATCTTCGTTCGCACACGCGCTCTGCGGATACCCGTTGCATTACATGGCGCGTCCCCTCGACAACAAGCGGCTGGATGCGCTCGTTAACCAGTACCGCTGCTCCTCGGGCAACAAGCCCATTTTCAAAAACGAGTCCGCCCGCGTCATGCTGAAAATTCTGAAAGATTCCGGCACTGTCGGGATTTTGGCCGACCAAAACACGATGCCCGAAGAAGGTGTGTTCGTAGATTTCTTCGGCAAGTCAGCTTGCACTACGACCGGCCTGGCCCGCGTCGCACTCCACACTGGCGCCGCGGTTGTCCCCGGTTACGCCTACTGGGATGAGGGCATTCATAAATATCGCCTGCGCTTCGAACCACCCGTGGAGTTGATTCGCACCGGCGACGCGGAGCGCGACATCCTTGAAAATACGCAAAAGTTTACGAAGGTAATCGAAGAAATTATCCAAAAATATCCGGACCAGTGGGTCTGGATTCACAAACGCTGGAAGATGCGCCCGAAAGGCGAGCCCCCGCTGTATGATTTTTGAGAGAGGTTTTCGATGATGCAGACAGCAAAACAATTGGCGGAAGCGGTCGGCGCAAAACTCGAAGGAGACGGCGCGTTCGAATTGCGAGGCGTCGCCGCACCGGAACGCGCGGGACCGCACGACCTCATCTACGTTGAGACAGCGAAACATGCGGACCGCGCTGCGGCCTCCGGGGCACTCTGCGTGATTGCTGCCGAAAATATCGTGCTGGAAGGGAAGACCATTCTTCGAAGCTCGCAACCGAAACTGGCATTCGCTAAAGCAGCGGCCCTCGTTCTTGAACGAGCCCCCATCGCCACCGGGGTTCATCCCACGGCCATCGTGGCGCCCCTGGCAAAAGTTAGTCCCGGCGCAGGCATCGGGCCATTTGCCGTAATCGGCGAGGATGCACGCGTCGGCGAAGGCACGCAAATTGGAGCGCACAGCATCATCGGCGCGGGCTCCTGGATTGGCGACAACTGCCGGATTCACCCGCGCGTGACGCTATACGCAGGCGTTCGCATCGGGCATCGCGTGGAAATCCATTCCGGCGCGGTCATTGGCGCGGATGGTTTCGGCTACGCGCAGGGCGAAGGCCGCTACTGGAAATTTCCGCAAGCAGGCATAGTAGAGATTGCGGACGATGTCGAAATCGGCGCGAACACCACCATTGATCGTGGCTCGCTCGACGACACGCGCATCGCCGAGGGCGTCAAGCTGGACAATCTCGTGCATATCGGCCACAACTGCCAGATCGGTGCGCACACTGTAATGGCCGCGCTGGTAGGCCTATCTGGCTCCTGCGATTTCGGCAAACACGTCGTGGTTGGCGGCCAGGCTGGTTTTGGCGAACAGTGTCGCCTTGAAGATGGCGCTGTCATCGGCGGCCAATCCGGCGTTCTCGGCGGTAAAACGATTCGCAGCGGCCAAACAGTTTGGGGAACTCCGGCTCGTTCGCTCGACAAATTCAAAGAGCAATTCGCCTGGCAAGCGCGTCTCCCGGAACTGGCCGCGCGCATCAAAGAGTTGGAAGCCAAACTGGAAGGGAAGTGACGTGAGCGAAACTTTGCGCTGGCGTGTGATTGTAGTTGGCGGGCACACGCGAAGCATTGGCAAGACGCAACTCGTCTGCGACATCATCGCCGCGTTTCCGAAGGCCAACTGGATCGCCGGTAAAATCACGCAATATGGCCACGGCGTATGCGCGCAAAACGGCAACAACTGCGATTGTGCACCCGATGAACATATTTGCGCCATCGAATGGGAGGCTCAAACTCAGTCCGGCACGGACAGTGCGCGGTTTCTTGCCGCTGGCGCAAAGCGCTCCCTTTGGCTGAGAACCAAGCAAGGTTTCCTGGCGGAAGGATTGCCGCTGCTACGAGGGGCGCTGCAAGAAATATTTGCGGAAACAAATCCAGAATCGTCCGCCTTGATTCTCGAAAGCAATTCGCTGATGCAATTTCTGAAGCCCAGCCTTTATTTCGCGGTGATTGATCCGTCCCGCGAAGATTTCAAAGACTCTGCCCGCGCCGCGCTGGATCGCGCCGATGCTCTGGTACTCCGAGGGGCTATGGATTCCCCCGGAGCTACGCCAGGGTGGCTGAAACTGCCGGCCAATTTGCTTCGTACAAGACCTTCCGTTTCTCAGGGCGAAGGCGAGCCCCTTCCGGAACCTCTCCATGTCCTCATCGAGCGCACATTGCAGTCCCCGGCAAGCATTGCACTCTGACAACGCCCAGGTAACTTCATCGCATCTTAGACGTTGACCAGTAGACGCAAGACGGCGATAATTCAGTGGTACTAGTGTTACTCGGTCTCGCTGGGGCTCGGGGCTTGCGCTGCGGACTTGCTGCAAGTGGCTCGGAACACAGCAGTTAGGCCAAGTTAGGCAATTGGGGCGAAATTACTCAGCCCTTGGTTGTCAATAAATTGCTGGGGGAAAATGATTTGGCGACAGGTACACGCATCGGACTAGATCGACCAGCCCCGGTCATGCCGCCCCTTTGGCGCGAGCAGGGCTTGGGACGCTCTCTCGAACAAACCATCGAGAACGGTGCAAATCATCTGCTCTCTCTCCAAGCCGAGGAAGGTTACTGGCTTGGTGAGTTGGAAGCCGACACGACTCTCGAATCCGACTACATCTACTATCTGTACGTCCTTGGCAAGGCCGATCCAGTTCGCATCGCCAAGCTCGCCAACTACGTTCGCTGCCGGCAACTGCCCGATGGGGGCTGGAATATTTTCCCTGGCGGACCTTCCGACCTCAACGCAACGTGCAAAGCATATTTCGCATTAAAACTTGTCGGCGACGACGTTAACGCGCCGCACATGACACAGGCGCGCGAAACCGTGCATCGCCTCGGCGGCCTCGAACTCACAAATTCTTACGTGCGCTTTTATCTGGCGCTGATTGGCGCGGTAGGCTGGGAGCTTGTTCCTTCGATTCCGCCGGAACTGCTGCTTCTGCCAACCTGGTTTTATCTAAACATCTACGAAATGTCTTCGTGGACGCGCGGCATTGTTATTCCCATGGCCATTCTTTCCGCGCTTCGGCCGGACTGGCGGCTGCCCGAACGCGCTCGCGTGGACGAATTGTTCAAGGACATTTCTCACAAAGCCGCGGCGTTTGACTGGGGCGAGCAACTCATCTCCTGGCGCAACGTTTTTCTGGCCATCGACCGCGCTTTGAAACTTTACGAAAAACTTCCCTGGAAGCCGCTGCGCCGGCGCGCCCTTCGCGAATGCAAAGCGTGGTTGCTCGAGCACATGGAACGCAGCGAAGGTCTTGCCGCGATTTACCCCGCGATGATGAATTCTATTTTCGCGCTGATGGCGCTCGGCCACAGTCCCGGAGATCCCATCACCGCGCGCGAGATTCGCGAATTCTCGCGTTTCGAGATTGAAGATGCCGACACCATCCGCATGCAGCCATGTGTTTCCCCGATCTGGGACACCTGCATTGCCATGGTCTCTTTGGAAGAAGCGGGCGTTCCTGCGGATCATCCCGCTCTGGTCAAAGCAGCTGACTGGATGCTTTCCAAACAGGTTCTCGGTCCGGGCGATTGGCAGTTCAAAAACAAAGACGCCGAACCGGGCGGCTGGGCGTTCGAGTTCCAGAATGATTTCTTCCCAGACGTCGACGACACCGCATTTGTCCTCATGGCGCTGCAGCGCGTCAAGCATCCGGACCCTGAGCGCATGGAAAAATCTATTCGCCTCGGCCTCCAGTGGCTGCTCAGCATGCAAAATAAAGACGGCGGCTGGGGCGCATTTGACCGCGACAATGACCGTCAGCTCTTGGTGAACATTCCCTTCGCCGACCATAACGCGATGATCGATCCTTCTACCGCTGACGTCACTGCCCGCGTTCTTGAGTGTCTTGGCCGTTTCGGTTGGCCGGCGGAACATCCTGCTATCCAACGGGCCGTAGGATTCTTGCTCAAAGATCAGTGCGAAGACGGCTCCTGGTTCGGCCGCTGGGGCGTCAACTACGTCTACGGCACAAGCGGTGCTCTGCGCGCTCTTGAAACCGTTTCACTCACGGCAAAAGAATTTTGCCAGCGCGCCGTAAGCTGGCTGCGTACCGTTCAAAAAAACGACGGAAGTTTCGGTGAGTCGCTGTGGAGCTACACCGAACCCAACACGAAGGGCCAAGGCAACAGCACTGCGTCTCAGACCGCCTGGGGACTGATTGGATTGCTCGCAGGTTCTGAGCCGAATGATCCCGCGATTCAGAATGCAGTTTCCTATCTCGTCCACCAACAGAACACCGACGGCTCGTGGAGCGAAGCCGAATTTACCGGCACCGGATTCCCCGGCGTGTTCTATTTGAAATATCACCTGTACCGGAATTCGTTCCCGCTCTACGCGCTTGCGCGCTTTAAGAATCAAGTTCAAGAGCCGCACGAGTATTGCGCCATGAAATTCCAGCCGGCTGAGTTCCGGCTGCGTAGCGGGTTCTAGTGGCCGGGATGTGGTTTCCGGCCGGTTTGAGCGCACGTCTTTGGGGACAAAGAATCTCGCGGCCCTTCCGCGATAAGCCCGCTCCTGCGATTTTTCATTTCTCACCCCTCGTCAGGCATTTCCCTCCCGGCGCGCTGTTTGAAGGGGTCGTCCCCGAGACCGAATGGCACACGCCAGAAGCTTGCGTTCAGGCAGCGAACGAAGTGGGTGCTCCTGCGGTTTGGCTTGGCGGAGTGGAACCCCTCCTACATCCAGCGATCGGAAAAGTGACAACCGCTTTGGCACAAACCGGACGATATGTTTTTCTCGGCACCGCCGGCGCGGATTTGCGCATGCGGATTCACGAATTTCAACCCGCGGAGCGATTCTTTTTCGCGTTCCAACTCAGCGGCGATGAAATTGCCCAGGGCGTCCGCGCGGGCTGCGGCGATCTTCAAAACGTGATCGAAGTATTGCGGATCGTGAAACTTTCGGGATTTTTTGCCTGCGTGCATCTGGTCGTCGGAGCGCAAACATCGGTCGCTGCGGTGGAGCCGTTTTTCCGCATGCTCGAAGCAGGTCGAGTCGACGGAATTGCCGCTTCTTCCGGTGGCGCGTCCGCGGGGCTTGCGAGCGACGCGATTCTCGGCAAAAGACTCGCGGAGATCACGGAAATAATTCCATCGCGGCGTTGGAGAAAAATATCGCGGATTCTGGAAGCTTCGTATCTCCAGACGGCCACGGTGAAAGAACTCCCGAACATCCAAGCACGCGGCACGGACGCTTGCGAGGAATCTGCATAAAAAAATGACCACACTGGTCACAGGAGCTTCGGGCTTTCTCGGCAGCCATATTGCGCGCAAGTTGGTGGCCGCAGGAGAACCGGTCCGCGTCTTGATGCGGCCGTCCAGCACGAATCGCGCGGTAGCCGATCTTTCTCTCGAGTACGTCACCGGCGACCTGCGCGACCCTGCTTCACTCGACCGCGCGCTCGCTGGCGTGCAGTACTGTTTCCATGTCGCCGCGGATTACCGCTTGTGGGCCAGGAAATCCCGCGAGATTTACGACTCTAATGTCGGCGGCACGAAAAACATCCTGGATGCCGCGAAACGCGCCAAGCTCGAGAAATTCATTTACACCAGTACGGTAGCAACCATCGCCGTGGATCGCCCCGAGTTGCCCACTGAAACCACGGATTCAAAGCTCGAGGAAATGATTGGCCACTACAAACGTTCCAAATGGATGGCCGAGCGCGAAGCATTGAAAGCCGGGAAAGAAGGGCTTCCCGTCGTCGTAGCTATGCCCACGACTCCCGTAGGTCCCGGAGATTGGAAGCCGACTCCCACCGGAAAAATCATTCTGGATTTTTTGAACGGGAAGATGCCCGGATACGTCGAGACTGGTCTGAATTTTGTGGGCGCCGAAGAATGCGCGGAGGGACATCTCCTGGTGGCCGAAAACGGCAAAGTTGGCGAACGCTATCTGCTCGGCGCTGAAAATTTAACGCTCAAGGCATTGCTCGACCTGCTCGCCAAGATAACGGGCCTCCCAGCGCCCAGCCTCAAGATTCCTCACGGGGTCGCTTTGGGTGTAGCCTACATAAACACAGCATTCTCGCGGCTCATTGGGAAAGAGCCGCAAATTCCCGTCGAGGGCGTGAAAATCGCGCAACATACGATGTTTGTGGATTGCTCGCGCGCGCAGCGGGAACTGGGTTTCAACCCCGGCCCGGTAGCGGCCGCGCTTGAACGTGCCGTTCGCTGGTACGTTGATAACGGCTACGTGGGCCCGCGCCGCGCCAGAAAAATGCTCCGCGCGGCAGCATAAAAGGGTGTGTCGTAGGGGCTGGGCTTGCCCCGCCCATTTAGCTGGACGAGGAAGTTGTAGCGACGTGCTTTAGCCCGGCATCATAGATTCTTGAACAGATGCGCATTCTGGTCACTTTCGCGGTGAAAGCCGAGTTCTCTCAGTGGAGCTCACGCCACCCCTTTGTGCCCTATGAATTTGAGAACTGGGAAAAGCGCCGTGACTTCGACCTCCTAAAAGCCAACATCGGCCGCGACGAGGTGACCGTACTGCTGACGGGTATGGGCGCCGAAAACGCTGCAAACGCCATGTTGTCTATTCCCGTTGAGCAACACGATATCTGCGTTTCCACTGGTCTGGCAGGCTCGCTCGACGCCTCGCTGAAGCCAGGGGACATCGTGGTTGCGCGCAACGCACAAATGCTGGATCAGAGCTTGAGAGCCGCGAGCGACCCAGGTTTGGTTGAGCTAGCAGTTGCCTCGGGCGCAAGTTCTGTAAACATTTCCCTCACTTCCGAGAAAATTGTGGGCACTGCTGAAGAAAAAGAGTCCTTGTACCAAAAGGGCAGCATCGTCGAAATGGAATCAACGCACATCCTGGCCGCCGCAAGGCAGCGCCATCTTCCGGCCGTGGTCGTTCGCGCCATAAGCGACGCTGCTGATGAAGACATGCCCGTCGACTTTGCCCGCATCCTCGACTCCCATGGCCACCTGAAAATGGGCGGACTCCTCAAGGAAGTCGGCCTAAGCCCGTACCGCATTCCGCTCCTAATCCAATTCGGCCGCCAGAGCCGCGCCGCCGGCAAGTCTCTGGCGGATTTTCTGGATCACTACATCGCTGTAATCTCGGAAAACTGGCCAAGAGTCGCCCACGCTAAAGTAGAAGAGGTCTCCGCAACATGAGCGGGGTCGGCACCATGCCTCAATCCTTGCAAGCGCTCGGGCCCATCCCGAAAACAATGCGCGCCGGCGTTTTTCGCGAAAAGGGAATCGTGCGCGTCGAAGAAGTCCCCGTCCCTGACGTGGGCGAAGGCGAAGTCCTCATCAAAGTCGCCGCCTGCGGCATCTGCGGCACCGACATCAAAAAGATTTTTCATCGCTATGTCGATCCGCCGCAAATCCTGGGCCATGAACTCGCCGGCACGGTAGTCGCGGTCGGCCCGGGCGTAAGAAAATGGACCCCCGGCGACCGCGTCATGAGTTTTCACCACACACCCTGCGGCCGCTGCTTCTATTGCGAGAAGCGCCTCTTCTCCCAATGCAAACAATACAAAACCACCGGCCTGACTGCCGGCTTCACGCCTAACGGCGGTGGCTTTGGCGAATACGTCAAAGCCATGCCCTGGGTCGCCGAACGCGGCATTGTCGCGCTCCCTGATAATGTCAGTTTTGAAGAGGCCACCTTCATCGAGCCCATCAACACCATCGTCAAAGCCGTCCAGAAGGCCCGCATCAGGCCAGGCGAGACTGTTCTAATCCTCGGTTGCGGCCCTATCGGTCTCCAATTGCTCATGGTCAGCAAGCTCGAAGGCGCCCGCCTGTATACCAGTGATCCAATTTCCCAGCGCCGCGAAAAAAGCCTCACTCTCGGCGCACTGGAGTCCTTTGACCCAACCAGTGGTAAGCTTGTGGAGGAGATTCGCGCCCGCACGGATGGCCGGGGGGCGGACGCGGTCCTGGTGGCTGTCGCGCATCCGTCGGTGGTTGCGGATGCCCTTGCAACGGCTCGGCCGGGTGGACGCGTCTTGCTCTTCGCGGCAAACGATCCGGTAACCAAGATCGAGTTTCCTGCCGCGGCCGTGGGCATCGATGAAAAGGAAATCCTGGGCAGCTACAGCGCCGCCGTGGACATCCAAGAATCAGCAGCGGACCTGGTGCTGGGAAAGAAACTACCGGTGATGCAAATTGTCACGCACCGCTTCTCGCTGGATAGAATCCAGGAGGGTTTGGAGCTGGCCGCCAGGCCGACGGCCGAATCTCTGAAGGTTCTGATTACGCACTCATGAAAACGACGAGCACTACGAAGAAAATGGAAGTTGCGGACCAAGTGACATTCGCGCCTGCGCGCGTAGCCGTGCCATCGAAGATGACGGCCGCCGTGCTCTACGGCAGCGAAGATCTGCGCATCGAGATGATCGACGTCCCGCACCTCGCCGCCGACGAGGTGCTCCTCCGTGTCCGTCTCGCTCTCACCGACGGCACCGACCTGAAAGTCTGGAAGCGCGGCTACCACGCCAAGATGATTCAGCCGCCTGCTGTTTTCGGCCACGAAGTCGTTGGCGACATCGCCGCTGTTGGCAAGCGCGTGGACGCTCGCTGGCGCATCGGCATGCGCGTGGTCGCCGCTAACTCCGCGCCGTGCTTGCGCTGCTATCACTGCCGCCGCGGCCAGGAAAATCTCTGCGAAGACCTGCTCTTCAACAATGGCGCGTACGCCGAGTACATGCGCATCCCCGGTCGCATCGCCATGGAAAACATGCTCGAAGTCCCGCACTCTGTGGATGACGGCAGCGCCGCCCTTGTTGAGCCGCTCGCTTGCGTTCTCCGCGGCATTCACGAAATGGAAGTTCGCACCGGCGACACCGCCGCGGTAATCGGCTGCGGCCCCATCGGCCTGACGTTCGTGCGCATGCTTTCGCGCCGAGGTGTGCGTGTCATTGCGCTGGCTCGCCGCTCCGCCCCGCTAGACGTAGCCCGCAGACTCGGCGCCGTCGCCACCATCAACGTTACGGAAAAAACCGATGTGGTCGCCGCAGTGAAATCTCTCACCGAAGACGAGCGCGGCCCGGATTCCGTTGTCGAGGCCGCGGGGAATCCCGCAACCTGGCAGCAAGCGCTGGCCATGGTTCGCCGCGGCGGGGTGGTCAATTTTTTCAGTGGCCTTCCGTCGGGCACAAACGTATCCATCGACCCCGCGGCCATTCACTATTCCGAAATCAAGCTGATCTCGCCGTTTCACCACACGCCACGCTTCATCCGCGAAGCCCTCGAAGCCATCCGCCGCGGCGACATCGTCGGCCAGGATTTCGTCACCGAAGAGATTCGCTTGACCGACCTGCCGCAAGCCTTCGAGCGCATGAAGAGCCGTAGCGGCGAAATCAAGCTGGCCGTCCGGCCTTGATTGCCTTGACCGTCTTGATTTCTTTGAACGCACCGCCGCGCCGGTTTGTCATTCTGAGCGAAGCGAAGAATCTCTCTTTCTTGATTTCTTTAAACGTGTTACCGCATTTGTTTGTCATTCCGAGCGAAGCGAGGAACCTGCTTTTCCATGCTGCGTCCCGGTGAACTCGAACTGGCCGCCAACGCTCCGGCGAACAACTGCTCTCCGGAAGCCGCCCAGCAATACACGCGCTGGCTCGCCACGCATCACTACGAAAATTTCAACGTAGTCTCCTGGCTGCTCCCGAAGGATTTGCACCAGCATTTCTACAATGTTTACGCCTACTGCCGCTGGGCCGACGATCTGGGCGATGAAATCCCGCAAAAAGAACGCGCCCTCGAACTGCTCGACTGGTGGGAGCGCGAACTCGACGAGTGCTACCTCGGCCGCCCATCGCATCCCGTCTTCATAGCTCTGCACCAGACCATCCTCGCTAAAGACATTCCCAAACAGCCGTTCGCTGATCTGCTGCGCGCTTTCCGCCAGGACCAAAACGTAAAGCGCTACCCAACCTGGGACTCGATGATGGGCTATTGCGTCTATTCCGCGAATCCCGTCGGCCGCCTGGTCCTTTATCTCTGCGGCTATCGCGACGAGTCTCGTCAAAAACTGTCGGACGCTACCTGCACCGCTCTCCAACTGGCAAATTTCTGGCAGGACGTCTCCCGCGACCTCGAGAAGGGCCGCATTTACATCCCGCTCGACATCGCTGCAACGCACGATCTGACCGGAACCGACATCGTTGAGCGCCGCTTCGACCAGCGTTATGTACGCCTGATGAAAGACTTAATCGCCCGTACGCGCACGCTTTTCGCAGAAGGCGCTCCGCTGGCCAACATAGTCGACGGTCGCCTAAGCGTAGACCTCGACATGTTCACGCGCGGCGGCCTGGCTGTCCTTGATGCAATTGAATCCAAGGGCTACGACACGCTTCACCAACGCCCGTCGATCGGTAAAGCAAAACAAGCGCGCCTCCTCGGTCGCGCGTTGTTTTCCCATCTCGCAGGCAAATCATCGAAGCCTGAAATGAGCGCCGGAGGTTTCGCGCCCGTAGAGGCGGAGCTTGCCCCGCCTTCTGCAACGCGGCCACAAATTTCCATCCCCGATTCCTACGCCGCCTGCCAAGCCATAGCACGCGCTTCCCACAGCAATTTCTACTACGCGTTCTTCCTGCTCCCAAAACCGCGCCGCGACGCCCTAGCCGCTCTCTACGCCTTCATGCGCCTGGTAGACGACGTAGCCGATGAGGGCAACGATCTAGCCGTCAAACAACGCGGCCTCGCCAATTGGCGCGCCGCTCTCGACAACGCCATCACTGGCCACGCGCAACTTGCCGAAGGCTCTTCCGCGCTCGATCCAACAATCCCAAGCGGCGCCACAGAAGTCCTGCCCGCGCTTGTGGACACAATGCACCGCTACAAAATGCCCGCCCGTTACCTGCACGACTTGATCTCCGGCGCCGAAATGGATCTCACCATCCGCGCCTACCCAACCTTCGACCGCCTCCGGGAATACTGCTACCGCGTTGCCGGAACTGTCGGTCTCACTTGCACGCACGTTTTCGGTTTCGAAGACTCCCGCGCGCTGGATCTTGCCGAAAAACTCGGCCTCGCTTTTCAACTGACCAACATCATCCGCGACGTCCACGATGATTACGCGCTAGGCCGCGTTTATCTCCCCGAAGAGGACCTCGCCCGTTACGGCGTCGCCGCCGAGGATTTCGGCAAAACGGAAGCCACTCTCGGCGTTCGCGAACTCCTCCGCTTCGAAGCCGACCGCGCCTGGCAAAACTACCAGGAAGGCTCTACACTCTTCAGTTTAATCCACGCGGAGAGCCGCCCCGCCCTCTGGCTCCTCGTTCACACCTACAGCGCTCTGCTGGCGCGCATCGAATCCGTGGATTTCGCCGTATTCGGAGAACGCGTCCGTCTCTCCAAACCTGAAAAAATGCTATTCATCGCAAAGGCGCGCTTAGGCCGCCTCTCGGAAGAGAACATTCTTGAAAACCGTGATCGTGATCGGCGGCGGGCTGGCGGGGCTAGCGGCCAGCGTCGCGCTGGCTGAAGCAGGCTGGCGCGTACGTCTCTTTGAGCAGCGCCCGTTCCTTGGCGGACGCGCGGCCTCCTACGTCTTGCCCGACGGCGAGCATGTCGACAATTGCCAGCACGTCACCTTCGGCTGCTGCACCAATCTCGAAGACTTCTACCGCCGTGTTGGCTCCGGCAACAAAATAAAATTCTTCGACCGCCTCGTTCTCCTCGATCCCCAAGGTCGACGCGGCGAAATGCGCGCCGGCATTCTCCCCGCGCCATTTCATATGACCGGCTCGTTCCTGACCTTTTCTCCTCTCGCGCTGAAAGACAAAATCGCCATCGCACGAGCCTTCTATTCCATTCTGCAAAGCGGCGGCCATCCCCCCGACGTTGACCAACCCGGTGGTCTCTCCATGCTCGCCTGGCTCCAGCGCCACAAGCAAACTCCCGCCGCCATCAGCCGCTTCTGGCGCGTAGTTCTCGTCAGCGCCCTCTCCGAGGAACTCGATCACATTGACGCACGCTACGGCATCGACGTCTTCTGGAAAGCCGTCCTCTCCAACAAAACCGGCTATCGCATGGGCGTCCCCTCCGTTGCCTTAGGCGATCTCTACGACGGCTGCCGCGCCTCCATTGAACAAAAGGGCGGGGAAGTCGTCTTTCGCTCTCCATTGCGCGGTTTGAAAATCGAAAACAATCGGCTAACCGCGGTGCAATTCGATGCAGGCCGCGAAGAATCCGCCGCCGCCTACGTCATAGCCCTCCCGCATCTCGTCCTCTCCGAACTTCTTCCGGAGAGCCTCAAGCAAACCGACACGGCCCTCGGCAATCTCGATAAAATCACCGTTGCCCCTATCACCGGCGTCCATCTCTGGTTCGATCGCCAGGTCATGACCGAACCTTTCATCACGCTCCTCGACACCACCACGCAATGGATCTTCAACAAGACTGCCCTCTACGCAGGCGAGAACGGCTCGACTCCCCCCCAAGATAAAGGCCAGTATCTCCAACTGGTCATCAGCGCCTCCCACGACCTGCTCCAAAAACCCCGCCAGGAAATCATCGATCTCTGCCTCGCAGAAGTCCGCCACGCCCTTCCCGCCGCCCGCGACGCAGTCCTGACCAAAGCCACAGTCATCAAAGAAGCCGCCGCCACATTTTCTCCGCAACCTGGCGTCGACCGTTGGCGTCCAATGCAACAGACCAGTATCGCTGGCCTCTTTCTAGCCGGCGATTGGACCGCAACAGGCTGGCCCGCCACCATGGAGGGCGCGGTTCGCAGCGGCTATCTCGCCGCCGAAGCAGTTTTGCGTTCTGCCGGTACGCCGCAAAGTTTTATTCAGCCCGATCTGAAACCGGACGGTCTGGCTGGCTTTTGGGCCAAGTCGTAGGGCGGGGCTTGCCCCGCCCGCTTTAGAAATTGGCAACAATGAAGCGCGATGAGGAAAAGAGCAAGTTCGTCAGATCTTCATTGGTGGCCGGCGATCTTTTCAAACGCACCAATCTCTCGTTCAGCAAGAGTGAGCTCCTCGCACTCTTTGTCGATCGCGAGATAAGCATCCCGGTTTCTTCGCCGGAAAGATTCGTAAGCCGCACGCGAGTTCCAGAAGTCGCACGTCAAATAGGTATGGTCACGCGCAGCATCACGCAGGAGGAGAGTTCGCTGATAAGCCGGATCGCTCCGAAACAACCGAGCCCAGTCCCCGGACGGCCCATATACCAGTTCAAACCGTCCCTTACTTCCCGGCTTGACATCGAACTCCCATAGGACTAAAAACATAGATGTCCCATCTCCTGCTTGGACGTAGCCAATCCTGTTTTGAAACCTCGTGGTCAAGATTGCGCTGTGGGCCGAGTGTAACAATCCGATCGGATACATACCAAGGAAGAGTGCGCATCAGCGCCAAATTCTGAGCAGTCACAGTCACACTCCGGCACTGCGCCCGGACGGAGGCGTTTGTGGATCGCAAGTACGGTCACCGCGGTTACCGCGACACGGAAAAAGGCACAAAAAGGGAGAAGGGCCAGGATCGCAAGCCGCCGCAAGGCGGGCCGCGCGCCGATCAGTTCGGCCCGCGCACCCCGCGCATGGTCGGCACCGTTACGCGCGGCCGCTGCGCCAATTGCGGCGCCGTCCTCACCGCCGGTTTCGACCCCAATGGGCAGTGTCCGAAGTGCCAATTCGAGCTTCACAGTTGCAAGCAATGTCGCTTCTTCGATTCCGGCGCCCAATTCGAGTGCACGCAACCCGTCCCCGAGCGCATCACTCCCAAAGACACAAAGAATAATTGCAAGTTCTACGAATTCCGCATGACCATAGAAAAAGATACCGCTCCCACCACCTACGCCCAACCTGCCCAAGTGGCTGCCGCCGCCATCGCGCCACCCCGCACTAACGACGCCCGCCAGGCCTTCGAAGACCTCTTCAAAAAGTAGCTTCTTTGTAGCGCCGGTTTATCAAGCAGGAGCTTCCGGCCTGCGGTTTTCTCTTCTCTTTACTCTTTTCCTCTCTGTGACCTCTGTGCTAAATCCACATTCAGCCTAACCGCAACCCACCCCCAGTCGTCGCCCACTACCACCACCATCAGAGTCGCCTATCTTTCCAATTCAAAACTTGCATTTGCCTTCCATGGGGGTTCGGAGCAAGCTATTCCCAATAGCTGTACACGGATTAGCCCTGTGATCGTTCCGTGGTGGTCGGCTATTCGGGCCTGCCAAATTCACTCTCGGAGGAGCCAGAATGGTTAAGCGAGTTTTTGTATCCCTTTTTTCTCTTTCTATCGTTGTCCTGGCGGCGTTGCCTCTTTTCTCTCAGGACAAGAAACCCAAAGACTGTGCCGGAATCATCAACGCCGACGGATCATCCTTCACCTGCGACAAAGATCATAAGGTTTGGAAAGTTTCCAATCCGGGGGCTCTGCAGGGGATGGAAGGACATCACGCTAAGCTTACCTTCCGCCCGAGTACCGCCGACGACGCTCTCGTCCTTTCCGCCGCTGCCATGTCCCAGCAAGAGCAGCAGACAGCCAAGGCCGCCGACCCTGCGCCGCAGCCGAAACCCTGATCGCCAAACTCAACGTCCGCTCCATGTCCGGAGCAGGCGCCGCTTGCTAGTCGGCTAACGCCAAGCCGGTGCTTGTTTCAAAGAGCGAGCCGCCGCGTCCATTCGGCTCGCCTACGAAACCCTCGGCAACCCGATCCTCAGTTCACCTCATCGAACCCACCAGAGGCTGATAGAATCGTGGCAACCCACATTTTTGGAGGTGTCCCCGATGCGTGCTTTCCTGGCTACGGCGCTCGGCTTCCTGGCCTGCCCCTGCACATTTGCCCAAACGGCCGGTCCCGTCAGAGCGGACTTGTCTCTAGCGGGAGGCAAAACCACCTACCGCATCGGTGAACCGATTGTCCTACTTCTATCTTTTACGGCAAGCGAACCTAGCTATTCCCTGAACGGCACCACGACGGACCCTCCCTCTCCCATTGATGCGCTCACTCTATCCCCAACGACTGGCGTGTTTCCCGTGCTGGACGATCAAGCTCGTGGCCACCGCTATTCCCCGGATTATGCTTCGATCTCTGACCTGGAAGTGAACAAGCCGGTGGTCGCCGGGTTGACCGTCAATGCCGTCTATCGCTTCGACCAACCAGGCCACTACAAAGTTCACGTGACGACCAATCGCGTCTCGAGCGGAGATCTCCTTCATTCGCAGCCACTGGGGCCGCTGACAACCAACGAAGTCGAGTTTGATATCGAAACCATGAGCGACGCCGACGAAGCCGCCCTCGCCGCATCGCTCGAAAAACAAATTCGCGAAGCAAACACCCTGCAGCAGGCGCAGCAGTTCGCTGGACAACTGCGTTGGCTGACGGGTGATGCTGCAACTCGCACGAAACTTTCTCTTTTTCTCAAACAGAAGACGTTCGCCCCTTTTAGCCTGGACGCTTCGCCGGGTCTATGGATAGCGCGCAACCGCGCGTTTGTGGTCGCTGAACTTGAGCGTGCCCTCGCCGATCCATCGCAATCCCTTTCATCAGGCTTTTCGCTCCTGCAAACTGCCGCCGACCTCAAGGCCCGCCTGATAGTTCCCTTTGATCCATCTGCTCCTGACAAACCCCTGCCGACACAGCAAATCGAAGCCGAATACCTGCATCAGATCGCCGCGACTCTTTCCCAACGCGCAGGGGAGTCCCAGGTCGACGCAGCAGTCACGGTCTTCACTCGTCTTGCCCAACGCAAGGAAACAAACGGCGCGGACTTTGCCGCCGCGCGCGAGGTCATGATCACTCACTTTGCGCAAGTGAATGACTTCAGCGTTGACTGGCTCTTGAATAGCTATGGCACGTACTTGGAGGATCCGCGAATCGTGCCGGCGCTCGAAGCGATCTTGCAAACGCAAAAAGATCCAATCATGAACGGTGAAAATGCTGCGGCCCTGGCCCAGATGATCAAAATCGCGCCGCAGAACGTAAGGTCCTTTGTCATCGAGGAAGTCTGCGCAAATCGCCCGACAATGCAGAAGTCGTTCCAGGACGCTCCATTTGACTCGCTGCCCGAAACCGACGCTTGCCTGAAGGAGCAGATTCACGCTGCTGCGGCGGATCCCAAACATGCATCTGTGAATCTCCTGCAAAAAACAGCGCTCGCAGCGCGTTTCGCAACGAATGCGATTTACGACGACCTCTTTAGCTTGTTCGAAAAATCGGGCGCCGCTTGGGACGGGCAGGCCCGCGGCGGGATGCTCGCCTACCTCATGCGCTGGGATCCTCAGCGCGCCCGCCCGCTTCTCGAAGCGGCCTTACCTTTAACCGCCGAACAACTCGAACCAAACATCAGCTTCGCCCTCTTTCGAGGTTATTACTCCGCGGGACTCGACACCTTTCTTCGCGAACGCCTGGCCAAGGCGCCTCCAGAGCAAGCGGGCATGGCCGCTTGCGAGATGTCCCAATACGGCCCCGTGGAAGATCAAGACATTCTCCGCAACCGCCTGGATCTCTGGAGAAAACAGTGGTCAGGCAAAGGAGTTCCGATGCCGGAGGGCAAACTCGAGGGCGAGCTGGTGCAGGCAGTCATTCTCGGCAAAGAATGGAAAATGGCGGACACTCCAGCCAGCGCGCTCCGCGAAAGCTGTATTTCCTCTCCCTGCCGTTCGCGCTTTCAGGCCCGCCAATAACGCGCCGAACCAGTCCTGATTTTCGGGATTTGGAGGTGGTGGGGGGACGGTTACAGCAGCAGGTCCGCCGCCGCAACCTGCCAGAAGAGAAATCCACGAGAGGACTGAGAAAAACAGAACACACGCGGCGCGTTTCATGAATGGTTCCGTGTGAAAACCAGCTAAATTTGACACCCAAGAGGGAACGCGAATCACAATACCTCTTTGTATTAACTGCGCAACCACTTAGGTTCGATCAAGCGAACTTTTTTGCTCGCCCACCCAACCACTGCTGCGCGCCCCTTCGCCTCGCCAAAAACGGTATTCCGGGTGCATACTGTTACGCTTTTCGTCTTCCCAAAGGAGCCGCTCGTGTTTAAATTGCGAACTCTTCTCGCCGCTGTTCTGTCCTGTGCGTTGTTTTCCTTCGCGCACGCTCAAGAAAAACAAAAATCCGCTGGCCCCGTCCCCAAGCCCAGCGAATTCCTCGGCTTCGAAGTCGGCGCCGACCGCAAGCTCGCCGACTACAAACAGATCTCCTCCTATTTCAAGGCTCTTGCCGCCGCATCCCCACGCGTGCAAATAGAAGTCCTCGGCAAGACCACCCTCGGCGAAGATATGTTCATGGCCATAATCTCCACTCCAGAAAACCTCGCCAACAAATCCAGGTACAAAGACATCGCGCATAAACTTGCCGACCCCCGCGGCCTCACTCCACAGCAAATCGACGCACTCGCCCACGACGGCAAAACCATCCTCCTTATCACCTGCAACATTCACTCCACGGAAATCGGCTCCAGCCAGATGTCCATGGAATGGGCCTATCAACTCGCCACCACTCAGGATCCCGAATACCTTCGCCGCCTCAACGACTCCATCGTTCTCCTCGTCCCCTCGCTCAATCCCGATGGCGAAACCATGGTCACCGAGTGGTACCGCAAATATCTCGGCACCAAATACGAGGGCGGCCCCATGCCTTACCTCTATCACCACTACGTTGGCCATGACGACAACCGCGACTGGTTCATGCTCACGCAAATCGAAACTAAAAACGTGAACCACATGGTCTACCACGACTGGTTCCCGCAGTTCTGGCTCGACGAGCATCAGATGGGCGAAACCGGCCCGCGCATCTACATCCCGCCCAACGCCGATCCCGTCGCCAAACTCGTCAATCCTCTCGTCCATCGCGGCAACAATTTAATGGGCGCCGACATGGGCTGGCGCCTCGAAGAAGCCGGCAAGTCCGGCGTAATTTTCGGCTATTCCTTCGACGCCTATTGGCCCGGCGGCACGCGCAACACCGGTTGGTGGAAGAACATGTACGGCGTACTTACCGAAGTGGCCTCCGCTCGCATCGCCACTCCTATCGACGTCACTCCCGACGAACTCCAGGGCGGCACCAAAGGTCTCATCACGTATGAACAACAAATCAATTTCCCCAATCCCTGGCCCGGTGGCCGCTGGAGTCTGCGCGACATCATGGATTACGAGCTTCTCGTCTCCAGCGCCGCCCTCGAAACCGTCAGTAAGTTTCGCCCCGAGCTTCTCCGCGGCGTCGCCACCATGGCTACGCAAGCCGTCCAAACCGCTGACGATCGAGTCTGCTGGCGCATTCCCATGGAAGATCAGCGCGATCCCGTCGTCGCCGCTCGCTTAGTCGCTCTCCTCCTCGAACACGGCGTCGAAGTCCGCATCAACTCCGACGCAAAACTCTACTTGGTCCCCACCGCGCAACCCTACGGCCGCTTCGTCGACGAAATGATGGGCGTCCAGCGCTATCCTGAAGTTCGCCCGGCCGCAGGCAGCGGCATCCTCGAGCCCTACGACGTGGCCGCATGGTCCCTACCGCTCATGATGGGCGTCAAAGCCGAGCGCGCCACCATCCGCCCCGACGTCCTCAATTCCTCTCGCATTATCAAAGAGGCGCAGTTCCCTCAGAGCGGGCTCTCTAGCTCCAACGGCAAATATTTTTCCATTCCCGCTCGCGAAAACAATATCTTCGCCCTAGCCAACGCCATGCAGACCGCAGGCGGCCAAGTCTTCGTAGCCCCATCGCCAACGCCCAACTCCGTTCCCCAATTCATTTTCGCCGCCCACGGCCAACTCGCCGCCAATGCCGAAAAATTCCATCTCCAACTGGCCCCGCGTCCAGATCTCCCGCAAGGCGCGGCGCAACTCAAGCAACCGCGCATCGGCCTCTACAAATCCTTCACTGGCGAAATCGACGAAGGCTGGACGCGCTTCCTACTCGACCAGTACGCTTTCCACTATAAGAGTCTGGAAAACAAAGAAGTCCGCGCCGGCAATCTCAACAACTCTTACGACGTCATCATCCTCCCGGACTCCTCGAAAGAAGCCATCCTCGAGGGCAGGGAATCGCGCTTCGGCTTTTCAGAAGATTTTCCGCCCGAATACCAGGGTGGCATCGGCAAAGAAGGAGTCCGCGCCCTCCGCGACTTCGTGGATAAAGGCGGCACGCTCATCACGCTAGCCAACGCGAGCGAGGTGCTCATCGGCGAAGACTTCGGCCTTCCCATTCGCAACGCCCTCGCCAGTCCCAGCGCCACGCCAGGCCGCGCCGCAGTCACCTCGACGGATTTCAACGTCCCCGGCTCACTCCTCCGCGTCTATCTCGACACGAATCACCCTGTAGCCGCGGGCATGCCCAACGAAATCGCCGCCTTCGTAGATTCCCCCATCGCCTTCCAAACCTCTCCGCCAACACCCGACATCCAGCGCAGCGTCATCGCCTGGTATCCCGACGACGCCAAAGACATCCTGGTCTCGGGCTACGCCCACGGCGCAGAACGCCTCCAACGCAAAGCCGCCATAGTCGCGTTCCAGCGCGGCAAAGGAAAAATTGTCATGTTCGGTTTCCGCGTCCAACACCGCGCCCAAACCGAAGGCACCTTCCAACTCCTCTTCAACTCCATCTTCTGGTCCGTAATGTAACTCCGTAGGGGCGGGGCTTGCCCCGCCCTCTTTCTTTTTCTTATTCTTCTCTGCGCGACCTCCGCGCACTCTGCGTCTCTGCGTTATCTTTTCTCTTTCTTCTTCTCTTTCTCTTTTTTCTCTCCTCTTTCTCGTTTCAAACCGAATACCGCGCCGCATTCACCCGCCCGCCGCCACTCACTCCCGCCATCGCGTCATACTCCCGCGCCGAACTCTCCGGCAAAAGCACCCAAATCGTATAAATACCCAACGCCGTCCCGAACGGAATCCGTATTAACGCCAAAAATCCCACCACAATCCCCAAAACCCGCGCCCAAGGCTGCCGCTGATAAAGCCCCCAAGCCAAAACCAGGTGCACCACTCCAAACAACGTCAAAAAAACTCCCCCCGAAAAAATCCCGCCCCACATCCACGGCCCAAACCCAGACGGCCATTGATCCGCCCACGGCCACCCTCCATGGAACATCAGGCTCCGAAACAGCATCAGCCAACCCAGGCCCAAAAACCGCAAAATCCCATTAGCCAACCAAAATCCCGCTAAGAGGTTAATGTTTCTTCGCACGCGCCCATCATCCACAGAAGTCCGCGCCGCAGGCACACCATACCCCGCCGCACCCGCAACCGGCGCCGCCATCACCTGCTTCCCACATGAAGTGCAGTAAACGACCCCAGCCCCAAACGGTGTCCCACATCGGTCACAATACATGGCGAACACCTCCCGTCTTAACTAGTGTTACGCACCCCAACCCAAAAAGTTCCACCACCCGCAGCCCTCCGCCCCACCTCTCCGCCTGCTTTTTGGAGCAACAAACGCCTCCGCCATCCACAAGGAACGTGCTGTTTGAGACAGTCCCCGCCCTGCCAATCGACCTACACTGGTCCTCTCTGGAGGTTCAACAACATGCGCCGAGGATACGGATACTTTGGTCTGATTGCCGCAGGCGGCCTTCTTGCCGCTACGATGATGGTGGGCTGCGGGCAGCAACCTGCCGGCACGGTAGAGGTCGCAGCGCCGACTGACACCCACCACTGGGACGACCATGAAACCAGTGCCTACGCCCGCTGGGAAGTCGAATTCAAGAAGCCCCATGTGGAATTCACAGTCCGCCAGCCTGCCGAGCAAAGCGACTACTGGACCTGGCGCAAAAGCCATCCCGACGCGCCCGCTCAACACTAAATAGTCGTCCGTTCGGGCCCGCGCACAAAGCGCGAGTCGCGTTCCCCCTAGTGTTGGTCGCATAACTGCGCCAGCTCAAACTCCAAGCGCAGCCGCGCTGCGCGCCTTCGGTCCTCATCCGCGCAGCCGGGCCGTAAAGCACAAAAAAAATGCCCCCCGCACTCAACCAGCGTAGGGGACAGTTCAACTCTTTCCCGCCGAAAGGTATAAAATGATTTTCTCTTCGAGAGTTGTCGCGGCCCGGCGTCGGCCAGGGAAAAAATCGCGGAGGAGATCGCTCATGAAAACAACGCGCACGTGTCGCCGTTCATCCCACAAATCCAACACCCTGAAATTTTGCGTCCTGCTCGTTTCCCTGATTTTCCTGGCCGCCCCTCGCATCTCTGCCCAAACCCTCCCCGAAGGCATCTGGCAAGGCTACGACGGCGAATGGCTCCACGTAACGAGCCAACTAGTCGCCCTGGCGGAAGCCACCCCCGAAGATAAATTCTCTTGGCGCCCCGCCCCAGGCGTCCGCTCCACCAGCGAAGTCTACATGCACATCGCCGAAGCCAATTTCTATCTCCTCAGCGTAACCGGCCCCCAAATGCCCGCCGACCTGAAAGAGGGAATGGATAAATCCGTCACCTCTAAAGCTGAAGTAATGTCCTGGCTAAAGCGTAGCCTCGAAGCCGTAAAACGAGCTCACCTATCCGTCACCCAAAAGGATCTTCAACCCAAAGTCCACATCGCCGACCGCGACGCCACGGTAGACGGCATGTACCTCCGCATAATCGTTCACGCCAACGAACACATGGGCCAGCTTATCGCCTACGCCCGTATGACCGGCGTCACCCCACCCTGGTCGAGCCAGTAACCCAGTAGCCGCTGACCTTCAGGTCGGCGACTTTCAACTCTTCCACTTCCGGTGTTCCCGCAGACTCTGGCCTTACGCCCGCACCCTCCGTCACTGCGTTATCGCCCAGGAACCACATCAATCTGCAACTTCGCATCCGCCGCAGGCACATAGGTCGTCTTCAACCCAAGTTCACGCCGCACGATATTGCACCCCTGCGCAATCGCGCCGGCCTTGTAAAACGCAATCTCACGGTTGCACCCCTGCCGCCCAAACCCGCAATCGCTCGACACAATCAACTTCTCCGCCGGAATATATTTCAACGCCTTGCGAATCTCCCCAGCCACGTCTTCCGGCCGGTCCGCCTGCAGCGCCCGATGGCTCACCGCCCCAATCGCGATCTTTTTCTTCAAGTCGTTCTTGAACGGCGCAAACAATTCGAGATCCTTCTGCCCGCGGTCCTTCATCTCCAGTGTCCACACATCGCCCCGGCACCGCTCCAGGTAGATCTCGATCGAGTTTGCGTAGCTCGTGTCTTCCATCACTCGTTGCATGTTCGGATTTCCCCAACACGTGTGGATCCACAATTCCACGTCGTCCAGTCCCTGCACCTCGCGGTTGAACGCGTCAATCATGAACTTCACTTCTTCGTGGTCCTTGCCATACGTATTCGCCATGAAATGAAACGTCGGCTCTTCGATCTGAATGCATCTGCATCCAGCCGCCCGCAGCGCCAGCAACTCCTTATTCATGGCTTCCGCCATGTCCCAAATCACTTGCCGCTTGTCTTTGTATTTCGGCGTATGAATATCCAGGAACAGCGCCATCACTTGGGAACAGCAAGTTCCGAACTTGACCGGCTTCCTCGTTTTCCCCTGCGCAATGCGCCACACTTTTGGATAGTCCAGGGGCCTGTGCTCGATTTTGTCCACGACGTGTGGCCACCGCCACCCCGTATAAATCTCGTTCAGCAACGTCCCCGGCGGATAGTGCAGCCACGGCGCAGTAGTCTCCTCTGGTTGCAGGTAATCCCCCTCGAAGCCGGCCCAGCGTTGTAGCGGATAGTGGTGCCAAGCGCGCCCCGCCATATCTTCATCCACGTGAAAATCCCCGTGCGACAATATGTCCAGCCCCGCGCGTTCCTGTTCGCTGATCACCACCGCCATCGCGTCCTGAAACTTCTCGCGAAAATGAACGTCCAGCATGCAAGTATCCAGCGGCCGCCCCCACATGCTCACATCAAACCACCGCGGCCGCGGAAACGATCCAGTGGTCGTACTCGGCAGAATCAGATCAGCGGTAGCCGTAAACATTAGTTCCTCCAGGGGAACAACGTTCGATCCCAGACGCAGCGTTAGCGCGTGCAATTCGCGGGCAGGGAATCTGCATGATAGTACAGATTTGCAAGGTCAGTTGGGTGCGCTCCGTCGTGCTACCTTTTAAACCGTGCAGTGTTCTCGTTGGTAGGGGCGGGCTGAGGCCCTAGCCGGAACCTGAATGCCCATCCATGGTTTCCTTCGCCTCATACCGTTTTCTTGGCCTCTCATCACATATCTCTTTCAGGCGGTCACACAATGGTCTAGTTTCACGTTAAGCTGTGTCTACGAACGTCGGAATACCGCACATCGGGAGGATTCATGAGCCGCAATTTTGCTGGAATAATGCTGTTTAGAGCTTTTGTATTGTTGCTGATGGTTTGTGCATGCCAGGAAGCTCGATCACAAAGCGTGAAGACAAACTACCCAAAGATGGCTCCCCTCGAACAATACCTGATGGAACGAAATGCGGAGATAGCTTTGGCGCGCAGCGCGGCACCGCCCTCAATATCCAAGGATGCCGAGGTTTTAGTCCTAACGCAGCACAACTACGAAAGCGCGGCCAAGGGCACGAACGGTTTCGTTTGTATAGTAGAACGGTCATGGATGGTCGACGCGAATCATCCGGATTTTTGGAATACAAAACTGCGTTCTCCGATATGTTTCAATCAGCCAGCGGTGCGTTCCAATTTGCCCATAGTCATCCGGAGGACAGAGTTGATCTTGGCCGGAAAATCAAAAGAGGAAATGTTCGCGAGCATTCATGCCGCCTTCGATAAGAAAGAACTGCCGCTGCCCGAGCCTGATTCGATGTGCTACATGATGTCGAGCCAGGGCTACCTAAACGATGAAGCCGCTGGCCCCTGGCTCCCCCATGTGATGGTCTTCGTTCCACTCATTGACCCAAAGGCCTGGGGCGCGAATAACCCAGGCTCCCCGATTTTCGCCTTTGAGGATGTTGACGACCGCTTGACCGTATTCATGATCCCCGTTAGCAAGTGGTCGGACGGCACTCCCGTATCGCCAAAGTAAGATCAGCAGAAAAGAGCGCGCGATAGCCAGGGATTATTTTGTATTTACAAAACGAGATTCTCGGAAACTAGCGGAAACCGGGGAAACTGGGACAAACGGGACGTCAGTAACGCTAATCCCGGCGTTGGCTTCCTCTACTTCGACTGCCGTCGCCGTTCCTCTATCCGGGCCTCGCGCAGCTGGATGAAGAAAATATCGCGCGGCGGCGACCCGGAGTTAGCGCCTGACGAACACATGAACTTCGCATCTTTACTGAATTTTTCGAGTTCCGCGTCACTCATGTTGCCCAGGCGTTGACGCATCTTTTCAATGTCTTCTTTGACTAACGCAACGTCATTCATATGTCTCCATGCAGTCGGATCAGTGGACGGAAGGGAACTTTTATAATATCACATGCCGCGTGCCCGATTGGCAGGCATTTTGCATCAGGCCGCGTGCGCGTGTTCTCTTTTCGCCAAAGCTAAGCCTTTTGTCGACGGCCGAGGACGGGCGGGATGTTTTCTGTGGAAGCTGTTTTCGATCATCCGCTGAATGGGTCGATCATAACCGCGTTGACGTAGCCGTTCGAGCCATGTACTTGATTCCTGTAGAACTTCGTGCCACGATTCCTTCATGCGGTACGCAAGACTCGCCGCCGCGGTACTGATTGCGTTCCCCCCCACGCTGCTTGCACTGGACTCGCCTCCCTCGAAGTCTGCAAAGATCCCGCTATTGGCTGGCCCGTGCCAACAAGGCCTCTGATAACCTTCAATACGGCGATCCCGTCCCGGGTTGGGCGAAGGATACCGCTGGCGACTGTGACCCTTCCAACCCCACTCATGCCAACGCACAGCAAGCCTTCATTCAAGGGCGGGTCGCCTTTCAGGTTTGGGAAGCGCCACTCGCGGCCTGCTGGATGCAAGTCAGCGCCGCGCAAGAGCACCTGCGCGCCAAGATTTACGTGGCCCTTTTCTATTTGCTCGGATTAGGCGTCAAGCAGGACCTCCCGCGAGGCTTCTCCTCTATGGAGGCGTTGGCGTATACAAAGGATGGATTCGCCAACATGCACCTTGCCGGCTTCTATCGCTATGGGATCGGAACCTCGCGGAATGACACTCCGGTGAACTTTTTGGAACGCATGGTTCTGCAAAATGTGAAGAACGGAGACGATATCTTTTTCCTGGTGCTGGGATCGAATTCCGAGCCTTCCTTGGACAAGACCGCTCAGCGCATCGGCGTCTTTTCCGAAACTTTCAAACCTTCAAACGTTCAAACATTTCAACGCTCTTCACTTCCTCCCCATCGGAAACAAACTCGGCTCCGCCGGCGGCCGGTCCGCAATCGCCTCCAACTCCGGAAACTGCTCCCGCAGCGGGCCAGGGACTTTCACCTTGGAGCCTTTCAATATGCTGATCAACTGCAGCGCATTGACCACGCCTTTCCCCTGATAATGATTATTCGTAATGACAAACACGTCGCGCGACTTTTCCGCAACCTTCGTAATGCGCGCGGCCCACGGCGAAAGTTCCTGCGTGGAATAGAGATAGTTGTACCGCTCGTGGCTGGGAATCGCAGGGTCGTCGGAAAACCAGGTGTCATACCGCCGCCCATGCAACCGCACATAACCAATCGCCGAAGTCGTCTCCGCCGACGGCTCGAGCGATTTTCCAATGACGGGCTGATCGATGTTGCAAAACCCAACCTTGTGTTCGACGAGCAGTTCAAACGTTTCTGGTGTCTGCCACGAAGCATGCCGCACTTCGACCACCAGCGGATAGTCCGCGAAGCGCTTCAAAAGCGCCGTCAGATGAGCCACCGTTTCACGCGTCCGGTGAAAGGAGAAAGGGAATTGCAGCAGCACCGCGCTGAGTTTCCCGGCGGCATGTAAAACGTCGAACCCGGCGCGAACGGCGCGCTCATCAGCCGAGCTGGGAGCGGCAATCGCAGAGGTTGCGGACGCGGAGCCTCCAGCCGCGGAGCCCGCAGCGGTCGAATTTGCAGTCTCAGAAATAAGGTCATGCGAAAATCGCTGCCAGAGTTTTGCGGTAAAAACGAATCGCGGATTTGCAGCGACACGGTCGATCCACTGCGCCGCATGGTCCGGCCGAATCGGATTGTAGAACGACGTATTGATCTCGATAGTGTCAAAAAACTCCGCGAGATACGTCGCCTCATGGAACCCTTTCGACCGCCGCGATGGATAAACGTATCCAGCCCAGTCCGGATAGGACCAGCCGGCTGGTCCAACGCGAATCAACGCGTTGCGGGAACGAGTGGAATCTGAAGCAGACATAGTTAGAGCGCGCAATGCACGTCGAGGGCAGGGTAGAGTGGAACAAGCGCAACTGTCAACGTATCTAGAGCTCTCGAATCGCAGACAACTTTGTCAGCCCGCGATTGCCGCTCGCGGCGCACGCTGATATGCTTTAGCCATGATGCGGCGTAAGCCTGATTTCCGTGTCGCCCGCCTCTTCCCCAAGAAAATCTACAGGTGCATCCATGAAAGTTTCGATCAGCTACAAGAACGACGAGCCATACAAATTAGCCGAAAAGGAACTCACGCACTACACCACAAAACTGAATCGTCTGCTGAAAGCCTATGACCCGGACCTCGTACA
>DATFZY010000161.1:0-42786 GCA_035313865.1 Candidatus Acidiferrum sp.
CTCTCCAGCTCGCAAAGGCACAACCGTCTGGTGGAAATCCTCACCGTCCATCGGTTTCACAAGCGCGCCGTTCACCTCAACCTGCCACGCGGGATAGTTCAGCAAGCGCAAGCCAAGCGCGAACGGCTCTCTGGAATTCACGGTGACAATTTTCTCTTCCGCCGTCCACCGCACCACGTGAATCGCCGGCACGCTGTTCGGACCAGGCGTCGAATCCGTGTCTATTACAGCCGCCTCCGGTGCCTTCGCGGGCACGTTGGTGTGGTCATCTCCCGCGGGGTCATACTCGTCCGTGCCCTCGAATCCTTCTCCCTTGGCGATAGCTTCGCGCAGAGCGGGAATGTCCTGCGAGTCCCACCACCCGCGCTGGACGAGCACAACGCCCGTTGCGCCGAGGCACGCAAACGCCACCACCGCCCACACCCATCCCCATCGCTTCCGCCCCATCGCGGCCGCCAGCAAAATGGCGAACGGCACCGAGAGCAGCGACATCCAGCGCCACGGAAACTGCACAAAACGCAATTTCGGCAGCACGGCCCAGAGCAGGGAAGTGAAACGCAGCATCAACACGCTCGCCATCCCGGCAAGGAGCAGCAGCATCTGCCACACGCGGCTCTCTAGTGTGCCCTCGCCAATCTGGTTACGCCGCCGCGACGCAAGTGCCGCCAATCCCGTCGCGATCATCAGAAACACGGCAATGCACGACGCAATCCAGTTGAAGAGTGTGTGTTCCGGATCGTTGATCACAGTAAAAAGAAAGTTTTCCGACGGAAGCAAACCTGTCGAAAGCGCCTGAGCAATGTTCACCCAGCGCTGCTCGTAAGCCGCCGGCAACAAGTAAAAGACCGCGAGACCGAATCCCAGCGCCAGCCCCATGGCACCGCGCATCAACGGCTGCCAACTCCGCCGCGTCAGCGCCGCTAAGCCAAATACGGCTGCCGAACTGTAGCTGGCGATCACTCCAGCCGGCGCATTCGACAGCCAGATCAGCGCAAAGACGATTGCGAAGCTCGCGATCGCGAAGTGTGGAGACCTTAGCTGGAGCGATGACCGATTTTCCAGCATCTCGCAAATTTGCAGCGCGAGCAGAAACAGCAGCGGAAAAAAAGCATTCGCCAGCAGCTCCGCGAAATCGCTGCGCATGTAAACAATCAGCAGCGCATAAGGATTCGCGGCGTAACAGGCCACGCAAAGAAGAGCAGTCCGATTTGGCAATACGCGCCGCGCCAGAGAAAACGCGCTCAATCCAGCGAAGGTTTGCACCAGGACAACGAAAACGATGGGGACCTTGTTCCACGGAAGGAGAGAACCCAGTGCCGCACCCAGGACCCACGAGTTCGGCGGATAGAAAATAAATCGTGGCTCACCAAAACCGTGATTCGCCCATTCCGTCCAGCGCGGATAAACGATGCCTTCCTTCCACTGGCCCGCCGCATCCAGCCACGAAGCCGCGTGATACTGGAAGTCATGCCCGGTAGCGTTTCCCAGCCAGAAAAACGGCGAAACAATCAGAAGAGAAACCAGCAGCGAGATGGAAAGTGCGGGAAGCCAGCCGCGAATTCGCGCGGCCCACGGCAGTGGATGCAACGGTTCGCCGGAGGTTGTCATGCAGCGTTCACGCCATTGTAACCGGGAAATAAACTACCATGCGCCCCACATCCTTCTGTGCGTCTGGCAGGGACTTGAGCGATAATACACGGTCTCATGAGCACTCCCAGCACAGCAGAAGCGCCCATCATCGAAGCCCGCAAGCTTGAGAAATTTTACGCGCAGCCCGATGGCAGCCGCATTCAAGTCATCGCAGCGACCGATCTCGCCGTCTATCCCGGACAGATTATCGCCCTGCTCGGCCCTTCAGGCTGCGGAAAATCCACGCTGCTGCGCATGTTGACCGGGCTGTCGCCCGCCAGCGCCGGCTCCGTCTACTGGCACGGCGAACCGGTGGGCGACGGCTCACCCAACGTTTCCATCGTTTTTCAAAGTTTCGCGCTGTTTCCCTGGCTCACGGTTCTTGAAAATGTCGAAGCTCCTCTGGAAGCGCGCGGCATGGCTTCCATCGATCGCCACAAACGCGCGCTGCGCATCATTGACGCTGTCGGCCTCGACGGTTTCGAGAGCGCGTATCCCAAGGAGCTCTCCGGAGGCATGAAGCAGCGCGTCGGCGTAGCCCGCGCTCTCGTCGTCGAGCCGGAAGTCCTCTTCATGGACGAACCTTTTTCCGCGCTCGATGTTCTCACCGCGGAAACGCTGCGCGGCGAACTGCTCGAACTTTGGCTCGAGCACAAGATTCCCACGCGGGCCATCTTCATCGTCACTCACAATATCGAAGAAGCCGTCGTGCTCGCCGATCGCGTCGTGGTCCTCGGCCGCAACCCCGCGCACATTCACGCCGATTTCATTGTGGATATGCCGCATCCGCGCGACCGCAAGTCTTCAAGCTTCATCGAACTTGTCGACACCATCTATCGCGTGCTCACTCGCCCCGATCACGAACACGATTCAGCTCCGCCGAAATCCGCCGTTCCCGGCAAACCACTGCAGGCCAAAACCATCATGCTTCCGCACACGCGGCCCGGCGGCGTAGCCGGCTTGCTGGAAATCCTCATGGACCAGGGCGGCAAAGCCGATCTCCACAAACTAGCCGATGAATTGAGCCTCGAGGTGGACGCACTGCTCCCTACCATCGACACCGCCGTGCTCCTCGGAATGCTTCGCCTCGCAGAAGGCGGCGCGAGCATCACACCGGAGGGCGAGGCCTTCGCGAAAGCGGACATCCAGGGACGCAAAGCCATCTTTCGCAAAGCGGCGCTCGCGAACGTCCCATTGCTTTGCCAGATGCAGAATGCTCTCAAAGCAAAATCAAACCGCACGCTCTCCGATGAATTCTTCCGCGATCTCCTCGATGAACATTTCAGCGAAGACGAAACACGGCGCCAGCTGGAAACCGCCATCCAGTGGGGCCGCTACGCGGAACTTTTTGATTACGACGCCGCCACGGGCAAGCTGACCCTCACCGAGGCCTGACCTTCCCGTGCCTTCCCCCACTGTTTCTCTTCAAACCGCGACGGCCATCCCGCCAGCCCTGAAACGGCCGGCCGGCTCGCGATGGTCCTGGTCTTTTTTGATCGATATAGCCGTCTTCCTGTTCGTGATGGCCGCCATCTACGGCGTCTATTCTGTTGGCCACACGTGGCTGGGGCCCGTCCCGGCTCGAGTGGAAATTTCGCAGAGCCCGCGCGCGCTTCCGCTGTACGCGCTTTACTCGCTGGTTCGGCTCGGCCTGGCGTACGTGTTCAGCCTGGCGTTTGCGCTGGCTTATGGCTACGCGGCGGCACGTTCCAAAGCCGCCGAAGTCGTGCTGGTGCCGCTGCTCGATATTTTGCAATCGATCCCCGTGCTGAGTTTTCTGCCAGGCGTGATGCTGGCCATGGTCGCGCTGTTTCCGAACAGCCAGCTGGGCATCGAACTCGGTTCCATTGTGCTCATTTTCACAGGACAGGTTTGGAATATTGCGTTCAGTTTTTATTCTTCGCTGAAGAGCATTCCGCGCGAGCTGCGCGAAGCGGCGATTATCTACCG
This sequence comes from Candidatus Acidiferrum sp., assembly GCA_035313865.1. Lineage (GTDB taxonomy): Bacteria > Acidobacteriota > Terriglobia > Acidiferrales > UBA7541 > Acidiferrum. The sequence goes on from DATFZY010000161.1 coordinate 3,580, forward strand.
GTTCGGACGCTGGCAAAGATTTGTGGAGCTCGATTTGCCGTACTCCACCATCGGGTTGGTGTGGAACTCGATGATGTCCGTTGCCGGCGGATGGTTCTTCCTGATGGCGTGCGAGATGTTCGTCCTCGGCAAGCGCGATTTCCGCCTTCCTGGGCTCGGCTCTTACCTGCAAACTGCCGCGAGCAACGGCGATACTCGTGCCATTCTCTGGGGACTTGCCGCAATGGTCGCGGTGATTGTCATCCTGGATCAGCTCATCTGGCGGCCGGTCATCGTCTGGGCGGATAAATTCAAGTTTGAACAGGTCGAGACCGCCAAATCCACTTCGCACAATCTGCTCGATTTTCTGGGCCGCGCTTCGTTTGTCATTCGCATCTTCCGCGTCGTCGTTCGCCCGGTCCTGGATTGGATCACCGTCAATCTGGCGGCCGGCGCGGCCCGTGCTGCGGCGACGTTTTCCGCGCCGAAACGCAAAAGCACGCGCCGCTGGTCGCTCATCGCTCTCGCCGCCGTGATACTCGCCGGCATCGGCTTTGCCGTCTATCACGCCATCGGCGAACTGTCCGATTTGCGCCGCGCAGATTATTTCTCGCTTCTTCGCAGTGCTGGTTTCACGCTGTTGCGCGTCAACGGCGCGCTGCTTATCGGGGCGATTTGGACTGTGCCCGTCGGGGTGGCCATCGGCTTCAATCCGCGTCTCTCGCGCATCGCACAGCCGCTCGTGCAGCTCGCTGCCTCCATTCCCGCGACCGCTCTTTTTCCCATCATTTTACTTTTTCTCATCCGTCTGCCTGCGGGGTTCGAGATTGCCGCCATGCTCCTGATGCTTCTCGGCACGCAGTGGTACATCCTTTTCAACGTAATCGCCGGCGCTATGGCCATCCCAACGGACCTCAAGGAAGCAGCAAACATCTTCCATTTCAGCTCCCGGGACCGCTGGCGCCGCTTGATTCTGCCGGGAATTTTTCCTTATCTCGTTACAGGGATGGTTACGGCATCCGGTGGAGCGTGGAATGCCAGTATCGTCGCGGAGTATTTCCACTTTCAGGGGGGCATCATTTCGACCACCGGACTCGGCAGCGCGATCAGCAGCGCCAGCGATGCAGGGCGCTTTGATCTGCTGCTGGCTTCCACGATAATCATGGCGACCATCGTCGTGCTCATTAATCGCTTGCTGTGGCGCCGGTTATATCGTCTTGCTTCGACGCGCTTCAAGCTGGAGACGTAGCCGCCAGCGGTGCCCGTTCGCGCAACACCGGTTACTTTTTCTCCGGCACGGGCGGCACCGGGGCTGGCTCTTCGCCCCAGATATATTTCGCGAACCACTTTTCGTTTTCTTCCATCACGGCGCGCTGCTGTTTCGGCTTGGTGATGCCGTGGCCGAATCCTTTGTAAACCACCATTTTCACGGGCACGCCGTGGTCTTCGAGCGCTTGCCGTAATTCGTAGCCATTGGGAATCGGCACGCGCCGGTCGTTTTCTCCGTGCTGGATCAGCGTCGGCGTCTTCGCTTTCGCGATGTACGTAATCGGCGAAGTCTTTTTGTAAATTTCCGGATCGTCCCACGGCGTGGCGTGCAGATATTGCGACGTGAACGGCGTGATGTCCGTGTTGACGTAGTAGGTCATCCAGTCGGAAATTCCCGCGCCGACGCTTACAGCTTTGAAGCGGTCGCTGGAGGCAGTGATAAAAGCGGAGATGTATCCGCCTTCGCTCCAGCCCATGGAGCCGAGGCGGTCTCTGTCAACAAAGCCTTTGGCGATAAGTGAGTCCACACCGGATATCACGTCGGCGTAATCGCCGACTCCCAGATTGCGTACGTTCAGCGAGCGAAATTTCTCGCCGTATCCCGCCGAGCCACGGTAGTTGGGGCGCAGAATCAGGGCGCCTTTGGCGATGAAACGCTCGATTGGATAGTAGCGGTCGGCATTCACAATCGGTTGGTCCACTCCAGTCGGTCCGCCGTGGATCACGACGAGCAGCGGATATTTTTTCTTTGGGTCGAAGTCCTGCGGCTTGTACAGCACGCCTTCGATTACGGCTCCGTCGGTGGACTTCCAGGAAATCACCTCGCGCTTCGCCAGTTTTAAGGTTTTCAGCTGACCGCCGAGCGACGTGAGTCTCTTCGCATGCCACGGCGCCACATTCGACGTGAATATTTCCGCATACTCGTTTTCAAGCGCGGCGCGGAACGCAACTCGCTTGTAGTCCTTGGTGAAGGAAAAAGAAAACGCAGCAAGGTGGTCGGGCGCGCTCAACTTTTCAACAGCTTTCGTCTCCGGATTCAGGCGAAACAAATGCGCGTAGGTCTTCTGCTCCGCGGCGAAGTAAATTCCATCGGCGGCCCACCCGATCAGTCCGGGATCTTCGTCGAATGCGTCCGTCAGGACACGCGGCGTGCCGCCATCGGCGTCGACTACCGCAATCTTCATGTTGGTGTAGAAGAAATATTTCGATCCGGCCGAAGTCTCGAACGCAATCTGTTTTCCGTCGGGCGACCACTGCGGATTCCGGTCCGGTCCCGGCGTGCTCACAATCTTCTTTACTTTCGCGCCGCTCAACGACACGACGTAAATGTCCGCCGTCTCGGAAGAGATGAGGTCGGGATCGCACTGTCCGCTGAAGGCGATGCGCGTGCCATCAGGTGACCATGTGAACTCGCCAACGGTAAACGATGCGCCTTCCGTCAGGCGCTTTGGCTCGGGAATCGCGGCAGATTCACTTGCGGGAATCTCCAGCGTCCAGAGGTGCGCCATACTGTAATCGGCGTGGACCACTTCATACTCGCCGTACTTTTCCTTGCGGTCTTTCATCGCTTTCGGCTCGGGGTCGTCCGCGGTGAAAGCCACGTGCCTCGAATCCGGCGACCAGTCAAAAATGTTCACCCCGGTCTCTACTTTTGTGAGTTGCCGCGCTTCGCCGCCGTCCGCCGCAATCACGTAAATTTGTTTTTTGCCTTCGGGAGTTCCAGAAATCTGCCCGGGACGATCGGAGAGAAAGGCGATCCATTTGCCGTCGGGCGACCACTTGGCATTGGTGCTCGATTTTTTGGAAGCCGTAAGCTGATGACCTTCTCCCGTCGCGGTGTCCACAATCCACAGATCGCGCTCGAAGGCGTTGTCTTCCCAATTCGTGCGTGAGAGTTCGTAGACAACGCGCTGTCCATCAGGAGATATTTCGGGATTGGCCGCGCTTTTCATCTCGAGGGACTGGTCGATCGTTGGCGTGGTGGAAGCGGGAGGCGGAGCCACAGGCGCGACTGCGGGAGGAGCCTGTTGCGCCACCGCAGGCATGCTAATGGCGCAATAAACCGCTAGAACAGCCGTTGCCCAGGACATCTTTCGCATGCGTTCCCCCTTGAGACGACAAAATCGATTTGCGTTCTAATTTTCTCGCGCCAATTCTTTGGCCAGAAAGATGATTTGCCCAACGTGATGATAGGCGTGGCTGGCGCAGCGAAGAAAAATCATGAATCGTTCTTTGGCTTCCGGTTCGCGTTCTCCCGAATAGCCTGCCATCCAATCGCCAGGAGTTTGCTTTTGTAGAGTCGCCACGACAATGGCGATCGTTTGATCGAAGGCCTTCATGACGTTCGCCTTTCCCGGTTTTGTTGGTTCGGTGAATTCACGGTCGCGAGTGCGAATGTAGCCTGTTTCCGCGATGCGCGCTCCGATGTAGTAGTTCAGGTTGCCGGTCATATGCAGGATCAGGTGCCCGACGCTGTTTCCGTAAGAGTACGGATTGTGCCAGAACTGTTCCTGGGTCAGCGGATCGACCCATTTGTGCGCCTGCTCGGCGACAAATTCGTAGTAGCTTGATAAATCCGCTGCAATCGTACTGTGAAGATCGGCCATGGTGGTCCACCGGGTTGCGTGTTCGGCGCAAAACGAAATGCGAAAAGTGAAACTCGGAATGCGGAGCGCGAGAGTTATTTCGCCGTCGGGCCGCGCTCGTTCTTATAGATGATGCCTTCTTTCATCACGAAAAAGACGTGTTCGACCTGGCGGATATTTTCTACTGGATCGCCGGGCACGGCTACCACGTCGGCGAGCTTGCCCGTTTCGAGGGTGCCGATCTGGTTGGCCAAACCAAGCAAATCGGCGTCGGCCGAAGTCCCGGATTTCAGCGCGTCGATGGGCTTCATGCCCAAGTCGACCATCAGGTGAAACTCTTCCGTGTTGCGCCCGTGTGGATACACGCCAGCGTCCGTGCCCATGCCGATTTTGACGCCCTTCGCCAGTGCCCTCTGAAACGTCTGATGAGCTGCGCCCATAGCGGCTTTTGCTTTCGCGAGAATCGGAGGAGGGATGTACGTCCCCTTGCTGATCAGTTCCTCGAAATGGTGCGGGGCCATCAGCGTTGGGACGAGGTAGGTGCCGCGCTGCTTCATCATGTCGAGCGCTTCGTCGTCGAGAAAAGTTCCGTGTTCGATGGAGTCGATGCCCGCGCGGATGGCGCGCTTTGCCCCTTCGGCGCCGTGTGCGTGGGCGGCGGTTTTGCGGCGCAGAGCGTGAGCTTCGTCCACGATAGCGTTTAATTCTTCCTGCGTGAGTTGCGGTGTGTCCACGTCGTCGGTGAGAGAAAGAACGCCGCCCGTGGCGCAGATTTTGATCATGTCCGCGCCATATTTGTGATCGAGCCGCACGGCATAGCGCGCCTGATCGGGGCCGTTGATGACGCCGTCGAGAGGACCGGACTCGTGCCCGAAGAGGTTCGCTCTAAAGCCGTCCTCGCCGTCGCAGTGACCGCCGGTGGCTCCGAGCGCGTGAACGGTGACGAGCATGCGCGGGCCGGGGACGATGCGATCGCGAATGGCGTTGCGAAGGCCAACATCGAGGAAGTCGCCGGAACCGACGTCGCGCACGGTGGTGATGCCTGCCATCAGAGTGACTCTGGCGTTGGCGGTGGAGTCGATCGCCTGCTCTGGGATCGTTTTTTGAAGGCGATCCAGCTCGGCTTGTTTGTAATCCTCGCTGTACATGCCGGTGAGGTGAGTGTGGGCGTCAATCAGGCCTGGGAGGAGCGTGGCGTCGCCGAGGTCGATGACTTCCGCGCCCGCGGGGATTGCCGCACTTGAGCCAACGCCTGCAATTTTTCCGTCGGTCACGACCACGAGGCCGGGCTTCACCAGGGCGTCGCTCTTGCCGTCAAACATGCGCGCTGCTTTCAAGACGTAGGACTTGTCGACTGGCTTTTGCGCTTGTCCAAGTGCCGATGGCAAGGCTGCCAGACTCAAACACAGAGAGAGCAGCACGCCTCGGTTACAGGTTCTGAGCAGCATTTGTTTCTCCTGTTGTTTACGCGCGAAAACTCGGAACGCCGACAATAGCCCGGCTCCAGAAAAAGTCAAGATGTTCCTCGGCGGCTTTGCGGCCTCTGGGCGTGTCTTGTATTCTTGAAAAATAGTTTGCCCGTGCGCGCTTACCTTCCAACGAGAGTGACATGCCCGGCGTACCGCTGATCCGGATTCGCGATTGCAATGGCGAGCCCGTTCGTGCCGGCGGGAAATACATTGTTTATTGGATGATCGCCAGCCGCAGACTTAGATTCAATTTCGCGTTGGACCGCGCTTTGGAACATTCGCGGGAGTTGCGCAAGCCGCTTGTGATTTTTGAGGCTTTGCGTTGCGGCTACCGCTGGGCCAGCGATCGGCTGCATCGTTTTGTGATCGACGGGATGGCGCATAACGCCGCGATTTGTGGCTCGCGGGGCGTCTTCTATTATCCGTATGTCGAGGCGTCTGCTGGCGCAGGGGCTGGTTTGCTTGAGGCGTTGGCTGCTGAGGCTTGCCTCGTTGTTACCGACGACTATCCCTGTTTTTTTCTTCCGCGGATGGTTGAGGCTGCTGCAAAGAAACTTTCCGTGCGTCTTGAAGCGGTCGATTCCAACGGGCTGCTGCCGCTTCGCGGCACGGACCAAGCTTTCCTGACGGCGCATGCGTTTCGACGCTTTCTGCAAAAGACGCTGCCCGCGCATCTTGCCGAATTTCCTTTCGCGGATCCGCCAGCGAAAGTCGCGCTGCCGATTGCGTCGTTGCCGAAAGCGATTACTGCGCGTTGGCCTGCCGCGTCCGCGGCTCTTCTTTCTGGAGAGCCGGCCTCGCTCGCTGCGATTCCCATCGATCACGCCGTTCCGCCGGCAAAAATCCGAGGCGGGCATCAGCGCGCGACAGAGCTAATGAAAGAATTCTTCGAATCCAAGCTGGGCGGTTACGCCGAACGGCGCAACGAACCGGATGCGGATTTTGCGAGCGGACTTTCTCCTTATCTTCGCTTTGGACATATCTCGGTGCACGAAATTTTTGGGGAACTCGTGCGGCGCGAAAAATGGAAACCCGAAAAACTTGCTCTTCGAGGTAATGGAAGCCGCGAGGGTTGGTGGAACATGAGTGCGAACGCGGAATCTTTTCTGGACGAACTCGTTACGTGGCGCGAAGTTGGGTTTAATTTTGCTTCGCATCACGGCGACCACGGTCGCTATGAGTCGCTTCCGGAGTGGGCGCTGAAAACTTTGCAAAAACATGCGCGGGATGAGCGGGCTTATGTTTATACGCTCGAGCAATTCGAGTCGGCGGCGACGCACGATCTTCTTTGGAATGCCGCGCAAACGCAACTTGTCCGGGAAGGCCGGATGCACAACTACCTGCGCATGCTTTGGGGGAAGAAAATTCTGGAATGGTCGCTAACGCCGCAGCAAGCGGTGGAAATTCTCGTGCACCTCAACAACAAGTATGCGCTCGACGGGCGCGATCCCAATTCCTACAGCGGGATTTTCTGGTGCCTAGGGCGTTACGACCGCCCGTGGGGCCCGGAGCGGCCAATTTTTGGCACGGTGCGCTATATGAGTTCGGAAAACACGGCGCGAAAATTCTCCGTTAAAAATTATCTGCGAAAGTACGCGGCAGGGCCTCAACCTTTGGGTCTATTTCCTTAGCAAGGACGCCACTCTCGGGTTCGGTTCCGGGCCATGGGCTTTTTTCGCCGTTAAATGCAGGCTTTTTGAAGTTTTCCGATACTCCGCGTGGGGGAGTCCTTCCGTACCATTGACGATGTTACTCGCCACTTTGGAGACTAGGTACAGCCATGGCCCGCTATTCCGCATTTCTTGGGCGCCGGGTAGAGGTACAATACCGCGCCGGCGACATCCTTCTGCCTGCCTCGGGCACTTTTGTGGCGGACTCCGGGCGTTCGATCTTCCTGGAGCAGCAGTTCGAGCAGCGCGGGCAGCACAAGCATTTCCGTTGGGAAATCCCTTACCAATACATTGTTCGCCTGGAAGAGAAGCCCGAGCCTACGCCGACACCCGACGGCGGCGGGATGTGTGCGGCTCCGGCAAATGCTGCGAAGACTGAGGCAACGCCTGCCGCTGCGGACCCGAAGGCCCGCAACAAAGCCGGCGGGGAATCCTCGACTGAAGGGGCCGGCGGTGCTTCTGCGATGCTGCCGCTCCAGAACCGCCCGAAAACCGCCTGAGGCAAAACGCAGCCCCTACGCAACGCACCTCTGACCCTGCACGGGACGCCTGCTCGCTGATTCGGTTACAATCTACGCGCCTGATAACTCTGAAAATCGCGGCGGCGGCCGCCCTTGTAACCGCTCCGCCGACCTGGAGGCACATTATGAGCTCCGACCCCAACGCAAACACGAGCATCGGACCAGGAGTGAAGATAGGCCCCGGAGCTAGCTTGAATCCAACGAGAAAGATAGGCCCGGGAACAAAGGTTGGTTTAATCGGGTTGGGCCTGATGGGGCGGCCTATGGGGCTCAATCTGCTCAAGGCTGGATACGCTCTCACGGTGTGGAACCGAACCGCGTCTCGCGCCGAATCGCTCGTGGCTGCTGGGGCAAAACTGGCTGGCTCGCCACGGGAAGTTGCTGCCGCTTCTGAGGTGCTGATTACGATCGTCAGCGACCCGCCGGCCCTTGAGGAGGTGCTTTGGGGCAAGGGAGGGAAGAACGACGGCGCTCTGGCCGCGCTCCCTGCAGGCAGCATCTACATCGACTCCAGTACGGTTTCCCCTGCTCTTGAGCGCAGGATTGCCGGTGCTTGTGCGGAGCACCGAATCGACTTTCTGGACGCGCCCGTCACGGGGGGGACGTGGGGTGCGGAGAAAGGCGAGCTGGTCTTTATGGTTGGTGGAGATGCCCAGGTTTTGAAGGATGCCGAGCCAGTTTTCAGTGTTCTAGGGAAGCGGTGGTTTCACCTCGGGCCCAACGGGGCGGGCCAGACCATCAAGCTGGCTATGAACCTGATTCTGGCGCTCCAAGTGGATGCCCTGGCAGAGGCAATGGCTTTGGTCAGGGGAGCCGGGCTTGAGGGGGAGAAACTGGTCGAAGTCATGCAATCCAGCATGGCGCGGGCAGCCGTTCTGGACGTGAAGGCTCCCCTGCTGCTGAGAGGGGAATACCCGCCTAGCTTCCCGTTGAGGTTGATGCACAAAGACGTCGGTTTGGCGTTGGAACTGGCCAAGGATGTTGGCATCACGTTGCCTGCCGCTGCTGCCGCCTATGGCACGTATTCGGCTGTCAAAGCGGCGGCCAAGGAAGACCTGGACTATGCGGCGGTCATGAAGTTCTGGGAACGGTGAACCGCTGGGCGACTCGAATTTCCGTGCTGTCAGCATCCTGAAGCGGCGCGCAGGTAGAGTCTATTAAATATTTTATTATCAAAAACTTACATAAACGCTGATCGTGCGGCGAAGTGGGTAGGCGACTGTGAAGAGATCGTCGAGACTCTAGCTGGTGCGCGCGGCAGCGCGTTGGTCGAGGTCAACGGAAAGATTCTGGTCCAGAACCACGGCCACGTAGCGCGAACAGATCATCATCTCGCGGGAAGCCCAGGCCGAGACCGCGGGCTGGATCGAGCGGACGGACTTTTCGAGTTTCGCGAGCGCGGAATGGTAGAAGGATACCTCACGCAGCCAAGGGGTACGCTTTTTGATGAGTGGGGAAAGCTCGTCGCACAGGCCGAGGAGCTTGCCGAATTCATTGGGGCCGATGGCGTCGGTGTCTATGCCGGTTGCTGCGCGCAACGAGTCGGAAAGAGGCTGGTTGGCGGTGGTCAGCCAAATCATTCTCCACTGGCTAATGGAGAAGCTCAGTAGAGCCAGCACGGAAAGAACGAGAATGATTATAGCGGTCATAGTCCTTCGATCTGGGAATAGTATGGTGGCAAGTTCCGTTCCAACCTATAGGACGCCCGTACCAGAGTACAGGTGCCGTCCTGACGGCCAGTTTGCGTCTGCCTTGCGTGGGCAGTGGATCGGAGGTGATGATTCCCATTTTGGAACAGGCGTTAACCCGTAAGTAACGACGCCGGGGGCCAGTTCCCGAAATGGCCTTGACTGGTTGTTTCAGGCATCTTACGGTGGAAAGTAAAGCTATTCGCACAAAGTAATCTTATTTATGGAAAATAAGCACGACCAGCCAAACCTGCTTTCCGCGGCTCCTTCTAACGAAGAGATCGCGGAGAATTTGCGCAGGATTGAGAAGAAGGATTGGTGGGTTTGGGCGAATTCCATCTTCGTGATGCTGTTATTGACCGGAGCGATCATTTCGTTTGCGTTGCCGTCGCTGGCACAGGGAGCGACGACATTTTTCAGGATCCGGTTCACGGAGGCGGTTTTTGGGCTGGTATCCCTGGTGGTGCTCTTCAACATTTACACGATCTACCAGCAGGTACTGATCAAGCGCTTGCGGCGCCAACTTGCGGAGAAGCAGCACCACGCGATGCTGCTGCGCGATCTGGCGATGATTGATGCGCTGACGGGGCTGTATAACCGGCGGTTTGCGGAGCAGAGGCTTATCGCTGAGGTGGCGCGTTCGGCGCGCAAGGGGCATCCGCTGACGGTCGTGCTGATGGACCTCGACGAATTCAAGTACATCAATGATACGTTTGGGCATCCGGCGGGAGATTTGGTGCTGCAGGAATTTGCGGCGGCGCTCAATCGCGTGATTCGGAGCGGGGATCTGGCGGTTCGCATGGGTGGGGATGAGTTTTTGCTGATTCTGCCGGAATGCAATCTGACGCAGTTGCAGCTGGTTTTGAACCGGCTCGGTCCTTTGGAGATGGAGTGGGACGGGCGAAAAATTCCGATCAAGTATTCCGCCGGCTGGAAGCAGTATGACACCGGGGACCAACCCGAGGTGATGATTGCGGGAGCGGATCAGGCGCTCTATGCGAATAAGCGGGCGGCTAAGAGCCGGCCTGTGCGGGTAACCGTTCCGGTTTGAGCCCATCTCACCGTCGCAGGCCCGCACGCCTCGCGTTATCTGCCATGCCAGCTCATCTGTGATGTAGAATGCCCCGCTGGGAGCGGAGGGATCGGACATCATGCCGAAGGCTATTGCGTTCGCGCGCGTTTGCGCGCTTTTGACAATCCTTGCGTTGGCTATGGTCGTGGCGTTAGCGCAGACCAACGATTTGGGCGTCTTCACGAATGAGGGCAGCGTGGGACAGACGCCGGCGGGGTGCAAGGCGCACTACGATGCAGCGAAGGGCGAATACACAATTACCGGAGGCGGGGCCAACATGTGGGCTGCTTCCGATGCGTTTTATTTTGTTTGGAAGAAGGTTTCTGGCGACGTTGCTCTAAGCGCAGACGTTACCTGGGTAGGCACCAGCGCTGCGGACCACCGAAAGGCTGTGCTTATTGTCCGGCAGAGCCTCGATCCTGGGTCATCTTACGCTGATGCGGTTTCGCATGGGAATGGGCTCACTTCTTTACAATTTCGCGGCGCGTCCAATGAGCAGACGTATCAAGTCGTGGCGGCGGAAGATGGGCCGTCGCGCTTGCGCCTTGTGAGGAAGGGCAACAGCTTTACGATGTATTTCGGCAAGCCCGGTGAAGAATTAAAAGCCTCCGGGCCGATTGAATATGTCGCTCTCAAGGATCCCCTCTACATCGGACTGGGAGTCTGCTCGCACGTGGCCACCACTCTGGAAACGGCGATTTTTTCGAATGTGAAGCTGGAAGAAACTCCTTCCTCGAATTGAACCTATTCCTGGCGCAACGCGCGCATGGGATCGATTCGCGCGGCGCGCCAGGCGGGCAGGATACATGCAGCCAGCCCGGCGAGGGCCATCACCGCGAAAGCCGAGCCGAAGGCCAGTGGATCGCGCGGACTCACCTGAAAAAGATAGTTTCCGATCAGACGTGTGAGGCCGAGTGCTACCGCCCCGCCGAGAATTACGCCTCCGGCAGTCAGGGCCATACCGCGAGTCATCACGAGGCGCAACAATTCCGGGGCACCCGCGCCGAGGGCCATGCGCAAGCCTAGTTCGCGGGTGCTCTGAGAGACGGTGTAGGCCATGACGCCGTACAGACCGATGGCCGCGAGAAGAAGAGCCAGCGCACTGAGGACGCCGACCAGAGTGACGGCCACGAGTTGTGCAGAGGTGGAACGGTCGAGTTGTTCCTGGAGGGTGATGACTTCGTAGAGCGCGAGACTTCCGTCCAGAGCGCGGACTTCGCTGGAGATGGCTTTAGCCATCGTTTCGGGGCTTAGAGGTGTGCGGATGATGAGAGCGCCGCTGACGGAAGGATTCTGGCGCAAGGCCACGTAAAAAAAGGGTTTTGGTTGTTCGCGGACGCTACGGTATTTGGAATCCCGGGCGAGGCCGACGACGGTCAGCCATTGGCCTGTTACCTGAATACGCTGTCCGACCGGATTTTGGCCGCGCCAGAATTGCGAGGCCATGGTTTCGTTCACAATGGCGACTTGGGCAGCCGACTCGTCATCGCTGCGAGTGAACTCCCGGCCAGCGACCAATGGAATTCCCAAGGTCGCGAGGTAGCCAGGACCCACTCTGTTGAATTCGACGGTGGGCTCTTCTTCAGGAGGGACCTGGTAGCCATCCACGGCAATCTTTGACGAATAGAAGCTGCCGTAACCAAGAGGAGTCATCGTGGCAAAGGCAGCCGATTCGACGCCGGGGAGCGCGGTGACGCGATCGAGAAGGGCGTCTCGAAAAACTCTGGAACGCTGGGCATCGTAGCCGGCAGAAACTAAATCCACAGCCGTAGACAAAACTCCTCGGGTGGTAAACCCCGGGCTGGCGCTGCGGATTTTCTGAAGGCTTTGCGTCAACAAACCGGCGCCCACAAGCAGGACGAAACTCAGGGAAACCTGACCAATGACAAGGCCGGAGCGGAGCCAGGATTTTCCGTGGCCACCAACAACGCCGGCCATTTCGGCTTTCAGCGCGGCGGCAAGATCGATTTTGCTGGCCTGCAGAGCCGGAACCAAACCGAGCATCAACGTCGAAAGCAGAGAGATTCCAGCGCTGATGGCCAGCACGCGCCAATCAATGTCGCCTGGCAGGTACATAGAGACGCCGGCCCGCGCGGGAAACAGAAGACTGAGGGCATGGCGACACCAGTGGGCGACGACGATTCCGCCAACCGCAGCGAGCGAAGTGAGAATCAATCCTTCGGTGAGAAGTTGTTTGAGGAGGCGCATACGGCCTGCTCCAACGGCGACACGCACGGTCATTTCATGCCGCCGCCCAAAGGAGCGGACCAGAAGAAGGTTGCCGACATTGGCGCATGCGATAAGGAGAACGAACACGACAACGGCGAGCATAATTTCAAGCGTGGGGAGCAGCGTGCCCGCATTGTTGAAAGGCGTTTGCCAAAGCGGCCAGAGCTTGGCGCCGTAGCCGAGATTGGTTAAGGGATAAGCGGATTCGAGGCGGCGGGCAATCGCAGAAAGTTCTTGCTGGGCTTGTTGCGGGCTGACTCCGGGCTTGAGCCGGACGTATGCTTCAATCCAGCGTGCGCTGCGGTCTTCGAGTTTGTATCCGCCGGCCTCGAAAATGTCTTCCATGGAAGCAGGCACCCAGAATTGCATGGCCCAGCCGACAAAGGTTCCGCGAAAATCTTCAGGCATGACACCGATGATGGTGTGCAGCACGCCGTTGAGGCGCTGGGTTTTTCCGATGATGGCGGGATCGCCTTTGAAGCGGCCTTGCCAAAGCTGATAGCTGATTACAGTGACGGGATGCGCGCTGCGGCCGACATCTTCGCCGAGTTCGAAACCGCGACCGAGAACGGGATGGACGCCAATGGCGTCAAAATAATTGGCAGAGACGATGCTGCCGATGGTGCGTTCGGCGCGATCGCCAATGCTGAGGGTGGTGCCGGTGATTTTGGAGACGAAAATAGCGTCGAGGAGGGTGGAATTTTTTTCGAGGTCGAGAAAGTCGGGCCAGGAAAGCGCGGTGGCGCCGGTTTCGCCTTTGGAGGTTCCAGAGAGGGCCAGGAGCCGTTCCTGGTGAACGACGGCGGGGTAGGGCCGGAAGAGCAGACCTTCGATCCAACTGAACACGGCGGCATTGGCGCCGATGCCTAGAGTCAGACAGAGGATTGCGAGCACAGAAAATCCCGGGCTCCGCCACAACATACGAACGCCTACGCGTAAATCCGCGACCAGGTCTTCCAACCATTGGAATCGCCAGGCTTGGCGAGAATCTTCGAGCGCCAATTGCGTCGAACCGAACTCTCGCCGCGCCCGTTTGTGAGCTTCGTCCGGCGACAGGCCGCTTTCCTGAAGTTCGGCTGCGCGCGCTTCGATGTGAAACTGAACTTCGTCACCCATTTCGTTCGCGAAGCGGTCGCGCCGTCCCAGATAACGCAGCCGGTTTATCCATTCCTGGAAGGTGGACATGGCGGGCCTCCTTACACCGTGCGCATCACGAGCTGGATGCTTTTCACCATCTTGTTGAATTCCCTGGCTTCCGAGTGCAGTTGCTTCCTGCCTTCCGCGGTCAGACGGTAGAAGCGCGCTTTGCGGTTATTCTCGGAGGTTCCCCATTCCGCTTTGAGCCAGCCTCTCACCAACATGCGGTTCAAGGCGGGATAGAGCGAGCCATCCTCAATCTCCAGGCCATGATCGGAAGCATTTTTGATGCGCCGGGCAATGGCGTAGCCGTGCAAGGGACCGCGCGCGAGGGCTTGCAGGACGAGCATGAAAAGTGTGCCGGGTAGGAGCTGCGGGATTTCGTTGTTGGGCATGTTGTTCCCCTGTCCAGACTATATATAGGAAGGAATAGGGAGGCTGTCAAGCAATCCTTCGCCGGCGACCTGGCTCGCTGCTTGTTATCGGCTAGGGGTTGCTGCAGTCTTGGTCCGGGAAAACGGGTTGCTTCATTTTCCCGGGTGATATTCGCGTTGCGTGTGGCCCTTGAGTTGTTCGCCGTAGAAGTAGACTTCGCGCAGGTCGCCGGTGCTGTAGCGCTGCGCTTGGTCGTTGAAATGGGGCGATGATGGATTGCCGTTTTCGCCGCCAGCGGTGACGGCTCTGGCGCGAACTTTATCACCAAATTCTACGACTGCCACGAAGCTGTTGCCGCTAGTGCCGTACCATTTTTTCGTTCCGGGGTAGGCGTGGGCTCCGAATGAGGCGAGCGAGCCCCAGGCTGACGACGTGAACCCTACGGGAATGCTTGGGGCCGCGTCGTTGAAGGGCTGGAGGATGTCGCCGGTGAGTCGCTGGAAGCGATTGATGTCGCCCCAAGGCGTTTTCCAGGTGCCGAAATCGGCCGCGAGTTTGTCCGATGCGTCCGAGAGTGATTGAAGAAGCAGAGCTGGCGGGGCTTTTGTGCAGATGTAGTCGCTCATGTAGATGCCGGCTTTTTTCGCGTCGGCGCTGACACGCTTCTGGACATCCTCGCCCCAAAAGACGGCGAGGGAAGTCGGGACGGATTTCGCGTCCCAGCGCAAATCCCAATCGCGCAGAAGAGCAATTTGATCGGCGAGTTTCGCTTTCAGGGGATTGTCAGCCGGCGCTGCATCCCACGCTTTTATGAGACACGGGATGGGCTTCTCGAACCAAGTCAGGTAGTTGTCGTAGGCGGCGGCGATCAGCGAGTCAACGGTGAAGTCTTTTTTATCTTGCAGGACGCGGATGGCGTGCAGTCCGCGGGCCGATTCGCCGCCGGTCTCGACATAAGCGGGGAAGTCCTCTTTTTTGGGGCTGCTTGGACCGGCGGCGGACCACGGCCAGTTGTTGGAGTTGTACAGCCAGCCGCTTTTGGGATTCAGCAGGTGCGGCGTTTCATCCACGGAAAGAACGTCGTGCCACTCCGTTGCTGGATTGCTGCCATCTACTGGCTTGGTCCAGTCGAAGCTGGGATCTCTGCGGGGGATAAAGTTTCCGTGAAAGTAGGCGATGTTACCGTCCGCATCCGCGAAAATCGTGTTGTTGGAAGAGTTTGTATGATATTGCATGGAGCCGAGGAAAGCGGAATAACCCAGCGACAAGGTACGAGTGTAGGACTGCATCAACGCATGCACGGGATTCTGCATCAGGCGAATGCTGACCCATTTGCCGTCTTCTTCGCGCACGATGGAGCCGTGATGCGTGCAGTAGACGGTGAATTTCTTTTCGACTATGCCGTGATCCGTCATATACGGCACGATGATTTCCTTTGCTTGGACAGGACGTTCTTCCTTGCCGTACTTGTAGAAAAACTTGCCGTCCTTCTTCTCGATTGTTTCGAGGTAAAAGGTGATGGCGTTCACACCGCTGGAGGTGTGCATCCATCCGGCGTGCTCGTTGAAACCCTGATAGATGAAAAACTGGCCCCACGTCACTGCGCCGTAGGCGTTCAGCTGCGCTCCGCTCGCCACTTGAAGCTCGGAACGAAAGAAAAAAGAGGTGTGCGGGTTGATCAGGAGCAGCGCGTGGTGGTCCTTTGTATTGGAAGGCGCGATGGCAATGCCGTTGGAGCCGCGCGGCTCCTCGTCTTCGTCGTCATCCGCGGAAGCCGCATGCGCCGCGCTGAGTGGGACTTTTCCGTAGAAGGCTTCGAGTTGGTTCAGATTTACCCGCTCGATGTCACCTCCGATGCTGCCTTCCGTGAATGTCAGCACCATCCAGGGCTCGAATCTCTTAATCAGGCGCGGTTTTACTTCGGGATGCTTCAGGAGATAGAAGTTCAAGCCATCAGCCCAGGCGCGCATCAGTTTTTTCATCCACTCCGGAGTCTTTTCGTATTGTGTTTTCGTTACTTCGGGATCGATGAAAAGCTTCATACGCAGGTCTTGATAGATTTTCGACTCGCCTTCCACCTCCGCCAAACGCCCCATGGCGTTGATGTAGTTTGTTTCCACACGGTTGAAGTCGTCCTCCGCCTGGGCGTAGATCATTCCGAAGACGGCGTCCCAGTCGGCCTTGCCGTAGACGTGGGCGATGCCCCAGTCGTCGCGGATGATGGTGACGTTTTGCGCTTCCTGTTCCCAACGCGCGAGTTCCAAGTCCTTGGTTGATTGTGAGGTGGGCGAAGCGGGGCAGGATGAGCCGGTCGACGCCAAAACGAGAAGAAGGACAAGTTTCTTCATGAGCGCCCCTCTGGAAATATGAATTTGGCCGAAGCTTTGTAGCCTGAGCATCCGCAAGACTCCTGCGGAATGCGCAGCGTAACACACTCCTGCGAGTTGCTCGTCAGGCGTGTGCTCAGGGCTTTGCGTTTGGTGAGAAGAAGCCAATAGGCAGATCGCGAGCGGTGCGCAGGCCTGCTGGGGCGTCGAGAATCACCGGGATTGAGTTGACGACTACCGACGCAGTGGCGACGTCGCCATGCGTGCCGCCGGGAATGACCAGGCTGATGTTTGGGTGGCCCTTCAGCGTGACCGCATCGGCGGGATCTTTCGCGCCGACGTACATTTGCAGCTCGAGATAGATGAGCTCTTTTCCGCCGCTTGTGCCGCGGGCAATTTGGTGGACGCCTGCGGCCTGTCCTGGCTCGACCGTCAGGTATTCCGTTTGCACACGCTCGGTGGCGATTTTGGGCTCGATCGTTTCGGTAATTTCGTCGACGGGAAGGTTCAGGCTGTCCGCAATCATCGCGACGGATTCTGGGAGGCCGACGTGCTTGATCACGCCTGCTTTTACCTGGGCGCGGAATTCGTCTTCCGACATGCCGGCGCCGATTTTTTTCTGCAGGGGAAGGCGGCGCTTGCCGCCATCCACAATGCGCACCGCTTTAGCGTGCTCGATGCGCTGGGAAACGGCAGCGAGCGTGATGACCAGCTTGTCCATCACGAAGCCGGGGTTGACACCCGTGCCGACCAGGGCGACGCCCCAATCTTTCGCGGCCTTATCCAGTTGCGCGGACAACTCTGGATAGGTGCGGAGCGGATAGGAGAGTTCTTCGCAGGTGGAGACGATACAGGACTCGGCTTCGAGGCAAGCGAGCAACTGATCCATTACTTTGGGCAAAGAAGAAGATGTAGAGTGAATTACGACGTCGGCGGCTTGTTCGAGGATTTCTTTTGCGTCGGCGGAAACTTTCACGCCCCAGGGAGCGTCGGTCGCGCCGATCACTTCGCCGAGGTCGCGGCCGACTTTGGCGGGGTCGGTATCAATGGCGCCGATGATTTCAATGGCTTGCTTCTCTCGCATGAGGCGCGTGATGGATGCGCCGATAGGCCCCACGCCGTACTGGATTACACGAATCTTCTTCTTCACGATTTCCCCCGTCGACTTTCGCCGCGCCGCGCACAACGCGCATTTTTGGTCTGAAAAGAAACCTCTACCTTAATGGAATTCGCGAACGCATTCAACGGTCAACGCGCGCAGGTAATGGTGTATCTTGACCTGTCAGAGCCGCGAGCCCTTGCCGGTTCACGGCCTCAAAAGCTGAAGCATGGCTCCCGCACTCCAAAGGCGCGAAGTTGCCGACGCAAGTCGCGCGGCTCATAATGGAAGCGCCACGCTCGCTTCCGGAGGACCACCGCCATGCCCGCAAAGAAATTGACCGACGCCGAAGTGCAAGCTCTTCTGCGAAAACTGCAGGGCTGGAAAGTCGTCAATGGGAAATTGCACCAGGAGTACGTCTGCAAGGATTTCGTTACAGCTTTCGGCAACATGACGCGCGTCGCTCTTGTCGCCGAAGGGATGAACCATCATCCGGAGTGGTTCAACGTGTGGAACAAGGTGGTGATTGACCTGACCACGCACAGCGTCAAGGGCATCAGCGATTACGATTTCGTGCTTGCGGAAAAGATCGAGGAGATTTTTAATCCTGTGGGAGCGGTTCTGGGCAGCGCCCCGCGGTGACCCTGGCCGGGCTGGCGGCGTATCCCGCTGGCAGTGGCAAATCAGCATCCGCCAAGTGAACGTCTCTTGACTCTGCCAACGGCTGCGCGAAAATAGCACTACCCCTTCCTGAAAGCATCTAGAAGTACGTACCTTCAAAGACTGTCCTCTCCAGTCCAGCCAAATGCTTTTGTTGTGCGCAAAACTGCGCCTCCGGTGAACTGCCCCCGGACTCGCATTCTTTTCGTCGATTGCCGCTCAAGCGGCGCGGTGTTGGCAATGGGGAGGTTACCTGGATGGCGAAAGAGAAATTTCGAGTGTTACTGGCCGAGGGCGTTCCCGGAGAAGCCGCTGAGTCTCTGCGCGCGCTTTATCCTGAGCCCGACGGCAATCTGGACTTGAGCATCGTTTCGACGATCCCGACTTTACTGGCGACGGTGGAGCTTGCCGCGCCAGAAGCCATTTTCTTCGATCTGTCGCTTGGGCGGCCGGACCCTCTGGAAGCCGTACGGCGGGTGCACCGAACCGCGCCGGGAATTCCACTGATCGTTATTGCGGACATCGAGGACAAACATCTTGCCTCCCGGAGCATCTCTGAAGGCGCGATTGACTATCTCCTCAAAGGATTTATGGATCCGCGTACGATGCAGCGCGTTTTGCGAACCGCGATGGAGCGCAACACGCTGGAAGGTTTAGCGGACCTGCTGCGGGACCCGCTGACAGGGCTGTACAACCGCGAAGGGTTTACCGCGCTAGGCACGCGGGCGATGGAGGAGGCGACTCGCTCGGGGGGCATGCTGGTACTCCTCTGCGCGCTGATCGAGAACTTCGCTTCGGTGCACGAGGAATATGGTTCCGGAGCGAGCGAAGAACTGGCCGTGGAAACGACGAATCTTCTGCGAACCTGCTTCCGGCGAAGCGACCACATCGGGCGGCTCGGGAAATCGCAATTTTGCTCGCTTGCCATCGACGCGGCAGAGCCGAGCGCATCGGTGTTGCGCCAGCGCGTCGAATCGCGGCTTGCCATTCACAACCAAAGCGTCCAGCCGTGGGGTCCTCTGTTGCTGCGTCTTCGCGCGGGATTCTGGGGCGCAAACGACACAAGGAGTTTCGGGGAGTTTCTCGACGCCGTGGAATCCGAGTTGCGCCCACCGGAGGCCGTTCTGAAGAGTGCTGAGGCGCTTCAGGGGAGCAGAACATAGCGCCAGTTAATTCCCATGAAAAGCCAAGGCAAGTGCAGAGGGAAAATATTTGGACCGGAAGGAACGTTTAAGCCGATGCCGCACGTGCCCGCAGATTCCAGAAGCCAGGCGGTGAGCTCGCGATGAAGTCCTTACTGCTCGATGAACTGCGCGGCACGGAAAGCGCGATACCGCTTCGTCTGCTGATTCTTGAAAACGAGCCGCAGGACGTTGAACTCGCGCTGCTGGAACTGCGAGTTTCGGGGTTTGACGTGCGATACACGCTATTACAGGACAAGGAACAGTACCTCTCGGCTCTGAAAGATGGTGAATTCGACGCCATCCTCGCCGACTATCGTCTACCGAGCTGGACGGGGCTCGAAGCGCTGAAGGAATTGCGGACCAGAGGGATGCACACACCGTTCTTGCTGGTGACGGGCACGCTCGGGGAAGAGGCTGCTGTCGAGTGCATCAAGCAAGGGGCAAACGATTTCATCCTGAAAGAACACTTGGTGCGCCTGCCGTCCGCGCTGAAGCGAGCGCTGGCAGAAAAGAAATTGCGCGATGAGAATGCGCGGACTTACCAGGCCCTAGCGGACAGCGAAGCGCGGGCACGCGAACAATTCGCAGAGCTCGAACAGATTTATCGCACCGCACCCATCGGCCTTGCGGTTTATGGTCCTGACTTGCGCTACCTCCGCGTCAACGAAAAGTTGGCTCACATCAACGGCCTCGCGGCCGACCAGCACCAGGGCCTGATGACGAGGGACGTTCATCCAGACGTATCCAAAGCCGTCGAGTATTACTTAAGACGCGCCTTTTCCCGCGGAGAATCGATTCAAAACGTGGAAATACAGAGCACGCCAGACTCTCAGAACGGGGCGGACCGCACCTGGCTGGCCAGTTTTCATCCGCTTCGCGGAGGCAGCGGCGTGATTTTTGCTGTCAGCGTCGTGGTTCTGGAAATCACGGAACGCAAACGCGCGGAAGAGGCGCTCGCGCTTTCCGAAGCACGGAACCGCGAGTTCGTTGAGAATACCGCTTACGGTATCTTTCGCGTTTCTTCCGAGGGGACTTTCCTGGATCCCAATCCCGCTCTGCTTCGCATTCTGGGCTGCACGTCCGCCGGAGAGTTGAACCCTCCTGCCCTGGTGCGCGACATTTTCCGCTACCCGGCGCAGTTCGCCGAGTGCATGGCGGCCTGCCGCCAGGAGGGCCGCGTTCAGGGAATGGAGACCGAATGGCGCCGGCGCGATGGAGGAATCGTGGCGGTTCGCCTCCATTTGCGCAGGCTTTCCGCCTCGGGGCCGGCAGCCTCCGCGGAAGTGATTGCCGAGGATGTGACCGAAGTGCGCGCGATGGAGCGCCAGTTGCACCAGGCTCAAAAATTCGAGGCCGTCGGCCAGTTGGCCGGCGGCGTAGCACACGACTTCAACAATGTGGTCGGCGCGATTCTGGGCTGGGCGGAGCTGGGCTTCGATCAAAGCCGCAGCCATCCGCAAATCGCCGAGCGCTTCGCACGGATCCGGGAGCAAGCTGAACGTGCCGCAGCTTTGACGCGTGAACTGCTCGCCTTTGCCCGCCGACAGGTTTTGCAGCCCCGGACTGTGGACCTTAACGCCGTCACCAGTGATCTGGCCAGCTTCCTCGATAAAGTCATCCGCAAAGACATTGAACTCAAAGTGGTCAACGCCCCGCTCGAGCCCATTAAAGCTGATCCCACGCAGATCGAGCAGGTGCTCATGAATCTGTGCTTGAACGCCCGCGATGCCATGCCCCAGGGCGGCAGGCTGCTCATTGAAACGGAGTTAGTTGAGATTGATGAGTCCTATTGCCGGTTCTATCCCTACGCCACCGTGGGGCGTTACGCCGTATTGTCCGTCTCCGACAGCGGCGTCGGCATGGACGCCGAAATGCGCGAGCATATTTTCGAGCCCTTCTTTTCGACCAAGGAGCATGAGAAAAACAGCGGCATGGGGCTGGCCACGGCCTATGGAATCGTCAAGCAGCACGGAGGTTTCATCCACGTCTACAGTGAGCTGGGCCAGGGCACTCTCTTCCGGGTGTACCTCCCCGTCGCGGAAGCGATAAAACCCCAAGGCGCCGCCTTGCCTCTCAGAGCGCCATCCATGGCCGTGGGCCGCGGAACGGAGACGGTGCTTCTGGCGGAAGATCACGACTCCATACGCGAGATGGCAAGGCAGGCGCTCTTCCAGTTGGGCTATCGGGTCTTAGCCGCGGTTGATGGGGAAGAGGCGCTGAAACTTTGCGAAAGTGAGACGCCCGCGCTGGCTATTCTGGATCTGGTTATGCCCAAGCTGGGGGGACCGGAAACCGCCGCGAAACTCGCAGCGCGCTTCACCAACCTGCCGGTTCTCTTTACGAGCGGCTACTCGCAGGAAGCCAAAGGCGCCGAAAATGTCGGCCACGCTGCGCGCTACCTCCAGAAACCGTATAGCCCGTCGACGCTCGGCCGCATGGTCCGCGAGATTCTGGATCAGGCGAAGGCGATGGCTCCCCCCGAGTGAGCGGTGCGGGAGGGCTATTTCGCGGAATGCCTCTGCTTTTGCCGTTGACACGCACGCGGCGCAGTGCTACAAAAACCACAAAAGACAAGCCCTTTGGTGGTGAGTCCCTTGCTGCAATTCGAGCGCGAGTGAGGCCGCAGACCTGCCTGGCAGGGCAGTCTGCAAGGCCACTGAAGGTATTGTCCTGAAACACCCCACCCCGGGAGGCGAGGACCCCGCGGTTTTCGCCTCCTTTTCCTGGAATTCCCCGCGATGGTCCGGATAGAGGCTTCTCCCCCTCAACTTAGCATCTACTACGCCGGGTTCAGTCTCGGGAAGTGGAAAGCGGAATTGAAAAGCGCGCATGGTGAAACCTCGCGGACTCTCAGACTCTCTTATTCCGGCCCAGAAGGGGAGTGGCTGGAGGGTGCTACCTCCGGCCCAAACGGCGTACGCGAAGAGATCGATTTCGGCCACAAGGAGGGGAATTTTGTGGTCTTCACCATGAAGTTCCTGCAGCCTGACGGGAAACGCTTGAAAACCTGCTTCATCGGAAAAATGACGGCAGATAAAATCGCAGGCACTTTCGTAGACGACAGCGGCATCACCGGCGAGTGGACGGCCGTTCGCTTAGCCAAATAGGGCGGACTCCTTGAGATTCGCCTAAAACGGCTTTCCTTGCCGGCTTGTCAGCGGGCACCGCTCGGTTAAGATAGTTCTCACCTTGACTGAATCCGAGAAGCCCACGGCGCCACTCTTAGAGCTTAAGGATGTCACTGTCGTGCGCGGGGAATCCGCGGCGCGGCCTGCGCTCGATGGAGTTTCGCTGCGCATTGGCGCCGGGGAACACGTTTGCATCCTTGGGCCCAACGGCTGCGGCAAATCCACGCTAATCAAGACGATTACCCGGGAGTGTTATCCGCTCGCCCGGGAAGGTTCTTCCATTTCGATTCTGGGCCGCGAGCAGTGGAACATTTTTGAATTGCGCTCGCTCCTGGGGATCGTTTCCCCTGATTTGGTGGCTTCCTGCACGACTGATGCTACCGGGCGGGACGTCGTGCTTTCCGGATTTTTCAGCAGCACGCGCATCTTTCCGCATCATCATCCCGACCCGGAACATCTCGCGCGGGCCACAGCAACGCTCGCGCGGCTGGGAGTCGCGCATCTCGCCGATCGTCCCGTTTCCCAAATGTCTTCTGGTGAGGCTAAACGAACCTTGATCGCGCGGGCTCTGGTGCATGATCCGCAGACGCTTCTCTTTGACGAGCCGAGCAATGCGCTGGACATTGCCGCGCAGCTCCAGTTGCGCGACACGATGCGGCAGCTCGCGCTAGGCGGGCTGGGCATACTTCTCGTCACGCACCATGTTTCGGAAATTATCCCGGAGATCGAGCGCGTAGTGATGCTGCGCGAGGGCCGCATTCTGGCCGATGGGCCCAAACAGGAAATTCTTACTGCGGAACAGCTCTCCTCGCTTTTCGGTGTATCCGTCCGGCTCGGCCAGCACGACGGCTATTTTCATTTGTATTAAGCGGGCGAAGCGCTCGCGGCGGATTTCTCCGCAGGGCCCTTCTTGCCGCCATTGCGCGCGACCCAGTGCCACAATCCGCTTAGCCCGATGGCTGAAAGAAGCAGCACCACAGGATCGAGTGGATGACGATAGCGCAGCGAGGTGTGCGTGACGTAGTACACCAGCGGAAAGACCAGCGGAAACGCGATAACGGGGAATGCGTAAACATTTTTCCTTGCGAGAAGCACGATGATTCCGAGCAATGCGCCGAACGGCGCTGCGTCATTGCACAACAAGATAAAGCGGAGCCAGAGCGAATCCGCCTGTCGAAAGGTTGTGATCGGATTGGCCGTGCCTACCCAAAAGTCTACGAAGCGCTGCGAGATGAGCCACAACTCGATCCGCGGATTCGACGCGATAAACGCAGCGGCCTTCCGCTTCTCTTCCTCCATAAAGGCGGTTTCGCCCATGCGCAGGTAGCGCAGAATCTCGCGGTCTTGCGTGACCACGCCAGGGCGCCCGCGGTGCTGTTCGTCGTAGTTTTCGTTGTTGCCGATGTACAGCTCGAACGCGAAATTCGAGCGCAGCGGAATGAACTTGTGAAAGACGAGGTAGTTGCGGACGGTCCACGGAACGCAGCAGAGAACCGCGAGTGCAGTGGCCAGCGCAGGTCTGGCGAGCCACTTTGTTGCGGAAATATACCCGCGAACGCGAAGAGCAGCCCACCCGAGCAGAAAAGGAAAAAGAACTGCGACGGCGGGATTCGTCAAAACCGCAAAGCCCCACAAGAGGCCGTAGACGCACCACTCGCCGAGACGCCGCGATTCCGCGAGTTCCACCGTTGTCCAAAGTATCGCGGCCACGAGCAGAGCGGACAAAGACGTATCCCATATCCATTCAAAGGGAATGATGAAGGCGTTAGGGAACAAAGCCCACAGCCACGCGGCACCGCTGGCAACGCCAAGACCAGCGATGCGTTTGCCTGCGTAAAAAATCGGCACGCACGTGCCGGCGGAGAGAACGATATTCAAAAAAATCGCTGCAAAAAAAGAGCGGAACGTGTAAATCCCAAACAGTTTGAAAATCGCTGCAAGAATATACGGATAAACAGGCGCCAGCCACGCGGTCGGACCACTATCCCTTTGAAAGGGAGAGGAAAAACCCTTTCCGCTGGCAATCGAGTAGGCGATGTGCCCGGTTTCCGTTTGAAACGGAACGATGCTCAGGACGCGCGCGGGAATTTGCTTCGCCTCTATCCACGCAAACGCCAGGCGCGCTCCCACAGCAACGATCACAATGAGCAAAAGAGACGTCGCGGCCCTTCGCCACGCGCTTTTCATGAGCTGCATTTTTTCCACGGCATTCCCAAGTTCTGCTTGCGCCAAATTCGCGCTCCTGATGTTACGCCTGCCGCGCCGCGAAATGTATGGTTCTGGCGGGCCTCCGCCTTACGCTTATTTCAGGAATTTGGATCTAAGCAAACTTCTCCCGCGTTGTTTGCGGGAAGGGAAAAAGCCGGCGTAAAACGAAGGGGGATCCAGTTATTTTACAGGCCTCGTCGCAGAAAGCGGGCGGGCATCCGGATGTCTCGAAGACCAGTCTTCAGGTGGAAACGCCACACGCCAAAACGAGGGGCGCGCTTCGGAAAATTCAAGGCCAATCTCGGACTTGCCCGCGCGCACAGGACCCAGGAAGACCACGTGGCATTCCTGCTCTTCTTGCGTCCGTTTGTTCTGCAGCATCACCTTGCTGCCGCTGGTTACTCGCGCATTTGTCAGTACGAGCGCCCCGTGAGCGTTGATGGCCAGAGTCTCGGTCTCTTCCTCGAACTCTTTGCTTTGCGCGTCCTTTCCACGCACGCGCACGGCCACCTGCATCAGCACGCGCTGGCTGCGCCGGCGCACCGACGGATTTCCAGATGTACTCGGAGTCTGTGTTTCTGCCATGGCGCCTCTCTCGATCAACTATACCGGGCTGTAGGAGCACGTCGAGCGCCAACGCGCCTACCAGTTAATTTCTATCGTGATACTGCAAACTATCTGTTTACGAGCCCATTTTCAGTTGGATTAGGGTTCGCTCTCAACTCCGCTGGTCCATGGGGAGGTACTGGCGCGTATCGTGGCCGAGATAGATTTGGCGGGGGCGGGCAATTTTCTGCTCAGGGTCCAGAAGCATCTCTTCCCACTGCGCAATCCAGCCGGAAGTGCGCGGAATCGCAAAAAGTACAGGGAACATGGATATCGGGAAGCCCATCGACTGGTAAATCAGGCCGGTGTAGAAGTCCACATTGGGATAAAGTTTGCGCTTGATGAAGTATTCGTCTTCCAGCGCGATGCGCTCGCACTCCAGCGCGATTTCCAGCAGCGGATTCTTGCCCATCAATTCGAAAACTTCGTAAGCCACGCGCTTGATAATGCGCGCGCGCGGATCGTAATGCTTGTAGATGCGATGGCCGAAGCCCATCAGCTTGGTTTCGCCGGCTTTTACCCGCTTGATGAAATCCGGCACCTTCTGCACGGAGCCGATCTCCAGCAACATGTGCAGCACTTCTTCATTCGCGCCGCCGTGGAGCGGCCCATAGAGCGCGGCGATGGCCGCCGCGGTAGCTGAATACGGGTCTACGTGCGAGCTGCCGACTCCACGAATGGTATTTGCAGAGCAATTCTGCTCGTGATCGGCATGAAGAATGAAAAGCACATCCAGCGCGTGTTCCAGAGTGGGATTCGGCCGGAACTTTGCTTCCGTCGTGCGGAACAACATGTTCAGGAAATTGCCCGGATAGCTCAGCTCGTTGTCCGGATAGACAAACGGCATGCCCAGAGTGTGCCGGTAGGAAAACGCCGCAATCGTGGGCATCTTGCCGACAAGCCGGTAGGTCTGTTTGCGGCGCGACTCCGCATCAAAAATGTCCTTGGCGTCGTGATAGAAGGTCGAAAGCGCCGCGATGGTGGAGATCATCATCCCCATGGGGTGTGCGTCATAGTGAAAGCCGTCGAGGAACTTCTTGATGCTTTCGTGAATAAACGTGTGGTGCGTTACGTTGTACGTCCAGTCCTTGAGCTGCGCCGCGGTGGGCAGCTCCCCGTGCAGAAGCAGGTAAGCCGTCTCGAGATAAGTGCTCTTTTCCGCGAGTTCTTCGATGGGATAGCCACGGTAGCGCAGAATGCCGGCGTCGCCGTCAATATAAGTGATTTTGCTGATGCAGGATGCCGTGTTGTTGTACGCCGGGTCGTAACTCAACATGCCAAATTCGGTGGGGTCCACTTTGATCTGGCGCAGGTCCATCGCCCGAATGGCGTCATTCTTTATAGGGATTTCGTAGGTCTTTCCGGTTCGATTGTCGGTGATGGTCAGCGTTTCGCGGGGCGCTGCGGCTTCATCAGGCTTTCTCGTTTGCGTTGCAGACGACGCGGATTCCATAGCGATCCTCGGAAGCAGACACGGCAAATGCCTGTTACTTCCCCACTCTACACCAAAGCCGGTCCGCCGGGAATGGGACCGGTACGCTTGCGATAGCTCGGCTCCGCATTATCCGTCTTTTCGGGCGCCGGATTACAGTACGCTGGTTCTCTTCACCAGTACCTTCGGGCCATTCCACCCAACAAGCCTCAGCACGATACTGTGCATCGGGATTCGCTCGTAAAGACGTGGTCACATGGCTACCCAAACAGACCGCTATGAAGTAATCGAAACCTTAGGGACCGGTGCGACCAGCCGGGTCGAGAAGGCTCGCGATACTTTGATCGGCCGCACCGTGGCCCAGAAAACTTTCCTGAACGGCTTTGGCTCGCGGGACCTCGAGGAACAGTTCATCCGCGAAGCCCAGATCGTCGGGCGTCTCGCCCATCCCTTTATCGTCAGCCTCTATGATGTGGGGACGGATGCCAGTGGTTTGCCCTTCTTGATCATGGAATATGTCGAGGGTGAAACTCTGGAGAAGGTCCTGGAGTCCGCCCCGCTCCCGCTAAAAATAGCTGCGGCGTGGGGCGGCGATCTTGCCTCCGCACTTGCCCAGGCGCATGCCGCCCAAATCATTCACGGAGATGTGAAACCGGCCAACATTTTGGTTACCAAAGATGGTCACGTGAAGCTGGGAGACTTCGGTATCGCGCGCTATGCCAACCACATTTCTCATTCCGGCGATCTCAGAGGCACCCCTGCTTATCTCGCACCAGAACAGATCCTGGACAAGGCTCAGGACGCGCGCTCTGATCTCTTTTCCCTGGGAATAATCCTTTATCAAATGGCTACGAGCGTCCGTCCCTTCGACGGCAACTCACTCGAGGCGGTCTGCGCCCAAATCATCTCCGCGTCACCCGCGCCGCCCTCTCGTCACAACTCCGCATTGCCGGCGGAATTCGACCAGATCGTGATGCGCTGTCTGGCAAAAGATCCTGCGCAGCGTTTTGCCTCTGCTCAGGACTTAGCCGCTTCTCTATATCCGTTGGCGCGCGCGAAATCGAATCCTTCGCAACCGTCGCCCGCCCCTGAAGCAGAAGCCGTCAGCTCGCCGCCGACCTACACAAAAATGGCGGTTGGGGCAGCAGCGGTGGCCATGCTTCGGTGGTTTTCTCAAAGAACAGCCGGGACCACGAAGCCTTCCTGGTGGAATCGTCCAGTGCGGCGCCGAGACGTCTGGGTTGCCAGCGCCGCCGCTGGTATATTTCTAATTTCGCTCGTGCCTCTCGCACGAGCCCTGCGTAATCATTCCTCTTCGCTATCAGTTACGAATTCACAGACGGCATCGATTGCCACTCCTTCGGCCCCAAACACAGCCGTGGCCTTCTCCGCCCCCTCCGAATCCGCGATTCCTGTCGATTCTCTTGGACAGAGCGCTTCCACGCCAGGCGCTAACACTTCGCCGCAAGCCGCGGACGATCTTCCGGGCCGGGGACCCATCAAACCTGCTTCTCCGAGTCGTAGCGTGTCGCATTCGGCCGCGAGCCCCGCCTTACTCGCCCGGAAAACATCGGCAGCAGGTAGTGTTCCAGAAGGCAACCCCAATACCGGCGCCAAGGGCGCATCCAGCTCGAAGACGACGACCGTCTCAACGATTCAGCAGACTTCTTTGCGCATTGACGTTGTCTCGGATGTGGTGGACGACACGCTGGCAGTCTACTCCGATGACAATCTCGTTCTAACGACCCCTTTGGAGGCCGCGCATCGCGGCGACACTTTGCGATTCAGTTGTCCGATTGCCATCGGGGATCACGTGCTCCGAGTGATTCTTTACCATGGCGATAAAGAAGTCGTGGTGCAGAAGGAAAATAATTCTGAGGTTCGCGCCGGCGCCAGCAATAGCATGGAAGTGCGCGTCAATCGCCGTTCCAAAATGCTGGTGAAACATCAAACCTCGCTGGAAATTGTTTGGCCAAGCCGCACCCTGTCTTCGGTCATTCCCAATGGCACGGAGTTGGAATCCAGAGCCGCACTGGCGCCCCGATAATGCATTCGTCCAACAGTATCTAAAGCGGCCTCAAATCAAAGCCATGGCGCACCAGACATGGAACGCCTCACCCCGCGTTTAGCCCAGCGGCGGCCTGCTCTAGGTGCTTCGGGATGCAGGGGTTCGGGTATGCCGACATGGAGCGAAAATGCCTGTCATAATGTACCTCTTGACAATAGTCGTTATAACGAGTATTATGTTCCTGTCAAACCGGGAGGTGGACCATGATCGATATCCGCAAAAGCCAGGAACGCGGCCATTTCAACCACGGCTGGCTGGATACCTACTTTACGTTTTCCTTTGCAGACTACTTCGACCCGAAGCACGTGCAATTCCGGACGCTGCGCGTCCTGAATGACGACCGCGTCGCGCCGGGCGAGGGCTTTCCCACGCACCCGCACCGCGACATGGAAATCGTCACCTACGTGCTAGAAGGCGCGCTGGAACACCGCGACAGCATGGGCACAGGTTCCGTGATTCGCCCAGGCGACGTGCAGTACATGAGCGCAGGCTCCGGCGTGACGCACAGCGAATTTAACGCGTCCGAAACCGAGCCGGTGCACCTGCTGCAAATCTGGATGTTTCCGGAAGAAAAAGGCCTGAAGCCAGTCTACGGCCAGAAAACCTTCAGCGAAGAGGAGAAGCGCGGCAAGCTGCGCCTGGTCGCGTCGCCGGACGGGCGCGATGGTTCCGTGAAAATTCGCCAGGATAACGAGCTGTACGCCACGCTACTAGGCAAAGGCGAAGCCGTAGAGCATGAGCTGAAGCCAGAGCGCCACGCGTACATCCAAGTGGCGCGCGGCACCGTGAAGTTAAACGGTACGAAGCTGGAAGCCGGCGACGGCGCGGCCATCACTGCGGAAAAATCCGTGGAGCTGACGGGAGTCGACAACGCCGAGGTTCTTCTCTTCGACCTGGCGTAATCAGCTGCGTGAGTATGGACGTTAGAGAACGGAGCGCGCAGAAATCGCTCGCACGAAGCGGCTTCTGCGCGCTCTTTTGTTGAGAGGTTTATTCGTAGCGTAAGGCGATGATTGGGTCGACGCGTGTAGCTCGCCGAGCCGGCAGGTAACAAGCGAGGAGCGCAACCCCAACTAACAATCCGGACACGGCCACAAAGGTGATGGGATCCGTCGGTTGAACTCCATACAAAAAGCTGGCCATCAGCCGGGTGACTGCACAAGCAGCCGCGAGCCCAATCACGATACCGAGTCCAGCGAGACGCGCTCCCTGCGCGAGGACCATGCCAAATACATTGCCGCGGGCAGCGCCGAGAGCCATGCGGATGCCAATCTCCTGCGTACGCTGAGCCACCGAATAAGAGATCACACCGTACATTCCGATCGTGGCAAGCAGCAAAGCAAGCCCGCCAAATGACGTGAGCAAGAGCATCGCAAAGCGAGGCTCCGTCATGGAATCGTCCACGAGGATCGTTAGAGGAGCGAGTTTCGCGATGGGCAAGTCGGGGTCGGCGGAATGAATGGCTTCCCGCACGCCTGCCGTCATCGAGCTCAGATCCGCTTTGGTTCGTACCGCGACGTTCATCGTCAGCATCGAGGGCCACTGCTTTTGCGTGTAAGCCACGTACATTTCCGGAGCGGGATCCTCGCGCATGGAGAAGTGCTTGATGTCCGCGACGATGCCTACGATCGTAAACGTGGGGTAGCGCGGACTTCCCAAAGCCACGCGTTTTCCCAAAGCATCTTCGCCTGGCCAATAAAGCTTCGCCATGGCGCTGTTAACGATTGCTACGGGCATCGAATCGCCGGTGTCGGTCTCCGCGATAGCGCGTCCTCGAAGAATCGAGGCCCCCACAGCAGAAAAGTACCCGGGCGAAACAATCGTGTAGTTGGCAAAAGGCAGCGATTTGTCGTTCGTTGCGGGATGATCCGGAATTTTAATGACCGTACTCTCGCCCTCTCCGCCCATTGGCAAAGTCTCCGCAATTCCCGCAGATTCCACTCCTGAAACTCCCCGCAAGTTTTCCAGCACTCTGGTATAGACCGGCACTATGCGCGCCTGGTCCGGGTACTTCAAGGCGGGCAAAGACAGTTGGAATGTAAATACTTGCGCGGGCCGAAAGCCGGGATCGACGCTGAGCATATGGTAGAAGGTGCGAACCAGCAGACCCGCGGAAATGACCAAAACCAAGGCGAGCGCAACTTGCGAAACGAGGAGCGCGTTGCGCAATCTCGGATGGGCGGATCCTGCACCGGCTCTTTGCCCGCCCTCCCGCAGCGATTCGAAAATGTTTTTGCGCGCCGCTTCCAATGCGGGAGCCAAGCCGAAAAAGATGCCCGTGAACAAGGAGATAGCGGCCGCAAACGCGAAAACGTGCGTATCCAGGCTCACTTCTTGTAATCGCGGAATATTTGCCGGACCAAACGCCTTTAAAAACCTGACGCCCGCGACCGCGAACCATATTCCCAAAAGACCGCCGGCCAGCGCGAGGACCAGACTTTCCGTCAGCAGTTGGCGCACCAACCGTGCACGTCCCGCCCCGAGCGCAGCGCGCAGAGTAAACTCCCTCCTCCGTCCAAACGAACGCGTAAGCAGCAGATTGGCCACGTTCGAACAAGCAATCAGCAAAACGATTCCCACAGAACCCAGAATCAGCAACAGGGGACGCTGCGAATCGCCCACAACTTGCTTTTCCAGCGGCGTCAATCGCGTGTTGGACCATCCCTTCCAGCGCGGATCGATTGTCTCCGCGCGTTTGGTGATCACGTTCATTTGGGCTTGGGCCTGCTCGATCGTGAGTTCCGGCTTGAGCCGCCCGATCACCGCAAGCTCCGAAGGTCCAGCCACAGGCGTGGGCGCAATTGCCAGTGGAACCCAGAGCTGCGGCCGGCGCGGAAAATTGAAACTCACCGGCATCTCTTCAGCGCGAGGAAACGCGAAATCCACGGGCATGACTCCGATAATCGCGTACGGGTAGCCGTTGAGTTCAATGGAGCGTCCCAAAACATTGCGGTCGCCGCCGAATCGCTCCTGCCACAAGCGGTAGCTCAGGACAACAACATGTTCGTGTCCCGGCTGGTCCTCGTCATCCGTGTAAGTCCGCCCAAACATCGGTGAAACGCCGAGCGCTGGAAAGAATCCCGCGGATGTGCGAAAGCCATCCAGCAGCGCAGGTTCGCCCGAACCGGTTAAATTGAATGAATCGTTCTGGAACGCACCCAACTCCTTGAAAGGATGGTCGTCGTGTGTCAGAAAGCGAAACTGTATCTGGCCCCAGGGAAAATATTCCGAACCTATGTTTACTCCGGGAGGAGAAACCAGCCAGGGAATTACGATTCGCTCTGCCTGCGGATACGGGAGAGGCTTCAGAAGAATGGCGTTTACGACGCTGAAGACCGAAGCACTCGCCCCAATGCCTAGAGCAAGCGTTAGCGCCGCAATAACGGCGAACGCCGGATTCTTGCGTAGCGTGCGCATTCCATAGCGGATGTCTTGCACGAAAGTTTCGATGAAGCTCACTCCGCGCGCGTCGCGGATTTCTTCCTTCAGCTGCTCGTGCCCGCCGAACTCGAGCCGGGTGCGGCGAGTCGCCTCCGAGCGCGACATGCCGGACTTGAGGTACTTCTCCACCTGCCGCTCGAAGTGAAAACGCAGCTCGGCGTCCGCTTCCGATTCGACGGTTTCGCGTCGGAAGAGCGAACGCAGGCGAAAAAACAGGTCGCTGAACATGGACGCCCCCTACGCCGTCTCCAGAATCTGCGCGACGGCACCCGCCAACTTGTTCCAGGAATCTTTTTCGAGTTCGAGCTGTTTCCGCCCCGCCTTTGTCAGCTCGTAGTATTTCGCGCGCCGGTTGTTCTCCGACGTTCCCCATTTCGCCTTGATCCACCCGCGCCGCTCCAACCGGTGCAACGCCGGATACAGCGAACCCTGCTGAACAAGCAGAACATCGCTCGAAATCTGGTGGATGCGTTCGGAAATAGCCCAGCCGTGCTGCGGCTCCAGCGCCAGCGTGCGAAGAATCAGCAGGTCGAGCGTCCCCTGCGGAAGTTCAATCCTCTTGTTGGCCATCAAGTTCGTCCCCTGTCACTTCGACAAGAGACTTTACGCCCTCTCTTGTCGAAGCACAAGGGGAAAGAAGCCACGGCAGCCTCAGTTGGTCTTTCTCTTTTTCTTTGGACCTTGTAGTTCAGCAGCCGTTTTGATCAGAGCGGGAATTGAGAGACCAACGTTAAACCCCAGCAAGGCCGTGATCGGGTTGGACAAATCGTGCGCAAGAGCGGCTATTCCACCAAGGATGGCCAATCCTACAAACTGTGTCCAGTAAATCCAATTGAAGTCCGGTCTTTCTGTCTCAGGAGATTGAGAGATTAGGTGAAGGCGGAAAAAGATTAACTGCCAGCCCGCCAAAAAAGCCAAACAAGAAGGCAGTAAAACGGTGATCCCAGAAGTTCACGCGACTTTGTCTGCCAGTGCCGCCAGAAATCGAGACCCGAGTCCGTGAGTGTCGCGTTAGTGTTTCCGGGTAGTGTAGAGTGCCCGCCCCAATTCATCCGGGATCGCCGAGCGCACTACTTCGCTCTTCACGCTCTTCAGGATCTCTTGTATCTTTTCCGCGGGAATACCGGTTTGTCCGGCCAAGCCTTCGACGGTGCGCCAGTCATATTGCTCGTCTTCGAGAGCGGCAATCACTGACTTCTGAAGATCGCCGTCAATCTGCCCGTTCTGTCGACTTCCATTGCCTTGCATGAGGCACCTGCTGTTCCTCATGATTATGGAACGCTCGCGAGCCACGTTGCAAGCAGATTCTAATGAAAGTTATATAATTGTAGAGATATCAGATCCGTGTCCGTTGGAATTCGCGCATAAAACCGGTGAGCGCCTCAACTGCCTCAATCGCAACCGCGTTGTAAAGCGACACCCGCATGCCGCCGACAGACCGATGCCCCGGTGTGCCAACCAGCCCGGCCGCAGCCGCCTCTTTGCCAAATTGCTTTTCGATCTCTTCATTCCCGCCAGCCACGCGAAAAACCACATTCATTTTAGACCGCGAAGCCTTTTCAACGGGGCAATTATAGAAACCGCCGCTGGCTTCAAGCGTGTCGTAGAGCAGCTTAGCTTTAGCGTTGTTGCGCTTCTCAATTCCAGTGATGCCGCCTTCCCCGTCAATCCACTCCATCACCAGCCCGACGATGTACACCGCGAACGTCGGCGGTGTGTTGTACAAGGATTTTTCTTTGATGAAAGTCCGGTATTGCAAAGTGGTCGGCAGATTCTTGTCCGCACGCTCGGCCAAGTCCTTGCGCACGATCACCACGGTGACGCCGCTAGGCCCAAGATTCTTCTGCGCCCCGGCAAAAATAAGCCCGAATTTCTTGACGTCGATCGGCCGCGAAGCAATGTCCGAAGACATGTCAGCGACAAGCGGCACGCCGCCCGTCTCCGGCATCTCCGTCCACTGCGTCCCTTCAATCGTGTTGTTCGTGCACATGTGCACGTAAGAAGCGTCCGGCGAATATTTAATTTCGTCCTTGCGCGGCAAGCGCGCGAATTTCTCCGCCTCGGTGGACGCCGCCACGTGATGCAATACGCCTTTTTTCAACTCCCCAAGCGCCTTCGCCGTCCATGTCCCCGTGTGAATCAGGTCCACCGGTTTTCCCGGCAAGCAAAGGTTCATCGGCGCCATCGTGAACTGCATGCTCCCGCCGCCCTGCACAAAAACCACCGCGTACTCATCGGGAATTTGGAGATGTTTGCGCAGCCCTGCTTCCGCCGTCGCATTGATGCTCTCGAATTCCGGCGACCTGTGGCTCATCTCCATCACCGACATCCCGCTCCCGCGCCAATCCATCAACTCTTCGCGAATCCTCTCAAGCACAGGAAGCGGCAAAGCCCCCGGCCCCGCATTAAAATTGAAGACACGCTTCACGCCGCGCTCAGTCACTGTGGTCGTACTCATGATGGGTGATTCCTCTCGATAGAAATGCAGCGGAGCCCTGCGGTCACAAGTTCCGCTGTTTACTCAGCACTTCAGAATAGCAGAACTTGGCGGCCCTTCTAAGTTTGCAAAATTGCGAGTAGTACGTCCGCTTCTAGTTATTCGACCTATGAACACGAACTGTCCGATGTACAATCACCAGCTGAGGCAGCTGACTTGGGACCACTGTTTCTTCTCGTAGGATTGGTTGTCTTCGTGGGTCCTTTCGCGCTCGTCCGCCTGGCTTGGCTATGGTTTCGTAAAGACTCCGTGCCACTTGTAGGTTGGAGGAGACGTACCTTTTCGATGTCTTTGATGGGATGCACACTCAATTGCGCAGTCATGTTGGCTTCTTTTTGTTCCACAACTTAGCTCTTCCACTGATGGGCCTTTCAGTTCACAAAAGAACCGTCTCGCCTTCTATTTTGCTGATGGAGCGAGTCGTCGAGTGGGGAGGAGCAATCTGCTCGGTGTACTTCTTCGCTTTGGCTTTTACTGGAACCGGTAAAGCACGCATTTACATCCTCATTGCCTCGTTTTGTAACTTCTTTGTGCGGGCAGCAACAATTTAGGCTGAACACAGCGTTTAGCGCACGCTTCAGCCTGACTTCTTGGTGAAGGCCGTAAACGGAAACAGACTCACTACCGAATCGCGGGAGTCGCAATTGTTTAAGGCACTTCGACAATAGCGAATTCCACGCGGCGCCGCATCGGGTCAATCCGCTCGGCGCGGACGCGCACCTTGTCCCCGAGATGCCAGGCAAGCTCTTTGGGTTTTGTGCCGCGTCCACGACCAGTTCTCGGTGCGCCGCGCCGCGCTTCGCCCCCGGGTAACGCGACCATGGCGTGATCGCGTTCGCGAAAGACGACGCGCGCCCCCGCGGCATCTTCCAGCGCGTTGATAGGCAGCAGTCCCTCCACGAACACTTCAAACAGCTCGACAAAGCACCCAAATTTCTGCACCGATATGATCAGCGCCTCGTACTCCTCGCCGAGATGCCCTTCCATAAACTGCGCCGTTTTCCAGTCCATCAACTCGCGCTCTGCCCCATTGGCGCGCCGTTCCGCTTCCGAAGTTTCCGCCCCCAACTCTTCTAGTTGCGTCTGCGAATAAAGTGTAGCCTCCGCGCCTCGCGCCGCATGGCTCGCCGCAGGCGCAGCCGCGTGTGGATGGTCCAAAGCCCATTTCAGCACGCGATGGACAATCAAGTCCGGATACCGCCGGATCGGCGAGGTGAAATGCGTGTACTCGTCAAATCCCAGCGCAAAATGCCCAAGCGCATCCGCCGCATACCGCGCCTGCTTCAACGAACGCAGCATCAAGTAAGAAACGATGCGCTCTTCCGGTTTCCCAGCCAACTTGCGCAGCAATTTCTGGTAATGCTGAGGCGTGATGCGCAGCTCCGTAGAACCCGGCAGCGCCACTTTCATCCCACGCTCTCGTCCATGCCCATAAGAATCCGGCCGCCCAGCCTTCGCCGGCGCAGGCACCTTCCCGTGCCGCACCGCGACTTCCCTCTGATGCAAATCCGCCACGCCCAGCGAATACCCAAACGCCCGCGCCATCTCTTCGAATTCCAACACTTTCTTCGCATCCGGCTTCTCATGCACCCGGTGCAACGCCGCGATCCCGCGCTTCAACAAATAACTCGCCACGGCCCGGTTCGCCGCCAGCATGAATTCTTCGATCAGCCGGTGCGCGATGTTCCGTTCGCTCCGAACAATGTTGGTCATGCGTTGCTGTTCATCAAACTCAATCACCGGCTCAGGCAAATCAAAATC
The DNA here is from genome assembly GCA_035313865.1 of Candidatus Acidiferrum sp. GTDB lineage: Bacteria > Acidobacteriota > Terriglobia > Acidiferrales > UBA7541 > Acidiferrum. Next base: position 39,985 of record DATFZY010000161.1, read on the forward strand.
AATCGAGCCGTGTTCATTCCGTCGCGCATTCAAAAGCAGCGCCAGCTCTTTCATGTCGCGAAAATGCCCAGCTAACCCTCCATAACGCATGTTGGCGCCGCCGTCGCCTTCAATCACTTTGTTTACATCGGTGTAAGTCATCCGCTCTGCCGAACGAATAACCCCCGCCGTCATGTGCGAGGTCAACATCTTGCCGTTCGCGTCGAACTGCATCAATGCGCTCATCACCAGCCGCTCCTCGCGCGGCTTCAGCGAGCACATACCATTCGAAAGCGCCTCTGGCAGCATCGGCACAGCCCGGTCCGGAAAATAAACCGAAGTTCCCCGCAGCCGCGCTTCCTGATCGAGCGCCGTCCCCGTTCGAACGTAGTGCGCCACGTCGGCGATATGCACCTGCAAATTCCACCCGCCATCCGCGCGCCGTTCTACGTAAACAGCATCGTCAAAATCCCGTGCCGTCTCCCCATCAATCGTCACGATGGGCAGATGCCGAAAATCTTCGCGCCCCTCGCGCTCCGCCTCGCTAACCGGCGCGGCCCGCAACTCCGCTTCCTGAAAAACCGCCCGCGAAAACGCATGCGGCAAATGGTGTTTGCGAATAATGATCTCAATGTCCACCCCGAGATCGCCCGGTCGTCCGATAATCTCGATCACACGCCCCGTCGCCGCAGCCCCACCCCGCGGATAACGCAATAACTCCACATTCACCACCGCTCCATCCAGCTCAGGCAACTGCGGCAACCGCTTGCCACGCGCCCCGCCCTCCCCTCCAGCCCCACCCAATCCCAATTTTTCCCGCAACGCCCCAGTCAATTCCTCTCCAGGAGGAATCTCAATTTCATGCTGAATCCGATTGTCGTAAGGCAGCACAACATTCCCACGCGGCCCATACCGAAACAATCCAACCACGGAAGGATGCGCCCGCCCAAGCACGCGCACGATCCGCCCTTCCGCCCTCTGCCCACCGCGCGCACCCGCCACGCGAAAATCCCGTCCACGCGACTCGCTCACCCTCTGCAGCCGAACCAGCACGTGATCGCCGTGCATCGCATCTTCCACCGCGTTCGGTGGAATAAACACGTCCCCATCCAGTTGCGGCATCGGCACATCCGGCACCACAAATCCATACCCATCGTGATGCAACACCAGCCGCCCGCGCACTTCATCGCGCGCCAAAGCCGAACCCGGAGCCAGAGAACCCGCAGCACCCTGCGGCCCCGGCCCCACCTCTTTCCCAGCGTTCCCCGTGGAACCTTCCGCCTGTCTCTCCCTGTCGCTCTCTTTCTCCCGCTTCCGGCTAGCAAGCCGGTAACGCCCGCCAGGCATTTCCTCAATCACTCCCCGCTTCTTCAATTTAACCAGCTGCTTAAATAGAGGCCGCCGATCCGCCTTCCCAATGTGCAGAGCCGCACCAATTTCGTTCGCCGACGCCCCCTCTCGTGTAACTTGCAGAAAACGCAATACGTTATCGGGGCTTAGGTTTGAAGTTCGCGCCATAAGTTGGTAGCACCCACGCAGGGGTTAATTTCCACAGTGATTCTAGTCACTTTTTTTCATTTTCACCGGAACTTTTTTCGCCCAGCCGGGATTAAGTAGGTAGGCCAACACACGACCGGCTAGCCACCCTCCGTCAGGCTGGCCGGAACTTCCCCGAAAGGGGAAACGAGGAGGCGAGACGACCTGGCTTGCCTCCTCCTTTTATTTCCCCAACATTTTCAATGACTTCTAGCTGAAAGCCACATAACAAACAGGGCACGACCCGGCTGCATCCGGGTGAGCCCGGATTTCCCATTTGGCTGTCCAGGCTCCCATGGGCTGAATTACTGTTTCTTTTCATTGCAATTCGCCGGCTGCTCCAGGGCCGCCCTTTTGCAGTCGCAGGGATCAACTATTCATTTTTCAGTGGAAGCGAAGCTCGACCGCCTCTAAGGAAGATCCAAGTCCAGCGCATAAATGTCATAGCCGCCGCGAGTGGCCAGCACCATCGGCGATCCATTTTGTAACAGTCCGATAAACCTGTACTTGACGATCGTAGGCTCGGCCAACGATTCAAAACTCAGCACGCTCTCGAGCTTCCATGTGCCAACGCGCACGCGGTACACGGGCACTCCCTTGTCTGAAACTTCCTGAAAGTAGAAGTAATCCCCCTCTGAAGTCCGGTCCAGGTGGTTTAGTACCTTGCCGTGCGCGATCTCTTTCCAATCGCGAGCTTGCATGTCAAAGAGCATGATTTTTGTTTGATCCTCCGACAAAGCCGCGAGGTACCGCCCGTCGAGCGAGAATCGAGGATCCATCATGCCCTCCGACTTAGGCAGCCTTGTCACTTTTCGTGTCTTTAAGTTCAGTACAAAGATGCCGCTATCCTCCGGAGGATCCTCCTTTCTGAACCTGGGAGTGGCATAGACAATCGATTTCCCATCGGGCGACCAGTCTGGCGATTGATGATTTCGACCACTGGGCAATAATTCCTGCCATGGTCCTCCCTCGACATTCACCACGTAAATATTTGGAGGGCGTCCCTCTGGCTTTCCTTCGAAGACGATCTTGCTTCCATCGGGACTCCACTTTGGTTTGTTGGCCTCTCCAGGAAATTGGGTTAATTGTGTGCGTTCGGTGCCATCGTGCCTAATCCGCCAAAGGGTCCATCCGGACAGAATTACGGCCATCCTCCGCATGAACTTCCGCCTCCAGCTCCGTGGCACACAAAACTAAGTGGTTTGGTTCCCATGCAGGAGTCGGTCTGCTATATGGGTAGTTTGCTAGTCAGGACGTATGGAAAAGGACAGACTTTCCTGACGGGAG
>DATFZY010000162.1:0-76820 GCA_035313865.1 Candidatus Acidiferrum sp.
CCTGCGCGCCGCTTCCACGGCTGTCCGCTCAACCTTCTCGTCAAGTCCGACAATTGGCTTGTCGCCTGGCTGAACGAAACCCATCCCGCCTTCCATCAATTCCGTGATCTCTCCCCCGCCCAGGTTCGAAGTCAGGAAGATAACAGTTTGCGACAGATCCACCCGTCGGTTATCACCGAGGGTTAATGTCGCCTTATCCAGCATGCCCAGCAGCAGCTGCCAGAGGGCATCCGACGCCTTTTCAATTTCATCGAAGAGCAAAAAGCTAAGCTTCAGCTTTTCGGTATGGCTCTTGGATAACTCTTCCTGCGTGATTAACGGATGTGTTTCCCGGTGGCCCAAATACCCCGGAGGCGAACCAATCAATTTAGCAATCTCATGCGAGTGCTGGAACTCCGCGCAATCCACCTTGATAACCGCGCGCGAGTCTCCGAACAGAATTTCGGCCGCGGCTTCGACAATGCGTGTCTTGCCCGAGCCCGTCGGCCCCAGCAGCAGGAGATTGCCCACTGGACGCCCCGGGGAGTTCAAACCGGCGCAGAAAACCTGATACAGGTCCACGAGCGCCTGCACGCCTTCCGCTTGTCCGACGATCTTGGAGCGCAGCGCGTCCTGAAATTCAATCGTCGTATTGCTGCGAAGGTTTGGATCGAGAGGCAGTATTTGGGAGCTCATGGTCTCCTCCTAGCGGCCTTGCATCCGCAAAGCCGTGTTACCGAACCGACCGCGCTTCCGGTCAAACTGGTCGAGCTTGACCTGAAGAGTGGACTGCAAAAGCCGAAGTTGTACCATCAGCTCTCGCGCCACCGCGGGCGTTTCAGAAATCCGGAGGAGCGGCGGAAAGAGGTCCGCCAGGTCGAGATTGAGCGCTCGCAGGCTGGAGACGAGCTTCTGGGTTGCCGGAGAGCTGGGATCGGCAAGATCCATATGACTGTTCATCTGTGCGCGCAGAGCCCGCCAGTTCAGCTCCACGAAAGGGTGCTTCCTGGAAACTTCGCGCACCACTTCATCGGTGATTCGCGCGCGTTCCCCGAGACGTGCCAGGTGCAGTTGACGCACTTTGCCGCCGCGGCGCACGTTATGCACCAGGTAGAACGAATTTCCTTTGCGGCGGACAAAAGCCATAACATCACCTCGGGCCACTGTCACTGGTTGTAGTGTATTTGCATTCCACTACACCCGTCAATGAACGATGCGTACTAGATCGAAGGTTTTTTCTCAATCGGTAATGCTTACAAGCTATCCAGTTTTCAGCAAAACTTCTCATCAGTTTTTTCGTTTTGTTTCATTGGTTCTTCGCATCGTTGTCTTGCTTCCCGTTTTTTGCTCGCTTCTACTTCAATTAGATGCATTACGCTTTGATTTGATGTTCGGATCCATCACCAATTCGCTTACATAGGATTAAACACGGCTGGGGCGATTTTTATTCTTGTCGCTCTTCGTTTGCATCGCTAAGCTGTCGCGCGGAGTCTAATGCCTTAGAGCAGGGAGCGGTACGGTTATGTCCTGGGATCCCGTTTACAAACTCGTGAAACAAATTCCCCGCGGCCGGGTTCTTACTTATGGAGCCGTAGCGAAAGCCTTGCGCCTACCGGGCGGCGCACGCACTGCGGGGCGCGCCATGGGTGCCACTCCCAAGGGCAAAGGAATCCCCTGGCATCGCGTTCTTGGCGCAAACGGCAAAATCCTGATCCGCGAGCCCTACGCCTCGTTGCAAAAAAAGCTTCTCGAAAGCGAAGGCATTCCGGTAATCGAATCCCGCATCAACGTCAAAAAACACCTTTGGACGCCGCCGCGAAAAAAGTCGTCATCAGCAAAGAAGACCCGCCGCCCCATTGCCAAGTAGAACCGGCAAACATTCCGGCGTAACCATCCGCTCCGAGGCCTCGTAAAGAAAAGTAGAGAGAATTTATTCCATTCGATTCTCACTTCTGCATTCAGGAGGCTTTATGACAAACGAACACGTTGAAATTGGGCACGGCTCTCATCACAGCGCGCATTGGCTCACGGCGCTTGCTTCGTTAACTGTTGGCGCGTGCTTCTTTGCGTTGTGGTTCTGGTTGCTTCCGGCCTGGCTGGGCTTTCACGTTGACGCGAGCGGGTCAGGCCGCTGGCGCTGGATTGCCGCCATCCCATCCGTTCTCGGTTTCGCGGTGGCGCTGCGCTGCGTCTTCGATTTCGGCTGGACCGGTCACGGCACACCCGCGCCCATGATTCCTCCGCAAAGACTGGTAGTCGTCGGCTTCTACCGCTACGTGCGCAATCCGATGTATGTAGGATTTTTTACAGGCTGGTTCGGTCTCTGGACGGTATTTGGCCGGGCGAACTCGAGCGCGTTCACCATTGCGCTCATCGCCGTCTCGGCAGTCGCCCTTTTCGTCCGCTTGTACGAAGAGCCAATTCTGCTGACTACGAAGCCTACTGCAAGAATGTCCCGCGCTGGATCCCCAGGCTGCGCCCCTGGAACCCATGAGCGGCTTCGTATCAGCCGTGGGAGCCGGCCATTCGCCACTTAAGGCGTTAGACCTGGAGTTGAGATTCGTTGCGCAATCTGGTGATGTCCCTGGTGGGAGCGCTGCCGAAGAAGCGGCTGTATTCTCTGCTGAACTGCGAGGCACTCAGATAGCCCACCTGCTGACTAGCCGCGCTCGCGTCCATGATCGCGGACAGCATGAGGCGCCTTGCCTCCTGAAGGCGCAGCACCTTTTGATAGTGCAGCGGGCTCATCGAAGTGACGGACTTAAAGTGCTCGTGGAAGGAAGAGACGCTCATGTTCACGAGTTCAGCAAGCTTTTCGACTTTCATGGGTTGCGAAAAGTTGGCGCGCAGCCAGGAGATGGCCTTCGCGATGCGGTGCACACTGGACTCGGTAAAGCCCATCTGCGCTACGCGAACGCCAATCGGACTGCGGAGTAAGCGGATCAAAATTTCATCCACCACGAGCGGAGCAAGCAGTCCAACGTCTGCGGGCTGAGCCAGGCATTCCATTAGCCGGATCGCGGCGTTAACCAAGCTCGCGTCGACCGAAGTGATGTAAACGGCGCTCCTTTCCTGGACGGGCGGCACGCCGTGCGGATATACCTTTAAAACCAGTTCGGCAATCTTCTGCGGTTCGAGGTCCAACCGGAGAGCAAGGTAAGGTTCGGCAGGGCTGGCTTGCATAATTTGGGCCGCGACGGGCAATGCGACGGAGTAAACAATCATGCGGGAAGGATCGTACTCGTAAGTTTCCTGGCCCACGATGACGGTCTTCGCTCCTTGCGCGATGATGGACAAGCAAGGCACCAGCAGGCCGTGCACACAGCCGTTGTTGACTCGTGAATAGCGGCTGGCGTGCAGACCAGGAATGCTGAGGGTAAAAGTGCCGTCATGAGGTGCATACGCGCGAATCAAGCCGGACAACTTGGCAGTATTGGGTTCGCTCGGAGGGGTTGCGCTGCGCGTCCGAGGCAGAATCGCCGGTTCGCCATTGTTCTTCACGGTTTTGAGAATACCTCTTTTGCGACCATGATGGCGCTCATGGCGTTGGGCCAACCGGAATAGAAGGCCAAATGGGTGATGAGTTCCAGGCCGCTGTTTCCCAGTTTGCGCTTCTGCATCGTTGTTCTCTCTCGCTTACTCAGATTTGAGGGAAGCCATGTCAATTGAGAAACGATACTTCACATCGGATTTGAGCAGTCTCTCGTAAGCTTCGTTGACTTTCTGGATCGGAATCACTTCGACATCGGATGCGATGTTGTGCTGGCCGCAGAAGTCGAGCATCTCCTGGGTTTCGGGGATGCCGCCGATGGGCGAGCCGGAGAGGCTGCGCCGTCCCATGAGCAACCCGAACGCCGCGACCGCGAGGGGTTTTTCTGGTGCTCCGACGAGGACGAGGTTGCCATCGCGGCGCAGCAGGTGGATGTAGGCGTTGATGTCGTGGTCAGCGGAGACGGCGTCGAGAATAAAGTCGAAGCTGCCGGCGTGCTTCTGCATCTCGTCAGCATTTTTCGAGATGACCACCTCGTCGGCTCCGAGGCGAAGCGCGTCGTCCTTTTTCTTGGGCGAAGTCGAGAAAACAACGACGTTGGCTCCCAGCGCGTGCGCAAACTTCACGCCCATGTGGCCCAGCCCGCCGAGGCCCACCACCCCAACCTTCTTGCCTTTGGTTACGCCCCAGTGCCGCATGGGCGAGTAGGTCGTGATTCCGGCGCAAAGCAGCGGAGCGGCTCCGGCAAGATTCAGATTCGCGGGCACATGAAGGACGAAGCTTTGATCCACGACGATGCTGTCCGAGTAACCGCCATAGGTGACGCCTCCCAAATGCTTGTCCGGGAAGTTGTACGTTAACGTGAAATTCGGACAGAACTGCTCAAGGCCCGCCTGGCACTCGGGGCATGTGCGGTCGGAATCCACCATGCAGCCGACTGCGGCAAGGTCGCCAGCCTTGAATTTCGTGACGCCGGCGCCCACTTTGGTCACGCGTCCGACGATCTCATGGCCCGGCACACACGGATAAACGGTCGCCATCACCTCTTTCCACTCGTTGCGGACCTGGTGGAGATCGGAGTGACAGATGCCGCAAAAGAGGATTTCGATTTGGACGTCCTGGTCCGTGGGATCGCGGCGCGAGATCTTCGTCGAGCCAAGAGGCGATGTTGCACCAGCAGCTGCGTATGCTTTCGCTTTGTACACGAATGTGTCCTTTGAATTGGAATTAGATCGCAAATACAAAACTCACGGTTAACGGCCGACCAGTTTCTGCAAGTGTTCCGGATAGCGAGCCCCTTGCAGCGTAATTTTTGAGACGGCGCCCTCGATCTCTTGCAGATCTTCTGAGCTGAGTTCGACTGCAGTCGCACCGAGGTTTTCATCCAGGCGGTGGAGCTTTGTGGTGCCGGGGATCGGAACAATCCACGGCTTCTGTGCAAGTAGCCACGCGAGCGCAATCTGGGCAGGCGTTGCTTTCTTTTGGTGAGCGATCGTTCGAAGCGCATGGACGATCGCCAGATTCGCTTTCCGAGCTTCCGGGGTAAAGCGTGGCACGATGTTGCGGAAGTCAGAGCTGTCGAACGTCGTGTTCTCGTCGATTTTGCCGGTGAGGAAGCCTTTGCCCAATGGGCTGAACGGAACGAAGCCGATTCCGAGTTCCTCGAGGGCCGGGATCACTTCTTCTTCAGGCTCGCGCCAGAAGAGCGAGTATTCGCTTTGCAATGCAGCGACCGGCTGGACGGCGTGGGCGCGGCGGATTGTTTGCACTCCCGCCTCAGAAAGGCCGAAGTGTTTCACCTTACCCTGCTGGATCAATTCTTTCACTGCTCCCGCCACGTCTTCAATCGGTACGTCAGGGTCAACGCGGTGCTGATAAAGCAGATCGATGGCTTCCACCTTGAGCCGCTTCAGCGAGGCTTCGACAACTTCTTTAATGTGCGCGGGATGGCTGTGCACGCCAAACTGTTTACCCGTGCTCGGATCAAGCTTGAAGCCGAATTTCGTGGCGATCACCACATCTTTGCGATACGGAGCGAGGGCTTCGCCTACGACTTCTTCATTCGTGAAGGGGCCATAAACTTCCGCAGTGTCGAAGAAAGTGACGCCGCGTTCTACTGCTGCTCGAATGAGCGCGATGCCTTCCTGCTTATCCATGGCCGGGCCGAGGCCAAAGCTGATGCCCATGCATCCGAGCCCGATGGCCGAAACTTCCAGGTTGCTTTTTCCCAGCTTGCGCTTTTGCATCTGCTTCTCCTTCGAAAGTTGCCGCGCGGCTAAGGTCGAATCGCTTCGTGCCGGCTCTTCGTAATAACGACGCTCGAAATGCAGCCCTTAACATAAAGAAGTGTAGTCCGCCTGCACCTTGAGCGCTTGCCTATTTCACCAAAGTATTTGCCCAATCCTCCGAGACTCCCTCACATTTTGGTCGCACACCACGCTCGCAGAACCCGCACGAATCCGAGAGCTGTGATATACCTCTCGAGAATGGAAGTTACGCGCGTGAGCTTGTGAGATTCCACAACAGGAGATTCAAAATGTCCTCCAACCCCATCTGGCGGCTTTTTTGTTGCGCAGTACTGCTTGCATCCTGCTCCACAGTCTCGCTTGCCCAAAACGCGGCGAGCAAGGCTCCGCCGGTCATCGATGTTCACGTTCACGCGATGGACGGCAACTTTCCCGGCGTCGCTCCAATGTGTCCAAACACCTCGAAGTTCACGGCGTCCGATCCCAAAGATAAGGAAGCACCCTTCGGCTGGGTGAAGGAGGAGTGCACGCCCGCGCTTTATCCGTCGGCGCCGGGCGAATATATAAAAGATGTTCTCGCCGAAATGGAACGCCTCAACGTCACTGCCGTTACATTTGGCGATTCAAAGAGTGTCCAGAAATGGAAAGACGCCGCACCCGCCAGGATCATTCCCGGCACATCGTTTTCAAACGGCATGGCTCCCAGCCAGCGTGTGGCCCTCGATGAACTGCGAAAGGATTTCACAACCGGCGGTTTCAAAGTGATGGGCGAAATCGGACTCCAATATGAAGGCATTTCACCCAGCGACCCTTCGGTCGACGCTTACTTCGCACTCGCGGAGGAACTGGATATCCCGGTGGCGATCCACATGGGCACGGGGGGTTCAGGGCGCGCCAATGTGGCGATGCCGAAATTCCGCGGCTCCATGGGGAATCCACTTCTGCTTGAGGAACTCCTGGCGCGCCACCCGAAACTGCGCGTTCAAGTGATGCACGCCGGCTATCCCATGATCGATAACATGCTCACGCTGCTGCAGGCGAACTCGCACGTCTACGTCGACGTCGCGGGACTCATCTGGAGCTATCCTATCAAGGAAGTGAATCGTTACATCGAGCGGCTAGTTGATGCGGGGTTCGAGGACCGCGTGATGTTCGGAACCGACCAGTTGATCTGGCCCAAGCTGATGGCCTATTCGATCAGCATCATTCAAAACGCCGATTACCTGACGCCCCAGCAGAAGCGCGACATCCTTTACAACAACGCCGCGCGATTTTTGAGGCTGGACGCAGCTCAGGGCAAATAGGCTTCAAGTGGCCCTGCGGCTCGATCCTTACGCGGTAACCAACAAGCCAGACTGGTAAAGAACAAGACGGCGGCAATCCAGGCGCCGCGATGCGCCACGGTACTCACGACTACGTCCATCGAGTTGTGCAAGCCGAACAGCCGGTCCGCGATCCAGCCCAGCGAAGCAAAACCCGCAAAGAGCACCCCGGCGACGCGGATCGTCTTCAGAAAAAAAACATTCATCATCCATTTCTCCTTTGAGTCGCCTTGAAGCAGCACCTTTACAGCATATTCCCCAGATTTTGCAAGTCCGGTTCCCGGCTTTGGAGCGTTGAACACCGATGGAACGACTGAATCAGTCCGCAGAATCCGGAGCATTGACCGTTCTCTGAATCAGCCACCTCGCCGTGCGCCTTTGGTAAGAGCAACCCGTTCCCTCCCCCTTTGCATTAACTCTCAAGGCAAACGGTCCGCGCCCCTTCTTGTTGCGCTCTTATTTCGCATGCTAAGTTCGCGTTTGCTCCTGGTTTCGATTCGTACGTTTTTCCGGACTGTTCACTATTTCGGGCGCGATTCCTTCACCTCAAGAATAACGAATGCGCAAACTCTTCAATGATCTGAGCATTCGCGGCAAGCTCGTGCTCTTGATTAGCGGCTCCGTCTGTGTACTCACGGCCGCTGTGCTGGCCGTGGTTTGGGTTCAGAGTCTCCGCCAGGTCCGCTCCATCGTTCAGGAACAACTCGACGCAAATCGCCAGCTCTTCGCTTTCGCCCAGCGCAGCCACTACCAGTCTCATGTTTATAGGGGGACAACCCTCGCCGCTTCTCCAGTTGTCGCCCGCGCCCTCGAACACAACGACCGCGCCGCCGCCTGCGCGTTCCTCTCACATCTCCTGGCTTCCCCGCCCCGCGACTCTAACGACGATCACGCGCTCGACTACATTTCCATCCGTTTTCGCGATGGCTCTCTCCTCGCCTTCGCTGTCCAGCACTACCCGGTCTGCGACCCGCAGATTCTTTCCTGGCGCCTCGCCGATGTCCAGGAAGCTCTCTATGGTTCCCCGGAAATCACCACATGGACCGGGCCTGACAACGGTGTGTACAGGATTTTTGCGGCTCCTGTCCCTGGCTCCAACGGACTTCTTGGCTTCCTCAATATCGGCTATGAAGAAGATGATGGCATCGCCGCTGACGCGAAGCTCCGCGCCGGGGTCGACATCGTCTCCTGGCAGGAAGACGAGCACAACCACGCGCACGTTCTCGGTGTCAGCGATCCCAATCTGCGCTCGTCGCTAGCCGCCATCTTCGACAAGCAGCCGGATCTCCGCCATCCTTTCGACTTTCACACTCCCAACGGAGAATACGAAGCCGAGGAAGTCCTCGTCGCCGACACCGGTATGGTCGAACACAATCCTGCCGGCATTCACATGGCGCTCATCGCATCCGTCACCGAGCGCATGAAGCCTTTTCGCGTTCTCGAGGAATTTTTGGCTGCGCTTGCTCTCGCCGCTCTGCTTCTGGGCGTTGTCTTGGGATTTCTTTTCTCCGGCCCGATCTCTTCTCCCCTCGTTAATCTCGCGGGCGCAGCTCGGGAGATCGAACAAGGCAAGTACGAAGCGATCGATTCCTTCCGATCCGCGCACCCCGACCGATTTGACGCCAGGGATGAAATTGGCGAGCTATCCCGCGCTTTCATAGACATGGCTCGCGGCCTTAAACAAAGATTCGCCATGTCCAAGTACATGTCGCGCACGACCTACCAGATGCTTGAACAAAGCGGCTCGGCAAATCCTGCGGGCGAACGCAAATGGCTCGCGCTCATCTTCTCCGACGTGCGCGGCTTTACCGCATTCTCCGAAGACCGCGACCCCGCGCTCGTCATCGAGCGCCTGAACGAAGTCCTCGGCCTCGAGGCCGATGTGGTGCGCCGCCACGGCGGCGACGTCGACAAATTTGTCGGCGACGCCATGTTCGCGTGGTTCTCCGGTCCCCAACGCTGCCGCCGCGCCGTCGATTCCGCCGTTGAGATTCTTTCGGAACTCAATGCTCGTTTTGCAGGGAAGGCTGGCACAGAGATCGGTTTTGGTATTCACGTGGGCGAGGTAGTTGTCGGCAGCATGGGCAGCCAGGATCGCCGGGACTACACCGCCATCGGGCGCAGTGTTAACCTTGCCGCGCGCCTCTGCTCCGCCGCCAAATCCGGCCAGATCCTCGTTTCGCAAGCGGTCGCCACTGAACTCGAAGGCGCGCTTTCCCTCAGCCCTCTGCCTCCCGTTTCCGCAAAGGGATTTTCGGAGCCGGTCCGCGTCTTTGAAGTCATTCCCACCAAAATATCGCCTGCCACGAATCCAGTTCTTCCTCCCGTCTCAAGCCTTCCCTAGCAACGCGAGCGGAGATTTCCTCCTCCAGAATTGAGGAGAAAGCCAGCACTTGCGTTATCCTATTCAGTCCTTTTGCGTAGAACAGACTAGCGGTCACCGTTGATGCCCAATTCCATCCTGCAAGTCGAAAATTTGGTCAAGAGCTATGGCGACGTCCAAGCCGTTCGCGGCGTCAGCTTTTCCGTTGAAGAAGGAGAAGTTTTCGGCCTGCTCGGTCCCAACGGCGCTGGAAAAACCTCCACGGTTGAGATTCTAGAAGGCCTCCGTAGCCTCGATAGCGGCCGCGTCTCCGTCTGCGGCCTCGACCCGCAGCGCGATTCGACGGCACTCAAGCACGAAATCGGGGCCGCGCTCCAATCCACTTCACTTCCCGACAAACTTCGCGTCATGGAAGCTCTGCGGCTCTTCGCCAGCTTTTACAAACGCCGCCGCAATCCGGAAGATCTTCTGAAACGTTTCGGGCTCGAAGAAAAGCGCAATGCCTTTTACAGCCAGCTTTCGGGCGGCCAAAAACAGCGGCTGGCCCTCGCTATGGCCCTCGTCAACGATCCCAAAGTTCTCTTTTTTGACGAACCGACTGCCGGCCTCGACCCGCAAGTCCGCCGCGAAATCTACGACATCATCGAAGAGCTCAAGCGCGACAAAAAAACCATCGTCATGACTACGCATTACATCGAAGAAGCCGAGCGACTATGCGATCGCGTGGCTATCGTCGACCACGGCAAAGTCGTCGCGCTCGGGACGCCTCGCGAACTCAAAGCGCATTCCGGCGGCACCACGCGTATCGAAGTCCGCCTCTCCAAGCCCGAACCCGACGGCGGCCTCAAACAGCTGGAAGGCGTAGCCGACGCGCGCGAGGTGGATGGCGCGTACGTGATCCACTCCAAGCGCCCACCGCAGACCATCGTCGCGCTCGTCAAACATCTCGAAGCGCAGGGCAACGAACTTGTCAGCCTCGAAATTGCCTCTCCTTCGCTCGAAGACGTCTTCATTGAAATGACTGGAAGGAGGTTGCGCGATTGACAAACTTCGTGACACTCACCCGCATGCGCATTCAGCTCACGCTGCGCAATAAAATGTTTCTGTTCTTCAGCGTGATCATGCCGTTCGGCTTTTTCTTTCTCTATGCCGGAGTCTTTGCAAAAGGCGTGCCGCGCAACGTTCAGTATTTTCTGGGTCCGGTAATCGCTCTCACAGTAATGGGAAGCTTTTGGGGACTTAGCGCCGCCTTGGTCATGTTCCGCGAACAAGGTATCTTGCGGCGCTTCCACGTGAGCCCCGTTACTGCAAGCGACATGCTCGCCTCCAGCATCGTCGCCAATCTTGTACTTACGCTTCCCACTGTCATCGTCGAGATATTGTTTGCGCGCTTCATTTTTCATGTCACGGACTTTGGCAATTTCGTGTCGGCCTTTCTCCTAATAGGACTTGGCGCGATGTCCTTTGCTTCCCTGGGGTTGGTCGTCGCCAGCGTAACCAATACCATGCAGGAGACTCAGGTCATCAATCAGCTTATTTGGCTGCCTCTGATTTTTCTGTCCGGTGCGACCATTCCGCTTGCCCAGCTCCCGCTGGTCGTCCAGCGCGTGGGTCTCTTTCTTCCGGCCACGTATCTCGTCACCGAACTGCAGGATGCCATCTTCTGGTCGGCGGCGCCCTGGAGCCGGGATGTCTTGATAGCGCTAGGATCTCTTGTGTTTTGGGCCCTGCTGACCTTCTTCTTGTCTGTCCAGCTATTCCGGTGGGAGCCAGAATCCAAGATACCTCGGCGCGCAAAGTTCCTGGTCGCGGCTACGGCAATTCCATTTCTCCTTTTGGGCCTCTGGGAGAACAGTTCGAGCCGGACGATTTCAAAAGCGCAGGCCATGTTGGATTCTCTGAATGCGCCAGCGAAATCCGCTCCTGCGCCCGATCCGGCGAACCCGCCTGATTTGCCCAAGTGACGTGACGTCGCCACTCTGGCGCAAATACTACGCGCCAATTTGGTTTTTGCACTGGCTGCTACATTAAGTACACTTTATTGACGCTCCACGCCGCGTGCCGTATTCTGCGGATTCGAGCTACACCGCGAGTGGCGCCACTTAAAAGGACACCATCATGGAAATCCAAAAGACCGAAAAAATCTGGCACAACGGAAAATGGATCAACTGGGACGACGCCACGCTCCATGTCCTCTCCCACGTTGTGAGCTACGGCTCCGCGGTCTTCGAAGGCATTCGCTGCTACGACACCAAGCAAGGCCCGGCCATCTTCCGCCTTCGCGAGCACATGCAGCGCCTCCTCAACTCCGGCAAAATCTATCGCATGGACTTGCCCTATTCCCTCGACGATTTCTGCAACGCCGCCACCGAGTTGGTTCGCCTCAACAAAATGAGTTCCTGTTACGTCAAGCCCATCGTCCTCCGTGGCTATGGCGACGTCGGCGTGAATCCGCTGAACTCTCCCATTGATGTCTACATGGCCTGCTGGTTCTGGGGCGCGTATCTCGGGCCGGAAGCGCTCACTAAGGGCGTGGAGGTTGGCGTCAGCAGCTGGACCCGCATCGCTCCCAACACGCTGCCGGCCATGTCCAAAGCCGCCGCAAACTACATGAATTCGCAGCTCATCCGCATGGAAGCTGCTTTCAACGGCTACTCCGAAGGCATCGCTCTCGATTCGGGCGGCCACGTCAGCGAAGGCTCCGGCATGAACGTCTTTCTCGTGCATGACGGCACGCTCTACACGCCGCCGCTCGCCACGAGCATTCTGCCCGGCATCACACGGAACACTGTGATCACCCTCGCCGAAGATCTGAACATCCCGGTCAAGGAAGCGGTCATCCCGCGCGAAATGCTGTACATCGTCGACGAACTCTTTTTCTGCGGCACCGCCGTCGAAATCACGCCAATCCGTTCCGTCGACAAAATCCAGGTCGGCAAAGGCGTCGCTGGCCCCGTCACCCGCAAACTCCAGGAAGAATTCTTCGCCATCACCAGCGGGACCAAACCCGATCGCCACAACTGGCTGACCCCGGTAAACACCCCGGTAGCCGCAACTTCGCGCTAATACCTTTGTAGCGGCCTTTCGACAAGCGCCGCGGCAAGATTTTTCGCAACATCGGCCGCATAACTTTGCGGTAAGACTGGCGTTTCTCTTTCCGTTCCAGCTAGAATCCTTTCCGGTCACCTTGAACATCTTTCGTTCCGCTGCCGGGAGGATCCCAGATGTACAACTTGCCTCAGAAGCTCACCGCTGAATTCGTCGGCACGTTTGCTCTGGTCTTCTTCGGCGCGGGAGCCCTCTGTGTGGATTGGTTTCCCCACGCATCGAACACACTCGGCCTTCTCGGCACTTCCCTGGCCTATGGCTTCGCCATGGCCATCATGGTTTGCGCCCTCGGCCACATTTCCGGCGGCCATTTCAACCCGGCCATCACCATCGGCTTCTGGGTAACCAAGAGGCTGAACACCATGGACACTGTCGCCTATTGGATCGCCCAACTCGCGGGAGCCACCGCCGCGGCATTCCTGCTAAAAGCCATCATCCCCGAGGATACCTGGCATGCCGTAGCCCTCGGCACGCCCATGTTCGCCCGCGATTTCACACGCCTCTCCGGCATGATTCTCGAAGGCGTCACCACGTTCTTCCTGGTCCTAACGTTCTTCGCCACCGCCGTAGATGAACGCTCGGCGTTCAAGCCCGTCGCAGGCTTTGCCATCGGCATCAGCATCGCGCTCGGCAGCATGATTGCTGCTCCATTCACCGGCGGAGCCCTGAATCCAGCCCGAGCCTTCGGCCCAGCCCTGGCCTCCTCCCACTGGCAAAATCACGGCATCTACTGGGTCGGCCCCCTGGCAGGCGGCTTCTTAGCAGGCTTCCTCTACGACTCCCTTTTCCTAAAAAAATCCTGACCTAAGCGCGCAGACTCCGCTGTAGGGACGCAATACATTGCGCCCCATTTTGCCCGGGCGTGCTGTTGCTGGCGCTTTTCCCGTCTCCTCTTGGCCTGTACCTTAGTTCAGGTGACTAGCGCGCAACCGGCCAGCGTACCTTTCTTGCCCGCCCCCATTTCCGATGCTAACGTCGCAAATTGGTCGTACTCTCGCGGAGCTCACACCGACATGGCAATCAGCATTGACGAACTTCTCCGGCGCGCCGTTGAAAACAAAGCCTCCGACTTGCACCTCAAAGTAGGCAACCACCCCTACCTCCGCGTCGATGGCCTCCTCGCCCCTCTCACCGACGTTCCTCGCATCACGCCAGAAGAAATGCTCTCCATGGCGTTCAGCATGATGACCAACCGCCAGAAGCAAAAGTTCAAGGAAACCGCCGAACTCGACATGGCCTACGGCGTCGCAGGCCTCGGCCGCTTCCGCGTCAACGTCTTCCAGCAGCGCGGCAACGTCGGCATGGTGCTCCGCGTCATCCCGACCAAAATCCGCACGATCGAAGAGCTGAATCTCCCGAACGTCGTCGGAAAAATTTGCGAAGAGCAGCGCGGCCTGGTCCTCGTAACAGGAACCACCGGTTCCGGCAAGTCCACCACGCTCGCCGCGATGATCGACCGCATCAACGCCAATCGTTCCGATCACCTCATCACCATCGAAGACCCCATCGAATTCCTGCACCGCGACAAGCGCAGCTTCATCAATCAGCGCGAAGTCGAAGTGGACACCGCCAACTTTTCCACCGCGTTGCGCGCCGCCCTTCGTCAAGATCCCGACGTCATCCTCGTCGGCGAAATGCGCGACCTCGAAACCATTTCCACCGCCCTGCTCGCCGCCGAAACCGGCCACATGGTTTTCTCCACTTTGCACACTCTCGACGCCACGGAAACCATTCAACGCATCATCGCCGTCTTCCCTCCGCCGGAGCAGAAACAAATTCGCTTGCAGCTCGCCGCCACACTCAAAGCCATCGTCTCCCAGCGCCTCGTCCGCCGCGCCGACGACAAAGGCCGCGTCCCCGCCGTCGAAGTCATGATCGCCACCGCCTACATCCGCGATTGCATCATCAACGCCGACAAAACCCGCCTCATCCACGACGCCATCGCCGCCGGCACCAGCCAATACGGCATGCAGACTTTCGATCAGTCGCTCTTCGATCTCTACACCAAGCAACTCATCACTCTCGAAGAAGCCCTGCTCCGCTCCACCAACCCGGACGAATTCCAGCTCCGCATCCAGGGCATCCGTTCCGCCGCCGACTCCGCTCGCGAAGAAATGGAACGCCAAATGGCCGACTTCGAACGCTTCGCCCGCAAATAACTTTCTTTCGCTACACTCTTGCGATGGGCTGGGGCTCTCGATGAAACCGATTTGGGCAACGCTCGTTTGTGGATTCCTCCTCTTGATTCCAGCATGGGTCGGACTCCATCTGTCTAACGTCTCAATGTTTTTGTCTCCCCTGCCTGCGTTGACGATTATTCCCGCTTTTCTTTTGGACGCCATGCATCTACAAAGCGCCGCCGTGGTGATACCCGTGGTTCTGTTCTTCGCCTGGAACCCTGGCCTTTTTCAGGGCGGTAACCTGATACCCAAAAGGACATACGTGTTATTCCTGATCGCGGCGGTCCTGAGCGTCATTTGGTTTATCGGAGGCTGGAAATATGGGTTGCAATACCAAGGTCCCACGTACACCCACCTCATTTGTGCGTTGAATGTAGCGTGGCTCGCGGGCCTTGGCGTATTCCTATTTCTCCGCCGAAAATCTGATCCTTCGTTTGCCTCTAATCTTGCTTTTCATCTGCTCTTCTTCGCTTGGCTGGGCTGGTATGCTTTTCCCTATCTCGGAGAGTTGCCTTAACATCGCCGCTTCCTTGTTTCCCTTTCGACTTTCAACTGTCGACTGTCGACTTCCTTTCCTCTATCCTTCCTCCATGTTCTCGAAGCCCCGCCAAGTCGAAACCGAGCTCTACGAAGCCGCCGTCCGGGCCCTCATGCGCCGCGCCTATTCCGTCTACGAAATGAAGCAGCTCCTCGGCCGCCGCACCGAAGACGACAAGCTCCTCCGCACCGTCATGGACCGCCTCAAGCGCGCCAAAATGATCGACGACGACCGCTTCGCCAAACAATTCGCCCGCCAGCGCACGGAAATCCGCCGCCAGGGCAAGTTCCGCATCGCCCGCGACCTGCGCGCCCGCGGCGTCCCAGACCGTCACATCGAAGCCGCCCTTGCAGAAACCGCCAAAGAGACCGACGAAGCCGCGATCGTCCGCCAGCGCATCGATCGCAAACTCCGCTCCTTCCGCGGCGAAATCACCGAAAACAAAATGGCCTCCGTGTACCGCAGCCTCCTTCGCGCCGGTTTTTCCGCCGACGTAGTCCGCCGCGAACTAAAATCCCTAACGCGCGAAGAGGTCCCCGAAGTAGAGACTCAAACCGAAGACTAAGCAGAGTCTGCGTAGCGCCGGCATCTTGCCGGCTTCCGAGTCGCGCCCCAAACTCCGAACTGGCACTTCGTACAGTACCCCTTAAGAACTGCCTGTACCTTGGGCCGTTTGCCGTTCCACCTCACAAGCTTGATAACAGTAACGGGGGCCCGGTGCGTGCCGGGCCGAGGAGGGGCTATGTCTTCTAAACGGATTCTTTTGCTTGTGGGAGGCTGCTTGCTTGCAGCCGCTGGCGCTCGGGCTGACGACTTGGGCTACGTGGATTGCTCCAGCCATTCCGACGACACGCCGGTCTTCACCAAAGCGCGCAAGAGCCCCGATCAGGTGGCCACGGTCGCCTGCGGCGAGCGCTTCACGGTTTTGCTGAACGGCTTCATCTTCTCGCGCATTGAAACGAAAGACGGAAAGATCGGCTACATCTATTCGAACTACATCTCCGTCGACCGCGGCGCGACCGCGGCATCCATCCGCCAGCCTGACACCGGCAAGATGGTCGAGGCGACCTCTAAGGTCGTGATCCCCGGCGACAAACCGGCGCAACCAAAGCCCGCGCCGGCACGCGTAGCGGCAACGCAAACCGGCTCTTTTCCGCAGCCGGCCCAGCCCGCTGTAGCAGCAACCGCGCCGGCCTCACCTGACACCGCGACGGCAGCGACAGCCACGGTTGCATCCACAACTCCCACAACGAATTCAGCGCCAGCACAACCGGCTTCTGAAGCCCCCGTGCAAACTCAGACGGCAGCAGTTCAACCAGCGCCAACGGAAGTTGTGATTTCCGCGCCGTCCACCGCAACTCCCGCAGCTACGGCTCCGGCATCCACATCTGCAACTGACCCGTCGGCGGCAAGTGCCCCAGAAACTCCAGCGAAAGCAGAGGAAGCGCAACCAGCAGCGGCGCAGCCTCAACCAGCACCCGCCCCGGATCCCGTCACACCCGCAGTCCATGACGCCCGAGTCCGCGAAAGCTGGGAGAAACCCAATCCGGGCGCACGCAAACCCTTCGCCATCGAACTTTATGGCGGCTACGCCTTCACGCGCTTTTCCAATGGAAATCCCGCGAGCAATTTCAACGGCGCCTTGGGCGCATTCGCCTGGAACTTCAAGCCCTGGCTGCAACTCACAGGTGACAGCACCTACAGCTACGCAAGCATCAGCGGCACTAAAAATGTCCTCTACGGAAATCACTACGGTCCGCGCTATTTCATCCGCAGGCCCAACCGCTGGAACCTAACCCCGTTCGTCGAAGGTTTGGTCGGCGGAACGCGCGCTGACACCACCGTATCCGGCCCCGGCGGTTACACCACTTCCGCCAACTGCATCTCCTACAAAGTAGGCGGCGGCATAGACATGCACACCTCGCGGCACATTGAAGTCCGCCTGCTCGATGTGGACTATTACAGGACCGCCTTCGGCACAAACCTCCACCAAAACAATTACTGGATTTCCTCCGGCATCGTTCTCCAGCTCTTCGGTGGCGGCCGCGAGTAACGCGGTTCTCGCCAAGTCTTTCCCTAAATAACCACGGCTCAGGATGATTCCATCCTGAGCCGCTTCGTTTCTCCCCCGCCTGTTCGTGAAGCTTCCTAAGCCTTGCGCTCTTCGAACAATCCGCCATAAACGAGCCCCGCCAATATTCCACCGAGGATTGGCGCGACCCAGAAAAGCCAAAGCTGCTGCAAGGCCCAACCGCCGACGAAGACCGCAGGAGCGGTGCTGCGGGCTGGATTGACCGACAGGTTGGTGATCGGAATTCCAATCAGGTGAATGAGCGTCAACGTCAGACCAATGGCAATGCCTGCAAAGCCTGTGATTGCCCGATGGTCGGTTGCCCCGTGAATAATGAAAACGAAGATGAACGTGAGCACCACTTCAGCCACGAAGCAGGCCAGCAACGAATAGCCGCCCGGCGAATGCGCGCCATAACCATTTGAAGCAAACCCACCGGCCAGCGAGAAACCTTCTTTGCCACTGGCGATGATGTAGAGAACGCCGCTGGCAGCCAGCCCGCCCAGGACTTGCGCAATGATGTACGGAATCACTTCCGAGAAAGGAAATCGCTTGCCGACCGCCAACCCGATGGAAATGGCAGGATTCAGATGGCATCCGGAAATATGGCCAACGGCGTAAGCCATCGTCAAGACAGTAAGTCCAA
Source organism: Candidatus Acidiferrum sp. (assembly GCA_035313865.1). GTDB lineage: Bacteria > Acidobacteriota > Terriglobia > Acidiferrales > UBA7541 > Acidiferrum. The sequence continues at coordinate 17,904 of DATFZY010000162.1, forward strand.
AAGCAAACGCCACGCCAAGAAAGCCAATCCCAAGTCCCGGAAACGCCGCGTCCAGCACCGCCGCGCCGCATCCTCCAAACACCAGCCAAAATGTCCCGATGAACTCCGCTGCAAGCTTTTTTGAGAGTGGCATCGTACGATTCCTTTCGAGTCGAATGTTAAACCAAGGGATGAAGAGGTCGTAACGACAGTGATTACAGGCGGGCGAATCCTATCCGATACCAAGAGGCAAAACAAGCTAACTCCCCCGCCGCCCTTGCCATCGCCCCCTTTGTAGGGGCACGATTCATCGTGCCCCTCTGTAAACTTCGCCCCGACCTCCACCACGAAGCGCCATTCGATCGAACCCGCCCCCCTGATCGGTATCGCCACAACAAAAAAGGGCACGATGAATCGTGCCCCTACAAAAACGGTGATGTATTATCTTTCTATTATTATATCATGTGGTTTATGTCCGACGTTCAGGGCCACCGCCGCTCGATTCGCCTGCCCGGTCGCGATTACTCCTGGCCTGATACATATTTCATAACCATCTGCACGGCGGAACGAAAACCGCTCCTGGGCCGAATCGAAAACGGAGCAATGCGCCAAAATGTCCTTGGCCGTCTGGTCCGGACAAATTGGATGAAGATTCCGCGCGAATTTGCAGTCGTTGAGCTGGACACGTTCGTAGTAATGCCGAACCACGTCCACGGCATTATTCAGCTGCATCGCAGAGTGGCGCCCGATGAGCCGCAATATAGGCTCGCCCAATTTGCTAAGCCGCAGCTTGCCTCAATCAGCTGGATCGTTCGCGCATTCAAAGCGACAGTAACCCGCGAAGCCCGTCAAATCCTGCGACGCCCCAAGTTGGCGGTCTGGCAAAGAAATTATTTCGAACGAATCGTCCGCGACACACACGAATACAAAGAAATCCATCGCTACATCCAAGACAATCCCAAGAATTGGGACCAGGACAAAGACAACCTGGCTCATAACCATAACCCGAACTTGTGGGGCACGATTCATCGTGCCCCTCTGTAAACTTCGCCCCGACCTCCACCACGAAGCGCCATTCGATCGAACCCGCCCCCTGATCGGTATCGCCACAACAAAAAAGGGCACGATGAATCGTGCCCCTACAATTGCCGGTGTGGCCTGCGCTCTGCGATAATCGCTCTATTCATCCCACGCAAAGATCGAGGCTGACGTGACCGGCGACGATTCCACCAAGAAATTCATGAGCGGCAACGAGATCCGCGAAATGTTCCTGCGCTTTTTCGAGAGCAAAGGCCACCGCCGCGTCCGCAGCTCCTCGCTCGTCCCCCACGGCGACCCCACGCTCCTCTTCACCAATGCAGGCATGAACCAGTTCAAAGACGTCTTCCTCGGCCTCGAAAAGCGCGACTACAACAAAGCCACCACAGCCCAGAAATGCGTGCGCGCCGGCGGCAAGCACAACGACCTCGAAAATGTCGGCTTCACCAAACGCCATCACACCTTCTTCGAAATGATGGGCAATTTTTCCTTCGGCGATTATTTCAAAGAAAAAGCCATCCCTTACGCCTGGGAACTGGTCACCTCGCCCGAGTGGTACGGCATCGCCAAAGAAAAGCTTTACGTAACCGTTTTCGGCGGCGCCGAAGTTGCCCCCGGCACAACGCTCGGCGTCGATGAAGAAGCCCGCGACATCTGGCTCAAGGAAAACATTCCCGCCGAGCGCATCGTCCCCATCCCCGGCCTCAAAGATAATTTCTGGGCCATGGGTGACACCGGCCCCTGTGGCCCCTGCAGCGAAATTTTCTACGACATGGGCGTCGAAGCCTCCGAAGAAGGCCACGTAGGCGATAAGGAGTGCAAGTTCCCCTGCGACTGCGGCCGCTATGTAGAAATCTGGAACCTCGTCTTCATGCAATTCAACCGCGACGCCAGCGGCGCGTTGACTCCGTTACCAAAACCTTGCGTAGACACCGGCATGGGCCTGGAACGCACAGCCGCGGTTCTTCAAGGCTTCATCTCCAACTACGACACCGACCTGTTCAGGCCATTGATGTCGGAAGCTGCGAGACTCTGCGGTGTCGATCTAAGTCGGGAAGAAAATCTAGAAGAGGGTAAAGGCGGCGCCGCGTCGTTGCGAGTGATTGCCGATCACGCGCGGGCAACTGCCTTTCTTATCGCCGACGGCGTATTCCCATCAAACGAGGGCCGAGGCTTTGTTCTCCGCAAGATCATGCGCCGAGCCAGCCGCCACGCCCGTCTCTTCAATCTTCACGCCCATTTTCTATGGGAGATGACCGATAAGGTCGTTGAGCTTTTCGGTGGCTTCTATCCGGAGCTCGAAGAGAGGCGGAGGCTTATAGAACGTACAGTCCGAGCTGAAGGCAATCGTTTCTTTCGGACCGTGGAAGCCGGGCTGAGTAAGCTCGACGAAGACCTAAAACAGATTCCATCTTCCGGCCAGCAGCAAAGTCGAACGTATTCGGGGGCAAAGGCCTTCAGGCTTTATGACACTTATGGATTGCCATTGGACTTCATCGTTGACGCCACACGGGATCTTGGTATCGAGTTTGACCTCACCGAATTCGAGAGGGCAATGGAGGAGCAGAGGACAAAGGCGCGGGCATCGTGGAAAGGCGGTGGCGGCAAGGAGGCGGTGAGCCCGGCGTACGCAAAGATTGCGGAAACGTTCAAAACTGAGAAGGATTTTTATCAGGCGACTTCGACGAAGGACGTGCAAATTGAAGCGATCTTAAGTAAGGCCGGCCCGGTCAGCGAGTTGAAACCTGGCGAATCGGGCGAAGTGGTGCTCGACCGCACCGCAATTTACGCCGAGTCGGGCGGCCAGATGGCCGATACCGGCGCGTTCTACGACAACTCGGGAGCGCTACTCCTCGCCGAAGTGACTGGCGCGTACTACCCCGTCGCGGGGCTTGTCGCGCATCGCGTAAACGCGAAGGAAACTTTGCACCTCGGAGACCGCGTCTCCGTTGTCGCCGACGCGGAGCGCCGCGCACGAATAATTCGCAATCACACGGGCACGCACCTTGTACACGCAGCACTTCGTAACATACTCGGAACCCACGTAAAACAAGCCGGCTCGCTGAACGCTCCCGACCGCCTGCGCTTCGACTTTTCCCACTTTGCGCACGTCGATGCCGAGGAGCTGAAAGACATCGAGCAGCAAGTCAACGACGAGATTCGCTACAACACGCAAATCGAGACGAACATCAGTTCGCTGGAGGAAGCTCTGGCGTCAGGCGCGCTAGCGTTCTTTGGCGACAAGTACCCGGAAAGCAACGTCCGGGTAGTCACGATTCCCGACGAAAGGTCGCCAAGGGGCTTCTATTCCAAGGAGTTATGCGGCGGCACGCACGTCCACCGCATCGGCGATATCGGCGTCCTGAAGATCGTCGGCGAAGGCTCGGTCGCCGCAGGCGTCCGCCGCATCGAAGCAGTCACCGGGATGGGGGCTTTGGAGCATTACCAGAAACAGGCGCAGACGCTTTCGTATTTAACCGGACGATTAAATACGAGCGAGGAAGCCCTAGCCGAAACCATTGAAAAAATTGCACTTACCGTAAAGTCGCTGGAAAAAGAGCTCGAAAATCAGCGTCGCAAGGGTGCATTGAGCCAACTGGACGAACTTGCTGGCCAGGTTCAGAACATCAAGGGAATCAAGGTGATAGCGGCAGAAGTGACCGGAACGGATAAGGAAGTTCTAAGGCAATTGGTGGACTCTCTCAGACAAAAAATTGGGTCGGGGGTGGTGGTCCTGGGGATGGCTGAGGACGGGAAAGTGGCCCTGATCGCCGGGGTGACCAAGGACCTCACCGCTAAAGTCCATGCTGGCAAGCTGATACAGACACTGGCCAAAATGGTGGGCGGATCCGGGGGCGGAAGACCGGATTTGGCGGAGGCTGGCGGAAAGGACACATCGGCGCTAAAAAGTACCCTTAGTTCTATCCCGTCGCTTCTCGACCCGTTGCTATAATTTTGGCTGTAGCGCCAGGAAGCGTGTCCTGCGGGAGACACTTGCGCGGGTGTAGGCAAAAGCGCGAGGATAGCCAGCGGAAAGCATGCTTCGCAAGACGAGTCGGCTCTTGCGGCGGAAAGGCGCACAGGCTGAATCCTGTGCCACCCGGAAGCCATAGAAACGAAAGGGCCGCCCCGAACACGTTCTGTGATAAGAAATGGCATCACCGTTGCACGGCCTTCCCTGAGGCATGATGGTTAAACGCACTGGTCAAAGAATGGCTCAACGCACTGCACTAACGGCTTGCATCTCACTGGGAGCACTCGCTTTGTGTGCGGCTTCTTACGCACCCACGGCGAACGCTCAGATTGCCAGGAGTGTAGATCAGACCGGGCGGGAAATGTTTGTAAACGCCGAGCAGCCGGTTACTGTAAAGCTGGCGTCCGCCAAGTCGCGTAAAACCATCTATCTACCTGCTGAATCTACCTTTATGGGCGCGAGCCGCCCGGCTATGAGCATTGACCGGGATGGCGTGGAAAAGCTGGTAAAGGAAGCGGCCGAAAGGCATAACGTGGACCCGGCTTTGGTCCGCGCGGTGATTCAAACGGAATCGAACTGGAATCCATCGGCGGTATCCCGCAAGGGAGCTGGCGGATTGATGCAGCTGATTCCCACGACCGCACAACGGTACGGTGCAAATGACGTGTTCAATCCGCAACAGAATATCGACGCCGGGGTTAGACATCTCAAGTGGCTGCTGGAACGATACAATGGCAACCTCGATCTGGCATTGGCGGCGTACAATGCGGGTGAGGGGGCTGTTGATCGGGCTCACGGCATCCCAGCGTTCCGGGAAACCCGGGACTACGTGCAGAGAGTACAGGATGCATATTTCAAGCCTGGATCGGGGCGTCTTGAGAGCGCGTTTTCCAATCCGCGCGCCATCCACAGAGAAGCTGACCCCGACGGCCGCATTATTTTCCGGAACGATTAGGATAGGCCAAGCGGCAGAGTGCCGACGAATTGAAAGAGGGCACGATGTATCGTGCCCCTAGAAGATTTCCTTTGTAAGATAGAGCAGGCGCATATGTTGGGGGGCCAAATAATTTTCAACAGAACGTTCGCCCGGCTTTCGCCAGTTTTTGTAGCGCTTGGGATTGCTGTGCTGGGCAGCTGTGGATTTTCGTCCGCTTGTTTTGCAAAAGCTGCCGACACCACCTCGGCCAGCGCGGTGAAGCGTGAGGCTGCGGGGGCGCAGTTTGCACGGGCGGAAGAGCAGCGCGCGAATCTGAACAACAGGCCCCCGGAAAAACGGACCCTCGCGGAGTACAAACAGGTTGTCACGAGCTACCGGCGGGTTTACCTGATTACGCCGCGGGCCGCGGAAGTCGTGGATTCCCTTCTTTGCGTGGCCGAGCTTTATACCGAGATGGGCGACCGCTTTGGGCGGAGCTACTACCAGTCGGCGGTTGATTCTTTCCAGTTTCTCATCCACGAATATCCCTCGGGCAAATACAGCCAGGATGCGATGCTACGCATCGGGAAGCTGCAACGCGAACAGCTTGGCGATTACGCTTCGGCGAACAAAACCTTCGAAGATTTTTTGAAGAAGTATCCGCATTCGACGCGGAAACGCGAAGCGCAGGAAGCTCTGGCGGAGTTGGCGCTGTTGCAACACAGCGATGCGCCCGAGCCGCCGACAAATGCGCCTGCAAGTGCGCCTGCTGTGGCGGCTTCGCCGATTGTCAAGTCCGAAGGACCGGTGGAAGTTCCTGGGCCCGTTCAGGGAGGAACTGTGGCTACGGGGCGCAGCGCTTCGGAGGGTGCGCCGCGGATCCGGAGAATCAGCATAAACGTGAATAACGAAGCGACGCGCGTGATCATTGACCTTGAGGATACCGTGCAGTACACCTCCGCGCGGATTATGCACCCGGACCGGATATTCTTCGATTTGCATTCGGCGCGGTTGACGCCTGAAGTGGCGCGCGGGAACGTGCAGGTTGCGGGAGGGCTGCTGACGGGAGTGCGGGTGGCCCAGAACCAGGCGGGCGTAGTTCGGGTCGTGCTGGACGTGAACGGCGTGAAAGATTATGCGGCGTCGCTGCTGAGCAACCCGCCGCAGCTCGTGATTTTCCTGTACTCGAGCAATCGAGGCGGGACGACCATGCGCGCGGGAAAGTCGAAGAGCCCACAACCGCAGGGTGAGGCGGATGAACCGGCTGGGGATGCTGGAAACCCATCGGGCAATTCCGGAAATGTGAAGTCCGTTTCTGCAAAGAATCCGCCGGTGGATCCGGGAGCTTCGCCTGCCCCTGATTCGCCGAAAAACGCAAATTCCGGGGCTCGGAATTCTCGCGGGAATCAGCTGAGTTCGTCGAATGCGAAGCCCGATTTGATTCGGCCTAGCACTACTCCTCAGCCTACGCGGAGCGGGCAGTCTACTCTGACCCGTGCGCTTGGCTTGAAGATTGGGCGCATCGTGATTGATGCGGGGCACGGCGGGCATGACACCGGAACCATCGGGCCGACCGGATTGATGGAAAAGGATTTGTGCCTGGACGTGGCGCTGCGATTAGGGAAGATCATTGAGCAGAAGCTGCCTGGAGCGGACATCGTGTACACGCGGTCGGATGACACGTTTATTCCGCTGGAAGAGCGCACGAACATTGCGAACCAGGCGAAGGCGGACCTGTTTATTTCGATTCATGCGAATTCGAGCCAGGATCATGCGGCGCGCGGCGTCGAGACGTACTATTTGAATTTGAAGGGGTCGCCGGAAGCGATGGAAGTGGCCGCGCGGGAAAATGCGTCTTCGGATCAGGGAGTGCATGACCTGGAAGACCTGGTGAAGAAGATCGCGCGGAACGAAAAGATTGATGAATCGAAGGAGTTTGCGGAGGATATTCAGGACTCGCTGGCCAAACGGATGCAGAAGAGCAGCAATACGGTGAAAAATCGCGGGGTGCGCAAGGCGCCGTTTGTGGTGCTGATTGGCGCTGACATGCCTTCGATCCTGACGGAGATTTCGTTTCTCAGCAATCCTGCCGACGAGAAGCTGTTGAAACAGCCGGAATACCGGCAGAAGGTGGCAGAAGGACTTTTTCAGGGCGTTTCGAGCTACCTGCAGAGTATGAATAGCGTTACGCTGAATATGAACGGGAAGAGCGCTTCCAGCCGCCCTGCGGCCCCTCCAGTTGAACAATCCAGGAACCAACGGTAAGCTGTTGGTGTCTAAAGAATGCAAGGGATGCGGCGACTAATCCTTCTCGTTTGCGGCTTTGCGCTGTTCAGCGCGACGTCGCTCTGCGCCCAACAGCTTCTTCCCGGTCATTTCTCGTCATGGGAATCAGGAAGCCATCCACCGCTCATCATGTGGCCGCGAAGCCCGGAGGCCGAGAAGATTGATGGACATCCCGAGTATACGAAGATGCTCGTCGAAAGCGGGGTTACTCAGGTCGAAGAGCATTACTACGGAGAAGGCAGCGCCGGGATAGCCATCCGAGTATTCAAGCTCCGGGACCCCAGCAGCGCGTATGAGGTATACACAAGCCTACTGAAGCCCGGAATGGTGCCGACGAATCTCGGGCAGGCCGCTGCATTCGATAAAGATGGCGTCCTAATTCTTGAAGGAAGATTGGTGTTGCGTTCAACAGCCAATGTTTCCAAAGGGGATTTGAGCGCGCTGCTCAAGACAATTGAAGCGAAGAGCGAAAAAGGCCCGCTTCCCCCGATTCGGATGTATCTTCCAGCTGCGGGACGCTTGCTAGGTTCGGAACGTTATGCGCTGGGACTGGAAGCGTTTCGCGCGGCGCTGGACACGCTTGGTGAGTCTGAGATGGGCGGTCTGGTCCGGGCCGCAGGATTTTCGGATAACGTGGAAGCGATGATGGCGCGGTACTCCGGTCGAGGCAATGGGAGCGGGGTTTTGCTGCTTCTGGAATATCCCACGCCGAATCTGGCGGAACAATATATTCACCACCTGGATGAAGTGCTGACGGCTCAGGCAAAAGCGAAGGGCACGACGATTGAGCGGAAAGGGTCTGTGCTGTCGCTGGTTTTGTCGCCCAGCTCGCCGGAGTTTGCGAAGAGTTTGCGGGAATCGGTTGATTATGAGACCAAAGTAACCTGGAACGAGGCCAGCCAGACGGCGACTGATCCCCCGATTACTAGCACTTTGGTAAAGATCATCCAGGGCACGGGCGTATTCATGATGGCGGCAATCGCGCTGGGTGTGGCGTTTGGCGGAGTGCGGGTGATTACGAAAAGATTTTTTCCTGGAAAAGTGTTTGACCGGCCGGAGCAGATGGAAGTGCTGCAATTGGGATTGTCCGGCAAGCGGATTGATCCTTCCGATTTTTACTGAGTTTCTACGACGGGCTGAACTATTCCAGAGGCAGCCATTCGAACGGAAACAGCTTCCCGGCGACTGTAGGGTCCAATTTCAGTCCAATCAGCTCCATAGCTCGCGCCAGGGCCGGGTCCTTGCCCTCGGCCAGATCCTGTGCAGTCGGCAAGATCACTTCGTCGGGTGTAACGCCCGTCTTCTCGAGACTCTTTCCATCCGTCATGAGGAGATTCGCTTCAGTAACTGAAGCCGAATAGAAAACCGCAATGTCCACCGCGCCTGCCTGGAACTCATATCGCAGCGATTCCATGACGCTCCCCGAACTACGATCGCCGACGATCTTCCCTCGATGCTCAAGTTGGATCACCCGTGCAAACAACTCCGCCGCTGAAGCCGAGCCACTATCCACCAGGACGACCAGGTCACCTGTGAAGGCTGAGTTGCCGCGTGACTTGGCGACCAGGACCTTTTCGCCTTTACGCGTCACTCGTTCACCCAGTTTCACATCGTGGTCAAACACATTTCCGATTAGCCTGTTTAGCGTAATTACGTATCCACCGGAATTGTCGCGCAGATCCAGGATGAGCGCTTTGTGCTTCCGCGCTATGCTCATAAGGTGATCCACTTCGCCCTCCGTTTGGATGAAGGCCGGCATCTTCCAGATCATCACATCGCCTTGCTCCACGTAGCGGCTTCGTAACAGATGCATCTCCTTATCCTGCTCAAAGATCACGTTATAGATATCGTTGTCCACACCATGCGACAGCGTCATATCTTTTAAGCGTTTTCCCTGAACATATTTTGTCAGCACCTGCTCCTTGCGAACAGTTCCTGAGGGGCTACGCAAAGTGAAATCGCTGGCCGGCTTCGGCGCCAGTTCGTTCAGGAAGTAGTCAAGCTGCCAGAGGTCTTTGCGGTTCACGCCGTATCCGTCGAGCGAGACGACTTGATCGCCGATATGCAGCTTTGCCGAGGCATCGGTTTCAGGACGAATCTCCGTGATGTAACAGGCATCGCCGACTATCTGCATTCTGTATCCGTACTCCGTTCGGTAGCTTCGGCGTGGGGGAATGAAAAACGTATGTGAGTCATCAAACCCGGACATGAACGCTGCGATCGTGCGATAGGAATCTCCCAGTGTTTCCGCCTTTTCCAGGCGCTCTTTGAAAGCTTGGTATCTCGCCTCAAGATCGACACCGTGAAACGCGGGGTCGTAATAGTTCTTCTTCACGGCCTCCCGCATGTCGGCAAGCATCGCCTTGGCACGCTCTCGATCTTTCGGCAAAATCTTGTCGCTCTGCGCGTTGACGCTCGCGCAAAAAGGGCAATACACCAGGCTGGCGAACGCCAAGAGGCCGGCGCAAATTATCGCGATTCTTTTTTCCATTGGTAACCCAACCTCCTTCCACTTTTAAGGAAATTGCTGATTTTATAACCCAATAGAGCCCGACACTCAAGTGCTCGTACAGTGAATGTTTACCGGACCTTGTGCAGTAATGCGGTTACCGATAAGCGCGTTCCCGGGAGCAAACTGTCACTTGGCGCTGTCCCTTGGATACGATCATAAGTGTGTCGGAGTAGTAGGTTTTTCGAACTTCCCAATACTCAAAGTGGGAGCCCCGGCTCCATCCAGGATGCGCTGCCCAAAATGCCAATTCGATCATGAATTGCAGACGATCGACTGTCTGAAGTGCGGAATTGTCTTTTCGCGTTACAAGGCGCCGACGGACGCGGGAGAAACTGTTGAGCAAGGCGAGAGCGCTGGACGAACGTTGCCGACTGCGCCGTTGCCTTCCTCCGCGAGCGCTCCGCCCACCGCAAGCGCCGCTCTTTCCGCGACTGCGCTCCCTGAAATAACCGAACCTCTTGTCGACCGAACCAGTGCTTTTAGAGAATTGAAGTATCGGGCGCTTGCTCTGCCCTTGGCATTGCTTTTTGCGTGGCTGGTGACCAGCACGGGACTTCGCATAGTGGCTGGCATGCTCGCGATGGTTGTCCACGAGAGCGGACACGCCATCACCGCATGGCTCACGGGCCGCTGGGCAGTGCCTTTGCTTTGGGTCACCATGCACGGCGACGAGCGGTCCTGGTCAGTCGTTCTCATTCTCACGTCCGTCATCCTCTTTGGGGGATATCTGGCTTGGAGGATGGAGCGATGGGGATGGGTTTGCATCGCAGGGGCGGTGCTCATCGTGCAACTCATTTTCTTAAGCTTGCCTAATCCGGGAGCGCTGATCGTTTTTGGCGGGGATGGCGGCGCATTGGTACTGGCCACAATTCTGATGGCAACGTTTTATGCTCCGAGGGAAAGTGCCCTTTATCGAAGTTGGGGATTACGCTGGGGATTGCTGGTTTACGGAGCGCTAGCCTTCCTGCACGTTTTTCGCACGTGGTCCGGGCCTATGGAAAACCTCCCTTTCGGGGAGATCGAGGGAGTGAACCTCTCTGACCCCAGCCTGCTGACCGAAATGTATGGGTGGTCCGTTCTGCAATTGGTGGATCGCTACGTCCGGCTAGGCACAGTCTGCCTTGTGGTCCTTCTCGCGTTGTACGTTTGGGGATTGCTATCCGCCTATCTGGAAACTAGGCTCCCGGCGCCGCAAGGGGAACGGGCACAAGCGAGCCGATTGCCACGGTCAGCGGCATCCTGACACTGCGGCGTAGGGCGCCAAACTACAATTTTCCTGAAAATATAACCAGACTGGAGTTTTAGCGTCTAACTGGGAACGGTTGTTTTGTGCCTTGGTGGGGGCGCTTGGGTGTCGTAAAATCGACTGGTTACGTAGGCGGGGATAAACCTTTTCATGTCAGGTTCCAATAAGATTAACGTGTCTAGGCAGCGGACTGCTTTGATTCTTGCGGCGGGGTTTGCTGCGTTTTGTGGTGTCGGATGCGGGCAGAAGACGGCTGCGGGTGGGCCTGGGGCTGGCGGGCCGATGGCTATGCCGGTGCAGGTTGTGGTGGCGCAGTCAGTGCGGATACCGGAGACGACCGAGTATTTATCGGTGTTGAAGTCGCGCCAGTCGGCGGTGATCAATCCGCAGGTGGAAGGTCAGGTTACCAAGATATTTGTGAAATCGGGCGATGAGGTGAATGCGGGGACGCCTCTGCTGCAGATTGATCCTTTGAAGCAGGAGGCTACGCTGAGCAGCCAGCAGGCTACACTTGCGGCGCAGGAGGCCAACCTGCGGCTGGCAAAGGTTTCCTTGGAGCGAGCGCAGAAATTGTTTGCGGCGGGCGTGATCAGCAAGCAGGAGTTTGACAACGCGCAGTCGATGTATGACGCGGCGGAAGCGCAGGTGAAGGCGCTGGAGCAGCAGGTGGAGCAGCAGAAAGTGGAATTGCACTATTACAAAGTGAGCGCGGTTGCCGATGGGATTGTCGGAGACATACCTGTGCATGTCGGAGACCGCGTGACAGTTTCTACCCTTTTGACGACGATTAATTTGCCCGGTGCGCTGGAGGCTTACATTTACGTGCCTGCTGACCGGGCAAAGGATTTGAAGCTGGGGTTGCCGGTGCGGTTGCTGGATGAGAATGGGAATTCGGTGTCGGACACGCGGATTACCTTTGTTTCGCCGCAAGTCGAAACGGATACGCAGACGGTTCTGGCGAAGGCGGCGGTGGAAAACCCGAAAGACAAATTGCGGATTGCGCAGCAGGTGCGGGCACAGGTGACGTGGGGATCGCATGATGGGCCGGTGGTTCCGGTGCTTGCGATTAGCCGGATTAACGGGCAGGCGTTTGTGTTTGTGGCCGCGAAAGAGGGCAACGGGACGGTGGCGCGGCAGAAGCTTTTGAAGTTGGGCGACACAGTGGGAGATGACTACTCGGTGGTAGATGGGTTGAAGGCGGGCGACCACATTATTGTTTCTGGAACGCAATTTCTCCTGGATGGGGCGCCGGTCGCGGAGATGATTCAGAAAGACGCCAAGCAAGGCGACGGCAAGAATGCCGCAGCGCGTTGATGAACGCGGCGGAATTTAGAGTGGTGGCGAAGAAAAGCGGCGGCTGGGCTGCCGCACTCCACATAGTCTCGGACTTCATGCGCGATTTGCTTTACATCCAAGATAAGGCGGACACCGGCTTTGTTTGTTGATTTTTTTATACGGCGGCCGGTGTTTGCGACGGTTTGCGCGCTGATGATTATTCTCGCAGGCGCGATTTCCATTCCTACATTGCCCATCGCGCAGTTTCCGGACTTGGCGCCGCCGCAGGTGCTGGTGAACAGCGCTTATATCGGTGCCAACGCGCAGACAGTGGAATCGGCAGTGACAATTCCGCTGGAGCAGGCCATCAACGGCGTGCCGGGGATGAAGTACATCACGTCGACGAGCAGCAACAGCGGGACGAGCACGATTACCGTGACCTTTGACGTTTCGCGCGACGTGGACCTGGCTTCGGTGGACGTTCAGAATCGCGTGAGCCAGGCGCTGGGCAGACTGCCCAACGAAGTGAAGAATACGGGCGTCATTATTACCAAGCAGGCCAGCGGATTTGTGTTTGGCGCCGGCGTTTACACGGAGCACAACGAGTACGACAGCCTTTTTCTGAGCAACTACATTGACGTCTACGTGCGCGACGCGTTGAAGCGCGTGCCGGGAGTGAATGACGCGTTTATTTTTGGCGAGCGGAAGTATGCGATGCGGCTGTGGCTTGATCCGGCGAAGATGGCCCAGCGCGCGCTGACCGCGACGACGGTGATCAACGCGTTGACCGAGCAGAACGTGCAGGTGGCCGCGGGACAGCTTGGGCAGCCACCGAACGCGGGAGAGCAGGCATTCCAGATCAGCGTGAGAGCCGTGGGACGGCTGACGAGTCCGGCGGAATTTGAAAATATTATCTTGAAGACCGGGACGGATGGGACGCTGGTTCGATTAAAGGATGTCGGCAGAGCGGAACTGGGCGCGGAGAGTTATGACAGCAAAGTGCGATTCAACGGGCACGAAGGAATAGGTTTCGGAGTAACGCAACTTCCCGGGGCGAATGCGCTGGACGTGGATCGCGACGCGAAGGCCGAACTGGCGCGGTTGGCGAAGACGTTTCCGCCTGGAATCAAGTATGCGGTGGCGTTTGATTCGACGACGGTGATCGGCGAATCGATTCGCGATGTACTGATCACGCTGGCGGAAGCGATTCTGCTGGTGATTGCGGTGATTTATTTGTTCTTGCAGGATTGGCGAAGCACGCTGATTCCGGCGGTGACGATTCCTGTTTCGCTGATTGGGACTTTCGTTTTTATCAAGCTGCTGGGATTTTCGATTAATACGCTGACTTTGTTTGGGATCACCTTGGCGACTGGGCTGGTCGTGGACGACGCGATTGTGGTCATTGAAAACGTCGAGCGGCACATCATGGAAGGACTTACAGAGCCGCATAATGCGGCGTCGGTGGCGATGAAGGAAGTGGCTGGGGCGGTGATTGCTACTTCTCTGGTGCTCGTGGCGGTGTTTGTGCCTGTCGCGTTGTTTCCGGGAACTACTGGAATTTTGTTCAGACAGTTTGCTTTGACGATCGCATTTTCAGTGGCGATATCGGCATTTAATGCGCTGACGCTGACGCCGGCGCTTTCGGCGATTTTGCTGGGGCGGCATCGCGAGCGCGCGGAGGGATGGTTCTTTCACCAGTTCAACCGGTTCGTGACGAGCGGAACGAATTTGTACCGGAATGCGGTGCGCTTTGCGATCGGGTGGCGGCTGGCGGCGATTGTCGTTTTCTTTGCGGCGCTGGGATTGACGTACTGGGTTTATAACAAGGTTCCGCAGGCCTTCATTCCGGAAGACGATCAGGGTTACGTTATCATCGCGATACAAGCGCCGCAGGGTGCCTCGCTGCAATACACGGAAGGAATTTGCGCGAAAGTCGAGCAGCTGGTTTTGAACGTTCCGGAGTTTGCCGGAGCTTTCGCGCTTCCGGGATTCAGCCAGTTTGGCAGCGCGCCGAACCGGGCAGTGGTGTTCGTGAACATGAAACCGTTTGCTGAGAGAAAAGGTGAAGAGCATTCGGCAATGGCGGTGATTGGGAGACTGCGCAGGCCGCTTTTTGGGATTCCGGGGGCCCTGGTGATTCCGTTTAATCCGCCGGCAGTGCAGGGTTTGGGGCAGTTTGGCGGATTTCAGTATGAGTTGGAAGATTTGGGGAGGAATTCGCTCCAGACAATTGCCGATACGGCGAATAATTTGGTAGCTCAGGGGAATGCGAGCAAGGGATTGGTAGGGCTGTTTAGCAGTTTTACGGCGAATGACCCGCAGTATCTCGTGAAGATCGACCGCGAGAAGGCGAAGAGCTTGCAGGTGCCGTTGAATCAGGTGACAGATGCTTTGCAGGTTTATATGGGATCGGTGTACGTGAATGATTTTGATTTTAATAACCGGTCCTATCGCGTGTATGTGCAAGCGGAGAGCTCGGCTCGGTCGTCGGCGAAGGATATTCGGCAGTATTACTTGCGGTCGGATACGGGGCGGATGATTCCCTTGGACAATCTGGTGACTGTGGCGCCTACGGCTAGCGCGCAGGTGATCAGCCACTACAATTTGTTTCGGTCGGCAGAGATTGATGGGTCGGCGGCGCAGGGACGGAGTTCGGGCGAAGGGATTGCGGCGATGGAGGAGTTGTCGAAGAAAGCTTTGCCGCAGGGGATGACATTCGAATGGAGCGGGCTTTCGCTGGAGGAGATTCAGAGCGGAGGGAAGGCGCTGATTTTGTTTGGGTTGGGGTTGATTGTGGTGTACCTGACGCTGGCGGCGCAGTATGAGAGTTTTGTGCTGCCGTTTATTGTGCTGATGGCAGTGCCGATCGCGATTTTGGGTGCGATTGGAGCGCAGGCACTGCGCGGGCTGCAGAATGATGTTTATTGCCAGATTGGGCTGGTCATGTTGATCGGACTCGCAAGTAAGAACGCCATCCTGATTGTGGAGTTTGCGGAGCAGTTGCGGGCGCAGGGAATGACGATTGTGGAAGCGGCGATTGAGGCGGCGAGGATTCGTTTGCGGCCTATCTTGATGACTTCGCTGGCGTTTATTTTGGGCGTGGTGCCACTGGTGTTGGCTCAAGGAGCTGGTAGGGCTGGGCGGATTTCGGTGGGGACTACCGTGTTTGGCGGGATGATTGCCGCGACTACGTTGAACCTTCTGTTTATTCCTGTCCTTTATGTGATTGTGAAGAGTATTTTTCCCGGTGGGAAGACCGCGACGGTCTCTTCTGAACATCACTGAGCTTCGCTGAGTATCTCCTCGGATTGTTGTACCGCACCTAGTTAATAGGCTGCGGCCTTTTTTGCGCCAGCGTCCTAGTTGCGACGAAAAGAAAGAATGCCGCCAGTGATGCCCCTCCGGGGTAAAGCGGCGCTACCCTACTAAGGGCTACGCCTTCTTGAGGAGGCAGACGCCGGACCATGGACGGTCGCGGCGGGATTTTTCTGTTTCGGGGAGAAGCGCGAAGAGGCGCATGATGAGCGAGAGGCGCTTCAGGCGGGCTGCGTTTTGGAGGAGCGAGCGGACCTCGACGGGTTTCCAGCCATAGGGAACAAAAAAGTTTGGGCCTTCTGGAGGAGCAAATTTGAAGGGAGCCGATTGCATTAGCCCTCGACTGGACATTCTTTTGGCGAGCATGCGGATAAGGCCGGGTGAGGCGATATCGAGAATCCAGGACTGAAAGCTGTCAGGGGCGGCCAGGTCTTTTGCCAGACCTGCGACATCATCGGCGTTTAGATAGATTAGAAGACCTTCGGTGATGATTAGGGCCTTTGTGGAACTGCTACCGAGCTGAGCAAAAAGGTCGCGGCGGGCAGCGGCGTTGGAGAGATCGAGGCGGATGCGTTCGAGATTGCAGACGGGCTTATCGTCGCGAAGAATTTCTTCTTTGTAGGTCAGGATTTCCGGTAAATCTACTTCAATCCAATTCAGCGAAGGCGGGAGTTGCATGCGGTAGGGACGGGCGTCGAGGCCAGCGGCTAGGTTGATGATGGTGTCCACGCCTTGCTTGACCTGGTCGTTGATTAGATCGTCGCCGAGACAGGTGCGCGTGATCATGCTCCAGTCGTTGTTGCGGCCAAGTGGCATGGACCGGGCGATTTGTTCGCCGCGTTCGCCGGCCAGGCGGCGGGCAAAGGGATCACGGAAATGGGCGTCGGGGCGTTCTGTTTCGCGGGCGCGGTAGACGGCGACCCAGCGCGCGGTGTCGGAGACGTTGCGGATGAGCGGCTCGGATGGGGGTGTCGGTTGCGGTGTCGGCTGTGACTCGCTCAAGCGGAGACCTTTCGGTTACGGATTCTGGCGCCGCATTGCGGAATATATATTGAGTCGCGCGCCTGCTAAGAAAAGCGGCAGCAATGCTGCCGCACTCCATAGTGCCCACTGACTATTATGCGGGAGACGATGGGATGGAGAGAAGTGTCGTGTTTGCGACGGAAAAAACGCCGCCAAGGATGCCCCTACGGGGCAAAGCGGCGCTGCGTTTGGCACTACTCGCTTTCGCCGGGGCTGGGTCTGCAGGCTAGTTGGTAGTTGGGATGGGCGCCTGTCGACTGGCCGGCGAGAAATTCAAGTTCCAGATGAGCGTTGTCTGAGCGCATGCCTACCGGCCCGTTGAGGTTTTGAGCTTCAGGGCCCAGGCTTCCTTCCCAAACCAGATTGTTGTCGGCATAGACATGCAACTCGTCGCCGTTCATTTCGGCGCGAAGAGTGTGGGCGCTGCCGGGACGCAGGACAGGGACTGGCGAGCTGTGAGCCGGCTTGATGTTGCGGTAGCCGTGGTTGGTGCATTCGGCGCTAGTGTGCTGGCCGGGATTGCTTTTGATGGAGACGACGAGCTTGGATTCGGGTTCGATGCGCCACATAGCGTAGACGAGATTGCATGGGTCCTGCGCGTGAAGCTTTAGGCCGAACTGAATGCGCATTTCGCCTGAACCGAGTTTCGATGCTTCCGCGGTCTGGCCAAGATAGGTGAAGCGAGCCTCGACTTCTTGCGTGGTCGCGGTGGTGACGAACGCGCGCATTTTGGGGACGTCGACGGTGAGGCGATTTCCAGCGGACTCGCCGAGGGCGCCTTCCGTCACGCAGAGCTTTGCGTGAGGAATAGTGACCCAATTGGTGGAGGGACGCGCGCCAGTATGGTTAGTGAAGCCAAGAGTGATTAGAACAACGGCGAACAAGAGTTTTGCTGAACATTTCATGATGATCGAACCTCCCCTCGCTTGGAGGGTTGCAACGGCGGCCGTGACGTGTTGCGGATGTCGTATATAATCGCGGCCATCCGTGTGTCACCAGAGGATATTACGTGAACTTCGAATTCAACGAGAAGACGAAAGAGTTGCAAGGGCGGTTACGGACTTTCATGGACGGGTACGTTTACCCGAACGAGCAGCGATTCCACGCGGAGATTGAGGACGAGCGCTGGAAACCGACTCGGATTATCGAGGAGTTGAAAGCCAAAGCGCGCGCCGCGGGGCTGTGGAATCTTTTTTTGCCGAATGATGAGAGCGGGGCAGGGTTGACGAATCTGGAGTACGCGCCGCTTTGCGAAATTATGGGGCGCAGCGTGATGGCTGCCGAGGCGTTCAATTGCTCAGCGCCAGATACTGGGAATATGGAGGTTTTGGCGCGTTACGGGACGCCCGAACAGAAAGAGCGATGGCTGAAACCGTTACTGGCAGGAGAAATTCGTTCGTGTTTTGCGATGACGGAGCCGGATGTGGCTTCTTCAGACGCGACGAATATTCGGTCTAGCATCGTGCGCGATGGGGATGAATACGTTATCAATGGGCGGAAGTGGTGGTCGTCGGGAGCGGGCGATCCGCGATGCAAGATTGCGATCTTCATGGGAAAGACGGATCCGGCAGCCGCCACGCATAAGCAGCAGTCCATGATCCTGGTGCCGATGGATACGCCCGGCGTAAAGATTGTGCGGCTGCTTTCGGTGTTTGGGTATGACCATGCGCCGCATGGGCACGCGGAGATTGCTTTTGAGAATGTGCGCGTACCAGCTTCGAACATGTTGCTTGGCGAAGGACGGGGATTTGAGATTGCTCAGGGACGGTTAGGGCCGGGGCGGATTCATCATTGCATGCGATGCATTGGAGTGGCCGAGCGGGCGCTGGAGGCGATGTGCAAGCGGGTGCAGGCGCGGGTGGCGTTTGGAAAGTCGATCGCGGAGCAAGGGACGATTCGCGCGGACATTGCGGCTTCGCGGATGGAGATTGAGCAGGCGCGGCTGTTGACGCTAAAGGCCGCTTACATGATGGATGCCGTCGGGAACAAGGAGGCGCGGGCGGAGATTGCAATGATCAAAGTGGTGGCGCCGAATATGACATTGCGTGTTTTGGACCGGGCGATTCAGGCGCATGGTGGGGCGGGAGTTTCTGAGGACACGTTTCTGGCGAGCGCTTGGGCCAATGTGCGGACTTTGCGGTTGGCGGACGGGCCGGATGAGGTGCATGTGGAGTCGATTGCCAGGGGAGAGTTGCGGAAGTGGGGGAAGGCCGGTATGTGAGCTTAACTCCTTTATAATCAACACTTACATAGACAGCCTCTAAGTGCTGATTATAAAGCACTTACGAAAATCCTAAACCCTTTAGATGCAACACTTACGAAATCCGCAGAGGCCCCAAAAGCACAAATCCTCCAGCGGCGCGGCTGAGTAGAACGATGCGACTGGGCGTTTACGGCGGGCACGATGTATCGTGCCCCTACACATTACGGGGGCGATTGTGAGTGTCATTTTTGAGACGCCAGCGGATTTGAAGGAGTTTTTGGGGAAGGAAATTGGTGTGAGTGAATGGCTGACGATTACGCGGGAGCGAATTTTGCAATTTGCGGAAGCTACTGAGGATCGGCAGTGGATCCATGTTGATCGCGAGCGGGCGGAGAAAGAGTCACCCTACAAGACAACGATTGCACATGGTTTTTTGACGCTTTCGTTGGTTAGCCGATTCATGACGGATGTGATTCAGATTCGTAGTGGAGTCGGGATGGCCATTAACTACGGGTTGAACCGTGTGCGATTCCCTTCTCCTGTGCGGGCTGGTTCGAGGATACGAGGGCGTGTGGCGTTGCTCAGCCTGAAAGAAATGCCTGAGGCGCTTGAGGCTGCTTTTTCCGTGACCGTTGAAGCGGAAGGCGGCGAGAAGCCTTGCTGCGTTGCGGAATCGATTGTGCGGTATTCCGCTGAAGGTCATCTCCGAGGATAGAGTCTTACGAACGCGAAGAAAAGCGGCAGCGACGCCGCCGCACGCACATTTCAGACGGGCACCGCAGTGCCGTGCCCCTACAAGGCGCTTAAATTGCTCCGGTTTCGGCTGCGCGCCGTGAGGCGCGGAGTAAGAGTTCGATTAGATGGGGCATTGTTGCGAAACGTTCGTCCTTCGTTAATCCTTGATGATAACGAAAATAGATTTGCTGGACGATTACCGCGATTTTGAAACGGGCGAAGGCTAGGTAAAAGGGCATGTGGGAGACGTCGCGGTTGGATTTTTGGGCGTAGAGCTTGACTAGCTCAGCGCGGGTGAGGCTGCCGGGATAGTTTGTGGGTCCCCAACGCGTTTCTAACATTTCCGGCGGATCGCCTGCATCAACCCAATAGGCCAAGGCGGTACCCAGATCGGTTAGCGGATCGCCGATGGTGCACATCTCCCAGTCGAGGACGCCGATAATTTTTGTTAGGTTGTTTGGGTCGAGGACTACGTTGTCGTACTTGTAGTCGTTGTGGACCAGCGACGGGGTTTGCTCGGGCGGCATGTTTTGCTGAAGCCAGTTGGATATGGATTCCACTTCCTGAAGATCGTGAGTTTTGGAGCCGTAGTAGCGCTCGATCCAGCCACGGACCTGACGCTCCAGGTAGCCTTGCGGCTTGCCGAGATCGGAGAGGCCGATGGCGTTGTAATCGAGGCTGTGAAGTTGGGCGAGATTGTCGATGAAAGACTCGCTCAGGCGAGTGGCGGCCTCGGCGGAAAAATTCAGGTGCGGAGGAACGTCCTTGCGAAGAATTACGCCGTGGATGGGCTCCATTAAATAGAACGGCGCGCCCAGAATGGAGGGGTCATCGCAAAAAAGAAGGACGTGGGGCGCCGGGGAATGGTGCGCGTGCAGTTTGGAGAGAACGCGAAACTCGCGGCTCATGTCGTGGGCGGTTTTGACCTTGCTGCCAAAAGGTGGGCGACGGAGAACCATTTCGCGTGGTCCGAGTTGAATGGCATAGGTGAGGTTGGAATGGCCGCTTGGGTATTGGCGGACGGAGAGCGGACCGGGTTCGTTCGGAAAATGAGAACGGAGGAAGGGATCTAATTTCGCGAGGTCCAGCTCTTCGCCAGGCCGGACAGTGATCGTTTGATCTTGAGAGGCAGCCATTTTAAGTTCAGTGACCTCTTCTCTAGCCGTACCTTCCCTATCTATACGTCAGCAACGACGGATCGTCCAAATGCTGGAACGAATTGAATGTGCTGAGCGTGAAGCGATCGCCGGAGAATAAGAATTCGCTGTAGGAACAGTTGCGCGGCATCCAGGCTACTTTAAGGGTGTCTTGCGACGATAGGCGCAGGGCGCGCTGCACGGAGGCGGCTACAGGCCCGCCGGAAGTGAAAATTACGTTGTTTTCGTTTTTGCCGGCGCCGAAGAGAAATTGATCGAGGCCGCGATTGACGCGGGCGATGAACGCTTCCCAGGATTCGACGCCTGGGACACTCAGTTCCCCGTTGACCCACATAGTGACTACCGTTTCGAAGAGCCGTTGGAAATTTCTGCGGCGCTGGGGCGGGCTGTTGGCGTTTCGCACGGCGGCTTGGAGATCGCGGACGTGCGGGTTGATTTTCGTGAGATGCGGGAGACTTTTCTCCAGGACTGCGTCGCCCTGGAATTCGTCGAATTCTTCGAAGACGAGCGGTTGCGGAAAATCCAGACCGTTCTGCGCGTAGGTTTCGCGGACGGCTTTTTCCGTGTCGCGGTGGCGAACGCGCGGGCCAGTGCAGACGCGATTGAAAACGATTTTGTGACGAACCCAGTATTCTCCCAGGACGCGGGCTTGGACTTCGCCGGTCGGGGAGAGCTTGTCGTAATCGGGCTCTAGAAAAGATGCTTGTGCGTGCCTAACCAGAAGAACTCGCCCCATGAGTCACCCGAGTCCGCTGCGAAATTCGCGGGAAAGAACCCGCCGACCATTACAGAATAGAGAGAGCTTGCACCGCGAAGAAAAGCGGCAGCAGCGCTGCCGCACTCCAAAGGGAGCTAGGCGGCTGCGGTTTGCTCCTTGTTGAAATCTGAGAATTTCTTGCCTTCCGCTGCTAAACGCTTCAGGAGCGGGGCTGGTTCCCACAGTTCGCCGTGTTGTTTGTGAAATTCTTCGATGCGGTCGCAGACTTTTTTCAAACCCACGGTGTCGGCGTACCACATCGGGCCGCCGCGATAGCTGGGAAAGCCATAGCCGTTGAGATAGATGATGTCGATGTCGACCGCGCGTAGGGCGAAGCCTTCTTCCAGGATGCGGGCGCCTTCGTTGACCAGCGCGTAGATGCAGCGGTCGACAATTTCTTCTTTCGAAATTTGTTGCTGTGGTATGCCTGCTTCGGCGGACCATTTGCGGACCAGGTCCGCGACTTCAGGATCGGTGCTTGCGCGGCGATTTTCGTCGTATTTGTACCAGCCTGCGCCGGTTTTTTGGCCGTAGCGGCCCATTTCGCAGAGATTGTCTCCGGCGAAGGCTTGACGGATGCCCGGTTTTTCAAGGTGGCGATATTCCTTGCGGATGCGCCAGCCTACATCGAGACCGGCAAGATCGCCGACAGCGAGCGGGCCCATGGCCATGCCGAAATCGTACAGCGCGGAGTCGACGGCTTCGACACTGGCGCCTTCTTCGACGAGAAAAACGGATTCGCGCACGTAGGGGTGGAACATGCGGTTGCCTACGAAGCCGCGGCAGTTGCCCACCAGCACACCGATTTTGCCGATTTTCTTGGAAAGTTGCATCGCAGTGGCGATGACTTCTTTGCTGGTGGTTTTGCCGCGGACGATTTCGAGGAGGCGCATTACGTTTGCAGGGCTGAAGAAGTGCGTGCCGATTACGGATTGCGGACGTGATGTGGAAGCGGCGATTTCATCAATGTTCAGTGTGGAAGTGTTGCTGGCAAGGATGGCGCCCGATTTGCAGGCGCGGTCGAGTTCGGCGAAGACTTCTTTTTTTAGCGCCATGCCTTCGAAGACGGCTTCGATGACGAGGTCCGCGTTTGCGAAGGCTTCATAGGAAAGGGTGGGATGAATGAGCTTCAGGCGTTCGTCTACAAATTGCTGGGTGAAGCGGCCGCGCTTCACGGAGGTGGCGTAATTTTTTTGGATGTTGGCGAGGCCGCGATCGAGGGCGGGTTGGTCGGCTTCTTTCAGGAGAACGGGAATGCCGGCGTTTGCGAGGACCATGGCGATACCGCCGCCCATTGTTCCGGCGCCGACCACTGCGGCTGTGCTGAGAGGAATTATCGGAGTTTCCTTGGGGACGTCCGGGATTTTGGCTACTTCGCGTTCGCCGAAGAAAACGTGGATTAGGGCTTTGGATTGATCGGAGAAGAGGCAGTCGGTGAAGAGTTTGCGTTCGAGTTTGCAGCCTTCTTCGAATGGAAGCTTGGTTGCGGCTTCGACTGCGTCAATCGCGGCGAGCGGAGCCATCATGCCGCGCTGCTTTTTGCGGGCGTTTTCGCGAGCGGCGGCGAAGATCGGGGCGTTTTGTTCGGCGGTGCCAAGTTTTCCGTTCCGCTCGCGCGTTTTGTGCGCGGGAGCGTTTGCAATTTCGCGCGCGAAGCCGACTGCCCCGGCGAGCAAGTCGCCGTCGATAAGGCGATCCACGATGCCGAAGTTCAGGGCGTCCGGGGCTTTGATTGGATTGCCTTCGGCGCACATTTCGACGGCCTTGGCTGCGCCGGCAAGGCGCGGGAGGCGTTGGGTACCGGCTGCGCCGGGAATGATGCCGAGTTTTACTTCGGGCTGCCCGACCTGGGCGCTGGTTGCGGCGACGCGATAGTGGCCGGACATGGCAAGTTCGAGGCCGCCGCCGAAAGCGGTGCCGTGAATGGCCATGACGACGGGCTTGCGCGAATCTTCGATTTTCAGCAGAAGAGAGGGGAGTTCGAAGCCGCCTGATTTGCCGGAAGTAATCTTGCCGAATTCCTTGATATCAGCGCCAGCCACAAAGGTTTTGCCGCCGCCAATTAGCACGGCGGCTTTGACGGACTCATCCCGGGCGATTTGATCGATAGCCGCGGCGATGCCTTCCGGTACGCCGGGACTTAGGGCGTTGACGGGAGGATTGTTGATGGTGACAATCGCGATTTCGTTGTCTTTTGTTAGTTGAACCAGGTCGCTCATGATACTTACTCTTTTCCCGTGAATTTATTTCATCTGGCGCTTGAAGAATTTATGCTCGACGGAATCACGTGGTTTTAATTTTCATACTTCTAGCTGGAACCCGATTTGCGCGTCGCAAATTCAGGGCGAATAGTGTCCTGACCACCCCAGTATTTTTTGCGCAATTCCCTTTTCAAAATCTTGCCCGTGCCGGTTTTTGGCAAGCTGGCAAAAAATTCGACAGAGCGGGGACATTTGTAGTGCGAGATGCGAGCCCGGCAAAATTCGATCAGTTCGGCTTCTGTGAGTTGCGCGCCGGGCTTTAGGACGACCAGGGCTTTTGGGACTTCGCCCCACTTTTCGTCGGGGACGGCGACTACGGCGACTTCGTAGACGCCTGGATGCGCGAGCAGGGCCTTTTCCACTTCGAGCGAGGAAATATTTTCGCCGCCACTGACGATGATTTCTTTCTTGCGGTCGACGACTAGAAGGTAGCCGTCTTCGTTGATGGTGGCCATGTCGCCGGTGTGAAACCAGCCGCCGCGCATGGCTTCTGCGGTAGCTTGCGGCTGGCCCCAGTAGCCTTCCATCACGACGTCGCTGCGGGCGACGATTTCGCCGATGCTGACGCCGTCGTGCAGGACGTCGTTATCGTTCGAATCGACGACGCGAAGCTCGACACCAGCCATCGCGAAACCGGTCATCGCCTGGCCTGCGAATTTTTGCTCCCCCTCCCAGTTAAGACCCGGCTTCATTCTGGAAACCGAAAGCGTTGGAGAGGTCTCTGTGAGTCCGTAACCGGAGCGGCAAGAAGCGCCAAGCTTCTCTTCGACCTCTCGCACGAGGGTTGGCGAAGAAGCAGCACCGCCAATATTGATGATGCGCAGGCTGCTGAGGTCATGCTTTGGGCGCTCTGGACAGTTGACCAAGGCCGTCGCCATAGCGGGGACGAGACACATGTTTCGCACGCGTTCCTGCTGGATCAACTGGAAGATTCGCTTGGTTTCGAAGCGCTGCAACATCACATGTTTTCCGCCAGTCAAGGCCAGAGCATGCGGGGTGCCCCAACCATTGGCGTGAAAGAGCGGAATGGTGTGCAGTTGGACGGCTTCGGCGGTGGGGTCATCGGTGAGGCATGCATACAAAGCATGCATATAAATATTTCGATGCGTGAGCATCACGCCTTTGGGCGTGGCGCTGGTGCCGCTCGTGTAAAAGAGTTCTGCCACGGCGTTTTCGTCCACATCCATGATGTCGGTTTGGTAGTGGGAAGCGTGGGCTACCAACTCATCGTAGCTTTTCGGTGCGAGCCAATCTGCAGATGCAGTGGAGTCCAGCATATAAAAAGCTTCCACGGTTGGAACAGTGTGGCGAAAAGAATCCACCGCGCCGAGAAAATCCTTCTCGAGAAAGAGCACTTTCGCTCCGGCGTCGTTCAAGATGAAAGCGAGCTCGTGGGGGGCGAGGCGAATGTTGAGTGGGAGGAGGATCGCGCCGGCATCGAGCACTCCGTAGTAAGCCTCGAGCAAGCGATGACAGTTCATGCTGAGGAACGCGACGCGGTCGCCGGGCTTTACACCGGCGGCGCGCAAGGCGCCAGCCAAACGAGCGGCGCGATCGGCAAATTGCGCGTAGGTGAAGCGAAGGTCGCCGCAAACGACGGCAGTTCTTTGGGGATATTGCTGTTGCGCATATCGGAGACAGCGTAGAGGCGTGAGTGGAATATTCATGAGGTTTGCGGAGCCAGTCAGGCGGTTTGCCCTCCATCTACAACGAGAACGTGGCCGGTGACATAGTCCGAGGCGGCCGAAGAAAGGAAGACTGCTGCGCCCTTTAGGTCGTGGTCATTGCCGAAACGGCGAAGAGGGATTTTTTGTATGAAAGCTTCTTTGTTTCGTTCGATCACAACCTGGGACATGTTTGTGGGAAACCACCCCGGCGCAATGCTGTTTACCTGGATGTTGTGGATGCCCCATTTGCAGGCGAGATCTTTTGTGAAGGCGATGACGCCGCCTTTGCTGGCGTGGTAGCCGATGGCTTGGAATTCCGGGGGAGCGCCGTGAAAGCCCGCGACGGAGGCGATGTTGATGATTTTTCCGCGGCGCTGGGCGGCCATGTGCTTCCCGGCGACCTGGGAAAATAGAAATGTCCCCGTCAGATTCGTTTCAATCACCTTGTTCCAGTGCTCCAGGCGCATTTCTTCCACGGGAGCGCCCCAGGATGTGCCCGCATTGTTGATGAGAATATCGATGCGGCCGAAGTGCGAAAGAGTGGCTTCGACAACTTCCTGGACGTTGGCTGGATCTTTCACGTCGCAACCGAGGGCCAGGGTTTTTACGCCGGCGGCCTGCAATTCCTGGGCAGCTTGCTCGCAACGTTCTTTCTTGCGGGCGCAGAGGACGAGATTGGCGCCCATTTCGGCGAGGCCTTCGGCCATTTGACGGCCCAGGCCGATGGAACCGCCGGTGATAATTGCGACGCGTCCTGTAAGGTCGAAAAGTTGCCGAACGTTCATCGAATGAAGCGCGCTTTCCTGTGCTCGTTAAATGCTGCTCTTGCCGGCCGGAGTTACCCCACGGCTGCCGATTCGCGCATTGGAAAGTACTAGAAGCACGGGCGTACGCCAAGCTCGAATTCGGTTTTCGCACAACTTTTTCAGCAATCGACAGTAGCCCGCGCGATGAGCTTATTGGGGCGTAAGGACCACGCGGCCTGCAATTTTCCCCTGTCGCAATTCTTCCAGAACTTCATTCACTTGGGCAAGTGGGCGGGCGGCTACCTGGCAGCGGAGTTTGCCTGCGGCTGCCATGGCTAGAACTTCTCGCAAGTCCTTGCGAGTGCCCACTGCGGAGGCCTGGATGTGGACTTCGCCCGCGGCCATCATGATTGGCGGGAAGCAGATGTTCTCTGAAGGAAGGCCAACAACCAGGAGAGTTCCGCGAGATCGCAGGCAGCTGAAGGCCGTGTCGTAAGCGGCTTTGGCTGCGGAAGTAACGATGGCCACATGAGCGCCGCCGATTGAACGAAATTCCTTCACAACATTGGTTGCTGCGGCGTTCAGCGTTCGGAAGGCGCCGAGAGCAGTGGCCGTGGCAAGCTTTTCTTCGGACACATCAACAGCTGTGACTTGCGCTCCGAGATTGGTTCCTATTTGAACGGCTACCTGGCCCAGGCCGCCGACTCCGAAAACCGCGAGGCGCAGGCCGGACGAAATCTTTGCCTGGCTGAGGGCGCGGTAGACGGTGACTCCAGCGCAGAAGAGCGGGGCCGCTTCGATAGAGGAGAGTCCCGAGGGGATCTTTTGAGTGTGGCTGCCGGGAGCCTTCACGAACTCCGCGTAGCCGCCGTCCACGCTGACGCCCGTGATTTGTTGCTTTGAGCAGAGATTCTCGTTGCCTTCTCGACAAGACTCGCATTCTCCGCATGTCCAGTAAATCCACGGTACACCGACGTGGTCGCCAACGTTCAAGCCGTGAACTGCGTCACCCAGCGCAGAAACGCGGCCGGCGACTTCGTGGCCGAGAATCAGGGGAATTTTTGTGATGCGCGAGAATTGAGGCCAGTCTCCGTCGGCGACGTGCAGATCGGAGTGGCAGACGCCGCAGGCTTCCACCTTTATTAAGACTTCGTCGGGGGCAAGTTCTGGCCGAGCAACATCTTCCAGGACGAGCGGTTTCCTGAATTCGTGAAGTACGGCGGCTTTCATTGGATCACACAGATAATTGAATAATCGTCTCGCGTCATAACCCTCAAAAGCGGGAGCGGGTCTCCCACACTCCAAGATAGAACATCCGGCGTAAGAGCAACAGTTTAGTCCGTTCCTGAAAAGGGTAAACCGGGAGTTTCGCGAACGAAACTTCGGCTGTGGCGTTCCGTGCCCGACAAAAGCAGGACAGTCAGCGTCAAGATGGTGACGATCTCGAAGCCAGCGATGGCCCATGGATAACCGACGCGGCTGATCAAGGCGAACTGTATCGAATTGGTGGGCGAAGCGAAAAGAACTCCTAATTGATACGTAAGACCCGGCATCAATCCGCGGGTTGAGTCGGCGGACATCTCGTTTAGGTGAACGGGAATAACGCCCCAGGCGCCCTGCACTCCGGCCTGCAACAAAAATGCGGCACACATAAGAATCGTAAGATTTCCGCCGAACGCCCACAAGGGGATCATGATCAGCGACAATCCGAGTGCGGAGATCATGCCTTTGCGTCGCCCGGTCAACTGAGAGAGATGGCCAAAAATAATTGCCCCGACCACCGCTCCGATGTTGTAGATGATGGTGATGTTGGCGCGGATCGAGCTTGAGGCGTGATGAACTACCTGCAAAAAGTCTGGATACAAGTCCTGTGTCCCGTGTGAAAGAAACATCATGAAAGTCATTAATACAACCAAGTATAGGAAGCGCTTCCACTCCTGAGCCACGATGCGCAGGACTTGTCCCACGCTTGCGACACGGTGCTGTTTCCAGGCCTCCGACTCCGGAACTTTCGAGCGAATGTAAAGAGCCAGAAGCGCTGGTAGAGCGCCAAGCCAGAACATGGGCCGCCATCCCCAGGTTGGCAAAATAAAACGCGCCGCCAAAGCGGCCAGTAGATTCCCGATGGGATAACCGCTCTGGAGAATCCCGCTCAAGATCCCGCGCCATCGAGGCGGCGCAGCTTCCATGGCAAGTGAAGCGCCTACGCCCCACTCTCCACCCATGCCGATGCCGAATAAAGCGCGCATGACCAAAAAGAACTTGTAGTTGGGAGAAAAACCGCAGAGCACTTCCACGATGGAAAAATAAATGACATTCATCATGAGAGGAATGCGCCGACCATAACGGTCGGAGAGAAGGCCGAAAAGCACTGCGCCAACCGGACGCATCGCCAGCGTTGCGAACGTGGTAAAGACAATCTGCTTCTTCGAAACGCCAAATTGCTGGGCTAGGACGTCAAACATGAAAGTGATGACGAAATAATCGAAGGCGTCGAGCGTCCAGCCGAGGAATCCGGCGAGAACGGCGTGACGTGCACCTGCTTTTGGGTTAGCCGTTCGTGCCATCATCATTGTTCGACGAGTTTATCCTCTCCGATTAGAAATCATCACACTATCGCTACGCCGGCAAAGGCTGTCCACGTGTTTCTGTTCCAAACGGAATCAAGAAGAGACCGACGGCGAACCCGATCGCTGTTAATGCGACAGGGATGCCGAGTGAGCCGTATCGCTGAACGCCTGCTCCAACCAGAAATGTGATCGCCGCTCCGCCAAAGCGCGCGAAAGACGTAGAAAAAGCGAAGGCGCTGGCGCGGCATTCTGTCGGGTATTGTTCTGGGAGCCAGAGGGTGTAGACAGCGAAATTGGCTCCGCCCAGGCCAAGAAAAAACAGACAGACGAAAAACCATGGGAGCGCGGTTGGCCCAAGATAAAAAACCTTGCCGAATGTCAGGGCAATGAAGATCGTCATCAGAGCAAAGAAAAAGCCGAGAGCGCCGCGGCGGCCGATTCGCTCGGCAAGCCACGGCATCATGAGGCAGCCGAGGATGGTCGAGAACGCCACGAGCATCGTGGCGCGAGAAGCGAGTTGCGCGGCTTGCGGCCCAACACGGCCCGCAGCCTCAGCCAGAGATGTGACCGCGGCAGGCACATAAACAGTTCCTGCCCACAAACCGCTGATCGAAGCGAGCATGAGCAAGGAGTTCAAGATTGTGCGGCGGCGCAGCGCGGGTGAAAACAGTGCCACGAATGGGCGATGGATTTGCCATGAACGGACGACCTCGACTTTTTTTGACCACCGCGAAGGCTCGTGGACACCATGTCGGACCCAAGCCAGGAGTAATGCTGGCAATCCCCCGACGGCAAACATGTAGCGCCAGCCATAACGGCTGCCGATCGCATAGTTGGCGAGCGCTGCGAGGAAAATGCCGACGTAGTAGCCGGTGTGCATGTAACCCGCGCCGGCGCGGCGGCGATTCTCCGGCCACTCTTCCGCAACAAACGTACCGCCCATGGCCCATTCGCCGCCGATTCCGATACCGGCGAAGAGCCTGAGCACGGCCAATTGCCAAACGCCAGTCACCAGCGCGCTAAGAAAAGTGAACACCGAGTACCACACAATAGTAATCATCAACGTCCGAACGCGGCCAAACTTATCGCCCACTGGTCCCCACAGAAAAGCGAGGCCCCATCCGAACAGGAAGAGTGCGAAGAGCAAGCCACCGTAGAAACCGATGTTGCCTTTGCTCGCCGCAATGCCCGAGCGCGGAAGAAGATCGCGAAGCGATGGCAGGAGGACTAATGCGTAGATAAAAGAATCCATGCCGTCGAGTGTCCATCCGCCCCATGCGGCCCAGAAACCTCGAATCTGATTTACTGTAAGCGGGACGGCAGGAGAATCGGGTCCGGTCGAAGAATCGAGAGACATCGTGCGTGGGACTATATCAAAAATAGGTCCTGGGAAATGGGAGAAGTCGCGCTCGCTCGCGGACCGGCCGTTCCGTAGTTGCGCCAATTATAATTTCAAGGTGCTTGGGCGTGATGTAGACTTCCTGATTCGCTTTACTTGGGAACTAGAACGAACGCAAGGAAGGAGTGTCATCGTTGCTGCTGCGCGTATTTGAGACCAAACAGACGTTGGGGGAAGCCGCGGCGGCTCAAGCCGCCACGATTTTGCGCAGTGCTATCGGCGATCGGAGAATGGCGCGCATTGTTGCTGCGACGGGTGCTTCTCAATTCGAATTTCTAGAGGCGCTGACCAGTTCGCCCGGGATCGACTGGCCCAAAGTGGAACTATTTCACCTCGACGAATATATCGGGCTGCCTATGACGCATCCAGCCAGCTTCTGCAAGTATCTGCAGGAGCGATTGATTTCCAAAACCGGGATTACGCGCCATCATTTGATGAATGGCGAAGACGATCCCGTGGGAGTCATTCGCCGCGCAAGCGAGGCTCTTCGAAGCGCTCCAATCGATGTTGCGTTTGTTGGGATTGGCGAAAACGGGCATCTCGCTTTCAACGATCCTCCAGCTAATTTCGAAACAGACGAACCTTATTTAATCGTCGAGCTGGATGAACCTTGCCGCCAGCAGCAAGTTGGCGAAGGCTGGTTTGCGAATCTCGCGGCAGTTCCCTCGAGAGCGATCTCTATGTCGGTGCGGCAGATCCTTTGCGCAAAAGAAATTATCATTGTGGTTCCCGATGCCCGCAAAGCAGCGGCAGTAAAAGCCTGCGTCGAAGGCCCCATCAGCCCGATTGCACCCGCGTCCATCCTGCGCACTCATCCCCATGCGACGATTTACCTGGACAGGCAATCCGCCGCGCTGCTTGCTCCTTCGGCACTCGCAACACTCGTAGCCCCCGTGGTGTCCGCGTGATGGATGGGTGCTGCTTCAGCAATTGAAGCCGCTACTTAATGAGGACTACCGCACAATTTCAATCATCGGGCGACAACAACAGGAGCAGGCGCGCGATTCCCGCTCTGCGATGGTGGATTGGGGCGATACTTTTTGCTTCGACGGTCATCAACTACATCGATCGGCAAACTCTTTCTCTGCTTGCACCGTATCTCAAGCAGGACTACCACTGGACCAACACGGACTACGCCAACCTTGTGGTTGCCTTCCGCGTGGCGTATGCCATCGGACAAACACTAAGCGGCCGGTTGATGGATCGCATCGGCACCAAGCGGGGCCTCACCATTACCGTTCTTTGGTATTCGATTGTTTCGGTGCTCACTCCGCTGGCGAGAGGTCTTTACTCATTCATGGGATTTCGCTTTTTTCTGGGACTGGGCGAATCCGGGAATTGGCCTGGCGCAACCAAAGCTGTTTCCGAGTGGTTTCCCAAACACGAACGAGGTTTGGCCACTGCGCTGTTCGACAGCGGCTCTTCGCTTGGTGGTGCAGTAGCACCATTCATCGTCCTGTGGCTATATTTTCGCTGGGGCGCGAGAGCGGCCTTTGTTGTTCCGGGATTACTTGGATTTTTCTGGCTGATTGCCTGGCGATGGCTCTACTATCGGCCACAAGATCATCCACGCATCGGCAGTGCCGAACGGGAGATGATTTTTACCGACCACTCGCAGGACGAACCTTCTGCGAATGGCCGCGCGCGATGGCACGATCTGCTCAAACTGCCGCAGACTTGGGGAACCATCATCGCCCGCAGTTTCACGGACCCGGTCTGGTTTTTCATCACCGATTGGTTTCCCATCTATCTTGTTGCCAAAGGGATCTCGCTGAAGAGCGGCCTGATTGCCGTTTGGATTCCGTTCATTGCCGCCGATTTGGGCAATTTCTTCAGCGGGTGGCTTTCAGGACTCTTGATCAAGCGCGGGTGGCCGGTGGGAAGAGCGCGTAAAGCGCTGGTGATTTTCGGCGGAATTGGGGTCGCGCTGCTCATTCCTACGATTTTCACTGTGAATCTCTATTTGCTAACGCTTCTCTTCGGTCTTGCTACATTTTCTTATGCATGTTTCACGACTATCGCCAACGTGCTACCTTCTGACCTTTACAGGAATGATTCCGTTGCGACCGTCAGTGGAATGAGCGGCACGGGAGCGGCGATTGGGACAATCATCGTTTTCGAACTGGCGGGGCATCTATCCGATGCGCGGATTGCGACGGGGACGCACTTGTTTGACCCGCTGATGGTCATTGCCGGGCTGATTCCTTTTGTCGGCATGATTCTCGTCCTGGTGCTTGTGCGCAACACGGCGGCTACCGAGCGCGGACTCGTGCGGCGAATTTGAAATTACCGAAGCTCGTTGTTGGCAAGCGCCGCGAGTCGCAGCAAAATCTACGCTCACGAAAACGACGGCCATTCTTGGAGGAGCAGTGAAAATAACGGATGCGAAAGTCTTAATCACCTCGCCGGGCAGAAATTTTGTCACTCTCAAAATTTACACAGACCAGGGTATTTATGGTCTCGGTGACGCGACGCTGAATGGGCGCGAACTGGCCGTAGCCTCCTATCTTTCGGACCATCTGATTCCCTGCCTGATCGGGCGCGATCCGTTTCAGTCAGAAGATATCTGGCAATATTTTTACCGCGGGGGTTACTGGCGCCGCGGTCCGGTCACGATGGCCGCGATCGGTGCTATCGACTTTGCGTTGTGGGACATCAAGGGCAAGGCTCTCAACACACCCGTTTACAACTTGCTTGGGGGGAAAAGCCGGAGCGGCGTGATGGTCTACGGGCACGCCAATGGGAAGGATATAGAGGAAACTGTCGACGAAGTCGGCAAGTACATTGCCCTTGGCTATCGCGCGGTTCGCGCGCAGTCGGGAGTCCCCGGAATTCCCTCCACGTATGGCGTCGCAAAAGGCAAGTTCTACTACGAGCCCGCAGAAAAAGGACTTCCCCCGGAAAATATTTGGTCCACGGAAAAATACCTGCTGCATGTTCCAAAGCTGTTTGAGGCCTTGCGCCTGAAGTTTGGCGATGACGTACATCTGCTGCACGACGCGCACCACCGGCTTACTCCCATCGAAGCGGCGCGGCTCGGCAAGAGC
Source organism: Candidatus Acidiferrum sp. (assembly GCA_035313865.1). Taxonomy (GTDB): domain Bacteria; phylum Acidobacteriota; class Terriglobia; order Acidiferrales; family UBA7541; genus Acidiferrum. The sequence continues at coordinate 51,010 of DATFZY010000162.1, forward strand.
CTTGAGCCTTATCACCTGTTCTGGCTGGAGGATGCGGTCACCGCGGAACTGCAGGAGGGCTTCCGGATCGTTCGACAACACACCACTACTCCGCTGGCGCTCGGAGAAGTGTTTAATACCATTTGGGACGCGCAGACGGTCATTACAGAGCAGTTGATCGATTACATTCGCATGGCGCCGTTACACGCCGGCGGGCTAACCCAGCTGAAGAAGGTGGCATCCCTGGCGGAAATGTATCATGTGCTGACGGGGTGTCACGGGGCAACGGATCTCTCGCCCGTTTCTATGGCCGCCGCTCTGCATTTCGATATTTCCATCAACAATTTTGGAATTCAGGAGTACATGCTGCATACCAAGGAGACCGACGAGGTTTTCCCGCATTCTTATTCCTTTAACGCCGGATTTCTGCACCCGGGGGATGCGCCGGGTTTGGGCGTCGACTACAACGAAAAGCTCGCCAGCACTTTCCCCTATGAGCGCGCTTATTTGCCCGTCAATAGAAAGTTGGACGGGACGATGTTCGACTGGTAGATCGAATCGGAGCGGCAGAGATTTATTCGCGACCGGCGACCATCAGATTGTTCAGTCCAAATTCAAAAGTACGATGGAAGAATTTTACGAAGCCAATCCGCTGCAGCATTTGTTCCAGGGCGGCGACGGGAATGCGCTTTTGGTGCTCATCACTCTCCATTTCGTCGCTGATCAAATGAAGGGCGTGAAGCACTCGGAGAATCGGGTCGACGGCAGACGCGGGCCAGGTCATGATGAGCGAGCCGCCCGGCACGAGGATGCGGAAGGTTTCCCGAAGAATTTGTTCGGGCTCGGTAAGATGCTCAAGTACGGCTAGCATTACCACGTGATCAAAGGTTCCGTCTGCTAGCGGCAGCGTGTCGCGTAAATCCCCTTTCACGCGCTGCCAACGGCCGCGCACGCCATCTTCGACTTGATCATCCACGCCGACGCCCGTCGCAATGCGGTCCGAGGCGTATTCCAGAAATGCAGCTTCCAAGCCGCAGCCCAAATCGCACACACGCGAGCCCTGACGGATATACGGGTACGCTGCGCCAAAGCGCATGCGGGCGATGAAATGATCGATGCCGGTGTAGGGCATTTATTTCAGGTCGTAGTCGCCGATGTACGTGCCGCGGCTGACGCCAAGCATGCTGAGAAAGAGTGATCCAAAAATCACTTGAACTCCGATAAAGAGCCACATAGACCAGAAAAGAACCTGGCGGACCTGCTGGAGGGGACCAAACCCGCTGGCCGCCCATTGCCAGGTGACCCACGCGCATCCGGCAAATCCGGCGAGGAAAAGCACTCCTCCGAGCAGCAAACCGGTTTCCAGGGTAACTCGCTTCAACACTCGTTTTAGCGAAATAGTGGCTCTGTCGAAACGCTCCGAATAACTGAAGACCTTTGCAAACGTTCCGATGGAGAGGATTTGCACGCCCAGCAAGGTGAAAATAACGCCAAAGATCATGGTGTGAAGATCGAGCGTAACGTGCGGAGAAATGGCGCGGGCGCCCGGCAGCAGCCAGCATACGAGAAACAGGCCAAACGCGCAGAGCGAAGCCCCGGGCAAAATAAAAAGCCAGTTCGGAGCGTAAAGCAGCATGAAGCGCAGGTGCCGCCAGCCGTCGCGGAAGCTGCGGAGATGCGGAGGACGGCCGCGCTTGTCCGGCCAAAGAGTGATGGGGATCTCCGTGATGCGCGCGCCAAGCTGGGCGGCTTTGATTACGAATTCCGAGGCAAACTCCATGCCGGCGCTGCGCAAGTCCATCCGGTCGTAAACGGCGCGGGTGAAACCGCGCATGCCGCAATGGCTGTCACCGATGCCGGCGTGAAAAAAAAGATTAAGGATCGCGGTCAGGACGGGATTGCCGACGTACTTGTGATGCCAGGGCATCGCCCCGGGCTTGATTTCTCCGCGAAAACGATTGCCCATCACCACGTCGTACCCTTGCTTCCACATTTCCACGAAGCGCGGAATTTCGCTGAAGTCGTAGCTGTCGTCGGCGTCGCCCATGATGATGAACGCACCTCGAGCCGCCGAAATCCCCGCACGCAGCGCAGAGCCGTAGCCGCGTTGCGAGACTGGAATGACCCGCGCGCCGAGCTTTTCCGCAATTTCAATCGAGCCGTCCGTCGAACCGTTGTCTGCAACTATGACCTCGCCGCGCAGGCCTGCCGCTTGGAAGGCGCGTATGGCCTTCTCCACGCAAAAGGCGATGGAATTCGCTTCGTTGAGACAAGGAATGACGACGGAGACGTCCGCCGGGGAAGCGGAGTTTTCGACCGCCAGCGTCGCGGTCATTTCGGTATTAACGGACGGCGCAGGCTTTACATTCACTGCGAGGCCTCCCTGCTCTCCCAAGAATAGCGCAAAGAATGAACAGATTGTTCTGGCAAATGGATTCGCTCGCGGGCGCTTAAAGAACGTTGCCTGGCAAGCGTATATTAGGTGTCTTATTGACCCGGTTGCACCGCCTTTGTATCCTTTTTATGCATCAAAATGTGTAGCCTTGAAGATGTCGGGCTCCGGCGTCTTGGACGCCGAGGGAAGGTGCAAGATGACTTCGCGCACGCGTGTATCCTCTAAACAATCGGGGATGACCCTGCTCGAGCTGATTATTGCCAGCAGCATTCTGCTCATTCTCTCGACTGCTGCGCTTCCCGTCTTTAAGTTCACGGTCATCCGCGCAAAAGAAAACGAGCTTCGCAGGGAACTTCGCGAGATCAGAAAAGCCATAGACCAGTACAAGGATGCCGGCGATTTGAGCCTGATTCGTACGCAGGTCGGCAGTGAGAACTACCCTCCCGATCTCGAAACACTCGTCAAAGGCGTGGACTATGGCGGCGGCAGCCTCCAGAAAGTACGCTTCCTTCGCCGCATTCCGATTGACCCCATGACAGGACACACGGACTGGAGCCTGCGAGCCGTTCAAGATGACCCCGACACGACAAGCTGGGGCGGCAACGACGTTTTTGACGTTCGTTCCAACTCAACAGCCACGGCCCTGGACGGTACGAAGTACGCGGACTGGTAGTCCTCAAACCTGACGAGCTATTTCAACTGGCCCAGGCGCGCTCAATGGCAAAGCGCCTTAGCTACCAAGTGCACGCTGGAATCCCGTGAACGTTCACGCCGTCAAAACCCGAGCCAAGGGGCACCGCTCCGGTTGTAACTTCCATCCCTGGAACGCAAAATCCAAGTAACCTGAGTTGGAGTCAGCTGCTTTACGTGGAGACTAGTGCCCGGCTGCCTTTGTAAAAGCGAGCGCGACCTCTACTTTGTCGCGGGCTTGCGCCACAGCCGCTTCAAAACTGGGTGACCGCAGGCTTTCCGCCGCAGACTCAAGCGGAGTTTCCGAGGAGACCTCTCCCTTGCCTCCGATGGCCATCCGCGCCGCTTCAAATTCGGCGGCATGCACTCTTTTTGCCGCGCTCTCGACCATCTCTCTCAGCTCAAGCAGCGCTGAGTGCGCTTCGCGCGCCGCGAGGGCACCTTTGTGGGTAGACCGCTTCATCTCATCCTCCTCGATTGGTCGGAAGCAGAGTGTACACCCAAGCGGCCCGTCCGGGGGAGACATTTGAAGGCTGGTACTAGGACTGACCGGAGAGCTCTCCACTCGTCCAGCATGTCCACAATGGGGAAAAACCGCAGGGGAGGTCCAGGACGAGGCTTTCGCGACGTGGTAACCAAGGCTCTTCGGCAGCCTCCCTTAAACGACAGACAAATAAAGACTTACAACAAGCTTCCCAGAGCGCCAAAGCAGAGGCAACCCCTGCCTGTGCTAAAATTGGAGAGTAAGGAGACGATGCCAGTGTCCAGGACAATTTCTTTCGGTAGCCTCATAGGAGGCGTTCTCTTATTTCTGGTGGTGTCGGGCGGTCAGGGCGCGCAATCGAGCGCGGTGACCTCTCCGCCGGAGCAAACCCAAACCCAGCAATCCCAGGATCATCAGCTTTCGCTTTACAATACGCATACCGGCGAAAGGCTCGAAATTATCTACCGCCAGGGCGAAAAGTACGTTCCGGCGGCCCTCGCCAGGCTCGACTATTTCCTGCGGGACCATAACACCGGCGACATCCGCCACTTCGATCCGCGCCTCTACGACACCCTCTACGACCTTACGGCGTCGATTGGACAGCCCAGCGGCGAAATCGACATCGTCTGCGGCTACCGCACACCAAAAACGAACGAATCCCTTCGCGCCCACACCGCTGGCGTCGCCAAAAACAGCCTGCACATTCAAGCGGAAGCGATTGACCTTCGCATGCCCGGTATTGACACGCTGAAGCTGCGCGAGGCGGCTCTCGCCCTCCAGCGCGGTGGCGTCGGCTACTATCCTCACTCTAACTTCATCCATGTGGACACCGGCCGAGTTCGCCAGTGGTGTTTCGACTGCCCTGCCAGCCTGCGCGGAGGCGACTAACTCGGATACGGGTAACCCTTCTCGAGAACTTTTTCGAGCGAAGCGTCGTGCCCGTAGATGTCGTCGTAAAAGCGGACGAGTCCGTCCTCGCGCACAATGACGGTGGCATAGACGATTAGAACCGGAATCGGATGCACGAGATTCACCTGCTGTGTCACGGTTCCCTTCATGGCGGCGCGGATGTGCTCCAGGTCCCAGCCCGGGTTATTACGCAACACCCAAGTGGCAAGGTCAGTCGGGTCTTCCAGCCGAATACAGCCGTGGCTGAAATCGCGCCGGGATTTCTCGAAGAATTCCTGCTCGGGCGTATCGTGAAAGTAGATGTTGTAGTTGTTAGGAAAAATAAATTTCACGAGACCGAGCGAATTCTTGGGACCGGGCGTCTGGCGGATGAACAATTTCCCTGCCTTCAGTTGCTCCAGCACCTCGCTTGATACCGTTCCTGCCGAGACTACGTCCTGCTTGCTATCCACAACCTCAAACCCTTTTTTCTGCAAGTAATCAGGATCCTTCGCGATCTTAGGAAGAAATTCCGCCCTGGCGATGGAATAGGGAACGCTCCAGTAGGGCCGAAACACAACGTACTCCATCGTGTCGCTGAATATCGGCGTGTCATGCCCGTACGCTTTGCCGACGACCACATCCATCGTGACGGCGACATTGAAGTTTTCGTCGTAAGCGCGCAGGCGAAATTCGGGAATGTTCGCGATGATGGGCGACTTCTGATAGGACAGCGGCAGCCATCGCCAGCGCTCCAGAGCCAACTGCATCTGCCGTACGCGATTCGCAATGGGGACGTTCAGATCGGCCAGCGTTTGCGCCGTTATTCGCCCGTCCACAACGCGACCGTGGCGGAGCTGAAAATTCTTGACCGCATCCACGAGCGGACCCTGATAGACCGTTGCATCCGCCGCGACAGTCGTGTCCGCCGGCAGGTCGCCAAGCAGTCGCAAGAATTGGGCCAGTTGAGGAACGCCGGGATAAGTGTCTCCAGGTGCGATCGTTTTTGGTGCCAGGGGTAGCGGCTTGCCGTCGTACTGCTTCGCGATGTTTAGGTAGCTAACCAGGGCTTGAATCGTGCGACGGTAACCCGGATAAGGCGGCTCCACTTGCGCCAGGACGCCAGGAACATCAGACGCCTCCACAACATTATCCTTCACAAATTCGGGCAATTCGTATTTCTTGGCCTCGACGTCCAGGTTAAAGTCAAAATGCTTGGGATTAACCTTGCCGATGTGAAGATCCGAAATGTACCTCATCAGACAGACGGTCAGCGCGGCGTCGAATCGCACCGCATCTTCTTCCGAAGGCTGCGACGCAGTGGGTTTGAGTTTGGCGAGCCGGCCGCTCCAGCGCGAGGCGTCGTAATCTTCCGCATTAAGCCCTTTTTGATCCGCCTTCAACAGGAGCGAAATGACTTGCTGCGCCTGCGCGGTCGGCTGCATTCCCCGCACCCACGGGAGAGAATAGCTGTACGATTCGTAGAAATTCTGAAGATGCTTGTCGTAATCGCTGAAATCCGGCCAGCGCAAATCCGCCAAATTTCCCGATTGAACGATGGCCCGCAGCGCCGCCTGGCCCTCTGAGCCGAGCTGTTGAGGAGGCGCGGCGGATTCCGCCGAGGCTTTTGAATGTCTCGGGAGGCTCCTCGACGCTCCCGCGCGGTGTCCCCACAAGACTCCAACCGCGGCAAGCGCCGCGATGATTAAGCTGCTTCTGAAAATCCAACGCTGTCTCAAAACGATGCTCCCAAGTGGCTTCGCCAAATCTCGGCTAATTTGCGCGCGAGTTACCTTGCCTGCATAGATGCAGCGGGAGGCAATTCAGGCTCTGAAAATTTATGGCCGGACGGATTTGCGATTCCCAAGTGGCGCGCCGTCATTATAACGGTTGGCGCGGGGTCCAACGTCAATATCAAGTACTTCGATTACGCGCCGAAACCGCCGCACCCTCCGGACAACTCAGTGATGTCCGCGAAGGAGTCGTGCAAGCGATAGGAACGCACTTCCCCACCACGCGCAATCGCTCTGGCGACGTGGACGAAAGCGCGCATGCTCGAAAAGCCTCTGCCCGAGTAACCCTCAGGAATTGCCCCCCCTATATCCTTGCGTGGATCGCGAGGGTGGGGCACAAAAGGTGACAGACTCAGAGGGTGCCCCGAAAGTGGTATTTGCGTATTCGCCTTTCGCGGTATGCAAATTAACTCCGAAGTCGGGATGCGTCCCCTGCTTCCATCCCGTAAGATTGGGGCAGTGCTCCTCCTCGAAAACAACGGAAACCTTCGGGCCAGGGAATGCCGAGTCCGGGAATACGGCAACTCATGAGCACGACGAACAAATCGTACTTCTCAAAGTGAGGCGTTATGTCAGCAACAGGAAAAACATCCTTGACGCAACCCCCCGCTGCACCTCCCGCGGCGGCCCAGCCGAATCCAACGCCACCTGAACACGCGGCGGCCGCACCCGAAAAACCGAAATGGCGGAAATTTGTCGTACCGGTGTTGGTGCTTCTGCTCGCCGCTGCCATCGTTATCACACTAACGCGCGACTGGAACGCTTGGGAAGGCGGCCGCATTGAGCAAGTGACGGACGACGCCGTCGTTCGCGGCGACGTCACGCCGCTCAGCACAAAAGTTGCGGGTATCGTGCGCGATGTGAAGGTCACCGACTTCCAACAGGTCCACAAGGGAGATCTCCTCGTCGAACTTGAGGATGACGATTACCAGGCGCAACTAGCCCAAGCAAACGCCGCGGTCGAAGCCGCAAAAGCTGCCATCGAGAACAACCACCGCCAGCGCGAACTCCAGGATTCCCGCATCGCGCGCGCCAGCGCCGGAGTAGACCAGGCCAACGCGCAAATCGCCGCGGCAAAAGCCGGTGAGGCCGCCGTCCAAGCGGACGTTGTCCGCACGCAGAAAGAACGCCAGCGCCAGGAAGCCCTCCTCCAGACAAACTCCAGCACCCAGCAAAAAGTCGAGCAGGTCACCGCCGACGAACAGCGTTTCGCCGCCCAACTCGCAAGCCGCGAAGCCGATCTAACCCAGGCAAAAACGCTTCTGCTCAGCAATGAACTAGCCGTCGAAGCAGAAAAACGCACCAAGTCCGTTCTGGAGTCCCAGGAAGCCCAGCTCATCGCCGATCTCCACGCAAAAGAAGCCGCCGTCACGGTCACAAAAGTAAATCTCGGCTACACAAAGATTACCGCGCCAGGCGATGGCACAGTCGGCGAACGCCAGGTCCGCCCTGGCCAGCTGGTCTCCCCCGGCACGCAAATCATCGCCTTCGTCAGCAAAATCAAATGGGTGCAAGCCAACTACCGCGAAACGCAGCTCACCAACGTAAAAGTCGGCGACCCTGCCGAAATCCGCATCGACGAATTCCCCGGAAAAACTTTCTCCGCCAAAGTCCTGGAAATCGCACCCGCCAGCGGTTCGCAATTCGCCCTGCTCCCGCCCGACAACGCCACTGGAAACTACACAAAAGTCGTCCAACGCATCCCAGTAAAAATCGCCTTCGACGATGCAAACCTGGCCACCACGCTGCGTCCGGGGCTCTCCGTAATCGCCACCGTTCGCACGAAGCCCTGACCGGGGCGCAAAGAAAACATGGCTGCCTCCACCACTGTCGCTTCCCTACCCCCGCCGTCGCGCATAGCCCAGGCCATCGCGGGAGCCGTGCCCAGCGATCTCTCGAAAGCCCCGCTGCTCGGTATCCTAGGCGTCATCATGGGCGCAGGAATCGTCACCCTCACCGGCCGCATGATCTCCCTCGGCCTCGCCGACCTCAAAGGCCACCTCGGCATCAGCTTCGACGACGGCGCTTGGCTCAGCAGCGCTTACAACGTCGCCCTCATGTTCATCGGCCCCTTTACCGTCTATCTTGGCGCGCTGCTGGGCCCGCGCAGAATTCTTTTCGCCGCAGCCACAAGCTTCACAGTGATCTGCGCCTTCCTCCCGCTCATCCACAATTACAGCCTGCTCATCACCGCGCTAGTCCTCGCCGGCCTGACCTCTGGCACGTTCTACCCGCTCACACTTACCTTCGCCCTGCGCAACATCCCGTTAAAATTCCTCCCCTTCACCATCGCCCTCTACGCCACTTTCGTTGACGGCGCCGTCAACATCGCCCCATCCCTCTACGGCTGGTATCGCGACCATTTCTCCTGGCAATGGATGTTCTGGAACTCCGCGCTCATCACTCCGCTGATGATGCTCTGCATCTATTTCGGCATTCCCGCCTCGGCCCCGGCCAAAAAATCCGGCGCCGCTCCCAGCTTCACGGGTTTCCTCTTCGCCAGCACTGGCTTCGCCATGCTCTTCGCCGCCGTCGATCAAGGCGAACGCCTCGACTGGTGGCGCTCCGGCCTCTTCACCACACTCACACTCGGCGGCGCACTCTTTCTGCTCTACAGTCTCGTGCACCGTTTGCGCAGCCCAAATCCTCTCGTGGATCTTCCCTATCTGCGCCAGTGGAACACTCTGCTCCTCGGCGCGGGCCTGGTCCTCTTTCGCTTCACTCTTCTCGGCACCATCATTCTCATCCCCCAGTCCCTCGCCATCCACGGCTTCGAAGCCGACCAAATCGGCCCCGCCATCATCTGGAGCGCCGCTCCTTTGATCTTCCTCGCGCTTCTCGCAGGCTACTTCCTACTCGAAAAAGTGGATTCCCGCCTCATCATGGCCACTGGCTTCGCCTGCATGGCCTTCGCCGCCATCCTCAACGCCAACCTCACCAGCACTTGGTCCGCAGAAAACTATTACCGCACCGAACTGCTCATGGGCGTTGGCCAATGTTTCGCCTTCATCGGCCTCGTCTCGACCATCATCCTCCAAGGCATTTTTTCCGGCGGTCTCTCCAAGCCGCAAATGATTCTCACCTTCTCTGCTTATTTCCACGTCTTGCGACTCTTCGGCGGCCAGCTCGGCGCGGTCTTCATGGGCCACTTCATCGCGCAGCGCGAGAAACTCCACTCCAATCTCCTCGGCCTCCACGTGCAAGGCGGCACCTGGCTCACCGACCTCAACCTCCGCCAATTAGCCGCAGGCCTCTCCTCAAAATCCGCCGGCATCGCCGCCGCAACAGGCCGCGCCGTCGGCCTCCTCAGCGGCCGCGTCCGCCTGCAAGCCTACACGCAGACCATCATCGACGGATTCCACCTGCTGGCCTGGGCCTGCGTCATCGCTCTCTTGCTCGTTGCCGCGCTTCGCGAATCGCCGCTCACCTACGGCGACCTGAGCCTGGCCCAAGAACAATTAATTGCGCAAAAGGAACCCAAATCATGAACGCCCATCTGTCGCATTCCGCTCTTTCGCCCAGCAAAAATCAAATCTCAAAACGAATGGAGCACGCCATGTTTCGCGCAAGATTCCTCCGCGCCTCTGCAACCGCGGGAGCACTTTTTCTTTTCGCTGCGCTGGCCCAGCCAAACGAAGTCCGCCATCTCAAACTGGACGAAGCCGTCCGCCTGGCCCTCGCGCAAAACCGCTCCCTACGGCTCGCCCGTCTCAAAGTCGAAGAAAACGAACACAAAAAAGATAGCGCCCGTTCCGACTACTATCCCGTTCTCACAAATGAATCCAGTATCCTGCACATTAGCGAACTCCAGGACCTTACGATTCCACAAGGATCCCTGGGCTCCCCAGGTGGCGTTCCCGTTCCTGGACAACCCACCACCATCCGCGAAGGCAATAACACGTTCTATTCCAGCGGCACTCAGCTCACCCAACCTCTGACCCAACTCCTCCGCATTCACCAGGAAAATCGTGTAGCGGCCGTAGAAATCGCCACGTCCCGCACCGAGCTGAAAGCCGCCGAAAACGAAGTCGCCCTGCAAGTCCACGCCCTCTACTTCGGCATCCTCGTCGCGCAACTTCAAAAGCACGCCGCCGAACAGGAGGCTTCCTTCGCCACGGAATCTCTCCATGAAAATGAAAACGACGTCCACAACGGCAGCGCCCTCCAGGTCGCCGCACTCCAAAGCCGCGCCGAACTCCTCCAGGGCCAGCAATCCGTCCTCACCGCGGAACTTCAAATAGATGACTTCACGACCGACCTGAACGATCTTCTCGGCCTCCCGCTCGACACAAAGCTGGACCTTGACCCCGATGTCGCCAGCGATTTTCAGACGCAACCGAAAGACGAATACCTGAAAGCCGCCTGGGACGAAAATCCGGAAATCCGCGCCGCTCAGTTGACCATCGAAAAAGCCCGCGCCGGCGTAGCCGCCGCAAAAACCGCCTACATTCCCGACGTCACTGCCTTCGCACGCTACAGCTACCAGGACGGCATCCCGTTCTTCGTCCGTAACTTCGGCACCGCCGGCATCCATCTCAGCTACACCCTCTGGGATTTCGGCAAGCGCAAAGCCAATGTCAGCGAGCGCGATACCCAGCTCAGCGAAGCCGAAGTAAATCTCGAGCGCCTCAAAGAAAAAGTCGCCGTGGAAGTAGAGCGCAGCTACAACAAACTCGAACGCACCAAGAGCATGGTCAACGTCGCGAAACAAGTAGCTGAGCTGCGTGAGGAGAGCGAAAGACTGGCCAGCGATCAGGCCAAGCAGGGCGTGGTTCTGACCTCCGATGTACGGCACGCCACCGCCGCGACCTACAAAGCCAAAGCCGACCTCCTGCAAGCCAGCCTCGGCTATCTGCTGGCCTACGCGGAGCTTGAGCGCGCCGTCGGCCGCACGCCAGGATCAGGGACTCCATGAATGCTGATCGGGACATTCCAAGCGAGAAATAGAAAGCCGCTCGGCTTTTTCAAGCATCAAAGGAGCGGGCAACAGGGTAAGTGGAACTCCGAACTGTCCCCGGCCTCAAAGCAGGGAAAGGCAAACCATGAGAGTTGTCATCGTCGGTGGAGGATTTGCAGCCGTAAAATTCGCAAAGACCCTCCGGGGGAAGATGCGCGCTTCCGAATGTGAAATTCTCCTCTTCAACCGCGAGAACCACATGGTCTTCCACCCGCTCCTCGCGGATGTCGCCGGAGCCTCCATCAACGTCGACGCGGCTATTGCTCCACTGCGTCAGATGCTCCCCGGTATCGAATGCCGCACCGAGCGCGTCGTACGAATTGACCTCGCCCCCTCCGAGATTGTATTTGAAGCGGAAGGCGGCGCGCTCACGCGCCTTCACTACGACCACGTAGCCATCGCCTGCGGCGCCGAAAGCAACCTCGCCATCATCCCCGGAATGACCGAACACGCCTTCGCCTTCAAAGTCATGCGTGATGCCATCGACCTCCGCCAGCACGTCGTTCGCCAAATGGAACAAGCCGAAGCCACCAGCGATCCCGAAAGCCGACGCCGCCATCTCAGCTTCATCGTTGTGGGCGCAGGCTTCAGCGGCGTCGAAGTCGCCGGCGAAGTCAACGAGCTCGTCCGCAGCAGCACGCGTTTCTACCGCAACTTCACAAAAAAAGATGTGGTCGTCACCATGGTCCATTCTCAGGACCAGATCCTTCCCGAAGTCGCTCCTTCACTCCGCAAATTCGCGCAAAAGAAAATGGAAAAGGCCGGCGTCACCATAGAGTTGAACGCACGTGCCGTCGCCGCAACCCAGGAAGGCGTTCAGCTCAAAGACGGTCGCATGCTCCTGGGTGACACCATCGTCTGCACCATCGGAACCACCATCTCTCCGCTAATCCAGACCCTCAACGTCCCCAAAGAAAAAAACCGCATTCGCACCACCCCCGACATGCGCATCGAGGGCCAGACCAACGTCTGGGCTCTTGGCGACTGCGCCCTCATCATCAACGCCTTCGATAACACACCCTCCGCCCCAACCGGCCAATTCGCCGAGCGTCAGGGCCGCCAGGCTGCTCTCAACCTCGTCCGCGTTCTGAAAGGCGAGCCCACCAAACCGTTCCGCTTCAAGGTTCTCGGCCAGCTCTGCTCCATCGGCGGCTACAGCGCCGTAGCGGAAATGTTCGGCATGCGCTTCTCCGGTTTTCTCGCATGGTTCCTCTGGCGCGGCGTCTACCTCTTCAAGCTCCCCACTTGGTCCCGTAGAATCAAGGTCGCCCTGGACTGGGCCTGGGATCTGGTCTTCCCCCGCGATCTCAGTTTCCTCAATACCGACGAAGCTCAGCTTATGACTCACGCTTACTTCCGTCCCGGCGATTTCATCCACCACCAGGGAGACGCCGCCCGCGTCTTCAGCGTTATCGAAGAAGGCGAGGTGGAAATTCTTCAAACGCCCGAAGGCAGCACAGAGCAGAAAATCCTCGCGATTCTCGGCAAAGGCGATTTTTTCGGCGAAGGCGCTCTCCTCGGCAATCGTCCTCATGAAACCAACGTCCGCGCCCGCAGCGTTGTTCGTCTCGCCCAAATCGGCAGCGCTCTCTTTTCTCAAATCGCAGGAAACTTCACCCCGCTTCGCGAACTCCTGACCAAAGCAGTCACTCGACAGGGGGGCGATTTTTGGCGCCGCCTGCCTGCTGTGAAAACGCTTCTCGAAGACGAGCCTCTCGCCCCGCTCATGGATCCGCTCACGGCCCAATTCCTCCATAAAGACACCATCCTGGCTGATGCCATTCGAGCCCTCAACGAAGGTCCCAGCGGTGAACTCCTCATCGTCGACGAAAACCAGCATCTCTGGGGCACTCTTGATCGCGACGATCTTTATCACATCATTGCCCGCATCGCCGCAACGGGGTTGGGCACGGGCGGAGTACCCGCACAGTACCAACTGAGCGAACTCATATCCGATAAACGCGTTTACGTGGCCCTAGACGACTCCACACTGACCGCCACCGCCACCATGCTCGACCACGGCATCTCTTGGCTACCAGTTGTCCAATCCAAAACTGACCTCCGCCCAGTAGGCACTCTCCGCGGCGACAAAATCAGCTACCGCCTAATCCAAAAAATTGCCCGCACAGACGCCAATCGCGCCCAATCCGCCACTCAATCCCAGTAACCAGGGCCACGCTGTCCGTGTTTTTGTAGGGGCACGATACATCGTGCACGAGCTGTAACCGCACCCAAGCCGCTCCCGGTGTGCGCACATCCTTACTCCCCGATCCTTAGGGGTGGGGCTTGCCCCACCCTCTTCCCACATTTAGGTCACTAATTCACGGCTATCAGCTCTCTTCTTCAACTCTTGAACCTTCAACTCTTGAACCTTCAACCCTTGAACCTTCAACCCTTAAACGTGCTCACTTCCGCCATCACTTCCCAGCAGCCGCCGGCTCGATCTCCGGCCAAACCACCGCAAACACCAACGCCACCCCAATCCCAATCGACACTTCCGCAAAACGATGAAACGCAATCCTCCACGCAGGCTCCGTCCTCGGAATCAAAAGCACAATTGCCAATGTAATGCCCCCCAACCGATACGCGGCTCGATCCGTCTGCGTCGCGGCAGAAAGCACTCCTAGAAGAAAGACGCTGACCCCGAACACCAGCAAGCTCATCCCGAAGTAATTCGCCACAATCGCACCAAGAACCGCCCCCGCCGCCGTCCCAACAATCCTCTGCCAGGAAACCGTCAGCGCCGCCCCCAGCGACGACTGCGCGATTACCAGGGTCGTAATCGGCGCCCAATAGGCCTCCGGCAACCGAAACAACCGCGCCACCAACACGGAGGTAACTGCCGCCACCCCCGTCCGCATGGAATGCACTAAAACCGGCCAAGCCTTTGCTCGCCACCACCTCGCCCTCCACCGCAAAGCGCCCTCCCCATTCCCCGCCATCAACCCCTCATTTCTCTCTTGAAAAAAAAGTACTCCTGGCATAGAGTGTTTCGTAGGTAATTCTGTGCAACTCTTCGCATCGCCAGCGTCTCGCTGGCGTTTTTGCTTTTGGCAGTAGCACAGGTTTACCCTGTGCCGCGAAGGGCACTCCTCCCTGTGCGCCTTTCTCTCCATGCCTTCAATTGGATATAGAAGGAGGCTCGCGCTAAAAAGAAACCAGAAGCCACCTCACTTTTGAAGAACCCGCAAGCCATTTAGAATCAACACTTGCAAGACACTTGCGCAAGTATTGATTCTAAAGAACTTACGGAACCTCTAAACCCTTTAAATGCAACACTTACAGAAACATTGAAGGGCCGCACCACGCCGCCCATCGTAAATTGGAGCCCCCGCTTACTAAGGTCCTGCGGAGGACGCCCATACTCTGCCACTTGGTGTCTTTACTGCGTCGTGTCCGTTAGGCCCTCGCGTGCCGCTCGCTGTTCGCCTTTGACCCGCTCAGCCCATAGAACAAAATATATAGGTAGCAAATCACGGGCAGAAGGAAGGCATGGTGAACTCCGATACGGTCCGCGATAAAGCCCTGTATCACGGGAAGTATTGCGCCCCCCACGATAGCCATTGTCAGAATCCCCGACCCATTTCCCGTGAGGGGGCCGAGTTCAGCCACTCCCAAACTGAATATCGTTGGAAACATGATCGAGTTGAACAGGCCGACCGCGAGGATGCTCCACATCGCAGTGTGTCCGCCCAGTATCATCGATGCGGTGACTAGCACCGCCGCACAAACCGCGCAGAGCCCTAGCAGCTTTCCAGGCTTGATCCGGCGCAGCAGGCCAGCGCCAAGAAAACGCCCGATCATCGCACCGCCCCAATAGAACGAAACAAAACCCGCGGCGCTTTTCGCGGAGAGGCCCGCGATCTCCGGTAACCCGAAAAAATTGACCAGAAAGCTTCCAATGGAAACTTCCGCACCCACGTACGCGAAAATCCCAAGCGCCCCCAGCACCAGATTCGGATGCTTCCAAATGGAATCGTTCACCTTTTCCCCCGCGCGCTTCGCCGCGGTTTCAATCTTCGGCAGTTTGAACGTGCCGATCACAATAGCCAGCAATATCAGCGCAACGCCGATCACCGTGTACGGCATCTTCACCGACGACGCCTGCTGAATGCGGTACGCGCGCAGCGCCTGTGGCGCCAATTGCTGCATCTGCTCCATCGCCATCGGCGCAGCCGCCAGGATCAATAGTCCTCCAAGTTTCGGAGCGATCGTCGTGCCTAGCGAATTGAATGCCTGCGTCAGGTCCAGGCGGCTCGACGCTGTTTCCGGTTTGCCCAGCACCACCACGTACGGATTTGCCGACACCTGAAGTCCTGTAATTCCGGCGGCGAGAACGAGGAGCGCCGTAAGGAACAGCGGGTACGAAACGATGGATGCGGCAGGTACAAACAGAAACGCTCCCACAGCCATGGTCAACAGGCCAGCCACCATGCTCCTCTGGTAGCCAATTGCATTCACGATCTTCGACCACGGCACGGAGAACAGGAAATAGCCGGAAAAGAACGCAAACTGGACCAGCATGACCTTTGCGAAATCCAGGTCAAAAATGGCCTTCAGGTGAGGCACCAGAATATCGTTCAGGCACGTCAGAAATCCCCACATGAAAAATAGTGTCGTGACGATGGCGAGTGGCCGCGAATAATTCGGCGTGGTCGCAACCGTTGCCGCACTCTGCGACGTTCCCTGATTGTTCGTAACTTCTGGTGTCGCCATCTTCACTCTCCTGAATTTCCCAGGCGGTTCTTCGCCCTGCCGTCTGACTCGCTGCTCGGGTCAAATACGCCGCTCACGCCCTGACGTTTTCCGCAAGCCACCTGCTACCACCACGTTTCCGTTTGCACGCCGTACGTCAGCCCGCTGGTTCGGTCCTCGAACGGGATTCCGCCGACCAAGCCGCGGAATCCGTTCGACCAGTTCGCGTACGTCAAAAACACGCGCAGCACCGGCCGACTGAAGAACTTGCGCCCCGCCCCAATTTCCGGCGCAATCGTGACTTTACGCAGCCAGCCGTCGTAATTGGTATTCACGCCGCTTTGCGCAGTTGCAAAACCCTCGGTGTGGTCGAATCCAGCCTCAAATGCGAGCGACAAATACCGGGTGAAGAAGAATACCGGCCGGGCGCCGAACGAAGCCCAATCATTAAATCCGTGGCCGGGCATCCCGTCGCGCTGCCTCTGGAAAACAAAAATCGGCAGGATGGCAAATCGATCGTTGGGCTGCACGAGAAAATGCTCGACCAGCAGCAATCGTTCGGAGCTTTTCAGGAAGGGACTTGGATTGTCGATGGACGTGCTGAAATTGCTTGCCGCTCCTTTGCCGTACTGAAAGTTAACCGTGTTATATCCGCCGTGCCATTCGGTTCGCTGCTGGCGAATACCAAAGGCATAGCCATCCGCCGTGGGGATGATTGCCCCGGCCGTCGGTGTGCCCGGCTGCGTGCTGACGCTCTGGACCGTTCCGCCTTTCGCCACGGAATAGAGGTACCAGAGGCCGAACGTTCCGAACGGCCCCTTCAAGTCGTAAAGGCGTACATCCAGATTGCTCTTCGAGTAGTTTCCATATTGCGTGACGATGTCCGGGCGCGCGCCCGCGAGGTACGCCACGGCCATTTTGCCAATGCGCAGGTTCCAATCCTCGACGCCCCCGCCGTAACCGCTCATGTCCAGCGGATAAAAGTCGTCAATCTCGATGTGCAGGCGGCGGTAGTAGCGTTCGCCGGCCCAGAACTTCGCATTCGGCTGAAAATCCCAGACGTTGCCGGCCTGTACAAAAGCCTCGCGCAAACGAAATTGATCGTTGCCGACATCGTTGGGGAAATTTGCGTAGCTCGCGGAGTTGGAAGTGTTTGCCTCGATCATAACTTCCGTCCTCATCCAGGCTTTGTCGGAAGCGTGATTCGGGTTCAGCAGTTGTTGACGAAAATAAATTCGCCGTAGGTTTCCGCCTCGTTTCCCAGGCGGTATTTCGCGTCCGCTCCGGGAGCCTGGAAGGCCACCTGCTGGCCGCCGTCACTGTTCAGGCCGAAACCGGAACGAAAATAGCCGTGAAATTCAAAGCTTTTCGCTTGTTCCTGAAGCTGCGCGATTTTCGTTTCCGCTTCATTCAGCAGGTCATACGTCGGTTCCGAAGCCACGTCGCCTTGAAATTTTGCCCCAACATCGTTGGACTGACCGAGCACGGCGTTCTTGGCCGCTTGTTGCGCCGCCAGCTCCAAAGTGGAGATCGTTCCTTGCTTCGCTTTTTCCGCGGCCTCTTTTTCTTCTTTCTCTTTTTCCTGCTGTTTCTGGATTTGCTCCTCCATCGCGGCGATGCGCCGCTCGAGGTCGTGGGTGGTTGCTGCGTACTGCTGCTTCAGCTCTTCTAATTGTTTCTGCAAATCCGCTGAGGGCTCAGCCGTAGGTTGTTGAGCCGCAGGCCGCTGAGCAGTAGATTGTTGTGAGGAGGGTTGCTGTGCGGCGGGTTGCTGTGCGGCGGGTTGCTGTGCGGCAGAAGTTAGGGCAGCTGTAGCCATGAACGCGAAAATCCACGCCATCCGCTTCACATGGAACACACTATGCATATTCCAATGCTCCTAGGCAAGAATCTGTTCGGATTTTTCGCTGCGGCCGGCTCCGCGCCGATGCCCCTACACCTGCGCGGAGCGCGCTTTCAGAACAAAATCGTCCATCGCTTTCGCAAATCCTTCGTCTTCGTTCGAGGCGGTCACATACGTCGCCGAGGCTTTGACTTCGGCGCTGGCGTTGCCCATGGCGATGCTCGTTCCGCTCTTCACAAACATCAGAACGTCATTGGGCATGTCGCCAATTGTCGCGATCTCTTCAGCCGGAATGTTCAGCAGTTTCGACATCGCTAGTACAACTCCGCCTTTGTTCGCCTGAGGATGCGTCACATCGAGGTAGTAAGGTTGCGAACGCGCCGCGGAAACGTGTTCGCCGCCAGCCACCTGAACGTCTTTTTCGCATTTCGCCACGGCATCGAGGTCGTCGCTGACACCGACAATCTTCGCCACGCGGCCAAGCAGCCCATCAAACGACTTGACGACCGTTGGAGGAAACTTTACGGTCCACTCTTCACGCGCCACGTGCGCGGCCTTCGGATCGCGCACGTACCATGCCGTGTCTGTATAGAGCCACACGTCCAAACCATGATTTCCGATCACCTCAATCACTTGTTCCGGAATTCCAGCGGGCAAAAACTTTTGATCAACAACGGTCACAAGATCGGGCTTGATCAGCACGCCGCCATTGAACGCCGCAAGCGGCTGAACGAGTTTCAGCGGCTCGATCAGCATGGCCATGCCACGTGGAGGCCGACCGCTCGTGACGCTGAACTGAATTCCTGCCTCGTGCAGCCGCAACACGGAGTCAGCCGCGCGAGGCGTCAACACTTTCTGCTGCGTGACCAGCGTTCCGTCCACGTCCGCGATCACCATGCGAACCGGCTTTGGCGCAATTCCGCTTTTCGATGTCATCGTGAACCTCGTTTTCCAATGCGACATCCGCGACGCGACGGGCTATTGTTCCTGGTAGTTCCAGAGCAAACCGCCATCGACAAAGAACGTTGTTCCGGTGACGTAGTCCGAGTCCGCGGAAGCCAGGAAGCTGGCTATTCCGGCAACATCTTCCGGTTTTCCGAGCCTTCCGAGCGGAATGTTTTCAAGCAGCTCTTTGAGCTTCACCGGATCATTCAAGAGCTTTGTGTTGATGGGAGTTTCAATCGCGCCAGGGGCGATCGAGTTAATGGTGATTTGGTTCGGAGCAAGTTCGATGGATAGGTTGCGAGTCAGCATCTTGATCCCGCCCTTGCTCGCGCAATAGGAAGCAAAATGCGGAAACGGCAGTTCTTCATGGACGGAGCTGATGTTGATGATCTTTCCCGGACGCCCCACTTGCCGGAGATGCCGCACGACAGCCTGCGTCGTAAAAAACATTCCTTTCAAATTGACGTTGAGAACAGCGTCCCAATCTTCTTCGGTCACGTCCCAGAAATCAGCGCGCTTCTCAAGGCCTGCGTTGTTGATGAGGATGTCGACGCGGCCAAGCGCCGCAACCGTTTCTTCGATGAATCGCTGCCCGTCAGAAACCTTTCCGATGTCCGCTTGAAACGCGGCCGCGCGTCGCTTCGCCGCCGTGATTCCGGCCACGACCTCGTCCGCGCCCGCTTTGTTTTTGCGATAGCAGATGGCAATGTCGGCGCCATCTCGTGCGAGACGTTCCGCGATCGCCCGCCCAATTCCCTGATCTCCGCCCGTAACGGCGGCCACTTTTCCCTCAAGCCGGCTTGGCAAGACTCCTCCTGGCGACTCTTTCTTGCACGAAAGAATCGATTGCAAATCTGTCAACGATCCAAAGCCTTCCGGCAGTCTACGCGAGTGCTTGCGTGACCGCCGAGTTTAGTTGCGCCAGCCCCGCCTTCACGTCTTTGCCGAGATGTACGCGCAGCGCGCGTCGCCCGCGCTCCGCGAGCACCGCCAAATCGCCGCGCGCCTGCGCCGCTTTGACGACTCCAAATGTATATTTCTGGTCGGGCACGCGAAGATCGACAGCGTCATCGCAGGTGATTTGCAGAAAGACTCCGCTGTTGGGTCCGCCCTTGTAGGCTTGTCCCGTCGAGTGCTGGAACCGCGGCCCAAACCCAAGCGCGGTGGCGACCTTTTTGGCGTCACGGATCGCGAGACGGATGCCCTGCAACGCCGCTTCATTCTCCGCGTCCATCTGGACATACGCCAGCAGCGCGAAATAATCGCCCGCTCCGGCGCGGCCGATATGAGTCTTCAGAATCTCCGCCAGCGTTTTGCCGTTTTCGAGCGCTTCCGCGTTTCGCGGATCGGCGTAGAGCTTCACGCCATCGCCCTCGAAGAAAGGCTCTTCGGCCGGCAGCTTACCTGCCGCTTCGTATTCGTTGGTGAGTTTCCGGGCCTCAATCTTGGCGGCTTCCACGTCCGGCTGGTTAAAGGCATTGATGCCGATGATGGACCCGGCCACGGCAGTGGCAATCTCCCAGCGGAAAAACTCTTCACCGAGCGCGTAGATGTCTTCGACGGCGATGTGCACGACGGGCTGCCCCGCTTTTTCCAGGGCTTCGACGGCGACGTCCTGCTGGTGATCGGCGCCGGATTCGAGACGCAGATAAGCGAAGATGCGGTCATTGCCATAGTTTTCCGGTTTGCCCAGTTTCTCGCGGTCCACGGGAACAATTCCCTTCCCGATTTTTCCAGTCGATTCCGCGAGGAGTTGCTCGAGCCACGCGCCAAGATCCGAAATTCCCGGCGACGTGATGATGGTTACTTTATCGTGCCCGTTGTTGGTCAAAGTTCCGAGGATCGCTCCCAGGACGACGCCGGGATTCTCCGCTGCCGGAACGGTAGCGCCGCACGCATGAACCATCTCTTCCGTGCGGCTCAGGAATTTGTGTACATCGATTCCCATGGCCGCAGCGGGAACCATGCCGAAATTCGATAGCGCGGAGTAGCGTCCCCCGATACTCGGCAAGCCGAAGAAGATGTGCCGGAACTTATCGTTTTCCGCCACATGCTGCATCTTCGAACCTGGATCGGTAATAGCGATGAAACGGTTTCCGGCTTCTTTTTCGCCAATGGTTTCCTTCACGCGCGTGAAGAAATATTGCTTGTAAATGTTTGGCTCCAGCGTGCCTCCCGATTTGCTGGAGACGATGAACAACGTGTTCTTCAAATCGATCTTTGCTTCGATGGCTTTAATTTGAGCCGGGTCGGTCGAATCCAGGACATGCAATTCGGGATAACCCTCGATTTTCCCGAAGGTGAGCCGCAGAACTTCCGGGCAAAGACTCGAGCCGCCCA
This sequence comes from Candidatus Acidiferrum sp., assembly GCA_035313865.1. Taxonomy (GTDB): domain Bacteria; phylum Acidobacteriota; class Terriglobia; order Acidiferrales; family UBA7541; genus Acidiferrum. Next base: position 72,019 of record DATFZY010000162.1, read on the forward strand.
TTCCCAGCAGCAACACGTGCGCAAATCCTGCCTTCTTCACTTCGGCAGCCAGCGAAGTCAGGTGTTCGATGTGCGCCAACTGGTCGTCGGTGATTCCCAGCCATCCGAGCCAGTTATTTTCATCCGCTCCGGTCCATAGCGAAGCATCTCCGCGCCACAGGCGCCGGACTTTGTCGTTTTTCGTCCAATCCGCCAGCGTGCTTTCCACCGCGGCCGACAATTTCTGCGGCAAAGTGTAGGAAAGCGAATTGATTCTCGCCGTGGATTCCCCGCCGCGCCGCGTTCCCGTCGCTTCCAGCAGCTTTGCAAAGGCCTCGACAAATTGTTTCAAGCCGTCTTCGAGCAGCTTGTCCGTCACAGCCTTCATCGAAATACCAGCTCGCTCCAAAGAATCCATGGTGTCCGCGGCGTTTTCCAAATCCTCGGTCAGGCTGGCGCGGAGCCTTCCGTGTTCGCGGAAAGCATTAAAGGTTGCCGGAGGAATGGTGTTTACGGTCAAAGGGCCGATCAGCTCTTCCACGTAGATGACGTCACGGTAATTGGGGTTTTTTGTGCTCGTACTGGCCCAGAGCACGCGTTGCGGTTGCGCTCCATTCTTTTCCAGAGCCTTCCAAGGGTCGCCGGAAAAAAGTTCGGTGAAGCGGTGATAGGCCAATTTCGCATTGGCAATGGCGACTTTGCCAAGGAGCCCGCCAAGCCGCGCGCGCTGCGCCGGATCGCTTGCTGTTTTTAGCTGGCTGGCCAACTGCGCGTCAATCGCGGAATCAATCCGGCTGACGAAGAAGCTCGCCACGCTCGCAACGCGGCTGATGTCGCCGCCAGAAGCCGCGCGCGCGGTGAGCCCAGCAATGTAAGCCTTGGCCACTTGCTCATAAGCATCGCGCGAAAAAAGCAGCGTCACGTTGACGTTGATTCCTTCGCTGATTAGCTGGCGAATCGCGGGAATTCCTTCTGCCGTAGCCGGGACCTTGACCATCAAGTTCTTGCGATCCACCGCTTTCCAAAGCCGCCGCGCTTCCTGCAGCGTTCCAGCGGTGTCCCGCGCAAGCAGCGGCGAAACCTCCAGGCTCACATAGCCGTCGCGCCCTTTGCTCTGTTCCCACACCAGCGCAAGGATGTCCGCCGCGTCCTGCACGTCTTTGATGGCGATTTTTTCGTAGAGCGCTTTGGCGTCGAGGCCGGCCGAATCCGGGCTTTCAATCACGGCTTCATAATCCGTGCTGCCCACGATGGCTTTTTCGAAAATGGACGGGTTCGAAGTGACGCCGCGCAGCCAGTCTTCAGCAACCAGGCGCTTCAACTCACCGCTGGTAATCAAACTTCGCCGGATATAGTCCAGCCAAACGGACTGTCCAAAGTCGGATAGCCCTCTCAGAGGATTTGTTTCTTTGGAGATGCTCAATGCTGGCGTGGTCATACGTCTAGCCCCTTTCTTGGCGTTCAGAATTCCAAAATCAGAGAGTCACGGTCTTTGCTTCGAGAATTCCCGACTGCGGCGTGCCCCAACGCCGCTGAACAAAGCTCTTTTCGCACACTGACACCCATAGAGCATGCAAACCTTTGATGCAGAGGACCCGCGAATGGGCTAATCATTTTCGGCCATCGCAAGTCGTTGAAAGAGAAGGCAGATGAACGCAGCCCGCTCTTGCTGTCCTTCTCCCCGTCATGCTCCCGTCCAACCAGCGTCGTCCACTCGCCGTTACCGTCGAACTCTCGCCACGCGCGGACCCTTTAACGCGTTCCTCCGATTTGCGCCTCGCGAGAGATAAGCCCTCTATATCCCTTGAAAACAAGGCAGATGGCTCCAGCCTGGCCCAAAGCTGCCCATTGGACACATAGATGCTTTAGAGAAGAGAGAAGGGGAGGGAAATTTTCAGTGAATTACTCGTTAAGAGCTGGCGCGGAAGATCGTTTTAGAGGGCTTGCCACATTGGCGATTCCAGCGTAGAAGATTTATGTGACCAACGAAGAGCCCCATAAGGCGCCCCTCGGGGCGGAAATGCCGGAATGGCTGGCGCCAATGGCGTCCGTGCTGGAGGCGCTGAACGAAGGCGTGATCATCGCCAGCGAGGGAAAACGCGTTCTGTTTGCTAATTCCAGTTTTCTCGAGATGACCGGCTTTTCGCGCGAAGAGATACTGGAATTGGGCCCCCTGAGCTTTTATTCCTCGGAAGAGAGGGATTTTCTAAAGAAGCAGATTGACGTTTCGATTCGTGCCGGGCATCACCGCTATGCGTTCGTTCTGCCGAAAAAGGGCGGCGGGCGTTTGCCGGTAATCATAAGTTCGCGTGCCATACAAAATGCCGGCGGAAACTTTGGCCTCACGAGCTTTACCGACATTTCCGAACAGGTTCGCGCCGAAGAAGCGCTTCGCGCTTCCAACGCGAAGCTGCAGCACCGCCAACTGGAAATCGAAGAAGACTTGAGGCTTGCGGCGCGTGTGCAGAAAAGCCTGGCGCCGAAATCGCACGTTTGGGACAACCTGAGCGTGGACGCCTTCTATCATCCGGTGCATTCGATCGGAGGCGACTTCGCGCTGGTGAACAGCACAGACGATGAGCACGTCAGCGTGCTGGTGTGCGACGTTTCGGGCCACGGCATAGGTTCGGCGCTGGTGGCAAATCGAATTTACTCGGAAACGACGACACATCTGCGGTCGGGCATGGCTTTTCTCGAAATGTTCGCTGAGTTGAACCGGTTTCTTATGGAAGACATCGCCGGGTCGGGAATGTATGTCACGGCGGTGGCGGCGCGGATCCGTGCGGATAGGCGGAGCATGATTTTTGCTGGAGCGGGGCATCCGCCCGGTATGGTGGCGCGGCGCGGGGAGACTCCGATACTGCTGGAATCGCGAAGCACGATTCTTGGCGCGCTGCCGGACGCGGTGGATATGAACGACGGGATTGAAGTGGAACTCCAGCCAGACGACCGGGTGATTTTGTATACCGACGGGATCAGCGAAGTTTTTAATTCGAAGGGAGAAATGCTGGGCACGGAAGGCGTGCGGGAGATTGTGGGGAGGGCGTCGGCGCTACCTGCTGAGGAGATGAAAAAGGCCATTCTGGATGGGGTGAATGCCTGGCGGGAGGGTCCGCCGACGGATGACGTTTCGCTAATGCTGCTGCATGTGCGCTGAGAGCCTTTTCCGGGGACGCCATTCTGTGAACGGCGTGGGCGTCAAGAGACATACGCCAATGGGGAGATTGGCGTTCCCGGTTTACTTCGTTTTCGACTCGCCAGCCATCTCTTCCTGCTCTGGTGGTTTCTGCCACGTGGAATCGGGGTTGTATTCCTTCAGGGCTTTGCCGACGACCTCGGTTTTCTTGCCTAGATCTTTCTGATAGACCATCCCGTCGCTGCCGACCACGAAAGTCATCACGCCGGAGGACCGGTATTCCGCGGGATAGGCGACAAACGCGTAGCCTTCCGTCATCTTGCCATTTACGATGTAGCTTTTCGCGCCACCGGAAGCGTTCTTGCCCTGGCTCGTCAGGACATGAAACAGGTAGCCGCGATAAGGAGTTGGCGGGCCGTCCTTGCCTTTGTCGTAGCCTTCGGCGACGGCCTCCGCTACCCGCGGACCGATGGGGCTTTGCGGTTCGCTGGCGGAAGGTTTCCAATAGAGGCCGTTGTGCTGGCCTTCTGAACTGAAGATTTTCTGCGCGTACTCGCTGCCCTGCAAGGAAAAATATTCTTTTTGAGCGGCGACAAGTTCCTGGCAAATGCGGATCGCTGATAACTCATTGCGGCCGACGCGGCGATAGAGAATTTCTTTTTTGCCAGCTTCGGTATCGAAATACCAGGCGTTGCCTTTTTTCATCAGCGGTATGGGCGCGGGCCAATTCATCGCGCCGATATAAAGGACCGTCGAGCCGTCGGGTTCCTTAACGAAGCGGTGCATTTCCTGGTATTTCTGGACGAAATTAGCGTGGGCTTCCCGGTCTTCCACATCGTCGCCGGAAGAGACGATTTGCCTGGCGTCCGGGCCGAGGATTTCGAGCAGGGCTTTTTCGTCGTTGTTCTGCATGGCGGTGACGAGCGTGCTTACGGCGTCATCCGCTGTAGAAAATGTTTTTTGGCCATGCTGTTGAGCCGCGGTGCGGAAGGACAAACACGCCGTCAATAGCACGGCGGCCGCAGCCAGTTTAGAAATATTCACCCAACCAAAACCGTGCAAGTTCCGCTTCGTTCGCCGCATAGTGCTTTTCTCCATTTCCAAACTTTTCAGGTTAGCTGGAACCATACAAAACATGAATTCGCGATTTGATTTAGCGATGGCTAGCGACGTCGCCCGCCACCGCCGCCGCCGCCGCCGCGGAATCCTCCTCCGCCAAAGCTTGAGCTGCCTCGCGACGAGTAACTTCTCGTCTCTCCGCCGCGGCCATAGCCGCTGAAGGCACCGGAGCGCGTACCGCGCTGTCCGCGCGACTCATCGAAACCTCGAGCGGCTCGATTGTCGCCATTGAAAGGCCTGGCGCCTCCGCCAGGACGATCGGCACCACGTCCGCCGTTGAATGCGCCACGCTCACCGCCGCGTCCGTCGCCTCGATTGAAATTATTGCGGTTGTAAAACGTTCGGCTACCCGAATTGTAGCGGCCGTGATTGTAAGTCGCGTAGTGGTTGTGCCAATCGAAACCCCAGCCGCCCCAGCCCCATCCGAAGCCGCCGTAGAAGCCGATGCCGAAACCGATTCCCCAAGAAAGGTACGGGCCTTCGTACCAGATGCCGGGATAGGGATACCAGCCAGGCCAGGCAAGGATCGGGCCGCCGTAGATTACCCACGGGTCGTAGGCGGGGACAT
>DATFZY010000163.1:0-56823 GCA_035313865.1 Candidatus Acidiferrum sp.
CCCCAAAGCCCAAAACCGCCACTCCAAACACATGACGGCCGAGGTTCGAACTAGGCGTTGCTACGGTGGTTGACACAGTTGTTGATACGATCATTGTTCTTAATCCCGCCGTGCGGCAACTCCGCTCATCCACCGCACAAAATGTCCGCAATCGTCGACGTAATCATCCCCGCGCCACACTGTGATGCTATCACGCGCCCTCGGAACCAATTTCTCCGTGGACGCTCGCGGCTTTATTCGCCCCTCGATCGAAATTTATATCGTGCCTTCTACAACAATAAGTCATCCAAATCCATGCATAGGTCAAAAAAAATCTATAAACCTTCGCCTCCAACGAATCATCCATATTCTTGGACCGACAGCGGAAATCTCGGTCCCCGTCGGGCTGCCGGTGTTTCTGGGGTGGATCTACCGTGCACCGCCTTAAGGGACGATTAATTCTGTTGGCTACGCTCGCATTCAAGAAATCTCACTCTCGATTTAATGCACGAGGAGGAAAGCACATGGCAAACCTGAAACAGGAAGTCCGTGGTAACGACGGCAAAGACGCGAGCGTCGCGAGAGTTGACATGAAGTTCGAGATCGTCGTCATCCCCGTCTCCGATGTCGACCGCGCCAAGGAGTTCTACGAGAGGCTCGGGTGGCGGCTCGACGCCGACTACGGCAGCGGTAAAGACTTTCGCGTGATCCAGTTCACGCCACCGGGCTCGGGTTGCTCGATCATCTTCGGCAAGAACGTCACCCCGGCAGCACCCGGCTCCGCCCAAGGCTTGTACCTGATCGTCTCCGACATCCAGGCCGCCCGCAAAGAACTGCTCGATCGCGGCGTGGAAATCAGCGAAGTGTTCCACGACGCCACCGGCGTGTACGCGGGCAGCGACGAGCCCTACCTGTTTGGACGCGCGCGTGTCAGCGGTCCGGATGCCGAGCATCGCAGCTACCGGTCGTTCGCTTCGTTCCATGATCCGGACGGCAACGGTTGGCTGTTCCAGGAAATCACGACGCGGCTTCCTGGGCGCGTCGCCGGCGATACGACGTATGGCTCGGCCAGTGACCTGTCGCAGGCGCTGCGGCGCGCCGCAGCCGCTCACGGCCAGCACGAGGCGCGGACGGGGCAAGCCGACCCGAACTGGCCCGACTGGTACGCCGAATACATGGTGCGCGAGCTGGCCAGCACAGAGCTGCCAACGTGAACGACTACGCTTTGCCCGTCTCGCAGGCGAGGTCTTGAGCCGCGAGCCACAGCTCACCGCGCAGACGGTCGTTGTGATCGGCGGCAGCTCGAGGATTGGTTTCGAGACGGCCAGGCGAGCACGGTCCGAGGGCGCTAATATTGTTCTCGTCGGCCGCAACGCGGAACGCTTCGATCGCGCCGCACGTGAACTCGGCGCGCTGCGCGTGCGGCGTTAGACGCCACCAACTTCGAATTGAAAAGGCAAATGACCCAATATTTCATGAAAAAAGTCGCGGAAAATATTCCTGGATACTCGTACGGAGCCGGCGAAGTCGCCAAATCGCCCGTCTCCGTGCAGGAATTGCAAGCCCTGAAAATCAGCGCAGGATTCGCCGACGAAGATGAGCGCTACCTGCGTCTGGCAGGCCAGGTTCTCGCGGACCAAACTGCACAAATCGTTCACCACTGGCGCAATGGAATCATTGCCAGCATTGCAAGTCTCGCCAGACACTCTCGAACGCCAGACGGAGACGCCATCCCGGAGTATCTGGCGAAGAGCAATCTCCGCTTCGAGCAATGGATCCTGGACACCTGCCTCCGCCCCTACGATCAGGACTGGATCAACTATCAGCAGGAAATTGCTCGGCGGCACACATCCTCGATGAAGAACAAAGTCGACGGCGTTCAATCAACGCCCTGTGTGCCGTTGCGCGACGTGATCGCTTTCGTTGCCGTAATGAATGAAACCATCAAGCCATATCTTGCGGCAAAAGGAAATTCGCCCGAAGAAGTGGAGAAAATGCACAGCGCCTGGTGCAAATCAATTCAGATGCAGCTAGCACTTTGGGTCGGCCCATACTCGGACACGAAGCAGGCGCCGCATGACTGGTGATCTGTTAGGCTCCTCATGCACGTTTATATGAATATTCAAACGATGAGATAGCTCGCGTGGCAAGTGAACGGCCGCTGCTGCGACAGTTGAAGCCTTTCTAGCAGCCGTTCTTCTCTGTGAACTCTGTGAACTCTGTGCTCTCTGAGTTCTCTGTGTAAATCTTTTTCTTAATCTCTAACCCCTAAGCCGATTGGGCCAATTTTCCCAAGTCCCGCAATTTCTTCCCATCCAATTTCAGCGCAGCCGCAGCCACATTCTCTTCAAGATGTTCCACGCTTGAAGTCCCCGGAATCGGCAGCATCACCGGTGAACGCCACAGCAACCACGCCAGCGCCAGTTGCGAAGTCGAAGTCTTGAACTCCGCAGCCGCCCGCGCCAGCGCACCGCCTGGCTCCGCTAATTTTCCAGCTCCCAGCGGAAACCACGGAATAAATCCAATCTTCACCCGCTCGCAATACTCCAATACGTCCTCCGCCGCTCGGTCGGTAACGCTGTAGCGGTTCTGCACCGAAACAATCGGCACAATCGTTCGCGCATGTTCAATCTGCGCCACGTTCACTTCCGAAAGCCCTATGTGCTTGATTTTTCCTGCCTCCTGCAAATCCTTCAGCGTTCCCAGCTGATCTTCCGCGGGAAACGCCGGGTCAATCCGGTGCAGTTGCAGCACATCAATCCGCTCCACCCGCAAACGCTTCAAGCTTCCTTCGACAGCCTTTCGCAAATGTCCCGGATTTCCATTCATCGTCCAGCGGTCCGGCCCCGTCCGGTCAAATCCCGCTTTCGTTGCAATCACCAGACTCGCCGGATAGGGATGCAGTGCCTCGGCAATCAATTCCTCGCTGACGTTCGGCCCATACGAATCCGCCGTGTCAATAAAATCGATCCCCAATTCCAACGCGCGCCGCAACACGCGAATCGCCTCATCATGATTTGTGGGCGGTCCCCAAACTCCCTTGCCCGTAATCCGCATCGCCCCAAACCCCAGCCGAGTCACCGTAAGGTCTTCGCCAATCGTAAACGTGCCGCTGGGTGCCGCTGAAAGTTCAGCCATGCTCATTCCCCTCTCGTATTCTGTCCGCGCAGCCGTAGCCTATTCCATTCGATGCCCCTGCCACAAGTTGCGTCATATCGGATTCTTCCCAGCGGGCGGCGCGGGGCAGGGATCAGACACCGAAACGCAATGTTCCAACGAGTCTCTTCTCTGTGAACTCTGCGACCTCTGCGACCTCTGCGTTAAAAGTTCCACTTTGCGAAACTACGATCGCTCGCGGAAAAGAAACTTTTCATCGAGACGTTTTCACCTGCGGCAAAGAGCCGCCGCGCCAGCGATGCCGGCATCCGAGCCGTACTTCGCCGGCACAAGTGGAATATCGAGGCACCGCGAATTTACGCACCAGTTCGGCAGTTGTTCCCGAATGCGCCCGAAAAACCCGCTCATGAGATGCGCTATGCCTCCGCCAAAAATGAACACGTCGGGCTCAAGCAAATCAATTACATTTCCCGCCCAAATCGCCAGCAAATCCGCAGTCTCTCGAAGCACTTCGGCAGCAATCACATCTCCTTGACGAAAGGCCTCCGCTACAATTTCAGCCGTAACAGCGTCCGCCTCACCGCCGGCGAGTGCGAGGATTTTGGATTCGCCAGGACTGGCCGCAACAATTCGTTCCTTCGCGCGCCGCGCGATCGCCGGTCCGGAGCAAAACGCCTCAATGCACCCGCGTTTTCCGCACCCGCACTTCGGTCCGCGGTAATCAATCGTCAAATGCCCGCCCTCGGCCGCGCTACCGGTTCGCCCGTGGTAGATTCGCCCGTCGAAGACGATTCCAGCTCCTACACCCGTGCCCAACGTGGCGTAAAAAACATTTCGATAACCAACACCAGCGCCCCAAATCGCTTCAGCAAGCGCCGCCGCGTTTCCATCGTTATCCACTCGCGCGGCCTCGCCAAAAACGCGCTGAACTTCCGCCGCGAGTGGAAAATTCCGCCAGCAGGGAACATTCGGCGGATTGAGTATGACCCCGGTGACAGGATCAAGCGGACCCGGCGCGCAAATGCCAATTCCACTCAAACTGGATCGCGCTTCAGTGTGCGCCGCGAAGACCGCTTCGATAGCCGATTGCACCGCAGCGAATCCTTCTGCAGCGCTTTCGCGCGCTGCCATGGCCACTCGTGTTTGAAAGAGGATGTTACCCTGCGCATCCACGAGCCCGGCAGCCACTTTTGTGCCGCCAATATCCACACCTAGCGCCAGGTTGATTGCGGATTTCAAGCGTCGATTCCTTGTGTCACGGGAGCAACGGGCGACTCACTCGATACCCAGTTTGTGCTGCATCTCTTCCAGCGAATACCCCTTTGTCTCCGGATAGAAGAAAAGCACAACGAAGAATTGCACCACCATCATTGCTCCGAAAAAGAGAAACGGGTAACCGCCCGAGGATTCTGCAAGCTGCGGAAATATGTAAGCAATGATGGCATTCATAATCCAGTGCGAAGAGCTTCCTGCGCTTTGCCCCTTCGAACGAACGCGGTTGGGAAACACTTCGCCGATGTACACCCAAATCACCGCGCCCTGCGAAATGGCAAAGAAAGCGATGTAAGCCACGAGGAGCAAGAGGAGCGCGCTCTGGTGGCTATGTGTGAAGAACACGTTGGAAACACCAAAGAGGCAAGCGGCCGTTCCGACCGATCCGATCAGCAAAAGAGTTTTTCGCCCCAGCTTGTCAATCACCGCCATTCCGAGGAAAGTCGCAAGGAGGTTCGTTCCGCCGACAGCCACCGCTTGCAAATCGCCCGACATTTTGCTGAAACCTGCAGCGGCAAAAATATTATTAAGGTAATAGAGAATGGCGTTGATTCCCGAAAGCTGGTTAAACATGCCGATACTGATCGCCAGAAAAAGCGGAACGCGGTATTTCCACGAAAAAAGCGGCTCGCTCGTGGACAGCCGCTCCAGATGAATCGAATCCACGATCTCTTTCAGCTCCCCTTCAGGATTCTCCGCGCCCATCATTTGCAAGACAGAACGCGCCTCATCCACGCGTTTCTGCGTGACCAGCCATCGCGAACTCGGTGGAATTCCGAACAGTAATATCAGGAAAAGCGCTGCCGGAAGCGCCGCAATGCCAAGCTGCCAGCGCCATTCCGTCGCCCCGAGCCCGAGCCGTCCAATACAGTAGTTGGAAAAATAAGCGAGCAGGATACCGATCACGATGTTGATTTGAAAAGTCCCAACCAGTCGTCCACGGATTTTTGCAGGTGCCAGCTCTGCGATATACACCGGCCCCAGCACCGACGAGCCACCTATGCCAAGTCCCCCAATGAATCGAGCCACAAGCAGCGCCTGCCAGTTCCACGCAAACGCGCAACCCAGCGCCGAGATCACATAAAAAACAGCTAGCACTCGCAGAGTTTCTCGCCCTCCCCATTTCTGCCCAGGAATTCCAGCGGACATCGCACCAATGACGGTGCCGACAAGCGCCATGGCCACCGTAATGCCCAACGCTTTAGGCGACAATCCGTAAGCAATCGTGAGCGAGTGGGTCGTTCCGGAGATAACCGCCGTGTCGAATCCAAACAGCAATCCACCCAGAGCTCCAACAGCGGTAGCTTTTGCCAGATTGGCATTCATCGCCGGTCGCTCAAGAAGGGAACTGTCATTTGTTTCACTCCTAAAACGCCTTCACGCAACGCCCGGTACAACTCGCACAACCCCGTAAATTCTCTCTTCTTCGACTCTTGAACTTTGAACTCTTGAACGACAATCGCTCGCCATCGCTCTCACTGCGCATAAAAAACGCTCATCGTCCGATAAAAATTCCACACATCCACTTTCGAAGACATCTCGAACGGCGAATGCATCGAAAGCAGCGGCACGCCAAAATCAATCACTTCCATATCCTGGTTGGACATGAATCCGCCTATGGTCCCGCCGCCTCCTACGTCCACTTTGTAGGTGTGCGTTTGCCACGGTATGCCGTTGCGGTCTAGCAGCCCGCGAATCTTTGCCGTATATTCGGACGGCGCATCGAAGCCTTCTCCGTACAGTTTGATAGTCACCCCGTAGCCCAGTCTCGCCGCGTTCGTAGCTTCGGCAGCGGAAGGAAAAATCGGATTGAGGCTGTCGTTGGCATCTGCGGAAATGACCTGCGAATTGTGCAAAGCGCGCCGCAAATCCAGATCGTTGTAAGCATTTCCGCGCTGCGCGCCGATCAGCCGCGCAAAAGTGGAATTCAAAAATTGCGAACCTGCTCCGGTGTTATTCACGGAACCGACCTCTTCAAAATTCGAAAGATACGCCAGCGCCGTAAATTTCGGTGTCCCCTTTAAATCGATGATCGCCCGCGCCGCGCAGTACGACGACACTCGGTCGTCCTGCCCATAAGCTCCAATCAATCCGCGATCGAAACCCACATCGGCCGGATGCGACGCAGGCACCAGGGCAAGCTCCGAGCTCACAAGATCTTCTTCCTTGAACTTGTAGGTATTGGTCAAAAGCTGCGTGACTTCCACCGCGACCGACTCTTTCTCGCCGGGAATGCTGCCGATCACCGGATCGAGCTCCTCCCCTTGCAGTACGGTCGTATACGTGCGCGTCCGCATATCCGCATCCGAATGCGGCGCGCTATCGGGAATCACAAAAACCGGCTCGCCCGGGTTGAGCCCAATGGAAATATCGATTGTCCTTCCGTCAGCCGTATCAATGCGCCCGACAAGCGCCAGCGGCAGATTCGACCACTGATATTTCTTAATCCCGCCATAATATTTTGTTTTGAAAAGTGCGAAGCCTCCCGCCGGATAAATCGGGCGCCCCTTCAGTTCGATATGCGGGCTGTCCTGGTGTGTCCCAATGACGTGCGTTCCGTCCACGATAGGATCGGAACCGATCACCGCGAGAATCAAGCTGCGATCGCGATTGGGAATGATAAGCCGCGCGCCTGCTTTCACCTGCTCATTTTTCGTGAACTCGGTGAACCCTGCCGCGTGCGCCCGGCGAATGACCTCACGCGTCGAAAAGTACGCGGATCGTGCGGTGTTCAGGTAGCCTTTATAGTCTTCAGAGAATTCCTGTGCCTGTGCCCTGTCTGCAGGAGAGAGCAGCAACCACGACGATTTCTTCTTCCCCCACGCGTCGCCCTCATCTTGCGCGGCAAGTTTTACGCCGAAGCCCGCGCCCACCGCCAGTAAGCTAATTACCACAAGGGAATTACGCCACAAACGGTTCATCGACTATCTCCTCTAAAATTGAATCAGGCCATCCTGCAGGAAAGGGAGGATGGTACATCAAAACTGCCGCGACGCGCGGGCCTAGTCCTAATGCGGAGTGCGGGAGCTCTGCTCCCGCTTTTGAGAATCACATCGCGCCAAAAACTTGCGCTAGTCGGCGTAGGCCGCAGGAGTTGGCTGCTTCAGCCCGCACCAATTTGGGAAGCGCCCCGCATTTCTGTATGATTTTCCCCGTGAACCTTGTCCTCACCGATGTCGAAGCCAGAGTCCTGGGCTGCCTGATCGAAAAAGAAATCACCACGCCCGAATACTACCCGCTCTCCCTCAACGCCCTCCTCCACGCCTGCAATCAAAAATCGAATCGCGATCCTATGATGAATCTGGAGGAAGACGCAGTCCGCCGCGCGTTGCGCACGCTCGGCGAACAGTTCCTCGTCCGCTCAGCAGGCGGCGACAGCCGCGTCCCCAAATACGAACACCGCCTAGCCGACTCGTTCAATTTCACCCGCCCGGAAACCGCGATCCTCTGCGAACTTCTCCTACGCGGTCCGCAGACTCCCGGCGAGCTCCGCAGCCGCGCCGAACGCATGCACCCTTTCGAAGACTTAAGCGTAGTCCACACAACGCTAAAGCACCTGATGGAGCGCGAGCCCCCGCTAGTCACGCTCCTCCCGCGCCAACCCGGCACAAAAGAACCCCGCTACGCCCACCTCCTCTCGGGAAACGTCTCAGGAAACGTGGAAGCCCAGGACACGCATCCAATCCAAGGGACAAAGGAGCAACCGGCTGCAAGCAATTCCGTCGAGACAGACCGAATAGCACGTCTCGAAACCGAAGTCTCAAGCCTGCAAAACGAAATCGCCGACCTAAAACGCCAGTTCGCCGACTTTCGCAAGCAGTTCGAATAGCCGTCAAATTCGAACGAAGCAAACCGGCAACATTTAGCAAAGCTCAATCAAGGGTTGACACGCACCCATCGGAATTCTTAACATGAGGTTTCACACATAAACGAAAGAAGCTGCTTGGGGCGGTTCAAAAAGTTGTGCATCTCGCAATACAGAACAAAAATACATGATCACTGTTAAAGAGCTTACCAAGAGGTACGCGCGCAACACCGCTGTCGACCACATCTCCTTCGCCATCGCGAAGGGACAAATCGTCGGCTTTCTCGGTCCGAACGGCGCCGGCAAAACCACTACGATGCGCATGTTAACGTGCTTCATGCCTCCAACAGCGGGCACCGCCACCGTCGCCGGCTTCGACGTCCTCGAAGAGCCTATGGAAGTGAAAAAGCGCATCGGCTATCTCCCGGAAACGCCCCCCGTCTATCCGGAAATGCGCACCGGCGAATATCTCGAATTCGTCGGCCGGCTGAAAGGCCTCTCCAAAGCCGACCTCGGCAAGCGCGTAGACTACGTCTGCGAGCGTTGTGCCGTCGCCGACGTACGCGAAAAACTCATCAGCAAACTCTCCAAGGGCTACCGCCAGCGCATCGGCCTCGCGCAAGCCATCATCCACAATCCTGACGTTCTGATTCTCGACGAGCCCACCGCAGGCCTCGATCCAAAACAAATCAACGAGACCCGCGACCTCATCAAAAGCCTGGCAGGCGATCACACAATTATCTTGAGCACGCACATCCTGCCCGAAGTCGAGCAAACCTGCGAACAGGTCATCATCATCAACAAAGGAAAAGTAATCGCCACGGACTCCGTCCAGAATCTCCAGAACCGCGCCCGCGGCGTCGAATCGGTCATCGTCGAAGTCGCTGGTCGCAACGGCGATCTTGATGCCGCAGCGGTGCAAACCCAACTGGAAAAAGTCTCCGGCGTCAACAAAGTCCATTTCAAAGAAAAACGCCAGACACGCAACATTTTCGAAGTCGAAAGCGCAAAAGACCGCCTCATCCGCGGCGATCTGGCTCGCGCCGTCGTCGAAGCCGGCTGGGACCTGAACGAACTCCGTTCCTCCGCGATGAGCCTCGAGGAAATTTTCCTCCAGCTCACAGGCGATCACCCAGCCGTGGCCGCCCCCCAACAAGAAGCCCCCGCAAAGGAGCCAGGCCAGTGAGAAATGTCTTAATCATTTGGCGCAAAGAGATGAACAGCTATTTCGTCTCGCCGGTCGCCTATCTGCTGCTCGCGATGTTCGGCTTCATTTTCGGATTTTTCTTCTGGGTCCAACTCGAAGGCTTCGTCAGGTACGGAACCGAAATGATGCAGCGCGGCCAGATGTTTCCGATGAACGTCAACGAATCCCTCATTCGCCCGCTTCTCGCAAACGTCCGAGTGACTGGTCTTTTCTTCATCCCGCTAATCACCATGCGCCTTTTCGCCGAAGAAAAGCGCACCGGGACGATCGAGTTGCTCACCACGTCGCCCATTCGAGACCTCGAAATAATCATCGGCAAGTGGTTCGCCGCCGTAACGCTCTACGCCTGCATTCTTCTTCTCACCGCCCTGAATTTCGCCTTCGTCTTCAAATACGGCCAACCGGATTGGAAGCCTCTCGCCATCGGCTACCTCGGCCTGCTGCTGCAAGCAGGCGCAATGCTGGCCCTTGGCACATTCATTTCCAGTCTCACCAAAAACCAGATCATCGCCGGTGCCGCAACGTTCGCGGTCTGCCTCCTTCTCTGGGTCTTCGAGTGGGTCACCGAATTTGAAACCGCCACCTGGGCGCAGGTTCTCTCCTACATGTCCATCACCACCCACGCCGAATCCTTTACAAAAGGATTGCTCAGCTTGAAAGACGCCGTTTACTACGTCAGCGCCATTTTTGTCGGACTCTTCCTGACAGCCCGTTCCATGGAGTCCCTGCGGTGGAGGTCTTAAATTGAATTCCCAGTTCCTCAAAGCCCGTCAAACAAAATACGTCGCCTACGCGGCCCTCTACATTGCCGTAACGTTCTCGGTCGTCGTCGTCGCCAACATCCTCGCCAACCGCTACGAAAAAACCTACGACACCACCACCAACAAACGCTACAGCCTCTCCGAACAGACCATAAAAGTCGTCAAAAATTTGAAGCAGTCCGCCACAATCACCTATTTCGACCAGCCCAGCCGATTCTCTTCCGCCAAGGATCAGCTCGATCTCTACGCCAATCTTAATCCTAAAGTTCACGTCCTCTACGTGGACCCGGATAAGCAGCCATTAGTTGCACGCGACGCCGGAATCAAGACCTACGGCACAACGGTCGTACAAATCGGCACAAATAAAAACGAAGCCAAGAGCACGACAGAGGAAGACATCACCGGCGCATTCATCCGCGACCTGAAAAACACCACCCGCACTGTCTGCTTCGTCAGCGGCAGCGGTGAGCATCAACTCGACGAGTCCGGGCGCGACGGTTTTTCCCGCCTGAAAGATCTTCTCGGCAAAGACGACTATCAGACGAAATCCATCAACCTCATCGAAAAATCGGATGTCCCCAGCGACTGCACGGTGGTAGTGGTCGGCGGCCCGAGCCGCGATTACCTGCAACCGGAAGCCGATGGCATCAAAAAATATGTCGAAGACGGCGGTCGCGCCATGTTCCTGTTCGACTCACCGCTTAAATTGAAGGGCATGGATATCGCCGATAATGACGCGCTACTCGCCGTGCTGCAAGGCTGGGGCGTGACTCTGGACAAGGATTTGGTTCTCGACCCGTTGGGCCAGATGGCCGGTGTCGGCGCGCAACTCGCTGTGGTCGTGAAGTACGATTCGCATCCGATTGTGAATGAGATGAAGGGTACAGCGACCGGCTTCCCGTTCTCGCGTTCCATGGAAACGAAAAACGGCGATAAGACCACCGTCGAGAAACTGTTCGACTCTTCCCAGGACAGCATCGCCGCGATCAATATGGTAAAGCCCGATCCGCAAGATCCGAAAAACAAAAAAGGGCCGTTCACCATCGCGGCCGCCGGCTCCTATCGCACCGGCAAGGAAAACTCCCAAGGGCGATTCGTGGTCATTGGAAGCTCGCAGTGGGCTGCAAATTCGTTTCTTCCTTTCAACGGCAACCGCGACCTCGCATTGAACGCCTTGAACTGGCTCTCCTCCGACGAAGACCTCATCTCCATCCGTCCAAAAGAGCCGGAAGATCGGCGCATCACGATGACAGATGCCCAAATGAGATGGGTTCGCATCACGAGCCAGTTTTTGTTTCCGCTTGCCGTGGTGATTGCGGGATTTGCGGTCTGGTGGCGCAGAAGGTAGCGCGCCGCAGCCGCTTAGAGTAATGCAAACAATGCCGGGGCAATTTCAATGAAAGGTCATAGCCTGCTGATTGCCGCCATTATTCTGGCGGCGCTCTCTGGAGTTCTCTATTGGTCCGAGCACCGCAAGCCCGCGGACACCGCGGTGAAGGTCTCCGCCGATGCGCCCCCGAAAATTCTATCCCTCAACACGGCCGACATCACCAAACTCGACATCAAGAAAAAGAGCGGCGATGAAGTAGCGCTGGCCAAAAACGACGCCGGCAAATGGCAGATGATCGCGCCGAACAAAGATTGGCACGCCGACCAGAACGAAATTACAAGCATGCTGTCCACGTTCTCTTCGCTCACTTCAGAGCGCCTCATCGAAGACAAAGCCAGCAGCGTCGAACCCTATGGCTTGGCCAATCCGTCCCTCGAAATCGATCTGACCGAGAAAGACAATAAGACGCAAAAATTGTTGATTGGCGACACCACGCCGACCGGTGATGGCGTCTACGTCGCTCTCGCAGGCGACCCGCGCGTCTTCACCCTCGCGAACTACACCAAAAACAATCTGGACAAAAGCGCCAAGGACTTGCGCGACAAGCGCCTCCTGACCTTTGACTCCGACAAACTCAGCCGCGTCGAACTCGCTGCAAAAAAGCAGGACATCGAGTTCGGCCGCAACAAAGATCAATGGCAAATCGTAAAGCCCAAGCCGCTCCGCGCCGATGATTCCCAGGTCCAGGATCTCATCCGCAAGCTCGGCGACGCCAGAATGGACCTGACCGCCTCCGATGACGACCAGAAGAAAGCAGTCGCGGCTTTTGCCAGTGGAACTGCTGTTGCGAGTGCGAAACTCACCGACGCTTCCGGCACGCAGGAATTGCAGGTCCGCAAAAACAAGACCGACTACTACGCCAAATCCAGCGCAGTAGAAGGCATATATAAAGTGACGCTCGATCTGGGCACTTCGCTCGACAAAGGTGTCGAGGATTTCCGCAATAAAAAACTCTTCGATCTGGGCTTCAGCGAACCGGACAAAATCGAACTCCATGACGGCGCAAAATCCTGGTTCCTGACAAGAGGTGGAGAAGATTGGTGGCTGCAAGACGGAAAAAAAGCGGACCCGATCGGCGCCCAAGGCTTCGTCGAACAGGTCCGCGACCTCGCGGCCAGCACATTTGTAGATTCCGGATTCAGCGCCGCGACAATCGAATTAACGGTCACCTCAAACAGCGGAAAAACCATCGAGAAAGTATTAATCGCGAAAAACGGCGACCACTACATAGCAAAGCGCGACGGCGAGCCAGCGTTATATCAATTCGATCCAGTAGTAGTAACAAGCCTGGAAAAAGCCGCCGAAGACATAAAGCCAGCCCCCGAACCAAAGCCCGCAGACAAACCAAAAAAGTAGCGCAGTTGTAGGGTCATCCTTCTGAGGATGACCGTTCTTCATCATCTCCGCCCGATTCGACGACCCTCGACGCCGCCGCAAGACCGCGCTTCAACTCCTCGTTATTCGGCGATCCCTGGGCTCGCAATTATCGCTTCAAGGTTGGCTGCGCATGGCGCGGTCGATCGCCGCTTTTTCCCCAACCGTCAAATCGCGCACGCCACCCTTTGTCAAATCCCCTAGCAAAAGCGGCCCAATAGCCACGCGAATCAACCGCAAAACCTCGACCCCGAGCCCCTCCAGCATTCGTCGAATCTGTCGGTTCTTTCCCTCATCCAAAATAATTTCCACCCACGAATTTCGCTCTCCTTGACGAAGCAGGGAAGCGCCCTTCGCCCGAAGCAGCTCCCCATCCTTTGCTAGGACTCCTCTCGTCAACGCCTCCAGCAATTCCGCGTCAGCGATTCTCCCAATTTGCACATGATAAGTTTTGTCAAGATGCGCTTCCGGAGCCGTAACCCGAGCGCCCCACTCCGAATCGTTGGTTAGCAACAGCAACCCCTCGCTGGCCTTATCCAGCCTCCCAACAGGAGCAACCCAAGGCAGATCATCCCTCAAAAATTTGTAAACGGTCTCGCGGTCTTTCTCGTCGGAAGCGGTAGTGACGATGCCTCGCGGCTTGTTAAGCACAAGATAGATTTTCTTGGAAGCGGCCAAAGGCTTCCCATCAATTTCAATGCGGTCTTTGCCACTTCGCACCGGCGTCTCAGGATCGCGCCGCACCACCTCATTCACGCGCACTCTTCCCACGCGAATTAGCTCGACCGCCTGCGACCGTGAACAATACCCCAGCTTGGAGAGAGCGCGGGCGAGGCCCACTTTGTTTGTCCGCTGAATCAAACGAAACCCTATCGATCCGGTATGCCCGCTTCAATGAAGCTGCCTGGCTTCGCGGCGCCGACCGCGGCAGCAACCTCTGAAAGCATGGGTCGGACGAGATGCCAACTGCTTCTGCCGAGCACGATTACGGCGATTTTTCGTACCCAAAGATTCTGCTGATAAGGGATTCCCTTGTCAGTCGTCACGAATACTTCGAAACCGGCTGCCTCAGCGGCGTCGAGCAAGTCGCCGTTTTTCAGTTCGTGCCATCCAAATGTTTTGCATTCGCTTACGCTGTGGCCGGGAAGAGATGAAACGAATCCATGACGGGTGCCCTGGTCGAGCAAGACGCGCATTTATTAGCGGCCCACGGGCACATCGAGACTTCGGGCGGAGAATTCAAGCACTGCTTTGATCTGCTCACGCGTAACGGGAAACTGCTCCATAAGTTCCTCGAAGGTCATCCCGTCTTCCAGATTTTAAAACACGGTTGCAACCGGCATGCGAGTTCCTTTGAAAACCCAAGCGCCGCTTACTTTGCCGGGGATGCTTTCGACGGCAGGGCACAGTGACCAGTCGAGCGCCATGATTTACCTCCTCGCCTTAGTAAATTGAACTTCTTTCTTGTAGCACGACAAAGCAGTGGATGTCATCGCGAATTTCGCCGCAGATTGGCGCCCTCAACTCGCGGGTGCAGTTGACGAAGTCGTTGTCGTCGGTGGCGCGGGGGCGTCGTGTTTTACCTCGCCGTATCGTTGCGCCAGCCAGGCACGCACTTCTTTGGGATCGTAATGGAATGGGCCCATGCCGCCGCGATACGCGATGCGGCCCTTTTCATCGATGATGTAAAAGCGCTCCGGCCACGCGGAGTAAGCGCCGTCCGCGGCATCATTGATGTCGTCAATGCCAAACTCGATGGGATAGTTAAAACGCTTTATAAAGTCGTTGGCGATGGCCACGCGCTGCGCAAGGTTTTTCGGCTGCGCATAACAGACATCGTCTTTCACGTTGGACTTCATCTGCCATTCATCGGTGGGATGCGCTTCGCGCACATACACGGTCAAGAAATCGGCGTGATCCTTGTAATCGTTGAAAATCTGAACCACGTCCCCGACGTGGCGGCGAAACGGCGGTCAAGTGTAGCTGCCAAAAATCACAACGAGCGGCCGCGCTCCGGTCTTCTCGCGTATGTGAAAGTGATTCGACCCGTCAAGCGACACGAGACGCGCATCGGGCGCGTCGTCGCCGACTTTCAGCGTGCCGCGGTGCATGTGCGGAAACGCGTACCGCACCATTCCGTAGGCGTCCTTGGGGCTGCCCGCCATCACCGAAAGCCCAATAAACGCCGCGATAAGCAGCACAAGAACGATGCCTATCGTCCATTTCCAGATTGGGTTCATCGTGCGCTTCTCTGTCTCGTGTGTTCCGCCAAGACCAGCATGGTCGCGAAAAATATCATCCAAGCGGGCGCCGGTGAATAGTATGTTTGCACTAGTGGCGAAGGCTCGAACGGCTTATTTGTGATAGCCCTTCGGAAGAAGCCGCTCTCGTTCCGCTTTATAGCTGGCCAAGGCCTTCTCGATAACATTCAGTGCGGCGTACGCTGGGCGAATCTCTTCGACTTCCACCTTCTTGCCTTCCAGCAACTTGTAATCCTGGAAGAAGCGCCGCAGAACCAGCAAGCGGTGCGGCGGCAAATCCCGCGCCTCCAGGTAACTGCTGAACTCCGGATCGCCGGTAGCCACCGCGATGATCTTGTCGTCGCTGGCTCCGGAATCAATCATGGACATCAACCCGATCGCGCGAGCCTTGATGAGCGCAAGCGGCTGCACCGGCTCCTGGCAAAGCACCAGAACATCAAGCGGATCATTGTCCTCCGCATAAGTCTGCGGAATGAAACCGTAGTTCGCCGGATAAAACACGGCCGAATGAATGATCCGGTCCACTTTGAGCAACCCCGTCGGCTTGTCCAACTCGTACTTTACGTTGGAGCCCAGAGGAATCTCGATGACCGCCTGAAAATCGCGGGGAAGCTCGTCCCCCGGAGAAACATCGTGCCAAGCATGCAGCATCCGTGCCCGTCCTTGTCGTGGGTCTGTAGAATTCCATTATCGCCGGAAAACGCGTCCGAGGCCAACCGATGCGCGGCTGCGTGCTTTACTATGGAGTGCGGGCCGTGCTCCCGCTTTTGAGAACTAAACCGCGGCAACAGCCCGCACTTTCGACGCACGGGCAAATCTCTCGAAGTTGTCCTTACTGCGCAGGCAGTTCGCGCCGTTTCATCCAGAAGTGGATACCAAACGCAATGTGCTGCTAAGCCCGAGCCTTCTCGATCATTTCGTCCCAGATGCCTTTGGATTTCAGGATGAGTTCGATGGCTTCGCGAATGGCGCCTTTTCCACCGACCGCCTTCGTGACGTAGTGCGCGGCCAGCTTCACTTCGAGCACCGCGTCGCCCACGGCGACAGCCAGCCCGACGCGACGCAGAATTGGCAGGTCCGGCAAATCGTCGCCCACGTATGCGACCGCGGACTCCGGCAATCCAGTGTTTTTCAAAATTTCCTCGAGCACTGGGATCTTGATCGGCTGCTTTTGATAGATGAATTCCATTTTCATTTCGTGCGCGCGCCGCATCAGCGCCGGGCTTTCGCGCCCCGTGATGCACCCTGTGCGCAGACCGGCCGTGTGCGCCAGCGTCAAACCCTGGCCGTCGTGTGCATCAAACGTTTTGATCTCCAGCGCGCTGCCGTCAGGCTGCGAAAGCAATGTGACTGTGCCTTCGGTCATCGTGCCGTCCACGTCCATCAACAGCACTTGGATTTGTTTCGCTCGCTTTGCGAGGCTCGCGGAAATTTTGCTCATGCCTTTTGCCAAAGTGTGCTCCTGTTGAAGAGAAGAATTAGAGAGAAGAAGCTAAACGAAGAAAAGGCGCGGACCTAAAGGTCCGCCCCTACATTAGCTCCAGCGTCCACAGATCGTGCAGATGGACTACGCCTAACACCTTTTTGGATGCATCGACAACCACAACCGACGTAATTTTTCGCTTCTCCATCAGATTCAGGGCTTCGCTGGCCAGGACGTGCGGACCGATTGTTTGCGGATTCTTGGTCATCGCTTCGGCGGCGGACATCCCCAGCGTTGCGCCGCGATGCTTTTCCATCAGGCGGCGCAAATCGCCGTCGGTCACGATTCCGGCCAGGCGTCCGTCCGCTTCGAGGACGGTGGTCATGCCCAATCCTTTGCTGCTCATTTCGTGAATTACCTCGGGCATCGGGGCACCAATCGCAACGCGCGGCAACGCTTCGCCGGCGTGCATTTTGTGTTCGACGCGCAAGAGTTTCTGCCCCAGGCGTCCCGCGGGATGCAGCGCGGCAAAATCATCCGGTTGGAATCCGCGGCGCTCAAGCAGCGACACCGCCAGCGCATCGCCGACCGCCATCGCAACCGTGGTGCTGGCCGTTGGCGCCAGGTTCAGCGAGCAAGCTTCCTCGCGCACACTGACATCCAGTGCTACATCGCTCGCCTCGGCTAGCGTCGAATGAATCTTGCCGGTCAACGTGACCAGCGGGGCTTCCAGCCGTTTCAGGGCCTCCAGCAACGCGATAATTTCATGGGTTTCGCCGCCGTACGAAACGGCGAGCATCGCGTCGCCGCGCGCGAGCATGCCGAGGTCGCCGTGCAGGGCATCCGCCGGATGCAGAAAAAACGACGGCGTCCCCGTGCTGGAAAGCGTCGCCGAGATTTTGCGGCCTACCAGCCCGGACTTTCCCATACCCGTAACTACCACCCGGCCTTTGCAACCGAAAAGCACATCCACAGCTTTTTCAAACGTGCGGTCCAGCCGCGCCAGCACTTCGTTGATGGCTTGGGATTCGATTTTTAGGACGCGCTTGGCGGTTTCAAGGCTCATGGCAATGTGGCTCGAGAAAACTGGAGATCCATTAGTAGCCTGGGTGGCAGGGGCGCAGCATGCTGCGCCCCTACAAGGCAAGGTGCGGCGCGGCGGGCAGTGTCTAGTGTCACTAAACACCCCCCGCGGATTTTGTAAGTGTTGCATCTAAAGGACTTAACTTTTGGCTAAGTCCTTTATTTTCAATAGTTGCAAGATTGGTTGTAAGTGTTGCATCTACAGGGGTTAAGTTCACTGAGGGGTGGGACTTATGGAGAGATGGGTTGGCCCGCGATCGGACGGGCACGGCATGCCGTGCCCCTTCGGGGAGACTCACAGTGCACGAGTTCATTGGATGCTCCAGCGGCGCACTACACCGGAGAGTTCTTTCAACCTTTTGAGCAGAGCTGGCAATTGAGAAAGCGGGAGAGCATTGGCGCCATCTGAGAGTGCTTCTGCGGGATGGTCGTGAACTTCCAGGAAGATTCCGTCGACGCCTGCGGCTACGCCTGCGCGGGCTAGCGTCTCGATGAACTCTGGCTGGCCGCCGCTGGCGTGGCCCAGGCCTCCTGGAAGCTGCAAGGCGTGCGTCACGTCGAATACGACTGGGTAACCGAGCTTTTGCATAATCGGGAACGAGCGCATGTCTACCACGAGATTCTGGTAGCCGAAGGAAGCACCGCGCTCCGTAAGCAGGATGTCGCGGTTGCCGGTGCTCGCAACTTTATCGACTACGTTGGCCATGTCCCACGGTGAAAGGAACTGGGCCTTTTTTACATTGACGATGCGGCCGGTTTTGCCTGCCGCCAGAAGCAAATCCGTTTGCCGCGCGAGAAATGCGGGAATTTGGAGCACGTCGCAAACTTCCGCGGCGGGCTGCGCGTGCGAAGGCTCGTGAATGTCGGTCAGAGTCGGCAGCTTTAGTTCTGATTTGATTTTGCCGAGGATGCGGAGGCCTTCCGCTAGACCCGGCCCGCGAAAGGCTTTTGCCGAGGAGCGGTTGGCTTTGTCGTAGGAAGCTTTGAAGATGTACGGCACTGCGCAACCGGCAGCTATTTCCGCTATTTTTTCCGCGATTTTTCGGGCGTGTGCTTCGCTTTCGATTACGCATGGACCCGCGATCAGGAATAGCGGAGTTCCTCCGCCGAGGCGAAGGGGGCCAAGGGAAATTTCACGGGTCAAAGGAAGTGGAGGCATTGCGAGTATTGAAGATAACATACGACGCAGGAAAAGCGGCGTCGAGCCGCCGAACTCCAAAGTCAAGCGTTGGCGTGTGGTGCTACGCCGACAGCTTGTGCCCGCGGGAGTTCTGCTGCCGGACGAGAGCGGACTTTTTTGTGCTCGATCGACGCGCCGATGAACGCCGCGAAGAGCGGGTGCGGCTCTAGCGGCTTGGACTTGAACTCGGGGTGAAACTGGCAGCCTAGGAACCACGGGTGTTCGGGGGCTTCGATGATTTCGACGTAATTTTCGTCTGGCGTGCGTCCCGTGATGCGCAAGCCTGCGTCCGTCAAAGTCTTCTCGTAGTCGCGATTGAATTCGTAGCGGTGGCGATGGCGTTCGCTGATTTCCAGCTTGCCGTAGGCACGGTGCGCGAACGAGCCGGGCTCCAGCTTGCAGGCCCACGCACCAAGGCGCATCGTGCCGCCCATTTCGTCTACCCCGAGCAGTTCGCGCAACTTATAAATGACGCGATGCGGCGACTGCGGATTGCATTCGGTCGTATCAGCTTGCTTTAATCCGGCAACATCCCGCGCATATTCCACCGTCGCGCACTGCATGCCGAGGCAAACGCCGAAGTAGGGAATCTTGTTTTCGCGCGCGTACTGGATGGTGTAAATCATGCCCTGCACGCCGCGCTTGCCAAATCCTCCTGGCACCAGAATGCCATCGTAGCCATGCAACCGAGCCGCAGCCGTTTCCGCCGAGTCAATTTCTTCCGCTTCCACCCATTCGAGAACGGTCTTGTGATTGTGCGCCAGGCCGCCATGCAGCAAAGCTTCGCGCAGGCTCTTGTAGGCGTCTTCCAACTGAACGTACTTGCCGACCACCGCAATGCGAACTTCGCCGACAGGATTGTGAATCCGGTAGACCAGATCGAGCCACGGCTTCATATCCGAGGGCCGGTCTTCCAGGCGCAATAGGCGGATAATCTGCGCATCCAGGCCTTCACGATTCAGTTCGCCGGGCACGGCGTAAATGGTGTCCACGTCTTCCATGGAAATCACGCAGGAATCGGGGACGTTGCAGAACAGCGCAATCTTCTTCTTCAACTCAACGGGAATGTGGCGATCGCTGCGGCAAAGCAGAATGTCCGGCTGAATCCCAATGCCGAGCATTTCCTTCACGCTGTGCTGCGTAGGCTTGGTCTTGAGCTCGCCGGCAGCGGCGATGAAGGGAACCAGCGTCACATGCACAAAGAGGGTATTCTCGGCGCCCAATTCCAGGCGCATCTGGCGAATGGCTTCGAGGAAGGGAAGCGACTCAATGTCGCCGACCGTTCCGCCAATCTCGACGATGACGACATCCACGCCATCGGAGACTTTGCGGATGGTGGCTTTAATTTCGTCGGTGACGTGCGGAATCACCTGCACGGTCTTGCCGAGGTAATCGCCGCGCCGTTCCTTGGTCAGAATCGTTTCGTAGATGCGGCCGGTAGTCCAGTTATTGTCGCGGGAAAGCTTGGCGTGGGTGAAGCGCTCGTAATGGCCGAGGTCGAGGTCGGTCTCCGCGCCGTCTTCGGTCACAAACACTTCACCGTGCTGAAACGGGCTCATCGTGCCGGGATCGACGTTGAGGTACGGATCGCATTTCTGCAGGGTGACTTTGAAACCGCGACTTTCGAGGAGACAACCGATGGAGGAAGCTGCTACTCCCTTTCCAAGTGAGGAAACAACGCCGCCGGTAACAAAAATATATTTTGGCGCCATCCTTGCAGCTCGCGCCCAGGTTTTCCCGGTCGCAGAGCTTATCAGCCCTCCTCAGGATTGACGTACGGACAATTATCATCGCAAACCGCAAAACTGTCAAATCGAAGAATTTCTGCGCGGAATGCAAGAAATTCAATCGAGAAAAAGCCGCGAATCCCGCGCACACTGTTGAATGTGCGAAACTTTTTCGCGCGAGGCGGGTTTCTTTTCACGGGGGAGAAGTCTGGCCGTTCCGCAGCCTGAGATTAAAGTAGTATCAATTTGAGCAAAATGCTTCACCGCCAGAAACCGTTTCTTGTGTTGGAGCCATCAAAGTAGGGGAACATCTGCCTGGCGCCGCGCACCGCGCGCGTTACGCAATCCTGAGGGATCCTTGGGGGAGTCTCTCGAACTCGGGGAAGGGGTATGAAACTGAAAGCAAAATTGTATTTTGGCAGTGCCGCATTCGCAGCCGCACTTGTTTCCGCACCATTTTCCGGCGCACAGCAAACAGCGCCCATTCCACTAACCAGTTTTTCTTACGATTTGAGCCGCGAGACCACCCTCCAGGGCACGGTCGTCGCCTTCACCGCCAGCTCTGAGGCCGCGCCGCTCGGGCCGCACGCAACGATTCAGACTTCTTCCGGCGTTGTGGAGGTGCACCTCGGAAGCGCTTCGTTCATGAAGCAAAATGATATATTTCTGGCCCCGGGCGATTCCGTTGCCATCGTTGGCGAGACGACGAACATCGGCACAGCGCCGGTTTTTCTTGCTCGAGTCTTGCGCAAAGGCAGCCAGACGGTAACGCTGAGAAACCTGAAGGGAATTCCCCTGGAAGCCAAGCCCGCGTCGGCAGGGAAGTCGCGTTCGATCCTGGGAGGTGCGCGATGAAGCGCGCCTGGGCCCTTTGTGTGACGCTTGCAGCATTGTGGGCTGGCGCATGCAGCAGCGGAGGTACCACCGTAACTACGCCGCCACCGAACAACGGATTTTCTAACAACAGTTTGATGGGACAATACGCCTTTTCCATGTCCGGCACGGACGCTTCAAGCGGAGTTGCCGTCCCCTTTGCGCGCGTCGGATCCTTCACGGCCAATGGAGAGGGAGGAATCGAAACGGGAGTTGAGGACGTCAACCTGAACCTAGGGCAGCAAGGCTCCAATGAATTGGGATTCACAGGCGGAGGCTACTCCATCAACACCGATGGCCGTGGCACCCTGAGTTTGATAGACAGCACTGGCACCCTGACTTTCAGCATCACCATGACTTCCGCCAACGGCGGTTATCTCACGAACATGCCAACGGATCTTATGTCGGCGGGATCGGGGAGCTTTGTCAAACAAAACCCGGCATCCTTCTTGCTATCCGCATTTTCCGGCAGCTACGCGTTTGATTTCTCCGGTGCCGATGCCCAGGGCAATCCGGAATCCGCCGTCGGCCAGCTTGTCTCGACTGGCAACCAGGTGCTTTCGGGCTTCGCGGACGACAACGATGGCGGGCTCGTGAACGGCGGCACGCCAGGCGCTGCAACAATTTCCGGAAACTACGGTCCACCAACGATTGCTTCGGATCTGACTAATTTTGGCCGTGGGCAGATTACGATCGGTACCCTCTCAGGCGTTTTCTACATCGTTGGTCCCAACGAGGTAGAGTTTATGGAAACCACCTCTGGCGGCACGCTGGCCGGCGACGCACTCCTGCAGTCAAACATTCCTACGACTGCAGCGGGGATCGGCGGCGGATTTGTGTACGTGATGGGGGGCGCAGGTGTTACTGGCGTTTCCGGCCCGCTGACGCGTGGTGGCAAATTCAGCGCCAGTAGCGGAGCGCTTTCCAGCATCATCGTGGACAACAACAACTCTGGCCAGTCTATCAGTCTGAACACCACCAGTGGAACGTACACTGTCGATCCCAGCGGAGACGGCCGCGGAACGGTTACATTTTCCGTTTCGGGATTCAAAGATCCATTTACCTACGTCTTCTACTTGATTTCGCCCACTCAAGCCGTTATCCAGGACCAGAGCACGGGAATCGTCGAAGACGGCTCCATGCTGGCGCAGGGTTCGGGCACGATTAGCAATACTTCTCTTGCGGGCAACTATGCCATTAACTGGAGCGGAGTCACTGGCACGGGAAACGGTACGGGTGAGGAAGATCTCGTCGGCGAGACATCGTTGACCTCCGGCATGTTCAGCGGACACATTGACGTCAATGAATTCGCGACTCAGTCCCAAGCCACGGACGTCGCTCTGAGCGGCACATTACAACTTGCCGCGGATCCTACGAGCCACAACGCCGTCACTCTCAATTTGGCAACCAATCCGGCCGGCCAAGTTACGGCGTTTGCCTACATTGCGAACAACAACACGATCCTGCTTATGGGGACACAGAAGAATCGTGTGGTCGCCGGAATCCTGACCCCGCAAGCTCCGTAACCCGGACGTACAGTTTTGCCGCAGAAGATCCGCTCGGCTTTCGCAAGCCGCGCGGATTCATTTTTGGAGGAGTTTTTCGACGCGTGCAACATCTTCCGGCACGTCTACGCTGACCGCGTCGTGCTCGACTTCGGCTACGCGAATCTTCCAGCCGTTTTCGAGCCAGCGGAGTTGTTCGAGTTGCTCGATACGTTCGAGATCTCCCTGGGGCAGAGTGGGATATTCGAGCAGAGCGTCGCGCTGAAAGACGTACAAGCCGAGGTGCTTCAGGTGCCGCACGTGGATTTTGACCGAGGTGTCGCGCACCCAGGGAATTGGCGCCCGCGAAAAATAGAGGCCATTGTTTTCAAAATCCAGGACTGTCTTCACGACGTTCGGGTCCATGATGTCGGCGGCGGTTTTGATGGGTGTCGCCACTGTCGCAATGGAAGCGGCAGGTTCTTCGAGCAGGGCAGCGACCGCCGTGTCCACGGCCACCGGATCGAGCAGCGGTTCGTCGCCCTGCACGTTCACAAAAACATCTCCCATTTCGTGCGCCGCGACTTCCGCGACGCGCTCCGTGCCGGTGCGGTGGTCGGACCGCGTCATGCGCGCCTCGCCGCCAAAACTTTCCACCGCCTTCACGATGCGTTCATCGTCTGTTGCGACAATCACGCGGCTGGCTCGCTCGGCCATCTTCGCGCGCTCATAAACGCGCTGGATCATGAGCTTGCCCGCCAGTGAAACGAGCGGCTTGCCCGGCAGGCGAGTCGAACCATATCGCGCGGGGATCACGATGACGACTGCTACTTTGTTTGAACTCACGCGTGTGGGTCTCCTATGGGCTTGAGTCTCCCACATTCGGGAATATTTGGGCACTCCCCACGGTCACAGACGTATGGACAGACCGACCCGCGAAGGGACTAAAACTCGGTGAGCCGGTACTACTTCGGTTGCCGGTACCAGCTGAGACCAGGTACGGGATTTGCCTTGTCTTCGCTCGCGCGAGTGGTAGAATCACCAGCAGTCCGAGCCGCGCGGCCGTTCCGGAAGAGCGGAACGTTGGGGGTGCCGTGAAACGCGATCGATACAGGTCTCGCGTTATTTTATTTTCAGTAGTCGTGCTGATATTTGCATGCCTGGTTGCTTCGCGCGCTACAATTCTGGCTGCTCCGCTTCCGCAATCGCCCGTCCAGGACAACCCGCAGAACGATAACAAGCCCAAGGAAGAAGCCAAGAAGGACGACGTAAGAAAAAACACGCCAGGGCAGGTGATCAAGCCCGGGCGCAGCCTGAAGCTGGACGTGGATTTGGCGCTGGTCAACGTCACCGTCACTGATCCTTACAATCGTCTCGTCACAGGCCTTGATCTGGACAACTTTCGCGTTTTCGAGGACAACATCGAGCAGGAAGTCGTCACTTTTTCGGCTGAAGACGTGCCTATTTCCATCGGCGTGATTTTCGATTTCAGCGGCAGCATGTCGAATAAAGTTGGAAAAGCGCGCGAAGCCGCGGTGCAGTTTTTCAAAACGGCCAACCCGCAGGACGAATTTTTTCTGGTGAGTTTCAACGAGCGCGCGGAGCTGACCAGCTCTTTTACAAACAGCGTCGAAGACCTGCAAAGCAGCCTGATGCTGACTTCCGCGAAGGGCCGCACGGCGCTGCTCGACGCGCTCTATCTCGGACTCAGCCAGATGCGGGGTGCACACAACGCCAAACGCGCCTTGCTCATCCTGTCCGATGGGGGAGATAATCATAGTCGCTACAACGAAAGCGACATCAAGCGCCTTGTAAAAGAAGCCGATACCCAGCTCTATGCCATCTGCATTTTTGACGCGCTTGGGTATCGCAACCGGACCCCGGAAGAACTGAACGGTCCGTCGTTGCTTTCGGAGATTACGGAGATGACCGGCGGCCGCGTTTTTCCGGTCGAGAAAGTGGAAGAGCTTCCGGACATCGCTTCAAAAATCGGCATGGAGCTGCGAAATCAATATGTCCTGGGATATCGGCCGAGCAACAAAGCCCACGATGCACGTTGGCGAAAAATCAAAATCAAGCTGCGCGCTCCCAAGGGATTGCCGCCGCTCAATGTTTACTCAAGAACGGGTTACTACGCGCCCAGCCACTGAGTTTTTTCCTTTGCGCGCTCTTTCTCTTTCCCGAATGCTGCTGATTTTCTGCGCTGTCGCGCTGCCAGTATCGGCTTGGTTAGTTTCACCGGGCCTTGCGCAGATTCCTACTACGACTCCGCAGCCGCTTCCGCCGGGGCAGGATCCCAACGCCGGCAAGCAGGGCTCGACGATCAAAATTGACGTTGGCCTAGTGGTGCTGCACACGACCGTGATTGACGACCGCGGAAAATTTGCCGACGGCCTGAAGATTGAAAATTTTCGCGTCTTCGAAGACAAAGTCGAGCAAAAGCTTGCGAACTTCAAACGTGAAGATGTGCCCGTCAGCATGGGGCTGGTCATTGATAATAGCGGCAGCATGCGCGAGAAGCGGCCGCGTGTAAATGAGGCGGCGCTTACGCTTGTTGAAGCCAGTAATCCGGGGGATGAAGCGTTCGTCGTGAATTTCAATGATGATTTTTATCTCGACCTCGACAAGGATTTCTCCAACAGCATTCCCGAGTTGAAAGAGGCGCTCGAACGCATCGATTCGCGCGGCAGCACGGCGCTGCGCGACGCGATTATTGGGTCGCTCGACCACTTGAAGAAAGCCAGCAAGGACAAGCGCGTGCTGCTGGTGGTGACCGACGGCGAAGACAATGCCAGCCACAACTCGCTGGAAAAAACGCTGCGCGAAATTCAGAAGACCGACACCGTGATTTACACTATCGGGCTTCTCGGCGAAGAAAAGCGCAAAGACAAAAATTCCGCCATGAAGGCTTTGAAACAAATTGCTGAAGCTTCTGGCGGGCTGGCGTTTTTCCCGGAAAGTGTCGATGACGTTCACACTATTTGCGAACAGGTCGCGCATGACATTCGGAACCAATACACCTTGACGTACTATCCCTCGAACACCAAGAAAGACGGCACGTTCCGCGCCGTGTCGGTGCAGGTCATTCCGCCGCGCGGACGCGGCAAGTTGGTTGCCCGCACACGCAATGGGTATTACGCGCCTGGCGGCGCCGGGTCCTCCGCCGCGGCAGGGAATTAAGCCACATCCAAGAATGGCGCCATGTATCGTGCCCCTGCAACGGACGCGACAACCAAGACGGGCACGGCATGCCGTGCCCCTACAACGAAGCCGCCAGCAAAACCAGAACCGACCGACAACTCCAGGATCAACGGATCTTGTTTCACTGCTACTACTGCGGCTTTGGGAGCTGGAGCATCATGGCGCCGGCTTGGCCGGTCTCGACTGTGGGCAGCTGGCCGTTCCACTTGTCGATCAGGGCGCGGGTGTTTTCGAGACGGCGCAGTTCCAGCAGTTGCGGCGTCAACGAATTCTGGCGGATGCGGTTGGCGTCGGCTTCGCCTTGCGCGCGCGTCACCAGGGACTTGGCGTCGCCTTCCGCTTCCGCTATTTTTTTGGCGGCTTCGGCTCGTGTTGTCGCCAGCTCGTTCTGGGCGCGTTCCGCTTGCTGATTGGCTTGCGTCTTCGCGGTAATCGCTTGCGCGATCACTGCCGGGACGCGCGGGGCGCCGATGAAGCCGAATTGCTGCACGCCGACTCCCACCGGGGCCAACTTCTTCTCGATCATTGCTTCCACTTTGCCCAGGAACTCCGCCTTTTTCTCGCCGTAAATGTCTTCCACGACGTAGGTGGATGCGACCTCGTTCAACGAGTTGCGCACCACGTCGCGCAGAATCCCGTGCGTAAACGTATCCATGTCCGAAACGCGGTACTTCACATAAAAGTCCGGGACCTTGGCTGGATCGATCGCGTACGACAGCGATACGTCCACAAAAATCTCCATGCCTTCTTTCGAGTTAAAGCCCATCTCTTCGTTGATGGGATGACCTTCGTTGACGTCCTTGGTCCATTTCACCGTCTGCACAAATGTCGGGAACTCAATGATTTGCGTGCTCAGCGGCGAGTAGACTACCCAGCCCGTGCGTACCGGTATTTCCGAGGCTCCGCGCTGGCTCCCCGCCAGGTTGATCTGCACGCCGACGTGTCCCGGCTCGATGCGCGTGACGCGCAGCAGGAACATACCAAGCACCAACAACACAAGCAAAACTCCAACGGCCAGGACACCGAACTTTATAAACGGGCCGGCCTTTCTCATCTCGAATGCGGCGTCGTCGCCGCCACCTCTTCTAAACGTTCCCATACTGTCGCTCCTCCGCAAAAATGCGCATCGAATTTGCACTTCCACCATGCCATATGGCACGTAAGGAAGTCATGATGCGCCAAGCTGATGAAAATAGACAGTTTTGGGGGTTAATCTTGCCCGGGGCTAGTGTGGATTTTAACGCAGAGGGCGCAGAGTTCCGCGAGGAGGAGTGAACGGAGGCTCGGGAGGCTAGGCGCGTTTGGGTTGCTGGGGAGGTTCGCCTTCGGCTTGCTTGTCTACCTCGGCGAGGATCCAATTTTGGAGGACTTCTCGAAAATGCGGCTTGATGTCGCCGAACATCAAGCCCACTCCGGAGGGTTTCACGTAGATGATCGTGGCAGGAGCCTCGAAGGTCTCGCCCGAGTTGAAAACCCTTACCTGAACGCTCAGTCGTTCCGCTAACGTTCCAGACATTTCCAGGCGGCATCCTCGCAGGCTGAGTTCGGCTACACGAGCGGGGAGTTTTTCTGGCGAATTGTCGACAGAGACCTCGGCGCGCGCGTCAAAGGGAAACCGGAGACCACGTAGCTCGTCGTGCATGCTATAAGGCTAATACAGGGCGGTTCGAGTCGCCATTCGGCAAATTGGAGCGCGTGTCGAAAACGTTTCGGCGGATGCCCGCAGTCCAAGCTACCTCGCTGCTGGGTCGGGGACGAGGCCCATTTGGTGGTAGATGGGGTGCATGGCGGCGGAGACTTTGGGAGTTCGAGGGTGAACCAGAGGGAGCCTGCTATGCAAAAGGGCGCCGGTTACTATGACGGTGAGGGGGGCGCCTATGTGCTCGGCGAGGGCTAACGATTGGATCGCGGCGAGGCCTTGCGTCCAGAGGAGGAGTTTGCGGCGGTCAAGGCGCTCAACCCAGACGCCTGCGAAGGGGCCGAGGGCGAAGGCGACGATTTGTCCTTTTCGATGTTGTGGCGGTGCGCATCGGAACTATGCGGGACAGACGGGAAACTTCCCCCCGTTTGAGCGAAGGCCCAGCAGCTTCTTTAGAAATAGTAGGCCAGCTTGACTTTGCGGATGGCGCCATCTTCCAGGGTGAACGT
Source organism: Candidatus Acidiferrum sp. (assembly GCA_035313865.1). Classification (GTDB taxonomy): domain Bacteria; phylum Acidobacteriota; class Terriglobia; order Acidiferrales; family UBA7541; genus Acidiferrum. The sequence goes on from DATFZY010000163.1 coordinate 28,286, forward strand.
CATGACGGCGCCGACATCGGAGTCCGGCGCCGCAGGTCCGGATGGCGGCCAAACCTGAAGTGGTTTTTCATCGACCAACTGATCGATGCGCGTGATGGTGTCGCTCGGTTTTTCTTCCATTCTCAACCGGCCTGTCCGCCGGCCATAGACCAGCAGAGTGTTTCTTATTGTGTCCGAAGCCAGCACGCCCAATCGGAAGCGTCCGAAATTTTCAACTGCTGCTTAATGTAGCTTCCCACGGGCGTATTCCAACCGATTGGATCGCCATCACGCAAAGAGTCCACGTTGGGTATGGAGTTGCATGCGCTCTTGATCGCGCATGTCGTGGAGAGTACGCGAGTTTCATAGGTCCTCGCTTCGGGGTGAAAATCCCGGCAGGAAATCATGCGGGAATGCTGGAGGTTAGCCGAGTTCGCAGTTCGGTCGCGCCACTGTTTAATGTTGGCTGCGATCTTCTGCAAATTCTGGCGTGCATCGGTTGCATCTTTCCACGCGTAAGGAGCCTGATTGCTGACAGCGAGGCCTTCGTTGGTGATCGCATAGGTTCTGCCTCGAAAATACCACCAGGGGGCTTCGCTGCAGCGCAAGTCTTCATTGAGCATGCAAATCATATAGCTGTATCCCCGCTTCAGTTTTCCGCAATCGGCGATGACCTGGAACGTAAGAACGCCATTGCTCTCAATCAGGTAGCGCGCGTTGCCGGTGTAAACGCAAGCGCCCCCGACGTCGCCGGCAGGCGGGGGGAAATGGATCACGTAGCTATCGCCCGCCGGTTTGCCCGCGGCGACGATACCGGCGAAGCTTGGTTCTGGCTGGGGTACTTCCACCGTCATGGGATGGCCTGTTTTGTCGATGGCGGCGACCGGTGAAATCTTCGCGGTGAAAATTCCATCGCCACCGTTGGCCGCTAGCGACGCGAGAATAAATAAACCAGTGATTAGCGAAAACACGAAAATGGCACGAAGAGGTTGAGTGGTCATTCTGAAGCGATTCCTTTCCGCAAAGATTCCATCGAGGGGCTATCTCCGTCACTCCATTATCCAGCAGATTTCCTGCCTAGCCAGGCTGGTCCCACATCGGGGTTGCTAGCGCTACACTGGCTGTACGCGGATGCCGGGCCCCCAGGAACGACGGGTGGACTCGCTCGGTGGATGCCGAAATCGTCGCTTGACATTGGCGGGGGGCGGCCTTATATGTAGGTAGCGTACCTGTAGTCAAGCTAGGTGTCCAACATGCCTCTCGAAAAGAACGATTTGCACCGCGGAACGCTCGACATGCTGATTTTGAAGATTGTGGCGGCTGGGCCGCTGCATGGGTATGCGATTGCGCAGCGGTTGCAGCAGATTTCGAAGGACTACTTTCAGGTGCCGCAAGGGTCGCTCTATCCGGCGCTGCACCGCCTGGAAGAGCGCGAATGGGTTGAGGCGGAGTGGAAGGACACGAGCACTGGGCGCGAGGCCAAGTTTTATACGTTGACGCGCAAGGGGCGGAAGCAGCTTGAGGTGGAAGTGCTTGGCTGGGAGAAGCTGGCTGATGCCGTTTCGCTGATTTTGCGGACTGCGGATTAGGCTCGGATTGGTTTATGAAGAAGACGCATTGGCTACGCCGGCTTTGGCAGAAGCCGCTTGTTGAGAGGCGGCTGGACTCCGAACTGCAATTCCACCTCGAGCAGCAAATCGCGGACTACATTGCGGAAGGGATGACGCGCGAGGAGGCGCGGAGGCGCGCGCACATGGAATTCGGCGGGGTCGAGCGATTCAAGGAAGAGTGCCGCGAGGCGCGCTGGGAGAATCATCTCGAGCTTTTTTACCGGGATTTGAAGTCCACTTTGCGGGGGCTGCGCAAGGATCCGCGATTTACGATTGTCGCGGTTATGGCTTTGGCGCTGGGCATCGGGGCTTCGACGGCGATGTTCAGCGTGCTGTACAACGCGCTTGTCGCGCCGTTTCCGTACAAGGATCAGGGGCGGCTCGTGACTATGCGCATCCGCGACCTCGACCGGCGCGGAGGCAGCGAAGACGACGGCGACTTCCGCGGGCTTCTCAGCTATCGCGAGCTGATGGAATACAAGCAGCAGAACCGCGTTTTCGACGGGTTGATTGCGAACTGCGAGATTGATGTCGTCTACGACTCCGGCGCGAACAACAGCTACATGGCCGCCAACTACGTGACGCCGGGAACGTTCGAGCTGTATGGAGTCGCGCCGCTGATCGGGCGCGGGCTGGAACCCGCCGATTACGAGCCGGGGGCTGCGCCAGTGTTCGTGCTGCGATACGCGACCTGGACGGATGACTTCGGGTCCGACCCGGGCATCGTTGGCAAGACGTTCCGGTTGAATGGCGTATCGCGCACGCTGGTTGGCGTGATGCCGCCGCGCTTTGCGTGGGGAGGCGCGAACTTGTGGATGCCGCGCGACCCTGCGGTGACGGAAGTGATTCGCGGAGAGTTTCCGCAGTATTGGGGAGTGGTCGCGCACCTGAAGCCGGGCGTCTCCATCGAAGAGGCCGACGCGGATCTCAACGTCATCGGTAACAGGATTGCGCCCGTGATTCGCGCGGAGTCTCCGGCACACTCCGAGGATTATCCGCAGCATTTCCGCGTCTCCGCGGAATCGTTTGTTCATGCTGTCGTTGGAGCGGAGTTTCGCAGGACGCTCTTCGTTTTGTTTGCCGCCGTTGGGCTGCTGTTGGTGATCGGTTGTGCGAATGTGGCGAACCTTTTGTTGGCACGGGCTACGACGCGCGGCAAGGAATTTGCCGTGCGCGCGGCGCTGGGGGCGAGCCGTGGGCGGCTGATTCGCCAACTGCTTCTTGAGAGCTTGCTGCTGGCGGTTGGCGGAGCCGTTTTTGGTGTGCTTCTGGCGTGGGCCGGGATACGCGCACTCTCTGCGGCGATGCCACCGTTCACGATTCCGTCGGAAACGGTGATTGAAATGAACGGTTGGGTGCTGCTGTTCGGCATCGGGCTGGCATTCGCGACGGTCATTATTTTTGGGCTTTTCCCCGCGTTTCAGGCTTCGCGCGTGGATTTGCAGGATGCCTTGCGCGACTCCGGCAAGGGACTTGGCGGCACGGCGGCCAAATCGCGCTTGCGCAATGCCGTGATCGTGCTCGAAGTCGCTCTGTCGCTTATTTTGTTGTTTACGGCGAGCCTTTTTATGCGCAGCTTCGTTGCGATTCAGCATGTTCCGCTCGGCTGGCAGCCGGACCATATCGTCAGCGGCCGGCTGCCTCTCCCGCGCCAGCGTTACAAGACTGGTCCGCAGCTCGTCTCTTTCTTTCAGCCCTTGCTGCAGCGCCTGAAATCCACACCCGGTGTGGAACTCGCTTCGCCGGTGAGCACGACACCGCCTTACGGCGGCTTTGGCGGAACGATTGAAATTCCTGGCAAGACGCACTTCGGCAAGTGGGAGTCGCTCATCCAACTCGTGGGCGAGGATTATTTTTCCGTTGTTCGCCAGCCGCTTGTTTCCGGGCGTTCGTTCACGGAAGCGGAAGTGAGCGGGGCACAGAAGGTCGCCGTGATTAATCAAACGTTTCAGCGGCGGTTTCTTGACGATGGCGATCCTCTCGGGCGCACCATCAGCCTCGAGGTTCTGAAGGACGTTCCCGACGCCGTGCGCGATCCTTCTTTTCGGATTGTGGGCGTGGCTGCGGATGCGATGAACGTGGGCCTGGAACGACCGACCGAGCCGGAAGTCTGGGTCCCCTACAGCGTCACGGGCTCTGTGATGCGGCGTCTTCTCGTGCGCACGGACCCGCCACCTGGAGCCATGATTGCCACGGTTCGCAAAGCGGTTTGGGCTGTCGATCCGGACGTCGCGTTTGCGGATGGCGCGCCTTTGGCGGAATGGCTTAATACTTTTTCTTACGCGCAACCCCGACTTGGGTTCTTTCTTGTCGCTACGTTTGCGACGATTGGCCTGGTACTCGTCACGCTGGGGGTGTACAGCGTGATTGCCTATGCTACCTCGCGCCGCACGCATGAAATCGGGATCCGCATGGCTCTTGGCGCCGCCCGCGCTGATGTCCTTGGCATGATTCTGAAAAACGGCCTTGCGCTCTTGGTTCCCGGCATTGCCGTCGGCCTACTGGCGAGCTTTGCCATCTCTCGCGCTGTCACCACTCTACTGTGGGGAGTTTCGCCTTACGATCCGCTCACGGCCGTGGCTGTCGTCTTTTTGCTGCTTTTGATTGGCCTCCTCGCCTGCTGGATACCGGCGCGGCGCGCAACCCGCGTGGACCCCGTCACGGCCCTTCACTGCGAATAAAAGGCCGGGCCTATTGAGGTGTAGAAGGCCGCATAACCTTGAGCCGTGTTTCTCTTAAGGTGAGTGGTCAGTCGTATCTATTTTTGCTGGCCGCGCCGGCGGCGAGGGGCCAGCCTATCTGGATCCTGCGCGACACGGCTTATAAGCCCGCAGGTGAAGCTGCCCGCGGCTTTATTACAGGCATCGACCAAAGTCACTTCCTTGCTAGGGCTCCAGGTACACCGTAGGTTTCGTCCTAGGCAGGTCCCAATTATTTCATGGAACTTTTTGACGTGTAGCTCGTCTAGGTATATATAGGTAGACAGGCTACAGATAGACGGCCTGAAGGTAGGCAGCCTGACTGTAGGACATTCCCCGGAGGGGCAGGTCTCCCCCGTCCCTCCCGGGTCTACCTTTGCCCGCGTTAACGGACGCCGCAAAGCTTGCGTCTCTAAACGCGACGTTCCGGGAATCGAGTGGCTTGGAAAACGGAGGACAGTAACCATGAATTCCATAGCAAGTTTTGTTTCAAGAAGTTCATCCCCATTGCGCTGTTTCTGTCCTGTGGTTTTCGCGCTGTTCGCGTATCTGCTGCACATGGCGCCGGCAAACGCTCAAGAGGCGGGAGCTTCCCAGGTGAGCGCCTGTGTGTCACCGGCCATGGCGCAATTGTTAGCGCGAGAAGGGAACTCCGTCCGCGTCAGCGCTGGGACACAGCTCGCGCCGCAACAAGCGGGTGTGCGCGAAAACGAGAAGGGAATCGCTGCGACGCGGGCCGGAGAATCGCTGCGCACGCTTCAGCAAGCTCACGACTGGTTTGAGAAAGGCGCGCGCCGCGGCTACGCGCCCGCGCAGGTGAATCTTGCGGTGGCGTCATTGGCAGGGTGGGGCACTCCACCAAACGCCGGCGCCGCGCGCTATTGGCTGCGCGAAGCCGCCAATCAGGGCTATGCACTCGCCTATTACGACCTGGGAGTTTTGTATATGAATGGCTGCGGCGTGCTGCAGGATTACAGCGAAGCTTTTCGCTATTTTGAGCAGGGCGCCAACGCGGGCGACGCCGCGGCACAAATGAACCTCGGGTATCTCTACGATCAGGGTCTGGGCGTCACGCGAGATCGAGCCGCCGCAGCTGGCTGGTATCGCAAAGCCGCCGAAGCCGGCGTGGCTCAAGCCCAATTCAATCTTGCCGATCTCTACGTCCGAGGCGAAGGCATTCCCCGTAACGACATCCTCGCCTTCGCGTGGTTCCAAAGGGCCGCCGACCAAGGCGAGGGCCGCGCCAAAGCAATGCTCGACTCGCTTGCACTCCAGCTCAGCCCAGCCGAACTCGCGGAAGCCAAAGCCCGCTCCCGCTCCCTCGTTCCAGATGCTGCGCGCTCAGCCCAAGTCGCCCTCGTACATGGAAGCGATCACCGACAATGAAAAAGAAAGCAGGCCTTGCGATTTGCAATCTGTTGTTCCATCGTGGTTCTCGATGAGTGCGCCGGGATTGTCCGAATTCGATCCGGTGCTCAGCAAAAATTACGCGGCTCAACAGGAGAGGAAACGATGACAAAGAAAGGGTTTTACCTCGCAGGAGCATTTGCTCTTGGTTTGGCAGTGATGGGCGTGGCATACGCGCAGCGCCCCGAAACGGATATTAACCACGACCGGCACTCGCACCTGGCCGATGCGCAGAAGCATGTCGTGGAGGCGTACGACAAAGTCGTGGAAGCCCAGAAAGACAACAACGACCAACTCGGCGGCCACGCCGAAAGAGCCATCGACCTTCTAGATCAAGCCAACCGTGAACTAAAGCTGGCCGCGGAATACTCCGACCATCACCGCCACTAAATCAAATCCTAGGACAGTATCCCGGCGATGTTTCTGGCACGGTGAAGAATCCGGATGATTTGCACTGGTTTGGCTTCCGGACCGTAAACGATGAAATAGTTCGGAAATGGCGGCAGTAGCCAGAAACGAACGGGGGAGCGCGGTCAAGCACGCAGCGAGATGACTCAGGCTCGTTCTGTTTCTCCTCCTCAGGTGTAAACTTCCTTCAAAAAACTATTCCCATGCGGGATCGAACCACCAAAATTGTCCGCGACAGTCTGCCCCATATCGGCCAGTGTTGCGCGGACTCCTAGATTTGCGCCAGCGCCGCTCGCCGGCGAGTATGCCAGGATCGGCACGTACTCGCGCGAATGGTCGGTCGTGGGCCAGCGCGGATCGGGGTCGCAGCCGTGGTCCGCGGTGATGAGCAGCAAGTCCGACGCGCGCAGGAGTCCGAGGAACGGGCCCAGCATGCGGTCGAACTCTTCGAGCGATTCCGCGAAGCCCTCGACATCTTTGCGATGGCCGTACAGCATGTCGAAATCGACCAGATTGCAGAAAATCAGGCCCGTTTTTCTTTCTTGCAGAGCTGCGGCCATTTTTGTCATGCCGTCCGCGTTGCCGGTCGTGGTGACGTATTTCTCCACGCCGCGGCCGTTATAGATGTCATGAATTTTGCCGATTCCAAAAACGGGCACGCCGCGCTCGGCGAGGACATCGAGCAGCATCGGCTTTGGTGGATCGACGGCATAATCATGGCGGCGCGTTGTGCGCTTGAAATTTCCCACCGGCCCCGCAAACGGACGCGCAATCACCCGTCCCACGCGGTTCGGCCCATCGAGCAGTTTTCGCGCAATCTCGCACATGCGATAGAGCTCCGCGATGGGAATCACATCTTCGTGCGTGGCGATTTGAAAGACGCTGTCGCCCGAAGTGTAGACAATCGGTTTTCCCGTGCGGACGTGCTCTTCGCCGAGTTCCTTGATAATCTCCGTGCCGGACGCCGGTTTGTTGCCAAGAGTGCCGCGGCCAATCTGTTTTTCAAATTCGGCAATCAGTTCCTTCGGGAAACCGCGAGGATACGTTGGGAAGGCTTGATCCAGCCAAACGCCGGCCATCTCCCAATGGCCTGTTGTCGTATCTTTTCCCGGCGAATGCGTTGCGCCTTTGCCATACGCACCGATAGGCGCGGCAGCGGCCTGCAAGTGAGCCAGCGGCGCGATATTTGCCAAGCCAAGCCGCATGAGATTGGGCACAGCCAGGGCCCGCGATTCAGCGATGTGGCCGAGAGTGCTTCGCCCCACGTCGCCGTAATCCGCGGCATCCGGCAACTCGCCGATGCCCACGCTATCCAGCACAATCCAGATCACTCGGTCAAAATTAGCCATCGCCGAACCTCGTTCTACAGAGTCCACTCGTAGCATTCGGGCTTTCGCCGCACTCTAGCACAAACGCTCAGTCACCCCTTCAGCGATGTGCCCTCCGCTCAGAAAATGTAGGCACCGTGCGGTAGGGTCATCCTTCTGAGGATGACCGCTCAGACTTCAGCAGCGTCGCATTCCGCTATTTTGATAAGCTACGAGCGCAGCCTGCCCGGCGGCGGTTGTCCATTCCCGGTGGTTCCACTATCCTCCAGAAGGTCAATTTTTCTCGTAACGCCTGAACTTTTTTCCGTTCTGCTGCGTAGTAAAGAGGGAAGAGGTGTGTGATGGCTCAAGACGGCACTCTCCGGACCCGTTCCCTGGTATTCCCGATACTGCTCATCGCCATCGGCGGAATTTTCCTGTATGCCAACTGGCATCCGGCGTTCGATCCCCTTCCGGTCTTATGGAAGTACTGGCCGCTCGTGCTGATCTTCATCGGGCTTGGAAAGATGTGGGACAGTTGGGATCGGCGCCAGCATCCGGGCACCCCGCGCGGCGCATCCATGGGGGCAACGATTGGCGCGATCGCGTTTGTGGTCGTATTGGTCGTGCTGGTCGGGAACGGCCGCTACTACGCGCGTCACCATCCTGGCTCTGTTTATGCCATGCAGCATCTTTCACGCACCGTCGATCGCGACGATGCCAAGGACGTTCGCCTGGAGCTGCAGATGGGCGCCGGCGATATCAATCTGAGCGGCCGCTCCAGCCATTTGTTGGAAGCGGACTTCGACTACCGCACTTCGTCCGGCACGCCCAAAGTGGATTACTCCATTTCAGGAACGACGGGCAATCTTCGCATTTCGCAGAGCGACTCGGACGTGCACATGAACACGACTTCCGATAATCACTGGACTCTGCACCTCGCCAATAACGTTCCCGTGGAAATCAAGATGGAAATGGGAGCCGGCCGCGGCAATTTCCGGTTGCGCGACATTGACGTGACTCGGCTCACTTTAAAAATGGGAGCCGGGCAGGCGGATGTGGATCTGACCGGCGATCGCAAGTCCGATCTCACCGCGGACATGGAAGGCGGAGTCGGCGAAGCCAACATTCGTCTGCCCAAGAATGTCGGAGTCCTTGTCCACGCCAGCGGCGGAATCGGAACCATCGACGCGCGCGGTTTGCATCATGACGGGGATGAATACACCAACGATGCCTATGGCAAATCGCCTGTAACGATCCGCCTGAGGGTGACAGGCGGCGTTGGCCGCATAACGCTGACGCAAGAGCCGTAGTCCCTCACGAAACGCGGTTTGCTACGATTTTCCCCAAGCCGTATAATTTAAAGTTTAGGCTGTGCGCTCCAAGCGCGCTGTCTGAGCTTCCCTTTGGCGACCAAAGAACTCACCCCCGTGCTTCGTGAAGAAGAGGCCATCCGCGTCCGCGGTGCCCGCGTGCACAACCTGCGCGATGTCAGCGTGGACATTCCTCACAACGCCATCACCGTCGTAACCGGGGTCAGCGGCTCTGGCAAATCCTCCCTCGCGTTTGACACGGTTTATGCCGAAGGGCAGCGGCGCTACGTGGAATCGCTGTCGTCGTACGCGCGTCAGTTTCTCGAGCGCATGGAAAAGCCGGACGTCGATGAAATTTCGGGCATCGCTCCGGCGGTTGCGATTCGGCAGAAAAATTCCACGCGTAATCCGCGCTCGACCGTGGCGACTTCGACGGAGATTTACGACTACCTCCGGCTTCTCTTCGCGCGGTGCGGGCAAACGTTTTGCATCAAGTGCGGCACGGAAGTGCGGCGTGACAGCCCTGATGAAATCGCCACGCGCGTGCTTTCGCTGCCCGCAGGGCGGCGTTTTTACATTCTGTATCCACTGAAAATCGCGCAGCCTCAGCCGACCGGCGGCCAGCGCCGCGTCCCAAAGAAAAAAGCCGCAGCTCCGCCGCAGGAAGCGCTCAAGCAAGCCCTTGGCGATATCCAGAAGCGTGGCTTCAACCGCCTCTATCAAGACGGCCGCGTGCACGAATTTTCTTCGCCGGAAACTTTGCTCGATGTCGACTTCTCGAAGCCGGTTTATGTTCTTGTCGACCGGCTTTCCGTAAATCCCGAATCGCGCACGCGGCTTACGGATTCCATTGAAATTTGTTACCGCGAAGGCCAGGGCGAAGCCATCCTGGAATTCATCGCCGATTCCGGGGGAAATCGCGCCGAGCGCCTCACCTTCAACGAGCGATTCGAATGCAAGAACGACGGCACGCTCTACCAGGAGCCGGAGCCGCGCCTGTTTTCCTTCAACAATCCCTATGGCGCGTGCCCGCGTTGCCAGGGCTTTGGAAACACCATAGATTTCGATTTAAATCTGGTTGTGCCGGATCCAAGCAAGACGCTCGACGAGGGCGCGATTGAACCCTGGACCAAGCCGCGATTTCGCGCGCTCGTGCAAGATGCGAAGAAATGGGCCCGCGGCCGCGGCATTCCGCTGAACGTTCCGTGGCGCCAGCTTACGGCGGAGCAGCGCCGGTTGGTCCTCGAAGGCGACCCGGAAAACGGCTATGAGGGCGTGAAAGGATTTTTCGCCTGGCTCGAGCGCAAGAAATACAAGCTGCACGTGCGCGTTTTTTTGAGCCGCTATCGTGGCTATGCGTTGTGCCCGGACTGCGGCGGCACGCGCCTGCGACCGGAAGCGCGCGCTGTCCGCGTCGCGGGTCGCTCGATCACCGAAATCTGCAAACTAACGGTGAAAGAAGCGCGCATTTTTTTCGCAACGCTGGCGCTTTCAGAGTTGCAAGCGAAGGTCGCCGAGAAGATCCTCGAAGAAATTCGCACTCGCCTGCAATTTCTGGACGAGGTTGGCCTCGACTATCTCACTCTCGACCGCCTTACCTCGACACTCTCCGGCGGTGAATCGCAGCGCATCCAACTAGCCACGTCGCTTGGATCGCACCTTGTGGGCGCGCTTTATGTTTTAGACGAACCATCTATTGGCTTGCACCCGCGCGATACGCAGCGGCTCATTGACATCCTCAAATCGCTGCGCGACTTGGGCAACACGGTCCTTGTCGTCGAGCATGATCCCGACACCATCCGCGCGGCCGACCACGTCATCGACCTCGGCCCAGGCGCGGGGGAGCTCGGCGGCAAGCTGCTCTTTGCCGGCAACTATGACGCCATGCTCGCCGAACACAAGTCGCTCACGGGCCGGTACCTCAACGGCGATCTCGCGATTCCCGTTCCCAACAATCGCCACAAGCCCGTCGGGAAATTTCTTCGGCTATACGGCGCGACGCTCCACAATCTGCAAAATATAGATTTGATGGTACCGCTGGGAACTCTCACGGTCGTCACCGGCGTCAGTGGCTCGGGCAAATCCACGCTGGTGCACGATGTTTTGTATCGCGCTCTCGCCGCGAAGCGCACCGGCGGCAGCGTCAAAGAATTTTGCGATCGCCTCGAAGGCGACGAGGTCATCCGCGAGGTGGTTATCGTGGATCAGTCTCCCATCGGCCGCACACCGCGTTCGAATCCGGCAACGTACCTCAAAGCCTTCGATTCCATTCGCGAAGTTTTCGCAGCCACGCCAGACGCCAAGCGGCGCGGCTTTACCGCCGGCCATTTTTCGTTCAATGTGCCCGGAGGCCGCTGCGAGACGTGTCAGGGAGACGGCACGGTCACAGTGGAGATGCAATTCCTCGCGGATGTAGAGCTCGTCTGCGAAGAATGCCGTGGCACGCGATTCAAAACTAGCGTGCTCGAAGTGCGCTATCGCGGGAAAAACGTCCACGAAGTTCTGCAATTGACCGCGCGCGAAGCCCTGGCCTTTTTCAACGGCGTTCCGAAGGTTGTCACAAAGCTGCGCATTTTGAATGAGATCGGACTTGGCTACCTTCGACTCGGCCAATCCGCCACAACTCTTTCCGGCGGCGAAGCGCAGCGCCTCAAGCTCGCGGCACATCTGTCGCGCACGGAAAATCAGGGCATCCTTTACATTCTCGACGAGCCGACGACCGGATTGCATTTCGACGATATCGCCAAGCTTCTCGCCGCATTCCGCAAGCTGCTCGAATCCGGCGCCTCGCTCCTCGTGATCGAGCACAATCTCGACGTCATCAAATCCGCCGACTGGCTGATTGATCTTGGCCCCGAAGGCGGCGATCAAGGCGGCAAAATTATTGCCACAGGAACACCCGAACAGGTCGCCCGCAATCAGCAATCCCATACCGGCCGTTTCCTTGCGCGCGTCCTCAACGGAAATGGTCAGGCAAAGCGCTTCGGCAACGGCGCATCAAAGTCCAACATGCCTTCAGGTACAATCTCCGATGGAGCGGGCAATCCTCCGTCCGAACCATGAGTCTCCGACCTTCGCGCGCCGCCGCGGCCCTCATTCCTTTCCTTGTAGGGGCGCAATACATTGCGCCCCACCCGTGCAAGGCGTCCACTCTAATTCCCCGATCGACCTCGCAAAAATCCACCCAAACCAAAACGCAAAAACTAGCCAATCCGCTGAACGATCTCCTCGACGAAGCGCAGCACGACATCGACAACAATCAATTCGAAGCAGCCGCCGCCGCTCTTCAAAAACTAATCGCCGAAAAACCCGACATCGCCTGGGCCCATTTTCAACTCGGCTATGCCTACACCGCGCTCAAGAAAACGGACGAAGCCCGAACCGAATACGAGCGCGCTACGGCGCTGGATCCAAAAATGTCCGAGGCCTATCTGAATCTCGGCATTCTCCTCACGGAAAAAGATCCCACCGCAGCCGTGCCGCCTCTGCGCAAAGCCGTTGATTTACTGCCTTCGCAAAGCAGGCCGCGGTTCCTGCTCGGCTACGCGCTGGAGCGCTCGGGAGACATTCCGGCCGCCGCGAAATCTTACGAGGAAGCTCTGGGGCTCGATCCTCGCGATGCGGAGACGGTCATTCACCTCGGCAATCTCTACGTCGGCCTGAAACGCTATCCTGAAGCCGAAACGAAATTCCGCGCCGCGCAGGAACTCCAACCCAAATCTCCGCAAGCAATGCTCGGTTTGGCGCAGGTTCTGGATGCAGAGAAAAAGCCCGAAGCGGTTGACGCCTATCGCGATTATCTCGCCGTCAAGCCGGACGACGCAGGCGCGCGTTCTCGCCTGATTCATGTTCTTCTTGACCAGAAACAATACGACGCAGCGCTGGCCGAAATTGACCGCGCCGACGCAGGCAAGCCTTCCACGCTCGATTCGCTGCGCTCGCGCGCTGACATCCAGATTGCGCAAAAGAAGTGGGACGATTCGATTGTCACCATTCGCCAGGCCATAACGCTTGCGCCCAACGATGCGCAGCTTCACAGCGGGCTCGGCCGCGTGTACCTCCAGAAACGCGATTTTCCCAACGCGGAAAAGGAAATCAAAGCCGCGCTGCAAATTGACCACAACAATCTTTCGTACTGGAAAGACCTCAGTTCGACCTATTATTTGGCTGGCAATTTCCCCGCGACTTTGGCCGCGCTCGACCTGATTGCCAAGACGGAAAAACCCACCCCAGGCGAGTGGTTTATCCGTGCTCTCTGCTACGATAAGCTAAACCAGCCGAAGCCTGCTCTCGAGGCATACGAGAAGTTTCTCGAACTCGACCAGGACAAGAACCCGGACCAGGTCTGGCAGGCGCAGCAGCGCAGCAAGGTTTTGCGCCGCATGTTGGACCAGAAAAGGTAATCGCATGGGGGCCCGCGTCGCGCAACGCGTTGCACTGCCGATTTTGATCGCCGCGCTGTTTTGCGCGAGCGCCGCCGCGGACAAAATGAGCGAGCTTCAGGCGCGCTTTGACAGCGAGACGAACGGCGTGCACAAGGCTAGAATGATCGAAAAGCTGGGAGACGCGGAATTTGCCGAAGCCGGCCGGGCCGAAAAAGCCGGCGACTACACCGCAGCCGGCCTGATTCTGGAAAAGTACCGCGACAATGTCCGCGCCGCATCCGAAGCTCTTGTCAAAGACAATCCCGATGGTGAGCGGCATTCGGGCGGTTACAAGCAACTGGAGATGCACGTGCAAAAAGGTTTGCGCGAACTCGACGAAATTCTGCTTATTGTGCCCTCGGAATTCAAGCCGCCGCTTCAGTTGGTCCGCCAGGATCTGTTGACGCTCGACGATCAACTGCTGCGCTCTCTCTTCCCGCGAAAACACGAAAACAAACCGCCCGCTGCTCCCCCTCCAACGGCGGATCCCACGGTTCCGGAAGTGCATCCATGAATCTTCGTCTCATTACATTAGTTTTTGCCCTGATTTGCTTTGCAATGGCCGCGGCCACCTCTGCCGAGGCCGCCCAACAAAAAGACTATCTTTCCACAATCGAGGCCAACAAAATTCGCGATGCCGAATCGCCCAACGAACGCATCACGCTCTTCCTGACTTTCGCCGATGACCGATTGAAAAAACTCCAGTACGAACTGGAGCATCCATCGCAGACCAACCACATCGAACTGCTCAACTCGCTGCTCAATGCCTATGTAGGCTGCGTGGATGACGCCGCGGACCTGATCCAGCTCGGCATCGAAAAGCAGCAGAACATTCGCAAGGGCATCGACCTGATGGCTTTGCGAACCAAGGATTTTATTACGTCCCTGCAAAAGATTCCGACCGACACGCCTGAAGCGGAAATGTACAAAGACAATTTGGACGACGCAATTCAAGGGACGCAGGATGCCTCGAAGGAAGCCGAAGCCGCTAAGAAAAATGTCGCGCCGCCGCCGGTGCGGCGAAAGAAATGACGGCAATGCACCGCGCGAGTTCGCTCGTGCCGGGAGGCGGTCCGCTTTTTCAGCGCGTGTTCACCCGGATTGGTTGCGATGGGCGCCCGCCGCGGTTTCGTGTTGAGTTCTATCCCTACGCCAGCCTGGTGCTCACGATTCGCCGTCGCGAAGATATAGTTTTCGTGCGTTTCTCGGATTTGCTGCGGCGGGCTCCGCTAGCCGTTCTGGAAGGTGCCGCGGCGTTGCTTCTTTCGCGTGTCTATCGGCGCAAAGCGCCACGCGGATTGGTGGAAGCCTACCTGGAGTACGCGCGCTCGCATCGCACGCGCAGCCGCATCACACAAATGCGCCGCGGACGCGCGCGCCTTGCCTCGACGGGCCCGCAGGGCCGGCACTTCGATCTGGAGAAAATGTTTGAGCAGCTAAACGCGAAATATTTTGAAGGAAGTTTGCAGCGGCCGCACATTGGCTGGAGTGTGCGCAATTGGCGGCGGCAGTTCGGTTGCTACGACCCCGGACCCAATCAAATTTTGCTGAATCGAAGAATGGACCATCACGCCGTCCCGCAAGTCGCGGTCGAATACGTCCTTTATCACGAAATGCTGCACGTGAAGCATCCCACGCGCCGTTCCGGCTGCAGCCTGGTTTCGCATTCGAGCGAATTTCGCGCAGAAGAAAAACGCTTCGTGGAGTTTGAACGGGCGCGCAAAATACTGGATCACTTGGCGCGCTGATCTCTTTCCTGCTCGACTTCCTTGTAGAGCTTCTCGATCCTTTTCTGAATTTTGTCTTTGTCATCCGCTTTCGGGAACAGATCCAGATAGCGTTGGAAGGACTTGATGGCTTGCTTCTTCACTCCCTTCTTTTCTTGCGCTTCGCCTAAATAACGAAAGGGAAGTGCGTAGCCGGGCTTGGCCAAAGTGGCGTCCTCGAAACGGTCGATGGCCGCATCAAGATCGCCTTTGTGCATGTAGTAGATGCCGACCTGCATGTCTCTTTCCGCGCGCAGCGGGTCCCAGGTCGGCTGATTCGGGTCGCTCTTTGTCGCTGAATCCGGTTTTTGTTTCGCATCCGGTTTCTTCGGCGGTGCGGGAGGCGCATCCGTCGGATCGGAAGGTGGATTCGGAGGAGGATCCTGCGCGGATCCGCGCGCCGGCGCCGTCAGCGTCAGAAAGGCGAGCAGCGCGCCGTAAACCACAATTCGCAAAAATCTTGTAATGCGTTTCATTCAGTCTTTGGGATGCAACTCATGACATAGCGTGTTGCCAGCTCGCCTCTTCCACGGTCCACGGATCACGGGCCACCGCTCACAATTCTAGTATGATGGAACTTGTCTGGTAAGTGTAGATTCCACGCAGAATTTCCATGGAACCCCGAGAAAAAGCGGCGTTGCTCCCGGAAAGCCCGGGTGTCTATCTATTTAAGGATGCCGGCGGGCGTGTGTTGTACGTCGGCAAGGCGCGCTCTTTGCGGAGCCGCGTGCGCTCGTATTTTCTGGAATCGAGCTGGGTGAATGCCAAAACCGGTTCGCTGGCTCGGGAAATCGCGGACCTGGAAACCATTATCGTTGACAACGAGCGCGAAGCCCTGGCGCTCGAACACAATCTCATCAAGCAGTATCAGCCGAAATTCAATGTCGTGCTGCGCGACGACAAAACGTATCCGTACATTAAGTTCACTGCTTCGGAGAAATTTCCGCGTGTTTATTTCACAAGACGCGTAAAGAAAGATGGCTCGCTTTATTTCGGGCCCTATTTCCCGGCCGGACTCGCTCGGCGCATCCTGCATTTCGTTCACAAGCGATTCTTGGTGCCGTCCTGCACCGTGGATTTGACGCGCAGCCATCCGCGTCCCTGTTTGCAGTACTACATCAAGCGGTGCCTGGGTCCATGCGTTACCGGGCTGACTACCGATGAACGCTACGCCGAAGCTGCGAAGGACGTGCGGCTGTTTTTGGAAGGGCGTCGCCACGACCTGATGAAGAGCCTCGAATCGCGCATGATGTCTGCCGCGGAGAAAGAACAGTTCGAACAAGCCGCTGCGTATCGCGACTTGCTGCGTACGCTGGAAGATATCGAAGAGCGGCAGCGCATCGCATCGGCGCAGGGCGACGACACCGATGTGCTCGCGTATTACGCCGAACCGCCGCTTGTCGCCGCCAATCTGTTTCACTTGCGCGGCGGGCGCGTTGTGGACCGCCGCGAATTTTATTGGGAAGACCTGGAGGATTTCGATCCGCAAGAATTCGTGCCGTCGTTGCTCAAACAGCTTTATCTGGAAGCGGAATATTTACCGAAAGCGATTCATGTACCCATCGATTTTGAAGATCGCGAGTTGCTCGAGGAAATGCTGGTGGAACGCGCCGGACACAAAGTCGAGATCTTCACTCCGCAGCGCGGCAACAAAAAATCCTTTCTGGACCTCGTCGAAAGCACCGCCAAGCACTCCTTCGAACAGCGCTTCCGCGTGTTGAAGCCGACTTCGAAAGCCATCGGCGAAGCTCTCCAGAATGCGCTAAACCTTCCGGAAGAACCGAAGCGTATCGAGAGTTTCGACATTTCGCACATTCAGGGAACGGACACGGTCGCTTCGATGGTCGTTTGGGAAAACGGCCGCATGAAAAAATCCGACTACCGCAAATTTATTATTCGCGGCGACGAGGCGAGCAACGGTGCTCCGTACTCAAAAAACGATGACTTCGCGAGCATGCGCGAAGCAGTGACGCGGCGTTACAGGCGCTTGCAGGAAGAAAAAAAACCGCTGCCCGGGCTGATCCTGATTGACGGCGGCATTGGTCAACTCCACGCGGCTGCGCAGGCTCTGGATTCACTGCAAATCATCAACCAGCCGCTCGCAAGCATCGCCAAAAAAGAAGAAATCCTTTACGTGTTTGGCCAGGAAGATGAGCCCATCGTGCTAGAGCGTCACTCGCCGGTGCTGCATCTCATCCAGCAGATTCGCGACGAAACGCACCGCTTTGCCGTGACGTTCCACCGCCAGCGCCGCGCGGCGCGCCAGACAAAATCCGCGCTCGACGGCATTCCCGGCGTCGGGCCGCGCACCGCGCAAAAACTTTTGCGCGAGTTTGGCAGCGTCGCCATCGTGCGCCGCGCGGGAGTAGAAGAGTTGAGCAGAGTCATACCGCGAAAAACCGCCGAGAAAATCGTGGAAGAGTTCAATGCGGTGGATCCGAACGATAACCGGAGTGAATAGCCGATACTGGTTAGTCTGTATTGCGCGCGTTTCATCCCTATGCTACGGTTTTTGTGGAGGTTCTCATGGCGGACAATGTTGGTTCCAAAGTCACGTATTTTCTGGTGGGGCTCGGCGTCGGTGCGCTTGTTGGAATTTTGTTTGCGCCGAAGTCCGGAGAAGAGACGCGCGAATTCCTTACCAAGAAAGCCGATGAAGGCAAAGATTACGCGCAGCGCAAGGCCAAGGAGTTGCGCGATCGCGCCGACGATCTGATCGAGCGCAGCAAGGACGCGGCAACGCGCGGAAAAGATTCCATCTCCGCGGCAGTCGAAGGCGCGCGCGAAGCGTATCGGCGCGAAGCTTCGAAGTCCTGAGCAAGCGAAGTCTGCACGGCACGGTTCCGTCCTCCCGGTAGGACGCATGGGGCGTTATGCAAACTTGGCTGATGATTTTCAGCATCGTGGCGTCGGTCGCGCTGATAGTGCAGGGCGCGATGCTGATCGCGCTGTTTTTTGAAATTCGCGAGACAAATAAAAAAGTCAACGGGCTGGTCACCGATCTGCACACGCGCGTGGGGCCGATCCTGACGCGCGCGCAGATTTTGCTGGATGACACGCAGCCGAAAATTTCCAACATGGTTGCAGATGCGGCGCACATTGTTTACTTGACGCGCGGCCAGGCCCAGAAAATGGACCGCGTGCTAACCGACGCGACCGACCGTTTGCGCGGCCAGTTGAATCACGTCGACCGCATTCTGACCGCGACGCTCGAGACGGTCGAAGATGCTGGCTCGCATTTCCGGCAGTCGGTTTGGGCGCCGATGCGGAAAGCTTCCGCGCTGCTCCAGGGAATTAAAGTCGGGCTTGATCTTTTGCGTTCGCGGCGCGCGCAGCGGCCCGACGAACCGATGGAGCAGGAAGAAGAATTGTTTATTTGAGAAGTTCCGCATCGGAAGATCACGTTCGTAGATCAAGTTCAAAGTCTAAAGCACAGTCTCGGCGGATTGTATTTCTGCTTCTTGTTTTCTGCGTCTTTCCATTCTGTTCCTCTTCATTCACCTTCTTTTCGCTTTTTTTCCTCAGCAACACATTTTCTGGTCGGCTCTCAGCATTTTGCGCAGCTCTTTTCTTAGCTGAGAATTTCTGCTAGCGGATCCAGGCGCCGCCGAGGACGCGCTCGCCGTCGTAGAAGACGGCGGCTTGGCCTGGGGTTACGGCGCGCTGGGGTGCGTCGAATGTGATTCGTGCTGTGGTTGCATCAAGCGGCTGAACTGTGGCGTCGGCGGCTTCGTGCTTGTGGCGGATTTTTACTTTTGCACGGAGTGCTTGCGGCGGATTGTCGCAGGAGACCCAGTTCACGCCGATCACTTCGCAGGTTGTGGCGCGAAGGGAATCGTCATCGCCCACGATGACGCGATTCTTTTCCGAGTCGAGCGAGAGTACGTAGAGCGGTTTGCCCGCCGCAAAGCCCAGGCCTTTGCGCTGGCCAATCGTAAAATTGTGGACGCCGTTGTGATGGCCAATCACAGCGCCGTCTTCGTTGACGATTTCGCCTTCGGCGCTCGACAGGGAAATTCCTGCTTCGCGCGAATACGCTTGAATGAATTGCACGTAATTGCCGGTGGGGACGAAACAGAGTTCCATGCTTTCCGGCTTTTCGGCAACCGGCAGATTGGTGCGGCGTGCCAGCGCGCGCACTTCTTCCTTGGTCAATTCTCCCAGCGGAAAATCGCTGCGCGAAAGCTGTTCCTGCGAAAGTCCCCAGAGAAAATAGGACTGGTCTTTGCTGTCATCGCGGGCGCGAAGAAGTTCCCAGCGGCCGGTCTGCGTATTTCTGCGGATGCGGGCGTAGTGGCCAGTGGCCAGGCGCTCCGCGCCGATCTGGCGCGCCATGCGAAGGAGCGGCTCAAATTTTACGTCGGTGTTGCAATTTGTGCAGGCGATGGGCGTGCGGCCTGACAGATATTGATCCACGAACGGGCGCACGACTCGCTTCTCGAACTGGTCTTCGAAATTAACGACGTAGTGCGGAAAATTCAGGTGCTGCGCGACGCGCTTCGCATCGTAGACGTCGTCGAGCGAGCAGCAGCGGTGTTGTTTGGGGCCGTCACCTTGCAGTTCGGGAAGGCGACGCTGGTTCCAGAGTTGCATGGTCAGGCCGACGATGGGATGGCCTTGTTCCTGGAGGACGGCGGCGACCGTCGAGGAATCAACGCCGCCGGACATGGCTATGGCGATCAGGCCGCGCTCTGTTTCTGTGTGCGTTGGCAGCGTGTCAAATTGGGTTGTTGTGTTCATGCGTTTCGATGGGCGGGATTTATCGTGCGCTTACATTTCCAAGCGTTTAGTTTAGCGGATTCAGGGGTAGCTTGCAGCGACGCGTTGTTCTTAACATAGAGTTCACAAAGAAGCGCAGAGGAACCAGCCGATACAGTGATGATCGCGTTAGTCATGGGCTGCGGCTCTTTGGTAAGTGGGAGACAGGGCGCGCAGTTGTGCTACTGCGGCTGGGATGACTTCCAGAGCGAAGTCGATTTCGGCTCCGGTGGTGTAGCGGCCCAGGCTGAAGCGTAGGCTGGACTTGGCTTCTTCCTGGGTTAGGCCGATCGCGGTCAGGACGTGCGACGGCTCGACCGCGCCTGAAGAACAGGCTGCGCCGACGGAACAAGCCAATCCTTTCAGATCCAGAGCGATGACCAGGGCTTCCCCTTCAATGCCCGCAAAGAGTATGTTGGCAGTGTTGGGAACGCGCGGCGCGTTGCTGGCGTTTACGCGGACGTCTGGGATGCGCGCAAGCAGGCCCTCTTCCAACTTTCTTCGCAAACTGGCGAGACGATCAGCTCGGATTGCGAAATCACGCTGGGCAATTTCGGCGGCTTTACCGAGGCCTACGATTCCGGCGACGTTTTCTGTTCCGGGGCGGAAGCCGCGTTGGTGATGGCCGCCGTAGAGAAGTTGGTTGATGCGCGTTCCTGTGCGCACGTAAAGGGCGCCAATTCCTTTTGGCGCGTACAACTTGTGGCCTGAGAGTGAGAGCAAGTCCACGTTGAGTGCGTTTACGTCAACTGGAAACTTGCCGACGGATTGCACGGCATCCGTGTGGAAATACACTTTGCGCTCGTTGGCGATGCGGCCGATTTTTTCGAGCGGTTGGATTGTGCCGAGCTCGTTGTTAGCGTGCATGATCGTAATTAGGACGGTTTCTGGCCGGATGGCGCGTTCGACGGATTCGGGATCGACAAGGCCTTCTTGATTGACTGCCAAGTAGGCGACAGAGACGCCTTGCTTTTCTGCGGCTTGGCAGGCGTTCAGGACGGCTTCGTGTTCGATTGTCGCGGTGATGATATGGGGCCGCGGGACACGCCCAGGTGTTAGGGGTGCAGCATGCTGCGCCCCTACATGGTCATGGGGTGTGGCCGAATCTTGGGAGAGGGCTGGGTTGACCATCCCGAAAATCGCGTGATTGTCGGATTCTGTGCCGCCGCTGGTGAAGATGATTTCCTGGGGCTTTGCGCCGATCAGTGCGGCGACTTGTTCGCGGGCGGTTTCGACGGCGGAGCGTGCGCGCTGGCCTGGGGTATGGATGGAGGAGGCGTTAGCAAAGTCGGCGGAGAAGTAGGGAAGCATGGCGTCGAGGACTTCGGGGTCGACGGGGGTGGTGGCGTTGTAATCGATATAGACGCGGTTCATGGCGCTGCTTCCATGATACTAGAAGCGCTTGGGTGTCCCTAGTCTTGAGGGAGCGTTACTAGAGTAGATACCTATCGTCGGTTTTCGGTTAACCATAACCGCCCCTTCCCCCTGGGTTTTTCACAAGTGTTCATTCTAAAGGCGGATAAAGTTCTTTGTTTTGATACACTTTCACAAGTGTTGATTCTAAATGAGTTAGAGTAAGATTGTTATTATAAAAAGGTAACTGCTTGTTCCGGATTGTGCCTGCGAAAGCTAGAAGGACCGCGCGGGCGAGGCACATAAAGTGGCGCGGCACGATCGAGTCGGGCCAACAAGCCAATATTAATTATAGCATATCGGTACAGATTGTGAAG
The DNA here is from genome assembly GCA_035313865.1 of Candidatus Acidiferrum sp. Classification (GTDB taxonomy): domain Bacteria; phylum Acidobacteriota; class Terriglobia; order Acidiferrales; family UBA7541; genus Acidiferrum. Next base: position 49,687 of record DATFZY010000163.1, read on the forward strand.
AGAATAATTGTAAGTCTTTTGTTTGCAGTGAATTGTAAGTGCGAATAAAACGAAGACGGCCTTGGGATCAAGAGGGGGAGTCGTTTTCGAGAGTGGCGGAGGAGGATTGGGGCTTGAGCCGCCATTGACTTGAAACGGCGGCTACTGGGGGGCGGGGCGTTTCTTTAGTTCGTCGATGCGTTTTTGGTAGAAATCGGTGATGCAGCCGATCCAGCCCTTGTAGAGAGCGCATCGTTTACCGCGATCCGCAAGCCATGCGCGCTGCTCGGTTTCGAGGGTGTCGCGATCGGCTGCGGAGAGTTTGGCCAGGAGGGCTTTGTAAGTGGCGCTCAATTGAAGATCGAGGGCGGCTAGTTCTTCCACATGGCAGATGGCGTCCTCCACATCGCCTCTCGCGGCTTTGGTGCAGTCATAGCTGGTGGGGTAGACGCCGGTTTTGTGGATGGAGTCGACGACGAATTCCTTGCCATTCCATTTATAACGAATGATGAGAGGTATTTTGGTGCGGCTTGGATCATCCTCGACGTTGGCTACGAGAAGTCCATTCTCAACAACGAGATCGGAATTGCGGTTGCCGAAGAGGTTGGCGGCGGTCTTGGCGTCGACTTCGGGGGTTTTCAATTCCTCAACCTCGCCGTCGGAATCGCGGCCGAAAACGGAGTGAACGTCCGGGCCACCCGTGCCAGACATGCAGGTTGCAGCAACGACGATGGCTTCCTGGTTGCCGTCGCCTTTGAAGTCGTAATAGTCGAGACGGCGAAAGTCTGGGAGCTGGTCCGCTGGGCATTCGTCATTTCTATTTAGCCATTGGATGATTTCTTCTTTGCTTATGGGCTTTAATTTCTGGGCGCTGGCAAAAGGAATCAGGCAAAGGGACGGCAGAATAGCGAGCGCGAGGAACAGCATTCTGATTTTGTGAATTGCGAGTTTCATCGAGGCGTTCCGGCTGGCTTCCAGCCTTACATACAAACTACAACGCAGCGCGCTGGTACTCCTAGCGCCGCCTCTGCTTTTAATGCGGGGAATTCCCAAAGGTGTAACAGGAAATGTTGTCGCTTCTGCCGTGTAACGCCAACGCTAAAGCATCGTTCGCGAGCCTGCTGGTTTATTTGGCGGGGGTTTCCTGGCTGAATAGGCAGAGCCACTTATCGCCGCGGTGGGTCCAGACGGAGGAGACGTAAACCGTTGCGGCAAATTCATGGCCGTGGGAGTTGCCTTTTTCGGTGATTTTGTAGGAGATGAGGCCCGTGTCTTTGGAAATTGGCACGAAATTGACGTTTTCGATGGTGTAGTCCGTCAGAGTGAATCCGGCGACGTTTTTGAGGACTTGGGCTTTGGTGGCGGGGCCGCGTGCGTCCACCAAAACCGCTTCGTCGGCGGTCAGGGCGCCGAAGTGGTCGACATCGCCCGCCTTGAGAGCGTCCAAGCCTTCGCGTTCCGCGGCGACGATTTGCTCTTGAAGCGAGCCTTCAGCCGGCATCGAAAAACCGGTGCGCGGGGTTTCGCTGGCTGAGGCAGACGATATGGACCGAGCCGTCGGAAGAGCTGTACAGATGGCGACAGCGACGACGACTAGAACAACGGAAAGAGCAGCTTTCATTGACATCCTCCAAGACGCTTGGCGTGAGTCTAGCGGAATTATATGGAGTGGTCTTGTACAAATGCGACGCGGACGCTAGCGAATGGAGCTGGGAGACGCGACCCTCTCATTTGGGCGTAACGAATCGGAGCTTCGCTGCGCAATGCTGGTAGAACGTGGTTTGTCGAGAAGTTAGCTGGTTCTCAGATTGGGCTACGGGGTGTAGACTCGCGGCAAGGCGGTACTGCAGGGCTCGCGGCGGGTGGCCGCAGAGGAGTTGAAGCGATGGGACAATCGATTCCGTTTGGACAGCACATTGCGCGGCCGCCAATGACGGCTCTGGCTGGCGGCAGCACGTTGGCTCGCGTGGACTCTATCCCTTGGACGATCTGGTGCATGGTCGCGGGGATCGTTTGCGGAATGATTGGCGGGCCGTGGGATATTTCGTGGCACATGTCGATCGGGCGCGACACGTTCTGGACGCCGGCGCACATCATGATTCAGTTGACCGGCGTGCTGGTGGGCATCGCGTGCGCCTACATGATTTTGACGGCCACATTTGGCCACGACGCGGCGAGGCAGGAAGCATCGGTGAAAATTTGGGGATTTCGCGGGCCGCTGGGAGCGTTCATTGCGGTGTGGGGCTGCATCGCCATGCTGACGTCGGCTCCGTTCGACAATTGGTGGCACAACGCGTACGGACTGGACGTGAAGATTGTCAGCCCGCCGCATACGCTGCTTTCGCTGGGCTCATTGTCCATAAAGATTGGACTGATGGCGCTGGTCGCCGGGTTGATGAACCGCGCGACGGAGGGGGTGCGCGCTTCCTTGAGGTGGCTGCTGCTTTTTGTGGGGGCGGGTAGCGTGGCACAACTGGGAACGATTCTTACGGGCAGCACCTGGCCCACGGAGATGCACACCGCGGCGTGCTATCTGGCGGTGGCGATTGCGGTTCCTGCGGTGCTGATCGCGCCTGCCTGGGGAGTGCAGTGGCGCTGGGGCTGCACCGCTGTGGCCGGGTTGTATACCGCGATTCTTTTGTTCTTTGAATGGGTCTTGCCGCTGTTTCCCGCGGACCCAAAGCTGGGGCCGGTCTATCAGCACATTACCCATCTGGTGCCGCTGCACTTTCCGCTGCTGCTGATTGTGCCGGCGGTTTTCCTCGATCTGCTGTGGCGCAAGGCGGAGGATTGGGGACGGTGGAAATTGGCGCTGGTGACTGGGCCGCTATTTGTGCTGAGTTTTCTGGCGGCGCAATGGCCGTTTGCGGATTTTTTGATGTCGCCTGCGGCGCGGAATAGAATTTTCGGAATGGGCTACTTTGCTTATTTCGATCCGGCGAACATTCTCTATGATCCTTATAAATTCCAGCATATCGAGGCGCCTGGTCGGTTTTGGATGTTGTTGGGATTGGCGATCGTGTTCAGCGTGATTACCGCGAGGCTTGGATTGGCGTGGGGTGATTGGATGCGGCGGATGCGCAGGTGATGCGGGCGCACGAAGCAGGGTGGGGCAAGCCCCGCCCCTACGAACACATTTGGATGCGATTGAGGAGATTCATGCGGCTACGGACTGCTGGGCTGGTGGTGCTGGTGTTGGCGGCGGCGATTTCTTTGCGCGCGCACGTGGGAAGTCCGGACGTTTATTTCGAGGGAGATGCCGGGCCGTATCACCTGTATGTGACGGTGATGGTGCCGCAGGTGATTCCGGGGGTCGCGGAGATTCAGGTGCGAAGCTCGTCGAAGGACGTGGAAAAAATTGAGATTGTGCCGATGCGGCTTACGGGTGCGGGATCTGATTTGCCGCCGACACCCGATGTGGCCGAAAGGTCGAAGCAAGATCCGCAATTTTTTACGGGGAGTTTGTGGTTGATGGAGCATGGCGCGCTGAAGGTGCGCGTTACGGCGGAAGGAAGCAAGGGGAAGGGCGAGTTGGCAGTGCCTGTTTCGGCATTTGCGCAGCGGACTTTTCCGATGGAGAGATCGCTGGGCGGATTGCTTGCGTTCTTGATGTTGTTTCTGGCGGTGGGAATGGTGTTTATCGCAGGAGCCGCGGCGCGCGAGGGAAATTTGGAGCCGGGCGAGACGCCATCGCCTGCGCGGGCACGACGGGCGCGGATTGTGATGGTGGTTACGGCGGTAGTGGTGGCCGGGATCATTTATCTGGGGAAGGCGTGGTGGGGAGCGGAGGCGCGGAGTTACGACCGCGGTGTGAATTATTTCAAGCCGCCGATTGCCGAGACGAGTTTGGAGAATGGAAACCGGTTGGTGATTCGCGCGATCGGGCAGGATCCGGAGTGGTCGGAAAACGTGAAAATGCAAGACGTGATTCCCGATCACAATCACTTGATGCATCTTTTTTTGATCAGCACGCCGGGGATGGAGCAGATGCTGCATTTGCATCCGGAGCGGACCGAGGGCGGGAAATTCGTTGATGAGCTGCCGGACATGGCGGCAGGGCACTACGAAGTGTTTGCAGATGTTGTGGATAAGAATGGTTTCCCGTGGACGATGGTGGGTCGGGTGGATTTGCCACAAATTAATGGGAAAGCGTTGGTGGGAGATGATTCGACGTGGACAGGTCCGGCTTTGACTGCCACGGTGCCTGCGGACTCGACGAGCGCGCAATTGGCCGACGGTGGACGATTGGTTTGGGAGCGGGGAACTGGGCCGCTCGTGGCGAACACCGCGATGACGTTAAGATTTAAGATCGAAGATAAAGATGGCAAGCCGGCGAAAGATGTTGAGCCGTACATGGGAATGGCCGGGCACGCGGAGATCGTGAGTTCGGATTTGAGTGTGTTCGCGCATATTCATCCGGCGGGATCGGTGTCGATGGCAGCGCTGGGGTTGGCGAATAGTGCAGGAGCCGCGGCGGTGGAAGGCGGGATGCCGAGCGGAATGGCGATGCCGATGGCGGCGGGGGCGCAGGAGCCGGAGGTGAGTTTTCCGTACGGATTCCCGAAGGCGGGGGAGTACCGAATTTTTGTGCAGATCAAACGCGCGGGACAAGTCGAAACCGGCGTATTCGATATCCAAGTGCAGTGATGATACGACAAAGCGGACTATGCTTACGCGTGTGGTAAGCGACCATGCTACAGTTCCTCCGATGACTTTTCAAGCTCGGAGGACCACATGAGACTCCTTGCTATATTAACGATAACCCTCCTCCTGCCTGTTCTCCGCGCAAGCGCGCAGACTGATACTGCCGCTGCGCCAACCAGTCGTCCGCCGACGCGTTTTCCTTCGGCGGAATTCGTATTACGGGACGGAAAGCATAAAGAGCAGAAGAGCAGAGTTCAGTTGCAGGGCGGGCAGCTTACGATCGTGTCAGGTGTGGGCACGCCTACGTCCATTAATTCTCTCTCGTTTAGCACTGACGGAAAGATTTTAGTAGCGGGCAAAGACTTTGGACGGGCAGTTCTTTGGAACGTGTACAGCGGCGCCGCAGCTCTTTCTCCAGACGGACAGTTGTTGGCGGGCGCAAAGGATGACTCTCTTCTTTCCCAGGAACGGACCGACGGAGTTTGGATTTGGCGTGCGAAGAACCTTCTTCAGAAACGCGGGTTGGATGGTGCTACCCCGTAACCGTCTTGTTGATCGACGGTCACAGATACGAGGCATTTAGCGAGAAGGAGGCAGCTTGGCGTATCGGGATTTGCGGGAGTTTGTCAAGAAATTGGAGAAGGAAGGCGAACTGAAGCGCATTCGCGCCGAAGTGGACCCCGTCCTGGAGATTGCAGAGGTGACGCAGCGCGTGGCCCGGGATCCTAAACGGCTGCCGGATAGCGTGGGGCCGGCGCTGTTGTTTGAAAAGCCCAAGGGCTCGCGCGTGCCATTGCTGGTGAACACGTTTGGAAGCGTGAGGCGGATGGAATTAGCATTCGAAGTGGGGCGGCTGGATGAAGTGGCGGAGCGGATTCAGGGTTTTCTGAAGATGGACACGCCACAGGGGCTCTTCGACAAGATTAAAATGTTGCCGAAGCTGGCGGAGTTGGGATCATTTTTCCCGAAGACTGTAAAGACCGGTGCGTGCAAAGAAGTGACGCATCACGCCGGCGATGTAAACCTTTTCGATTTCCCTATTTTGAAATGCTGGCCGCAGGATGGCGGGCGGTTCATTACGTTTCCACTGGTGTTCACGAAAAATCCGGAAACAGGGAAACGGAATGTGGGGATGTACCGCATGCAGGTCTACGACGAGCGAACCACGGGCATGCACTGGCAGACGCAGAAGCATGGCGCGGAACATTTTCGCCGGGCGCGGGCGAAAAATCCGGAAGGGCGCATACCTGTGAGCGTGGCGATTGGAGCCGACCCGGCCACCGCGCTTTCGGGGATGCTGCCGATACCGCCGGACCTCGATGAAATGATGTTCGCGGGATTCTTGCGGCGCGAGCCGGTCGAGATGGTGGCGTGCGAAACGAATGATCTTGAGGTCCCCGCGAATGCGGAGATTGTGCTCGAAGGCTACGTCAATCTAAACGAAATGCGCACGGAAGGCCCCTTCGGCGACCACACCGGGTTTTATTCGCTGGAAGGGGAGTATCCGGTTTTCCACGTCGAGTGCGTGACGCACAAGAAGGATCCGATCTACCTGACCACGGTGGTTGGTCCGCCACCCCAGGAAGACTATTACATGGGCTATGCGGTGGAACGCGTCTTTCTGCCGGTGATGAAGATGCAGTATCCCGAAATTGTGGATGTGGCGATGCCGGCGGAAGGAATCTTTCACAACTTGATGATTGTGGCCATTCGGAAGTCATACCCGGGCCACGCGCGCAAAATCATGAACGCGATCTGGTCGCTGGGACAAGCGATGTTCACAAAGGTGATTTTGGTTGTGGATCACGACGTGGACATTCACAACTACAGCGAAGTGGTCTGGAAAGCTCTCTGCGCGCTCGACCCCGAGCGAGACGTGCAGTTTTCTCTAGGCCCTGTGGATACGCTGGATCACGCGCAACGCCTGCAGGACTTCGGCTCGAAGATGGGAATCGATGCAACGCGCAAATGGAAGACCGAAGGATTCACACGTCCGTGGCCGGATGAGATTCTAATGGATGAAGCCACGCGGGCACGCATCACGGCCATCTGGAAGTCCCTCCAACTGTAAAATTGCTGGCGCGAAAACCCGAGTACGCATAAGATTGCGTGCAAAGCATTACCGTCCCCAAGTACAGGCGCGAAAAGGGAAAAAGCACAATAGATTGTGGTTACTGCTTTATGGGAACACAATTTATGGTGCCAACAACCCCGAATACCCTAGAACTGCCTAAGAATAGGGGTAGTTTTAAGGCAACTCCGGTAGAGAATCCCTTGACGCTCTGAGGTTTTCAATGGGATAAACCTTGCACGGGCCGCACCTCGAACTATCCGCAGCGCAAGCAGGGGTGCCCTTGGCAGTGGTGGGGTTAGGCGTGAGTCGGGCGCCGGGGTGACGTTCCTCGTGAATGAATCGCGTGAAGTGATGAATGTGAGACAGGCGTCGCAGTATCTGGGGATCTCCCCGGATACCCTGTACCGTTACATCACGGAGGGCGAAATTCCCGCGTTCAA
>DATFZY010000164.1:0-21786 GCA_035313865.1 Candidatus Acidiferrum sp.
GGGCGATGCGTGTGGAACTCTCACGCGGACGCCGTTATCTGGAACCACCGCATCCCTACCGCACCGAATACGCTCGAGACCGCGACCGTATCATCCACTCGCGCGCCTTCCGCCGCCTCGAAGCCAAGACACAGGTTTTCACCATCCGGTATTCCGACCATTTTCGTAACCGCCTCACGCACACGCTCGAAGTTTCGCAGATTGCCCGCACCGTCGCCGCCGCCCTCGGCCTGAACGCCGAACTCGCCGAAGCTCTCGCGCTCATTCACGACATCGGCCACCCGCCCTTCGGCCACGCCGGCGAACACAAGCTCAATGAGTTGATGCGCGCCCACGGCTCGCGCTTCAATCACAATCTCCAGGCGCTCCGCATCGTCGAACAGTTCGAAAGCCCGTATCTCGATTTTCCCGGCCTGAACCTCACCTTCGAGGTTCGCGAAGGTATCATCAAGCACTCGCACGATTACACCGCCTCGGAACTTCCTCATCTCACCGAATATCTTCTCGATCTTCGCTCCCCGCTCGAAGGGCAGCTCATCGATTGGGTGGATGAAATCGCGTATAACACAGCCGACCTCGACGATGCGCTGGAGGCCGAACTCCTCGATCTCGGCGCTTTGTGCAACGAATCGCCGATTTTCGCCGAGGCCTACGCTCAAGTTGAGGCTGCGCACCCTGCGGGGCGAGAAAAACTCAAATTCAACGAAGCCCTCAAGACCGTTCTTGATCGCCTGGCAACCGATCTCATCGAAACGACGCAGCAACGCGTTCGAGCGTTCGGAGCCGCAACTGTGGACGACATTCGCCGCGCTCCGCGCAGGTTAGCCGGCTTCAGCGAGGACTTCGCGGAACGCAACGCCGAGTTGAAACGCTTCCTCTTCAAACACATCTACAATCACCCAGCCATCACCGAAGATCGCGACCGTTCGGTCCGCTGCCTCGAAGAGCTTTTCGCCTACTATCTGGATACGCCCGGCTCCATGCCCGCCTCTCACGAAGAATCCACCCGTACCGAGCCCCGCCACGCCGTCGTCTGCGATTACATCGCCGGAATGACCGACCAATTCCTATTGCGCAAGCACCGCGAACACTTTGGCTCTTCCGCGGCGTCCGCGACTTAACAAGTATCCGAATCCTATGGAATCAAGGAGCGATCCCAAACCCAAATCATGGACACCAAACACTTCGAAACCCTCGTCGCCATGTACGACCGCGCCCCCATCAACAAATGGTTTCAGCCGCGCTTGCGCATCCCCGAAGCGGGCAGCGCCGAAATTGACCTGCCTGTTCGCGAGGATTTTCATCACGCTGCTCACGCGATCCACGGCGCGGTTTATTTCAAAGCGCTCGACGACGCGACTTTTTTCGCGGTGCAATCTCTCGTCACTGATCTCTTCATGGTAACTTCCTCGTTCCAGCTTTATTTCCTGCGGCCTGTCTCCGATGGCCAGCTCTCGGCGCGCGGACAAGTCGTCAGCCGCTCGAAGCGCCTCTACATCGCCGAAGGCGTCTTGCTCGACAGCCGCGGCAAAGAAGTAGCCCGCGGAAACGGCACTTTCATGCCCAGCTCCATCCAGCTCGGCCCGGAATTGGGTTATCGCTGAACGCTCTGCGCGCCCTCATCCTCGGCGGCGCAGCCGTATCGCTTCTAGATTCTTCAAACGCTTGTGATAGCCTTAGCCGTCCTCTAGCCTCGAAAAGGGACTTCGCATGACGCCCGGCTCACCCACTTTTCCCGTGCTCCGATGGTTTAGCCTGCTCTGGATGCTCGTCTGGCTTCCCGCGTATTTTCGTGTGTGGGGCTGGGCCAACTTGCTGCATCTGTGCGACGTCGCCGTGATTCTGTCTGTTATCGGAATTTGGCTTGCGAATCCGCTTCTTCTTTCGAGTCAGGCCGTCAGCACGGTTGCGGTAGGCGTTCTCTGGATCGCGGACGTTGGCTGGCGTCTCGCAACAGGCCGGGTCCTCATCGGCGGCACAGACTACATGTGGGATACGCGCTACCCGCTCTGGGTGCGCCTGCTCTCCACATTTCACATCGGGCTTCCGCTGGTCCTGCTCTGGACCCTGCGCAAAGTTGGCTACGACAAACGCGCCCTGGGGGTGCAAGCCGCAATCGCCGCAATTCTCCTGATCGCCTCGCGCTTCCTGCCCGCTAACATCAACATGAACTACGCATACCAGGATCCCGTTCTCCATCGCGCCTGGGGACCCGCTCCAGCCCATCTCGCCTTCATTTTTATCGTGATAATCGCCGCAATCTATTGGCCCACGCACCTGCTGCTAGAGTGGTTGTTCCGCGCGCCTGGTGCAGTAAGATGAAGAAAGAAACCGGTCATGAGTAGAAATCAGCGTTTAGTCCAGATTTTGGTTCTCGGAAGCGCGCTGTCGATGGGCTTGCGTCTGCAAGCCCAATCGGCGCCCCATTCCATCAATCCCGCCATTGCGCAACTCGCCGCTCGCATCGCGCAACCCCTCCAAGAATCGCATGCCAAAAAAATAATCGTTGCCGACCTCACGGGACCGGACGGCCAGAGCCATCCAGTCGGAAAATGGCTGGCGGATCAATTGTCGGATTCTCTCAGCAGGGATTTTCCGGGCCTCAATATCATTGCCAGACCGGCCGATCAGGCGGTGGCAAAAAACGGCCACGCTTCAGACACTCTGGCCTCAGCCGATCAGTCGGCTAAAGCTTGGGCCCATCACCTAGGAGCAAAAGTGGTCATAACTGGCTCGTTTGCCAAAACTGCGGACGGCATCGCCATTTCGCTCGCGGCTTCACACTCCTCTGGCTCCCAATATATGGTGGGTGATGCGACGGGGATTGTTCCTATCTCCGACGAAATTACAGCGCTCTCCGCCGACCCCATTCCTGAATTGAACACAGGAATCGCACGAGCCGGCGCGGAGAGAATTGCACGGGCCGGCGTGGGGGGAATCGGCATCCCAACTTGCATTCAGTGTCCTCCGCCGGAATACACACGCAAAGCTCGCGCCGCAAAGGTGCAAGGCTCTGTGGTCCTTTACGTCACCATCACGGCCGATGGCCAGGCTACAAACATCTCCGTCGCAAGATCGCTCGAGCCGGATATGGATGCGCAGGCGATAAAGGCCGTCAGTAAGTGGACGTTTAAGCCTGCCATCGGACCGGGCGGCAAGCCCGTGCCTGTGATAGTTCCAATCGAAGTTACGTTTCGGCTTTATTGATCTTTCGGTTGGCCAGCAATTTCCGCTTACGTGCGCACGACATTCGCCCGCACCAGCGGACGCTCCCGCGCCGGATCGTGCTGCGCCCACCACGCGCGCCACGCGTTGGCATCATTCCCCAGCGGCGCGCCGGTGATGACGCGGAGCGTTCCGTAAATCAGCTCCCGCGTTGTCGTATTCAACGAGTCGTCGTCGGCAAAATTGAGCAGGTCCGGCACTGCTGCCAGCCGCTCTTCCCTCGTCAGCATCCCAGACTCACCAAGGCTGCTGGCAGCCCGTTCCCGCACGCGCGGCGAAGGATCATGCGTCAAGGCTGCAAGCAGTGGGTCGATCGTCGCGTCATTCCCCAGCATCGCCAGGCCTTCCACCGCCCAGTAGCGCGTATGTTCGCTCGGGTCTTGCGCGTATTTCAGGAGGCTGCTCAGAACTTTCTCCGGCTCAACCCCGCGATTACCCAACGAACCGAGCCGCCACAAAGCCATCCCTCGCGCCGACGGATCGTTCCGCAACTGTCGCAAAAGCCGCTCCACGCTGTCCGGCGACTTGCTCAGGTTGTTCGCCGCAAGATCCACGTCCACTGCCGCCGTACGCACTCGTAAATCGCGTGAATTCAACGCCGCCAGCACCAGGTCAAAAAGCTGGTCCGTATTCTTCAGCCGCCCGCGCCATCCGTCGACATTTTCACGCAGCAAGTTGAGCGCAGCCTCATCCCTCTGCATCGCGAGTTCCAGCAATCGCTCCGCCTGCTGCTGCGTGGGAAGCCGCTGAATTGCCGCATCAATGCTCTTTTCCTCCGCGGGCATTCGCACCGGCGAAACGCTCAGCGCAGAGCTTTTCTCTTGCACATCGCTTTCAAACGTGGGAGCCGGCATCGTCGTGCGCGCCGTCTCGAAACCCGCCGCCAGCGAAACGCCGCCCAGCACCACCAACGCGGCCGCGCAACGTACTCCACGATTCCATCGCCCGCGCGTCGCTTCAGCGCCGAAGCTGCCCGCCGGCAAATCCCGATTCTGCTGTTCGTTCATTCGCTGTGGCTCCGCAAGCCGGGCGCACAAAGAGCGCCGCCTGCACACAGCAAAATTAAGCGGTGGGATTTGAAGGGGCTATGGTACGGCAGTGCAGCGACCCTTAATAGACCGCCTAAACTGTGCAGTTTCAACTACTTCGGGGAGTTACTGATAGGCGCCTGGTGATGCCACGCCGTACCATCGGACAGGTGCATTCGGCTCGTCAACAAGCGCAAGCCGAATCCTATTCACGGCCTCTTGCCAGCGGAAAGCGCGCAGAAAGCTCCAGCCACCTCAGAGTTTTCTAAGGAACCGTCTGCGTCGGCACGACGGTAGTTTCCTTTTGCCGGAAATCAAACTGCAGCCGCCACTCGCTCGCGACGCTCTTCCCATTTATTTCTGGGGGCGAGAAAACCCACTTCCGAGCCGCTTCCACCGCCAGGTCCGCGAAAAACTTGCTCGGTCCAGGAGAATCCAGCTCCGCACCAGAAACAGCCCCAGACGGATCCACCTGCACTTTCACGCTCACGCGCACCTTCCCATGAATGGTGTCTCGCGCTTTCTGCGATACATCCGGCAACACCTGATCCAGCACTTCTCCCTTCGCCGAACCAGCCACAGGCACGACCGTTTTCGCCGTCTTTTCCGGAGCAACCGCGCTTGCACTTGTAGCTGAAGGCGGCACGCCAGAAGGCTGGGCAGCAGCACTCGTGCTCTTCACAGCCTCAACCTTAGGTGGCTGCGCAGCCGGTGGATCCATTTTCAATTTCGCCGTCGTATCTGCCTGGGCCTTGCTCTTCGTCGCAGTCAGTTGCGCAGGTTTCGCATTCACAGCATCCGAATGCGAAGCAACCGCGGCAGGCGCGGATTTCAGCGCCGCCGTTCCGCTCGACCCCGCTCCGGCCGCACGATGCGTAACAAGCCGGGGCACCGCAACAATCGCCGCCAGCACCAGCGCTCCCACAATGAGCGGCACCATAAACCGCGGCTTCTGCCGAGCTTCGCCGTAGTAACTCGGCGGCCGCGGACTTGGCCTCGGTCTCATGGCGGGCCTCGCAGGCACTGCCTGCGACACGACGGATTTTTGCGTCACTGGCGCCACCGGCGGCGGTGGCGGCGCAACCGCGCTCACACTCGCGCTCGCGCCAGCCACAGCCGCAGAAGCGAGCACAGCCCGTGCGTTCAACCGCGCCGAAATGTCCACGATGCTTATCCTTCGCTGCGGATCCACGCGCAGGCATTGCCGCGCAATATCCAAAAACGGCGCAGGCAGCGTCACAGGAACCGCGGGTTCCACGTGGGGGCCAGGCTGCCACTCCGGCAGTCGCTGCGTCATCACTTCCACCAGCGTCGTTCCCAGCGCCCACACGTCGCCAGCCGCCGACAACGTTCCGCTGATGGCTTCCGGCGGATCGTAAACCCCCGCCTTCCTCCGAAACGCCGGCGCCTGTCCCGCACCGCAAATCGCGTCGCTTGAAAGCTTCAGCCGATCACCCATAGCCAGTATGTTCGCCGGCTTCACATCTCCATGCACGAATCCCTTGCCGTGCAGAAATTCCAGCGCATCCAGAACCGGCCTGAGCATGTCCCGCGTTTCATCCGCCGTAAGCGCCCGTTCCGGCAGAATCTGCGCAAGGTTTTCTTCGGCAAATTCCATCACGAGGTAGAGCAGATCGTTGCCGTCAATCTGGCAACGCCCGCCGTCCAGCAATTTCAATAAATTGGGATGGGATAGCCCGGCGGCAGCCTCCCATTGTGAGATTTGCAGGTTGGCGGTCGCGGGATCAGCGGGCACCAATTTGATCGCCGCTTTTTGCTTCTCGCCTTCACCGTGCTCCGTCAGGAACACCGCGCTGTGTTCGGAGCCCCCTAGGAATTTCAGCAAGGGGAAAGTCCCGTCGACGATTTGGCCTTCCCACTGTTTCGTGGCCTCGGTCATGTGACACCTCCGCCAGACCGCTCAATTTTCACAAGTCTAGGCATTTCTCCCAGGAAAGGGAAACTGGCTGGAGAACTACATACTACCAATACTGCCTGACCTTTCAACTGCCCCTCAGACCAGTAGTTTTTTGCGATTCCAATCAGATACTCTGGCGGTGTTCACAGGACTCCATACCCAGCTTGGGGAGAGCAACCGTGTTCTGCGACCGCTGTGGCCTAAATTTTCTGCCGAAACAATCCGTCTGCACCCGCTGCAAGCGTGTGCCGACGCGCTACTGGTTCCAGCTCATGAGCCTGGTCACTCTGCTGGTAGCCGTAGCGTGTAACGGTCTCGTAGCCCTGTTGCTGCTCCCTCGCTACGCCACGTCGCCCAACTCAAAATTCATCTTTCGCGCCTGGTGGTGGTTTGATCAGAAAGCCGCCCTCTACGGCTGGGTCCTTTTCGCAGTCGCCCTTCTCGCCTGGGACTATTTCGTCTGGAAAGAAGCCCGTCCAAAGGTCAAAGGCTGGTTCACACGCAAACTGCTGACCCTCTCTCTTGCCGCAGGCGTCGCCCCCATGATCCCGTGGTGGATTCCAGCAGGCCAACCCCCCGGCGAATTCCTCTCGATGATCAGCAAATACCCTGGCCTCCCCGCAATCCTGGCTTGGGCAGTAGTCCTGGTCGTCTCCGTCCTCCTCTGCATCGACGCAGAGTCCCGCGACTACCTCCTGGGCCACGGTCGCCTCCTCAGCGTAGTCAGCACCGCCGCTCTCCTCCTGGTCCTCAGCCTGACCATCGTCGGCTGGTCCATGACCTTCTGACACCCGAACACAACTACGCCTACGCGGCACCGATAAGACATTTAGAATCAACACTTACGAATCCATCCGCGTCAAGTGCTGCGTTGTTAAGGGATTAGGCCGCGCGGGCACCCCTTCATTTTTGTAAGTGTTGCATTTAAAGGAGTTAGCCGAGCTGTAGGCTCCCCCCAAAATACGAGCAGAAGGGCACGACGTGTCGTGCCCCTACACTTGCTTCGACCCAGAGCACAAACCTCTACTTCCCCCGCGACATCGCCAAAAACAGCGTCATGTATCGTTTGAGTTTCTGCGTGATCAGGAAGTTTTCCTTCACGTGCTGATGCCCATGCTCGCCCAATTTCGCCGCAATTTCCGGGTGGGACAACAAGAACCGAATTTGATAAGCGGTCCCTTCCACCGAGTGCGCCAAAAGCCCGGTATGCTTGTGGATGACCTGGACGGGAATCCCCCCCACCGCGGAAGCCACCACCGGTTTCTTCTTCCAGAGCGCCTCGGAAACGGTCAACCCAAATCCCTCGCGCAGGCTTTTTTGAATCACGACGGTGGACGCGCGCTGAAGAGCGTTCACTTCCAGTGGAGCCCATGCCGGCAGTTCGATAACGTGAATATCCGGGTCGCCGTCCGCTTCGCGCAGCACTTCCTTCAGCACCACAGCCCCTTCCGGATCATCCGAAGCCCCGCCGCCGGCCAGCACCAGCTGGCAGTCGAAATATCGCTTCACGATACGATAAGCGCGAATCACGCCGACCGGATCTTTCAGCCGGTCGAATCGCGAAATCTGCGTCAGTATGGTCCGATGCGGATCGATCTGGTAGTGCGCAAGGGTCTGAACGATGAACTTACCGTCAAGGTCGCGGTTTTTCTCGGAAAGGGGGTCGATCGCCGGATAAAAAAGATACTGCGGGATGGGCAGTTCGCGCGAAAATTCCGGCGAGGAAAACATCGCGGCATCGTAGCGCGCCACGAATTTCTCCAGAAAATCCCACACCGCGCGATGGGGGTGAGACAGGTCGATGTGGCATCGCCAGGCCCAGTGGTTCCCGTTTTTCTTACGCCCATCGATCAGCGCCACCGGCTGCGGATCGTGGATGATCACGAATTCGGCGTCGAGCGGAAGCCGCGCGCGATTCCGTTCGTTGCACGCCAGAAAAATCTCGAAGTCCTTTGGGTCCGCATGATAAGGAGCGCCATGCAGCGCGTTGTGAAACGATTTTGTAACGCCATAAAAATCGTCGCCGCCGGTCATCACGTCCCAGCGCACGTTCAGATCAAGTTCCTCGGCAAGCGGCAGCAAACGGGTCAGAATCTCCGCCACTCCGCCGCCCACCGCAGTCGAATTAATCATCTCGATGCTGCGCCCCCGCAACGGTTTCGCAAGCACTCGAAGCTCGTCGATCTCTCCTTCGCCGAGCAGCGCGGCATAGTCCTCCAATGGAATTCGAGTGGCGATGGCTACTTCGCTCATCCAATTCTCCTTTCGCGATCGATCAGGCGCAGCACTTTCTCCCGCGCGCTGTCGAGTGTGTTCGTGTAAATGTCAATGTGATTGACGTTGTCCGCCAGCGTATTGAGGCCGAGTCCATCGGCGAGCCAGTGGGAAAAGTCGTTGGTTTGCAGTTGCAGCCGCAATCTCGAGGAAATGAAATGGAAATAAAAGGACGCGTGGCTCAAATGCACGATGCCGTCGCGAAATTCTTCCAGCGTCCGCGCCGTGCGCCCGAAAGGCAATGTGACTTCGACACTTTCACAAAAGTAGAAGCGTTCCAGCGCCGTTTGCCGAGAAAACTCCGGATGGGAAGCGCAGTAATCGCCAACAACACGGCACAAGTCGCCACGCAGCGCCGCGATCGAAACATAATCGCGGACGTCCAGCGTGGCCAACTGCTCGGCCAGGTCTTCGCGATTGGCATCCGCGTGGGCCCACTGCGCGAAGTCGTTCGAGAATCCTTCCGTCAAAAAATGGTGGCTGCCCAGCGTTTGATACGTGTGATGAAAGATGGAAGCATCGCTGCAATGCTGCATTCCGGAGAGAAACTCCGTCAGCGTGCCCGCGGACTGGTTGCCGATGCGCGTCAAGTAGGAAACCGTGAAAAACTCGAACGGCCTTTCTTCTGTGTTCATGCGAGTACTTTCTCCTGTTCGCGCTTACCGCCTGGTCACGAAATTTGCGGCACCTCGGCGCGCTCCGGCGCGTCAATGCGAATCTCCGTCAGGTCCGAAAGCAGGTGAGCGGCCCATCGGTAGACGTTGTGCTCCCGGACGGTCGAACGCATGCGCTCCATGCGTCGGACCTGCTCTTCCTCGGACATCTCCAGCGAGCGATGAATCGCTTCCGCAACCTGATGCACGTCGTACGGATTCACGAGCAACGAGTCCGGCAGTTCGTGCGCCGCACCCGCAAACGTGCTCAGGATAAGCACCCCGCGCTGGTCCTCGCGCGCCGCGACGAATTCTTTAGCCACCAGGTTCATGCCGTCGTGCAGCGATGTCACCAGGCACAACGAAGCGGCCCGGTAATACCGCGCGATTTCCTCATGCGAGTGATGTTTCTTCAGCAGCACGATGGGCTTCCAGCGCCCGGCTTGGAAACGTGCATTGATGCGGTCCGCTTCCGCGCTGACTTCATCCAGGAAATGTTTGTACCGGCTGATCTCGGTGCGGCTCGGCGCGCCAATCTGCACAAACGTGAACCGGTGTTGGTAAGCCGGATATAGATCGAGAAAATGCTCGATGCCGTGGAATCGCTCGATAATTCCCTTCGTATAATCCACGCGGTCGACGCCCACGCCAAGCAAGCTGCCCTCGATGCCGAGTTCGCTGCAAAGCGCCGCGCGCTCTTCTCCCGCGTTTCGCGGCGATTCGTTGACCGCTGCGTGGCCATTTTCCGGAAACGCCACGCTGATCGGATATGGCCGCACGCGCGTGACGTGCCCCTGGCGGTTGACCGCGAAGCGGTCCCACTCGGTCAGCGCTTCCAGCGCGCGATCCACCGTCTCGAGAAAATTGTTGCAATGCGATTGGATATGAAAGCCGATCAGGTCCGCGCCGAGAAGCCCGTCCACCACTTCCCGCTGCCACGGACAAATCCCGAATACTTCCGCATTGGGCCACGGGATGTGCCAGAAAATCGCCACGCGCGCATCCGGCCGCGCGTCCTTGATCATTCGCGGGAGCAGCGCGAAGTGATAGTCCTGCGCCAAAAGTATCGGAGACTCCGTGCCTTCCATTTCCTGCAAGACGGCATCCGCGAAGCGCCGGTTCACGCGCTGGTAATGCACCCAATCTTCCGGACGAAACACCGGCCGGGTATGCGCTACATGGCAAAGCGGCCAGAGCCCTTCGTTCGCAAAACCCTGGTAGTAACCTTTTTCTTCTTCATTGCTGAGCCACACGCGCCGCAGCGTGTAGCTCGGATGATCCGGCGGCACGCGCTGATGGTCATACGAATCGGAAAATTCGCGGTCCGCGCTTCCGGAACCATGAGCGATCCAGGTGCCGTCGCAAGCCACCAGCACCGGCTCAATCGCCGTCACTACGCCGCTCGCCGGAACGATGATCCCGATGGAATGGTCTTTTTCGTTGTAAACGTTGAGATACGGCTCGCGGTTCGAGACCACGAAAAGCGGCTTCTCCTGCAGCTTGTTTCGCAGGCTCACACGCAGCCGTTCGGCGGTCCAGACGGACGCATTCGTATCGCGCAACCGCGCTTCCTCCTCCGCAGTGGCTCGCGCCGCGTTCAGATCTTGCGCAAGGTGCGTCACCTCCTGGTGCAGTTGGTCGAAGATTTCTCCCTGCGGCGCCATCGGCGGAGCATGAGTCTCCCCGGTTCGCAGGCTTTGCAGCCACTTTGCCGTCCGCGCCAACGGCGTCGTCAAATTCCACCGCACCAGCACAATCGCCAGCCCGCTGATGAGAACCGTTTGGATCACCGCGGTAAAAAGAGCGTCGCGCAGCGTGTGCTGCACCTCTGTGTCGATATAACTTGTATCGTGAAACAGCGCCAGCGTCCCCGCAGCTTGTCCGTCGCGATGAAGCGGCAACGCGAAGATGTGCATGGGGTCCAGAGTTTTTTCATCCGCCCCCGCGGATGCGGGGATGGCCATGAATTCGCCATACCCCGCATCCTGTTGTGCAACGCGCGTTGCAAGGGCCGGGCGTTTTTGGAACTCTTCACGAAGCCCAGCGGTAATTGCGATCGCCGTACCGTCTAGATCATAGACGGCAACGCCCTTCAAATGTTCTCGCTGTCCAAAACGCGCCACGAGCCGTTGCAGATTTTTATTTGGCCCGTGGTCCAGCAGCGGCTCGACGCTTTCCTGGAGACTTTCTCCAAGAATTTCCGCCCGCCGCGAAAGATCATTGCGCAGGTTGCGCCTTTCCGTACGCACCTGGTATCCCGCAAAAAGCAGGGACACCACCGCTACGCTGACGATCAAGGGCAGGATAATCTTCAGAGTCGTGCGCATCAGGACTCCTCGAATACCGGAGCGAGCAATACCGCACCGGGCTGGGTCGGGCGGAGAAAGGAACTAAAACTTCATGCTAAGGAAACTACGAAGCTTCAATAAGGACTAATGCCGGAGGCTGGGGTTACGACAACGTGAACGGCGATGTTTTTGCCGCTGTCCGAGCGATACTCTACCATGGCTTGCGCTCCGACAGTCAGTCTGCCTTCCACTCGTGTTTTGTCGTCAACCAGGAACTGCACGACCGACGCTGCCTGATTGTCCTTGGGAGACATACTGATTTCGAAAGCCGCATCGCCCACCGACGCGATCTTTCCGCTCACGGACTGATTCTCCGGCGCGGAGTCCGTCCGATACCCAGCCTCCTGACGAGGCAGGGGTTGAGCAAACACAGCTAAGGTGAAGCAGGTCATAAATAGTGTGGCCAAAGAAAGAATGGTGCGGAATCTCATGAAATCTCCTCCGATATGATTTCGACCGGGACTTCAAGAAGGGCACGAAATGAGCCAAACTCGGAGAAACTTCCGAAACGCCGCGTAAGTTGCCTTGTGTCAACAAGATATGCGCTGAGAAGGGGAAGCCCAAGTAAAATCCATCTCGTACTAGTCCTGTGAAATTCTTGCTTACTGATCGATTTGGGCATTCTCGCTTCTACAGGCTTCTACTGATGTCCCGAAGTGCACATTGCCCGATCTCTTGCCGCCGAAATCCCTGCTTGCCCGGATCGTACCCACAGTGAAAGCGACCCACGTACAGGAAGGCCGGAGACGGAATCTGCCTTAAGGAGTTCGGCCTTCGGGTCATGCGCAGCGGACAAAAGTGCAAGCAAGGGATGTGTCAGGAACAGATCTGCTATTTCTTAGAGTCGTTCCCACTCGGAGCGGAGCAGACGAGGTCGAGCTGCGATGAGTCTAGCTGGGGGAAAACGGATCGGATCGAAAGACCCTCACGCTTGGAAATCACCGGGCGAGGGGCGGAATACTCACTAGCGAAGAGCGTCGCTTCTCCATTTCTGGCTGAGCCACAACACGAGAGGTAGACACGGAGGGGAAAACACAAAGGGGCGAAGACTTACCGAACTTCACGGTCCATAGAGCGTCATTTGATTTCGCCTACGATTTCAAGTACTAGAGCCACCCCTTGCAAAACTGGGAGCAAATTTGTCAGAATCCGCCGCGCTTCCTTGACTTGCTGGGCGCGCGACTCAATAATGTTAAAGCATGAGTGTTAGCGCCGGAGGCATTCAAGACGTGTTCCTCGATGTAAAGGATCTCGCGGTTCGCAAGCTGCGCATCCGGAAGAGCTTTGCTCCGGGCAGCATCGATTTCCATACGTCCGAGGTCAAACAGGCAGCGCCGCTGGAAGTGACCGCTACGGCCGAGTTGCTCGAAGGCCAGATTCGCATTGAGGGCCAGCTCGAGACCAAGATTGAGATGGTCTGCGCGCGCTGCCTAGAGCCCGTTATCGAAGACGTGAACCGCTCTTTCGACCTGTTTTACGCGCCGCTGCCCAAAGGCGCCAAGCCGAAAGAAGACCGGCTGAAGGATGACGATACGGAAATTGCTTTTTTTGAGGGCGATGGCCTCTTTCTGGCGGATGTGTTGAGAGAGCAAGTTATTCTCGCCCTTCCGCTGAAGGTCATCTGTCAGAGTGATTGCCGCGGATTGTGCCCCAATTGCGGTGCTAACCTGAACCACGAGGAGTGCCGCTGTGAGACCCACGCGTCGGACCCGCGTCTGGCTCCCCTCGCGCGCCTGAAGCAGGACTGGCTGAAAAAACAATAGTTTTCAGGGCCAAAAGCCCATAGAATCCGCCCACTGGGGCGGGAACGAGGAGTATTACTATGCCTAACCCAAAAAGACGGCATTCGAAACGACGGACGAGCACACGGCGAGCCCACGACTTCCTGGAGAAGCCGGCGCTCGGCGAATGCCCGCATTGCCATGAGACCAAGCAGCCGCACCAGGCTTGTCCTCATTGCGGCTACTACAAGGGCCGCGCCGTGCAAGACAAGTCCGCCTGACGCTGCACAATTTCTTCCCGGTTCATTCTTGGAAGTAGCGGTCGGAATAATCCGATGATCACTATCGCTGTGGACGCCATGGGCGGTGACAACGCGCCCCGCCCCGAGGTCGAAGGCAGTGTGCTGGCTGCCCGGGAGTTGGGCGTTCGCGTGATGCTCGTTGGGCAGCCAAATGTGGTGCGCGCGGAGCTGGCCAAACACGCTGCGCCGAATTTGCCGATCGAGATTGTTCCGGCAAGCGAAGTGATCACCATGCAGGATCACCCGGCTCAGGCGTTTCGGCGTAAGAAGGATAGTTCCGTGCATGTCGCCGCGCGGCTGGTGCGCGAAGCCAAGGCCGATGGGCTGGTCAGCGCGGGAAACACGGGCGCGGTCATGACTGTTGCGCGATTTTTGCTTGGCACGCTGGAATCCGTGGATCGCGTGGCCCTCGCGGCGCCTTTTCCAAACGCCAAGGGCGGCGTCTCCGTGCTGCTGGATGTGGGCGCAAACGTGGATTCGAAGCCCGAGCATCTGGTGCAGTTCGCGGTGATGGGCGAAATTTATTACCGGGCAACTTTCGGGAACCGCAAGCCGCGGGTTGGCCTGTTGTCGGTGGGAGAAGAAGAGATTAAGGGCAATGAACTTACGCGCGAAGTTTATACGCGTCTAAAGAAGCTTCCGGTGCATTTTGTGGGCAACGTGGAAGGCGGCGATCTTTTTTCCGGCGACGTGGACGTGATTGTGAGCGACGGCTTTGTGGGCAATATCGCGCTGAAAATCTGCGAAGGGCTGGCGGTTCAGATTTTTGGGTTACTGAAGAAATCCATTCAAAGTTCGCTGGCGTCGCAGGTAGGGTTTCTGTTTTCGCGCGGAGCGTTGAAGGGTCTGAAGAAGACCATTGATTACACGGAGCAAGGTGGCGCGCCATTGCTGGGCGTGCGCGGCGTTTGCGTCATCGGGCATGGACGCTCAAATGCGAAAGCCGTGAAAAACGCCATCCGCGTGGCCGCTGGGCTGGCCCGCGCGCGCATCAACGAAAAAATCGAACAGGAGCTCTCGGCCGCGAGCGTAATCGCATGACGGCTCAGAAGAGGAATTGACGATGGGCAAAGTCGCATTTGTATTTCCGGGGCAAGCTTCGCAATACCCCGGCATGGGCAAGGAGCTGGCGGAGAAGCATCCGTCGGCGCGCGCGGTTTTTGATGAAGCCGACAAGGCTCTCGGTTTTTCCATTTCCAAGATTTGCTTTGAGGGCACCGAAGAGGAGTTGAAGCTCACCGCCAACACGCAGCCGGCCATCCTCACCGTTTCGGTTGCGGTCTATCGCGTACTTGCGGAAAACGGGCTGAATCCCGATTTTGTTGCTGGCCACAGCCTGGGCGAATATTCCGCGCTGGTAGCCGCGGGCGCTTTGAAGTTTTCTGACGCAGTGCAGCTTGTCCGCAAGCGCGGGACTTATATGCAGGAAGCCGTGCCCGCAGGCGTAGGGGCGATGGCCGCCATCATGGGATTGTCGCCCGCCGTCGTGGCTGACGCCTGCAAGCGCGCCTCGAATGGCGAGGTTTGCTCCGCGGCCAATCTAAATTCACCCGACCAGACCGTAATCTCCGGCCACGCGGCTGCCGTGAAGCGCGCTGTTGAAATGGCTTCGCAGCTCGGCGCAAAGCGCGCGGTAATCCTGCCCGTCTCCGCACCTTTCCACTCCGCGCTGATGACGCCTGCACAAGAGCGGCTCACTGAAGACCTGAAGAAAACATCCTTCTCAAATTTGAGCGTTCCGCTGGTAACGAACGTCGACGCCGATACCATCACCACCGGCGACGAGGCGCGTGAGGCGCTGATTCGCCAGGTCACCATGCCTGTGCGCTGGGAAGAATCCGTGCGCATGCTGATCGATGAAGGCGTAAACACGTTTGTGGAAGCCGGCCCGGGCCGCGTCTTAACCGGTCTCTTGCGGCAAATCGAGCGTTCCGTTGCCACGTTAAATGTTGAAGATGAAAAGAGTCTCGCTGCCACAGTAGAAAAAATCGCAGGGGCGAGGTCGGATGCGGCGTAAGTAGCACAGACTTAAGTCTGTGCCACTCGCGGGAATTTGCAGGTGTGATCCGTTGTTGCTTGTGGGAAGCCCTGAGGGTTTTTCTGTCAGGGACAAACGTTTAATGTTCAGCTTAAAAGACAAAGTCGCTTTGCTGACCGGCGCCTCCCAAGGCATCGGCCGCGAAACCGCGCTGGCACTCGCCGAAGCGGGCGCAAAAGTCGCCGCTGCCGCACGCAACGAAGAAAAGCTCTCGACCCTCGTCAACGAAATCGTGGCTGCAGGCGGCGAAGCCATCGCCATAAGAATGGACGTAGCCGAACCGGAGCAGATCAAAGCAGGCTTCAAGCAGGTCCTGGAAAAATACGGCCGCCTCGACATTCTGGTCAACAACGCCGCCATCACACGCGACGGTCTGGCGCTGCGCATGAAGCAAGACGACTGGGACGCCGTTATCCGCACCAACCTGACCGGCGCACACCTTTGCACGCAGCAGGCTCTTTCGACGATGATGCGCGCCCGCGCGGGACGCATTATCAATATCGCCAGCGTGGTGGCCCAGATGGGCAATGCGGGCCAGTCCAATTACGTTGCCGCCAAAGCAGGCCTCGTCGGATTGACCAAAGCAATTGCTATCGAGATCGCTTCGCGCAACATCACGGTCAACGCTGTCGCCCCCGGTTTCATCGCCACGCCGATGACCGATGTCCTCTCCGAGGATGTAAAAACCACGCTGAAAACACGCATTCCGCTAGGCCGCATGGGCACTTCGCGGGATGTTGCTTCCGCGATCGTTTTTCTGGCGAGCGACGAAGCCGCTTACATCACCGGGCATGTCCTCGACGTCAACGGCGGGTTGTATTTGGCGTGACGAAGCGCGTGGTCAGATGCTTAAGAAGACAGAACTCAGAGAGGCAGCCTTGGATTGGATACGCAGGTTACCGCACGGTCGAAAACTTACCTACGACGACGTCTACCGGTTTCTGGAACAGAATTTTCCAAGGGAATGCTCAGAACGCGGAGATGCTCCGAAAGAACCGAGGTACAAGCACGACGCTCGGGCTGCCGTATGGGATGCGATGCCAGTCAAGCATGGCTTTGTGAGACACACAGGCGTCCGAGGAGAGCGCCAGCGAATCTGAGTGCCGACCGAGGTTCGAAAGGGCACCATAATTTCAGGCGTCGTAAAGCTCGCTGAAGTTGACCTTGCGGCGCAGCCTAACTAGAATGGGCAGGTTGCCTGATAGACGAATTAACACACCATGGGGCGGTGTTTAAGCCGGTCGAATGTTATTGTACGTCTCAGCACAATAAGCGATAGCAAATCGCGGAGGATATGAATGGCCAGTGTGGAAGAACGCGTAAAACAAATTATCGTCGAGCAGCTCGGCGTCGATGAAGCGGAAGTGACGCCCACCGCATCCTTCGTGGACGACCTGGGAGCGGATTCGCTCGACCAGGTGGAATTGGTCATGGCGTTTGAGGAAGCTTTCGGGATTGAAGTTCCCGACGAAGATGCCGAGAAGATGACCACGGTGAAAGACGCTGTCGAATACATCGACAAGCACGCCAAGGGAAAGTAAGCCACGAATTTATCACCACAACAGGGAGCGTTAGAGAGTTGACTCGCCGCGTAGTCGTTACGGGTGTTGGATTGGTCTGTGCCCTGGGCATCGGCACGGAGGAAACGTGGCAAAACCTCCTCGCCGGACAGAGCGGCATTGGCCCTGTCACGCAATTTGATACCACCAGCTTTGACTGCACGATCGCCGGCGAAATCAAGAATTTCGATCCTTTCCGGTGGATTGAGAAAAAAGAATTGAAAAAAATGGGCCGCTTCATTCAGGTGGCTCTCGCAGCGGCGGATTTCGCGGTGAAATCCGCGAGTTGGAAACCGGAAGACTCCGACCTGAATGAAGCCGGCGTCTACGTTTCGTCCGGCATCGGCGGATTCGACATCATCGAACGCGAACACAGGAAGTTGGTCCAGGGTGGGCCGGGGAAAATTTCTCCCTTTTTCATTCCGTCGGCCATCGTGAATCTCGCTTCCGGCCACATCTCTATTCGCTACGGAGCGAAGGGGCCGAACTCCGCAACAGCAACGGCATGTTCTGCTTCCGCTCATGCTATCGGCGATTCTTTTAAAATTATCGAGCGCGGGGCAGCCGAGATGATGATTTGCGGCGGCACCGAAGCCACGATTACGCCAATGGGGATTGGCGGATTTGCTGCTATGAAAGCGCTCTCTACGCGCAATGACGATCCCGCTCACGCCAGCAGGCCTTTCGATGCGGGGCGCGATGGATTTGTCGTTGGCGAAGGGGCGGGGATTCTGATCCTCGAATCGCTCGAGTACGCGCAAAAGCGCAACGCGAATATTCTTGCCGAAATCGTTGGCTACGGCATGTCGGGCGACGCGTACCACATCACGCAGCCCGCGTCCGACGGCGACGGCGCGTTCCGCGTGATGCGAGCCGCTCTCAAGGATGCCAAGCTCAACCCGACCGATATCGGCTACGTCAACGCGCACGGCACGTCTACGCCTCTGGGCGACGTGATCGAAACGCGGGCGCTGAAGAGGGTCTTTGGCGAATTCGCGCAAAAGGTGCCCGTCAGTTCCACGAAATCGATGACGGGTCATCTACTCGGTGGAGCGGGCGGCTTGGAAGCGGGCATCAGCGTTCTCGCGTTGCGCGATCAGATTTTGCCGCCGACGATCAATCTCGAAACACCCGATCCCGAGTGCGACCTCGACTACGTACCCAACGTCGCCCGCAAAGCTTCCGTCGAGTATGCGCTGTCCAACTCTTTCGGTTTCGGCGGCACAAACGCTGCCCTGATTTTCAAACGCTGGTCGGGCAATTAGACGCGCGAGTATCGGGTGAGATTCTGGGGTGGGTTCTGATTTTTAGAAGTGGGGGTGCCCCACCCTTGGTTTGTAAGGGTGGATCTTCGATTGAGGTTCTGGCTTCGATTGAAATTCAAAGTCGATCGTAATTCCCAGCAAGGATTATCTCCGTGAACATCATCGTTTGCATAAAACAAGTCCCCGCAAAAGACGCTCCTCTCTCCATCGCCGGAAACTGGATCAAGGAAGCCGACATCGGCTTCGAGATGAACGAGCCGGACAGTTACGCTTTGGAAGAGGCGTTGCGACTGAAAGAAAAGCATGGCGGGGAAGTGATCGCTCTGTCGATGGGACCGGAACGCGTTAAACAAACGATCAAGGAAGCTTTGGCGAAGGGCGCCGACCGCGCCATCCATATTGCCGACGACAATTTTGCGCAACTTGATCCACTAGGCTCCGCCAAAGCGCTGGCGGCCGCGATCGGTAAAGAGAAAGCGGATTTGGTTCTGACTGGGCTGCAAAGCGATGACCACGGATTCGGGCAAACCGGCGTCCTTCTGGCCGCATTGCTCGATCGCCCCCACGCCACCCTCATCATGGCCATCGAAGTGGAAGGCGACAAAATGAAGCTCAAGCGCGAACTGGAAGCTGGCTGGTTTCAACACCTGGAGTGCCCGCTCCCCGCCGTCCTCTCAATCCAATCAGGCATCAACAAAGTCCGCTACGCCACTCTAAAAGGCATCATGGCCGCCAAGAAAAAAGAAATTGCCACGATTACGCGCGAATCCCTGGGCATCCAGCACGAGCCGACGCAAAAAATCGAAAAAATCTACGTGCCGACAAAGACGAAGAAAACGGAGTTCCTGACCGGGAGCCCGAAGGAAGTTGCCACCAAGCTGGTGGAAAAACTAAAATTCGAAGCGCGGGTGATCTAACGTGAAAATCCTCGTCATCACGGAACTGCGCCAAGGCAAATGGAACAACGCGAGCTTTGAAACTCTGGCCGCGGCCCAGCAAATTGCCGCGGATACTTCCAGCGCCATCAGCGCCGCTGTCGTCGGGAAAGGCGTTACCGCATTTGCCGAGGAACTCGCCGCAAAAAACGTAGCCGAAGTTCTACAAGTCGAACACGACCTCCTCGAAACCTACACGCCAGACGCCTATTGCGTAGCTCTAGCACAAGTTATCAACTCCGCGAAGCCCGATCTCGTGCTTTTCCCGCACACGTATCAGGTCCGCGATTTCGCGCCAAAGCTGGCTGCCTCACTCGGCAAAGGCATGGTCGGCGACAGCATCGGCTATCGCCATGAATCCGGCAAGCTAGTTTTTGTGCGGCAAATGTTTCAAGGCAAAACCGCCGCGGACGTTACGTTTCAAGGTGCCGCTCCGTGGTTCGCATCGTTTCAGTCGGGCGCGTTTCGCGCGGATCTCGTAACCGCGCATCCAGGCGGCAAAGCGCCTGTAAACAAAATTTCCATCGATCTAAAAGCGGAACAAGTCCGCACCAAGCCGCTGGATCTTTTCAAAGAAGCCAAATCCGCCGTCGACCTCACGCAAGCCCCCATCATCGTTTCCATCGGCCGCGGCATCAAAGCCCCCGAAAATATTCCGCAAGCCGAAGCCCTCGCCAAAGCCATCGGCGGAGAAATCGCAGCCTCTCGCCCCATTTGCGACGAAGGCTGGCTCCCCATGGAGCGCCAGATCGGCAGCTCCGGCCAAACGGTTGCGCCGAAGCTCTATCTCGCGCTTGGCATCAGCGGCGCCATCCAGCACGTCGTCGGCATGAAAGGCGCGCGCACCATCGTCGCCATCAACAAAGACGCCAACGCTCCTATCTTCGAAATCGCCGATTACGGCGTGGTAGCCGACATCTTCGAGATCATGCCCGCCCTGACCGAAGCCCTCGAAAAATCCAAGAGCGCGTAGTCCTCACCATGTGGACCTCCCAGGGGTGCGCGCGAAGCAGGGCTCTTCGTCACCGAAAGCAGTTTGAAGTTTCCGTCTAGCAAGACCGTTGCTCGATTTGGCTCGTCCGCACCTTTAATTTCCAGCTCCAATTCTGGCCGGCGTCTTCATCGTCGCCGTTGGCCCAGCAGTCTCCGTGCCCTCTGTGCTATAAACTCTGTGCTCTCCGTGTTAAATCTTTTTCCCGTTTTTAGCCCAGGAATTTGCTTGACAAGAGTCTTTCATCTCTAGTATAGTTGTGCCATTGAGTACTGCGCCCCGGCCCCGGTCAGGGCGTTTTTTTTAGTACCGCCGGCGTCCTGCCGGCGTTTTTGCTTTTAAACCAATAATCTCAACCACATACAGTCAAGGAGCCACCCATGTCCTCAACCGCCCCGGCACGTCCCGATCTCTGCACCTTCACCTTCGCCGACGGTCGCCAATGCCGTAGCCCGCACTCCCCAACCCATCTTCACCTCTGCACCTTCCACGCTCGAAAAGAAGCCCAGGCTCAGGCCGCCGCCAGCCTCAGCGAAGACGTATCCTATTTCTTTTCAGGCGAATACCTTTCCGCCACGGACCTCAGCAACGCCCTCGGCCGCCTCTTTCCCGCCGTAGTCCAGGGCCACATCAAGCCCAAAACCGCCTCCACCCTCGCCTACCTCGCCCAAACCCTCCTCCAAACTATCCAGCTAGCCCAACACGAATTCACCACCTCCTGCGGCACCCACGACTGGAAACAAGCCGTCATCGCCTCCCTGGAAGAAAACCACAAGTACCGCCAACCCCTCGCCCTACCCACACAACAAGCAACTGGTAACGACCGAGGCGCCGTCTCCACCGTCCAACACGCAAACCCCGACGAACCGTCTCCCGACTGAGGGCTTCTGGTTCCACCGGCATTCCGCGCGAGTTGGAACGACGCGATCTTGGGGGCACGTTCCCTTTTTTGCTGCTAAAGGATCGGTTTGCCCGAGGGCGGTAAGGGAATTGCTAGAGAGCATGACGTGCACAGTAATATAATTAACAGAAAGGATTTGACAATAGTTATAAAAAGGGCGAGCGTTTGTGCCAACGGTCTGCATCGCCTGGAGGTCCGAGCATGAGCCTGTCTGCAAAAATCGAAACAACCGCCAACGCGGCTACTGTCGTTGCGGCGGTTTTGTTGTCAGTGGTATTGGTCAAGGCGTATCTTCTGCCCCGACCTAAACCGGTGCTAACGGTGAATCCGTCTGCGCCAGAGCTAACTCAGGGCAAGAACATCGACGCCAGTCTACTCGGAGTGGACTGGGCAAAAAATCATCGCACCCTCGTCATGGCCATTTCGACGACGTGCCACTTTTGCAAAGACAGCATTCCCTTCTACCGCAAACTGGGGGAAACCGGGACTGATGTGAAAATGGTGGCCGTGCTGCCTCAGCTGGTTTCTGAAGGCAAAGAATACCTTAAGGGTGAGGGCGTGCATGTTGACGAAGTAAGGCAAGTCCCCCTGAATACTTTGGGAGTAAGGGGAACGCCGACGCTTCTGC
>DATFZY010000165.1:0-2317 GCA_035313865.1 Candidatus Acidiferrum sp.
TCCTGCGGCGTGCATCTGAAGACCGAACAGCCTCTGGATGTCTGCCATCCCTTCGGCGACTTCCGTTTTATGCGCGTGCCTTCCGGGGCGAAGCACGATGAGCTGATCATTCATCAGTTGAAATACCCTCACGACGATGCAGACCTCGACATTAACGTGATCTTTCCGATCGAACGTCTTCAGGAACTCTGCGAGGAAGGGCGCCTGCGCAGGTTGACTCCGAATTTCTTCAGTTTTATCGGCTACAACATGGACCCCGAGAAGTTTGAGCGAACCGTTGCTGCGGGTATTGCGGAAGCGGTCGTGCAAGAGGAGCGCGCCGATTGTGCGTTATTGGCGCCCGCTTGACCGATTTGTCATCAGTCCGTCGGACTGATCCAGAGAGCCATTGAAGCGCGCGGTGTGCCCACGGTATCCATCACGGTAGCGCGCGACGTTACAGAGGCAATCAAAGTTCCGCGTGCATTGTTTCTTCCCTGGCCGATGGGTCATCACTTTGGCGCGCCCTTTCATCGCGAGCTGCAGCGCCGCGTTGTGCTGGCCGCGTTGGGTATGCTGGAGTCCAGCGAAGAACCGGGTACGATACGGGATCTCCCGATCAAGTGGGCAGACGTTCGTCGTGAGGCCAAAACACTCACCGAGCAAGGGCGGAAGCTCTAGCGTCGCGTGCCGCGCCATTCCGGATCGCTCACGAACGGCGAGGGATTCTATCGTTGGCGTGACGGATTTTTTTGCACGGTGCCTGCGCAGGTACTTCGCCGAAAAGCGCCGATGGGAGGAACGGCTCTCGAAATTCGTTAGCGCAATACTTCAAGAGCCCTCCTGGCTATCTGTTCTCCGCACTCCTGCACGAAGTGCCCTCCTTCGGCCAATTCCATCGGCGGCGGGCAATTGCGAATCTGCTCGCGCAAGTATTTCATCGCCGGAGCTCCCAATACGGGGTCTTTCATGCCCACGGCCATGAACGCCGGTCCATCCCACTGCGTGTTCCACCAACGCCGCGCGCGCCGCGACAGCTCGGCTCCTTCCGCAAAGGGTTTGTCCGGCACGATCATAGGAAAGCGGCGCACTCCTGCTTTGTACCGTGTATCCGGAAACGGCGCGGCATATGCGGCGCATTCCTCGGGCGACAATGTCTCGCACGCCCGCGCCAGCAACTTGGCGACATCCAGGTCCGGATTGTTCGCCACAAACTCCCGCCATGCGAGGAATCCCGCTCCCAGCGGAATGTCCCCGGTAGCCAGCGCCGTGTTCATGACTAACAGCCGCGCGAATCGTCCAGGCATGTCCATCGGTAACGTCAAACCCAGCAACCCGCCCCGGTCCTGGCAAACCAGCGTAATATTCCGCAAGTCCAACTGCTCGACGAACCGCCGCAGCATCTCGCGGTGAAATGTAAACGTGTAGGCCGCCTCGTCCGTTGGCTTTTCCGACCTCCCAAAGCCGATGAAATCTGGCGCCACTGAGCGGTGCCCCGCCGCTGCAAACACCGGAATCATTTTCCTATAGAGATAGCTCCACGTTGGTTCGCCGTGCAGGCAAAGAAATACCTGCTTGGATTCCGGCGGGCCTTCATCCAGATAATGAATACGGATTCCTTCGCATCCAGGCAAATTCTCAAGATAGCGGGGGGCAAAGGCAAAACCCGGCAAATTTGCAAAGCGTTCTTCCGGCGTCCTCAGGATTTCCATCTCTGTCCCCTCGCAATCGGAATCTTCCCTTTAGGCGGCCAGCAGGTGATTATCCGCAGGCCCTTTTTGCTTGTGGTTTGAGGCAGCGAGATCCTTGCGGCAGAAAGGTTAGCTGTGATTCGTTCTTGCCTTAAGATTGGGTTAGCCGACCGACAATCTCAAGGAGCGCCGCATCCGCCCGAGCCTCAATTTCCTGCCTGGTTTGATCTTGTATGGGATGCGGCACGTACACCGCATCAAAATCCGGACGATTCAGCGCCGCCGCCTGCGCCCGCGCGGCCGTCTGGAACTCGCCCGTGGCGACGGCTACCGCCGGAACTCCCAAATTCTCCAAATTGATCGTGTCGTGCAAACTGCACGTTGTACACGACCCTCAATCGGCGAGGGCTTCGACGACCGCGTCCACGGTGCGAAGCTGTTCTATAATTCCGGGTGGGGCCGGCTTCGCAAACGTCGGCTTCGCCGTGCGCACAACGTTGGCTACGTGAAATCGCTCGCGGAGCAGGTGCTCCAGTCTATCCAGGAAGAGGTTGCCGCCGGTCTTGCTGATATCCAGCAAACCGACGGTCTTGCCCTGTAGACTTCGTAGCCGTGCGGGCGGTGTCGAGACCCTTACCGGCGTTTCG
>DATFZY010000166.1:0-60608 GCA_035313865.1 Candidatus Acidiferrum sp.
GCGCACCCTTGACTTTGAGGATTCCCTTACCTAAATTGATTTCATTGTGACAAAGACCGTCAAAGACGAAATTATCGAACAAGTGGACCGCCTGGACGCTCCTCACCAACGCAAGGTCCTGGACTTCGCGCGCCGCCTGACCGAACCCACAGGAACTCCGGGCCAGAACCTCATGCGCTTCGCGGGTTCCATCGATCCTGCCGATCTCGACGCCATGTCGCGCGCCATCGAGGAAGGCTGCGAAAAGATCGACCCGCATGCCTGGTAAGGTCCTCCTCGATACGAACGTCGTCATCGCTTTTTTCTCCGGCGAGAAAGCAGTTACGCAGCACGTCGTCCAGTCTGAACTCTTTGTCTCTAGCACTGTCTTAGGCGAGCTTTCCCTCGGAGCCCTGAAGCCTCTTCCCTAGACTATTTACCGATGATATACTTAAAGTTAGTTACTATTGCATCGCGTCGTGTCTGCAACTCAATATCCCAAGCGCTTGGGAATATGGTAAGATGGATTTGCCCACAGTCCTCAAATTCGCGGGCTTGCGCGTGGTTATCTATTTCAACGATCATCGCCCAGCCCATGTTCACGTTATCGGGCCAGCATGTGAGGCTCTCTTTCACCTGAACTGTCCGAGCGGCCCCGTCGAGCTTCGCGAGAATTTCCGATTCTCCCGGCGCGACATAGCAACGATCGAGAACGAGTTGGCCAAGTCGCTGGACGCACTTTGCCAAACCTGGGAGCAAATCCATGGCCTCGCCTGATACTTTCGAGTTAGCCAATCAGCGTTCCCGCGAGATGCGCAAGTCCACTCCGCGGGCCGTATCCGCGCACTACGACCGCAAGCGCCGCCGCATCGTCATTCACCTCAGTTCCCATCTGGATATCAGCTTTCCGCCGCACATCGCTCAAGGTCTCGAACACGCCTCCCCCGCGGCGCTCAGCCACATAGAAATTAGTCCATCGGGCTTCGGCCTTCACTTCCCAAAACTCGACGCCGACCTCTATCTTCCCGCGCTCTTGGAAGGTTTCTTCGGCTCCAAAAAGTGGATGGCCGCCAGACTCGGCCAACTCGGCGGTCGCTCCAAGAGCCGTCCGAAGCGCGCCGCCTCCCGGCGAAACGGCGCCCTCGGCGGTCGCCCGCGCAAACCACAACGCAACGCCAACCAACAGCCATAACCAGCTTTTGGTTTCCGTCTCACTAAACTCCCAAATTCCCGCCAACCCCTTCCATCCACTCCCCTTATTTCGTCTCAATTCGAATGCTATAAATTTAGTACCATTACCTTGACAGTTATCACATTCCATGCTATCATCCCCAAATCGCGTGGCAGGAATTCCTGAGCTTTCACCGCTCGCTATTCCGCCCCGCAAAAGAGACCCCGCCCCCTCCCCTATTTTCACAAACATATGATTCCAGGGGAGTTACGCCGCAGGGTCCGCAAAAGATCTCATTCTAAAAGAGTTACACGAAGGCCCGTACTTCTTCCCTTCATGACTCGCCTTTGGAAAGGAACCTCACATGTCCGCTGAACCCGAAAACCCCAATCAATGCCGTCACCTCAGCCCTCGCGGCCAGCGCTGCCGTATGCTCCGCGCCTCGGATGACGAATCCCTTTGTTCTTATCACCTTCGCCTGACCGCAGCGTCACAGCCCGCTCCCGAAGCTCTCGCTGCCGAGCTCCTCGAATCCACAGGCAATCTCAACACCGCCGACCGTGTCAACGCCCTCCTCGCTAACGCCGTCAAGCAGCTCGCTCACAAGCGCATCGACCGCCGCGATGCCCTCGCCATCGGTTACCTCGCGCAGCTCCTCCTCAACACCGTTCCCGGCGTTCAGAAGGAGTACCAGGCTGTTCACACTTCCCAAGCCAGGCAAGCCCTCAGGAAATCCATCACGGATTCCAAGGCGCCCCGCCTCCATGCTCCCCAACCCACCCCCGAACCAACTCCAGAACCACCCGCGCAACCCACCGCGCATCGAGCCATTCCCGTTCATCGACCATCTTTCTCACTCGACGAACCCGACGAGGTGTTGCTCGAAGCCGTTCTGCAAGCCACCACCCCGCTACGCCTCTGAAACTGAGGCGACCAATGCGAAGCCCCGTAACCCGCTTTCCCGCGACGCTATCATCCCGCGTGCACTGTTTGTGGTGTTCATGTAGCGCCGGGCTTAAGCCCGGCATCTTCTTCGCTCTACATTGTCCGTAGCAGAAGCGACCGTGGCCGAAGGGAGCGCTGCGCAGCGAAGGATCTATTTTTCTTTTTTGTGGGGCACGATGAGTGCGCAGCGATGGTTCCATCTCCGTCTTCTCTTTCCTTCCTCTGCGTACTATTCTTGTTCAAGATGAATCCATCTCTTCTCGCCGAGTTTCGCGCCATCGTCGGCCCCCGTTCCGTCATCACTTCCCCCGAAGAACTCCGCACCTACGACGCCGACGCCCTGACCAACGTCCGCGTCCTACCCCGCGCCGTCCTGCTCCCCTCCTCCACCGAGCAAGTCCAATCCATCCTCCGCCTCTGCCATCGCGAACGCCTCCCCTTCGTAGCCCGCGGCGCAGGCACAGGCCTCTCCGGCGGAGCACTCCCCGTGGAAAACGGTATCGTCATCAGCCTCGCTCGCATGAACCGCATCCTCGAAGTCGATCTCCCCAACGCCCGCGTCACTGTCGAGCCCGGCGTAATCAATCTCGACGTTACCGCCCGCGTCCTCCCGCAAGGCTATTTCTACGCTCCCGATCCCAGCTCCCAATCCATCTGCAGCATCGGCGGCAACGTCGCCGAAAACTCCGGCGGCGCCCACTGCCTGAAATATGGCTTCACCACCACGCACGTCCTCGGTCTCGAAGTCGTCCTCCCCGACGGCACCCTAATCCACCTGGGTGGAAAAACGCTCGACGCCCCCGGCTACGACCTCCTGGGCGTCTTCGTAGGCTCCGAAGGCACCCTGGGCATAGCCACAAAAATGATCCTCCGCATCGTCAAGCGCCCCGAAGCCGTGCAAACCCTTCTCGCCGCCTTCCCCAGCACCAACGAAGCCGGCGCCGCCGTAAGCAGCATGATCGCCGCCGGCATGCTCCCCAGCGCCATCGAAATGATGGACCGCCTCTCCATCCAGGCCTCCGAAGCCGCCGTCCACGCCAACTACCCGATGTGCGGCGCCCTCCTCCTCGTAGAACTCGACGGCCCGGTTGCCGAAGTCGCCGCCCTCATGGCCGACGTCAACAAAATCTGCCGCGAACACGCCGCCGAAGAAATCCGCGTAGCCCAATCCGACACAGAGCGCGCGTTAGTCTGGAAAGGCCGCAAAGCGGCCTTCGCAGCCATGGGCCGCATCTCTCCAAACTATATCGTCCAGGACGGCGTAATCCCCCGCACCGCCCTTCCACGCGTAATGTCCGAAATCGATCAACTCAGCCAGCAAGCCGGCCTCCGCGTAGCCAACGTCTTCCACGCCGGCGACGGCAACCTCCACCCCATGGTCCTCTACGACCAACGCATCCCCGGCCAGGAAGCAGCCGCCGAAGCTCTCTCCTCCAAAATCCTCGAACTCTGCATCGCCGCAGGCGGCTCCATCACCGGCGAACACGGCGTAGGCGAAGACAAAAAGAAAATGATGTCCAAAATGTTCGCCGAACCGGACCTCGCCACCATGCAACGCGTCCGCTGCGCCTTCGACCCCCTCCAACTAAGCAATCCCACAAAGGTTTTCCCCACCCCCCGCCTCTGCGGCGAAAAACCCGGCGAATACAAGCCGCATCCCGCAGAAATCTCCGGCGCCGCCGACCGCTTCTAGTATGCGAGTGTTAGAGCAGAACCGACTAATGGAGGGTTTCCGAATGCGATCTGACATTGTTCCTGGCGCCAAATTTCCCGACTACGATCTCCCCGACCACACCGCTAAACACCGCAAGCTCTCCGACCTCCAGGGCCCGCATCCCATGGTGCTTTTCTTAAGCCGCGGAGGCTTCTGCCCCAAAGACCGCCGCCAGTCCGAACTACTCGTCCAACTCCATCGCGAACTTGAAGTCTCCTATTGCCGCCTGGTCACCATCAGCACCGACAACATCACCGAGACGAGCGAATTTCGCACTGGCGTCGGCGCCCACTGGCCTTTTCTCTCCGACCCCGCCCGCACGATCCAAAAAGATCTCGACATCGCCGAATACACTGATCCTCTCCACAATCCCATGATCCCCCACGTCATCGTCCTCGAGCCCGGCCTCGTCATCTATAAGATCTACAACGGCTACTGGTTCGTCGGCCGCCCCACCATGGAAGATCTGCGCCAGGACCTTCGCGCCGTCACCAAAAAATGCCGTCCCGACTGGGACATCACCGCGCCCGAACTAAGAGCCGCCTGGCAACAAGGCCGCAAAGATCTTTTCTATCCTTACGGAAAAACCTACGCCCAAACTCTGGGTGAACAGGATTAGAAGCGGCAGAAGATGCTCCGCCGCTCACAATGCAAGGTGCGCAACAGGAAGTGATATCCCGTAGTTTTATTGTTTGCCTCGGTACTCGTCGCGGCACTGTAAGGCCCGCTACAATCATCGTCGCCGAAAAGCTCTTCGCCGGAATCGAGGTCCCCAATGCCGCACAACTTAACCCAAACAATCTCACTGCTAAACAACACCCCCGCCACTCTCAACGCGCTTCTCCGTGATCTCCCCGAATCGTGGACCCAAGAAAACGAAGGCGCGGACACGTGGACGCCCTACGCCATCGTCGCTCACCTCGTCCACACTGAACACTGCAACTGGATTCTCCGCGCAAAAACTATTCTCGACCACGGCGAAACCAAAACCTTCGCGCCGCTCGACCGCGAAGCCCATACCCGCGAAACTCCGCAAAAATCGCTGCCCCAACTCCTCGACGAGTTCGCCTCGCAACGCGCAAAAAATCTCGCCGAGATCTCCGCCATGAATCTCCAACCGCAA
Source organism: Candidatus Acidiferrum sp. (assembly GCA_035313865.1). Classification (GTDB taxonomy): domain Bacteria; phylum Acidobacteriota; class Terriglobia; order Acidiferrales; family UBA7541; genus Acidiferrum. The sequence continues at coordinate 4,933 of DATFZY010000166.1, forward strand.
GATCTGGCGCGCGTCGGCCGCCACCCCGCCTTTGGGCCAGTCACCCTCTCACAACTCCTTGCCACTTGGGCCGCCCACGATCTAACCCATCTTCATCAACTCTCCCGCGTCCTCGCCCATCAATACCGCGAAGCTGTAGGCCCTTGGAGCGTCTACCTCGGCGTCCTCAAGTGTGACGCCCACAGCTCCGCCGCCTAGCCAACGCCGGAGTGTGCGCCATTTGCGATTCGCCCTGGTGCCCCGGACTCTAATTTGACAACCGCACTCCAAAAGCCCACGCTCATAAGCGTGCGACTAACTACCCTTTCTCTATTAGCGTTATCCCTGTTTGCCTCCACAACCCAATCCCAGGACACGGCCGCCATCCCCATCTTCCAGGTCACTCCCAGCGAAAGCACTATCAAGTTCGGCGTCAAAGCCTCGGTATCCCTGGAGGGCACCTTCGAGAAATGGGACGCCACCCTAGCCTTCACTTCTCCCGACGTCACCACCGCCGTCTTGAACATCCGCATTCAAGCAGACAGCGTCCAGACAGGCAGCGGCCTTAAGAACGGCAAGCTCAAGGGCAAGGATTTCTTCTACGCCGAGCAGAATCCGTACATCACCTTCGTCTCCGACAAACTGGTCCAGACCGGCCCAAACACCTTTGAATTCGACGGCAAATTCACAATCCGTGGCGTCACAAAACCCGAAAAGCTGCTGCTAACCGTCTCCGGTAAAGGCACAGGCCACGGCGTCGTTGTCGGCACGATGGCCTTCGACCGCAAAGACTACGGCATCGACAAAAGCATCCCCTTCATCAAGATCGCCGACCGCGTCGAAGTAAATGTCAATCTGATAGCCAACCAACTCAGCGGCCCCCGCCTCGTCTACAAGCAATAGTTTCCCCCTTCGTTTCCGCCGTGGAAGTCGAGACTTGCGCCGGTGAGAATTTTAGTGTGGCCTGCGGCAAAGACGAGGTTAGGGCGCAACAATCAGCGTGAATGACTGTGTATGCGCAGGCGCATTTGCGCCACTCGCTGTCACTGTGACGGTGTAGGTCTTCGCAGTTCCCTGCGGTGCAGGATGGTCTGCCCCGGTTAGACCGGCACAACCGGAAACGACGAGAGTCGTCGCGAGCAACAAGGAAGCCACAATCGCTTGCAGGAATTTTGCCGGAGCTGGCGAAAACTGTTTGCCATTTGCGCTTCGAATGATTCCAATGATTACAAAACTGCCCAGCCCCAATAAAAGGGCGAAGGATGCCACCATTCGCGTTTGCGGAATGTATAGGCCCTCTGCGTGATTCAACAAACTCGCAGGTGAGGTTCTTTCAAAATTTGCCGCCACCGCTGCTGGCACTTGAATTTTCAATGTCGCATGGACCGGTCCGCTGTTAGGCGTCACCAACATCGGGTTGAAACTGCAACTCGCCCCACTCGGCAGCCCCGAGCAAGCGAGCCCGACGGCCTGCTTAAAACCATTCTCAGGTGAAACGGTCAACGTGATCGTACCCGCCGTGCCGGCAGTAACGTTCAGTGTCGAAGCACTCACGGAAAGTGTGTAGTCCGCCGCGGGCGCGGCCACAACAGTCACCGTCGTCGCAGCGGAACTCGATACGTTGAAATTCGCGTCGCCCGAATACGCCGCCGTGATGCTATGCGACCCAACAGCAAGCGAAGCCGTAGTAAACGCCGCGCTCCCGCCGTTTAAACTGACCGTCCCCAGCGAATTTGCTCCGTCGCTGAACGTAACCGTCCCCGTCGGGCTGCCGCTCCCCGACTGCGGAGCAATGGTCGCCGTAAACGTCACGCTCTCCCCGCTGGTCAATTGCGCATTCGACGCGCTCAGCGAAGTGCTCGTATGAATCTTGGCCGGCGCCGAAACTACCACGGTCACAATAGACGAAGTCGACGCCGCGAAATTCGTGTCACCCGAATAAGCTGCGGTGATGCTGTGCGACCCAACAGCAAGCGAAGCCGTGGTGAACGCCGCCGTCCCGCCGCTTAAACTAACTGTCCCCAGCGAATTTGCGCCATCGTTGAACGTAACCATCCCCGTCGGCGTCCCGCTGCCCGATTGAGGCGCAACAGTCGCCGTAAACGTCACGCTCTGTCCGCTGGTCAATTGCGTGTTCGACGCGCTAAGCGAAGTAGTCGTAGCCGCAGGCGCGGTCCCGGACGCAGCCGTAAAAACAAAAACACTCACCGAGTAAGCCGGAAACGTATAATTCACAGCGTTCGACGCCACCGTAACCGGCGTCCCCGCAACAATCTGGTTCAAGTTCGCGTTGCTATACGTGTAAACCGCCGCGCTACTAGCCGCGTTAAAATTCGCCAGGGTCAAGCCAGTCTGAATCGCTGCAGTCGTCTTATTGATCACAACAACCGTAAGCGCCCCATCGGAAGACCGCAGCGCCCCATAGACAGAAAGCTGGCTCTGGTCGGTGCTCATCGAATTCACCGCGGTATCGCCAAACTGTCCCCCAGCCCCGTCATAGTTTCGGTAAATTCGAAAACTATAAGCGAGTGGCGCGGTCGGCGCCGGGACGTTCCACATGTTCGCGAAGTCCAGACTCTGCCGCCCATAAATTCCCAAGACATCCGTCTCCGTCAGCATGTCCACCAACGGATTCGTTCCGCTCGCAAAACTGTATTCCGAAATCGAAAGTTTCGTTCCCGGATAGTACGTCTGAATCCAACTCTGAAATCGCGGAATTAACTGCATCGGCCCGTCAAAATAATATTGTTCCACCCAGCTCCCCGAATTAAACGTTGGATCCCACAACGCCCGCGTCGATTCCAATTCCGCTGCGTCCGTCGAACCGCCGCCATAATAATGTTCGTCAAAATAATCGAGAATGCGCTGATTATTCGTCTGCTCGTACGCGGCCATCTGCTGCAAATAATATTGCCCCGCGTAAAGATTGTCCTGCTGCGACGGCGTTCCAATCCATCCGCCCAAAGTAAAGTCCACCGGCCCAAACACTTTCGCGGCAGGGTCCGTCTGCTTGATGATCGCCGCATACTGCCGCCCCAGACTGATGATGGTGTTGTAATCGGGCTGCACCGGCTCTACGTCGCGGTGCGTGTTGCTCCATCCGCCGGGCTCATTATCAAGCTGGTAGTAAGGCACGCCGCCGTTCGCCGCCGTCCCAAAAGTGGCGACCAGATGCTGGATCCAACCTTGTTGCAGCGCCACGGTATTGTCGATGTGGTTCGCGTAAATATTATTGTCCAGCAGCTGCGTCCCATTGGTCGCAATGCTGTTCCCGCAAGTGTTCCCGTTGGGAAACACATAGGGGTTCGTCGATTGCTGCGCCCCGTAAACCGAAACCGGAAAGCTGCAACTCCACGCCGCGCTCTTGTTCACATAAGGAATGATCGGAATCGTGAGCAGCGTCTTCGCATTCGACGCCGTCTTATACGTATTGATCATCAAATCAGCCGACGCGCTCGGAGTGGCGGTCGCCTGGCCGTTCCCGCCCATGAAATACCAATCGAATCCCGAATTGCTGGAGTCCACCTGCCAGTTGTAGCGCGTGGTCCCGTCGCCGCCCCAACGAATGTTCGGCACCTGAATCTCTTTGGCAAATGTTGCATCCAGCCCGTAATTCGCCAGCCCATAAATATCGGGATTAATCGGGTGCGGATTTCCAGCGGCATCCACGGCAAGCGTAGGAGTAGTTTGCCCGCTCGCGCGCGGCAAAATCAGCCCGCCGAATATCAAAAGCAAGGGGAGGCAGCGCCAGCAAACACGAACGCAATAGTGGCTCATAGTCAATCCCAAGCTCAAATTGTGAGATTTACGCCGGGAAGATTGACCTTAACCGGATGCCAGCAACCCATCAATGGTACGCAGGGACAGATTAAGTCCAGCCCTGCAGGTCTGTTCGGACATGTGGGTTATTCCGACATGCGGGTCTAGTCGAAGATTCGACCGCTACCCAAGCTTCGTTTTCGCTTAGGAAGTCCGCTCGATAATTTGCTTCTCGCTTGCAATCAAAGCAAGGTTAGCCATGTTCAGAAACAGCCCGTGCTCCACCACTCCCACAATGGAATCGATCTTCGCGGCGAGCTTGGCCGGATCTTCGATCAGTAGCCCTGAACAATCCAGGATCAGATTCCCTTCATCGGTGATGTATCGCGTCCCATCGGCATGCACTCGAACCGTTGGCGTGAACCCAAGCTCTCGAAGCGCGTCACTCACCAAGGGCACAGCCATCTGAATCACTTCTACCGGCAAGGGGAACTTACCCAGCTTCTCGACCTGTTTGGACTCGTCGGCCACCACAACAAACCGCTTGGAGGCGCTGGCCACAATCTTCTCGCGCAGCAGCTTGCCGCCTCCTCCCTTGATCAGCGCTAGCTTTGGCGCGACTTCGTCCGCTCCATCAACGGTGAGGTCCAGATTCCGGCACTCTTCAAAATTGATGATCGGTATTCCATAGCTTCGGCCCAGCTTTTCGCTGTCCTCGGAACTGGCGATGGCACCACGAATGCGAAAACCATGGTCGCGGACCTGCTCGCCCAAGAGCTTGATCCAGAGGGTGGCGGTCGAGCCGGACCCCAGGCCCACGGTCATGCCTGGTTCGACTAGCTCGAGTGCACGCTGAGCCGCATGCAACTTCAAATCCGCGTGGTCTTGAGAATGATCTTGGGTGCTCATCGCCGCTCCTGCTTTTTCGGGTCGCTTGCCCGCGTGCCAAATCTAACGAGGCAAGCCTAAACTACCTGAATTCCCTTTGATGCGCGTGCTCATTTTTGAAAGAATGAAAAATTGGCGATAATCGTGCCCATCCTCCCTCTTCTTCGGAAAGGGCCGCAGCTCAAGATTTAGAGTTCAAGCTCGCCAGTCGACCGGCCCAGGCCAGTCTTGACGTCGGCTGAGCGTTGTACTCTACTGGCTCAGCGAACCATGACGTCGTCTCCTCTCGCTCTCGAACAAGACTTCCGCGCCATTCTGGTTCGTGATTCGATTCGCTCCGCCACAGCGGCCGACGCAGTCGCCGGGGTTCAACCGCGCCTGGTCCTTGAGCCTGCCAACGAGCAGCAGCTCGCCGCAGCGCTGCGCGTAGCAAACGAGGCGGGGTTGGCCGTAATCCCCCGCGGCGTCGGTACCAAGCTGGGCTGGGGCAATCCGCCGAACCGCGCCGATGTCATCCTCTCAACGGCGCGCCTCAATAAAATTATCGAGCATCCCTGGGCCGACCTTACCGTAAGCGTGGAAGCCGGCAGCACCATCGCGACGCTCCAAAGCGCGCTGGCTCGGCATGGCCAAAGGCTCGCGCTCGACCCGCTTTGGCCGGAGCGCGCCACCATCGGCGGCGTCCTCTCGACCAACGACAGTGGCAGCCTGCGCCTCCGTTTCGGCTCGCTCCGCGATCTGATCATCGGCGTAACCATCGCGCTCCCCGATGGCACGCTGGCCTCCAGCGGCGGCAAGGTGGTGAAAAACGTGGCGGGTTACGACCTGCCCAAGCTCGTCACCGGCGCCTTCGGCACGCTCGGGGTGATAACCCGTGCCGTCTTTCGGCTGCATCCGCTTCCGCGAAACACAAAAACTTTGTCGATCTCGGCCGGCACTCTGGAGAACATGCAGCAACTGGTCCTCGCGATCCAAGATTCAAAAATGGCCCACACGGCTCTACAATCGCGCGTCGAACAGAACGCTGAGCCAGTCGTGGACGTTCTCTTCGACGGCACGGAAGCGGGTATCGAGGCGCAAGAAGCTCAGTTGCGAACCATCAGCGGTTCTGCCAAAGTGGATCCTGCCACTTCCGCGGTTTGGTCAGCTTCGCAGGAACTTTGGAACGAGCCGAGTTCGGCGGCGATGGCGAAAATCACGACGCTTCCAGCCGCCACCGCGCAGACAGTGCAAAATGTGCAGCGAATCTCGGATCAACGCGCAACGCGGTGGAAACTCGTGATGCAAGCCACCGGTATCGGCTGGCTCCGCCTGGAAGCAGGGCCTGACAATTTCCACGACTCGCTGGCGGATCTGCGCAATGAGGTCGAGCGCGCCGGCGGTTCTCTTTCCATTTTCCATCAGCCCAGCGAGCTAGAACGCGCCGGCGCAGAAGACGCCGGAACGCGACGCATCGAGACTTGGGGCCAGCCCGGCGATGCGCTGCCGCTCATGCGCGCAGTAAAAAATCAGTTCGACACGCGTAACACACTCAATCCCGGCCGCTTTCTTGGCGGCATCTGACGAGGAGTTTTCACACATGAAAAAAATTGTTCTCGCACTTCCAATCATCGCTCTTTTGTTGCTTGCACCTCTGGCCCGCACGCAAACGCAAACCGGGGGCGCCGCGCCTCTTGCGGAAGTACACTCCCTGAAAATCACCATTCTTTCGACGATGCTCGCCGATGATGGCATTGGCGAGTGGGGCTTCGCCGCGCTCGTCGAAGCGGACGGCCGCAAGATTCTCTTTGACACCGGCGCGCGTCCCACCACCGTTCTCGAAAACGCGCGCGAATTGAAGCTCGACCTCAGCGACGTTCAAGACGTCATCCTCAGCCACTTCCATGACGACCACACCACCGGCCTGATGACCCTTCGCCGCGAATTCTCGAAATCCAATCCTTCCGCACTTTCTCGCGTGCATGTGGCCAACGGCATTTTCCTGGAGCGCCGCGGCCACGATCTCAATCCAATGATCCAGATGAAGAAAGATTACGAAGCCACTGGCGGCGTGTTCATCGTGGACGACAAGCCTGAAGAAATCTTTCCCGGAATCTGGCTATCGGGCCCTGTGCCCCGCGCGTATCCCGAGAAAAATTATTTAGCAACCACCGAAGTGAACAACGGCACTGCTTGGGTCGAGGACAACGTCCCCGACGATCAGTCTCTCGTCTTCAACACTTCGCACGGCCTCGTCTTGCTTTCTGGCTGCGGGCATTCCGGCATCATCAACACGCTTCAGTATGCGCGCAGCTTCCTGCGTCCCGCTGCCATTGACGCCGCCATTGGCGGCTTTCACCTCTTCGCTGCCACTGATCAGCAACTTGCCTGGACCGCTTCCAAGCTGAAGGAATACCAGACGGCACGCATTCTCGGCGCGCACTGCACCGGCATCGAAAGCGTCTACCGCCTTCGCGAGCTGATGGGCTTGACGCGGCAGACGTGTCTGGTCGGAACGATTGGCGCGGTTTATGATCTCAACAGTGGAATTAAGACAGGCCGCATCGCCCGATAACGCTCGACAAATTGTCGATTCATTCGAGGTGCTGGTTATGAGCCTTGGAAAAACGCAAGCCCTTCGCTGGATCGCTTGCGGGTTGCTATCGCTGGGAGCGCTCGTGTCCGTCTCTGCACAATCGTCGCCGGCTCCGTCGGCCCCGCAATCCGTGGCCGCGCAGCGCGCCATTCTGCTGGAAACTCTTTCGTGGGACGAAGCCGAACTCGTTCTCACTCCCGATACCGTGGTCGTCATCGCGCTCGGCGCCGAATCCAAAGAGCACGGCCGTCACTTGCAGCTGAACAACGACTTTCTGATGGCCGAGTATCTCAAAAAGCGAGTCCTGGCCGCGGCTCCGCGAAGTGTCGTTGTCGCTCCTACCATCAACTACAGTTTCTATCCCGCCTTCCTTGAATATCCCGGCTCCAGTTCTCTCAGCATAGACACGGCGCGCGCCATGGTCACCGATATCGTCCACTCGCTCGCCCACTACGGCCCGCGCCGTTTCTACATTCTCAACACCGGCATCTCCACGCTCCGCGCGCTCGCGCAAGCTGCCGCGGACCTGGCCAAAGACAGCATCGTGCTGAGCTACACCGACCTGACACGCGAAGATCCGGTTGAAACAAAGCTCCGCCAATCCGGCGGCACGCACGCCGACGAAATCGAAACCTCCATGATGCTCTACATCGCGCCCGAATCCGTCCGCATGAACAAAGCCGCGCGCGACCTCAACCCCAATCAACCAGGCGGCCTGACGCGCGATCCCAACGGCAAAGGCACCTATTCTCCAACCGGCGCCTGGGGCGACCCCACGCTGGCGACCCGCGAAAAAGGCCAAGCCGTAGTGGAATCGCTAGTCGCAACAATTCTCAAAGACATCAAGGACCTCGGTGAAACTCCAGTTGCGTCAAGAAAATAATCCAGCCGGAATGCGCCACGAGTTGCTAGAGAAAGAAGAGAAAAAGCAAAGGATAACGCAGAGGCACAGAGTGCGCAGAGATACGCAGAGAGTTTCGCGCCATCCGGGCGATTGTGGCCGTTTGCAACGAGCGCGGTCCTTCGGTTATGTTCGCATCAGGCCATGAGCCGCGCGCTTTCATGACAACTTCTCCACAACAAGATCCAGCGCTGCGCACGTTCGATGAGCACCATGCGCCCTCGACGGAGATTATCGACAAGTGCGTCCACTGCGGCTTCTGTCTGCCCGTCTGTCCGACGTACGTTTTGTGGAACGAAGAAATGGACTCGCCGCGCGGCCGCATCTACCTGATGAAGCTTGCCAGCGAAGGCGCCGCGACTATGACTCCGCAGTGGGTCAGCCATTTTGACACCTGCCTTGGCTGCATGGCCTGCATGACCGCGTGCCCTTCCGGCGTGGACTACGGCAAGCTGATCGAAGCCACGCGCGCGCAAATCGAGCGCCAGCATCCGCGTTCGCTCGGCGAAAGACTGCATCGCCGTTTTCTCTTTGAGATTTTCACGCGGCCCGATCGTCTCCGCCTGCTGCGCTGGCCGCTGCTCGCGTATCAACGATCCGGCCTGCAAGCGCTGATTCGCGGCATCGGCTTGTTGAAACTATTTCCAAAGCGACTGCAAGCAATGGAAGCCTTGATGCCAAAGCTCGGGCAAAACGAGCGCGTGGCAGAAATCACGCCAGCGCGCGGCGCCAAACGCCAACGCGTCGGCCTCCTGCTTGGCTGCGTCCAGCGCGAATTCTTTCCCCAGGTAAATGCGGCGACCGCGCGCGTTCTTGCTGCGGAAGGTTGCGAAGTGGTGGCGCCGAGAGAACAGCCCTGCTGCGGGGCGTTGATGGTTCATGCGGGAGAAGAAACAGGCGCGCTTGCGCTGGCTCGGAAAACCATCGACGTGTTCGAGCGCGCTAACGTGGAAATCATCGTAACCAATGCTGCTGGTTGCGGTTCCAATGTGAAGGAATATGGACACTTGCTGAGGGACGATCCGAATTACGCGGCACGCGCGAAGGCTTTTGCAGCGAGGTGCAAGGACATCTCCGAAGTTCTCACCAGCATGCAGCCGCGCGCGACAAGAAATACTCTGAAGATGCGCGTCGCGTTCCACGATTCCTGCCATTTGCAGCACGCGCAAGGCGTTCGCTCGCAGCCGCGCCAACTGCTTTCCGATATTCCCGGCCTCGAGCTGGCGGAGATCCCGGAAAGCGCCATCTGCTGCGGTTCTGCGGGCATCTACAATCTGGTGCAGCCCAGCGCCGCCAACGCTCTCGGCGACCGCAAAGCCCAGCTCATTACACCGCTCAACGCCGAAGTTGTTGCCACTGGCAATCCGGGATGTCTGCTTCAGTTGCAATCGTCTCTCGCGCGGCAGGGTCATAAGACGCCGGTCGTCCACACCATCCAAATCCTGGACGCTTCTATCCGCGGAGAGAACTTGCCATGAGGACGGGCACGGCGTGCCGTGCCGCTACGCGGCTTTTTTCGTCCAGGCGCCCAGGATTGCGCCCATGAGGCAGAAACCTGCTAGCGGATAAAATTCGTTGATGGCGAACAACGTCATGGGCCGCATCTCATACATATAGGTTGTATACGTCACAGGCCCGACGAAACCAATCCACAGCAAAATGCCGAGCGCGGCGCCGCGCGCGGCGGTGTTTGCGGTTCGCCAGAGGCAGATCTGCGCGAGCACAAACGCGATCAGCAGATTCAGCGCAAACGTAATGATGTACGGCAGAACAGGATTCATGGTCTTTGCCTGTTCCATGGAAATGTTTTCGAGCGCCATCCACGGCTTGTTGAAAAGCACGCCATACCACACCGCGCCGAGAATCCAGTAGGCAAGGGCCGAAACAAAAACCGCCCAATAATTTGTCTTCATTGCTTCCCTCTCGTTGTCGAATCGGGCCGTCGAATCAGGTTAGATCGGCTTCCGCTTTTGCAAGCGGGCCATGTTGCGAAGAGTCTGCTTATCGCGACTTAGACTGTCAAGCTGGCCTCAGTGATACCCGCGCCAGAAGAAGTAGACCGTCATGGCGGTTCCCACCAGAATGACGAGCCCGCGAATCCAGGATTGCGGAAGCTTTTGCGCGTAGTGCGCGCTGGTCAGTCCGCCAATTAGCGAGCCGGCTGTCATGACCAGCGCCTGCGGCCAAACAATCGCCTTGGTAATGACGAACGTGACCGTCGCGACTCCATTGATCACACCACCAAGCAGCACCTTCAGCTTGTTCATGGCGTGAATATCCGTCATGCCCATGGCCGCGAGCATGGCCAGATTCATAATGCCGATCCCGCCGCCGAAATATCCTCCGTACACGGCCACGATCAGCTCGAAGATAGACGCGCCCACGACGGCCGCGTTGCTCGAGTCGTGCGAAATGCCCGCCGAGATGCGCCCAGTGAGGTGCTTGCCGAAGGCGAAGAGCAGCGTCGCGCCAAGCAGCAGCCACGGCAAAACCTTCAGGAAAGTCTGCGCCGGCGTCTTGATGAGCAGAATCGCTCCAGCTAATCCGCCGACAATGCTGGTAAGGATGAGCGGAATCATCACGCGGCGCGGGATGTTCAGCTTCATGCGGTACGCGCCGCCACTGGCGGTGGTTCCGACCCAGAGAGCAAGTGTGTTGGTGGCGTTGGCCGGCACGGGCGGCACACCGGTGAAGAGCAGGGCCGGAAACGCCACGAAGCTGCCGCCGCCGGCGACGGCATTGATGGCCCCTCCGAGCGCTCCGGCAAGAAACAGAAAGATGGCGTTGTGGAAGTTCAAACGAATCTTCTACCACGATTGCGGCCTGCTACTCCAGTGGCGGCCCCTTAAATCTAGCGTGTGCGGGTACCGAGAGCGTACGACTGGCAAAGTTTTCGGGGCGGCTAAGTCATTTCTTGACAATGGGCTTGGAGCCGTATATGAACGGTGCGATTTAGCGCCCTTCCGCCACGGAAATCCCGGCTCGCACCCTTGCGGGTCACAGGGGGGATTCAAGAGGAGGGCAATACCGCTCAATTAGAGGTGTGCCTTGCGGCCGCTTGGACGGGCGAACGTGCGCGCCCGGGCAATAGTTAACAGGCAGGCCGTCGTTCAACAGGAGGAAGCATGGCCAGTCAGGGAAACGTGGTTCCCGCAGTCGGAGCAGGAAGCGACAGCATTCCGAAGGTAATTCTCGCGTCCGCTGTGGGCACGATGATCGAGTGGTATGACTTTTACATCTTTGGAAGTCTTGCCGCGGTGCTTTCGCCAAAGTTCTACCCGTCGGGCAACGATACCATTGCTCTCATCGCCTATCTTTCGACCTTCGCCGTCGGTTTCCTCGTGCGGCCTTTCGGTGCGCTTTTTTTTGGGCGGATTGGCGACATCGTCGGACGCAAATACGCCTTTCTGGTGACGCTCTCGATCATGGGAGGCGCCACGGCGGTGATCGGCTTCCTGCCAACGTTCGCGACGGCTGGGTGGTTCGCGCCGATCACGCTTCTCGTGATTCGCGTGCTGCAGGGGCTCGCTCTGGGCGGTGAGTATGGCGGAGCCACGGTTTACGTCGCGGAACACGTGCCGGACGGGAAGCGCGGCTATTACACCAGCTTTATTCAAATCACGGCAACGCTGGGCCTGTTTGTCTCTCTGATCGTTATTCTGGTCACGCAAAATGCGATGAGCAAGGAAGACTTCTCGAACTGGGGCTGGCGCATCCCCTTCCTCATTTCCATCGTGCTCGTTTCGATTTCTCTCTACATCCGGTTGAAGATGAAGGAATCGCCGATCTTCAGCCAGCTGAAGGCTGCCGGCATGACGTCCATTCAGCCGCTGAAAGACGCCTTTGGACAATGGGCCAACTTCAAGCGCTTCCTGATTACCCTGTTTGGAGCTACCGCCGGCCAAGGCGTTGTGTGGTACACCGGGCAGTTCTATGCGCTGTTTTATTTGCAGACGGTGCTGAAGGTGAACGGGAAAACCTCGAACATCATCGTGGCCATTGCGCTGCTGTGCGCGATGCCCTTCTTCACCGTGTTTGGCGCGCTTTCGGACAAGATTGGGCGCAAGTGGATCATGATGCTGGCTTGTTTGCTGGCCATCACCACGTACATTCCCATTTATCACGGCATGCAAAGCGCCGCGGGGAATAATGTGGTGACGGTGAAATCGGCGAAGAACAAGGTGACTGGAGCCATTGCATTGACGCCGATCACCTTGGATGCGACGGGAGCACAAGTTCCAGCGAAAGAAGCGCCAAGCCCCAATGTGCCGATGCTTACCTTTCTCGTTTTCCTCCAGGTGATTTACGTTTGCATGATTTACGGGCCCATCGCGGCGTATCTCGTGGAGGCTTTCCCCGCGAGGATACGGTATACGTCGCTGTCGTTGCCGTATCACATCGGCAACGGCGTTTTTGGCGGGTTGGTGCCGCTGATTGGTCTGTACTCGTGCGCGGTAACGGGGAACATTTATGCGGGATTGTATTACCCGATGACTGTCGCCAGCATCACGCTGGTGTTCGGAAGCATCATGCTGAAGGAAACCTACGGCCACAAGATCTGGGACGAAGTTGGCGGGATGAAGTAGGCCCTGATTGCGATTACGCAAGCGGCCTTATGGATTGACTACCGCAGCCGCGCGGGAGCATCATTTTTGGCGGGCCATCTCATTGCTCAAATGAAATGAGGCTGGCCCGAACCTGGCTGTCCTTCGTTGTAGCATCACAACCGAAATCGATCGACTAAGGGGAGTTGTCGCCGTGGCCAAAGCTCGCCAGAAAACAGAAGCGAAGGCGTCGAAGAACAAACTGACGGAAGCGCAGATAGCCGTTCACTGGAAGGAGGAGGAGTATTTTTATCCTTCGAAGAAATTCAAGGCGCAGGCTAACCTTGCCGATCATTCGTTCGTGAAAAAGTTCAGCGAAAAGAATTTTCCGAAGTGTTTCGATATTTACGCGAAGCTGCTTGCCTGGGACAAGCCCTGGAAGAAGACGCTCGACAGTTCGAATCCTCCTTTCTGGAAATGGTTTGTGGGCGGAAAACTCAATGCCTGCTACAACTGCGTGGACCGGCACCTCGCGGAACACAAAAACAAAGCGGCGCTCATTTTCGTGCCAGAACCTGAGCACGAAGCCGCCACGGTCATTACGTTTCAAGAGCTGTACAAGCGCGTGAACGAAACGGCGGCGATGCTGCGCGATTTCGCGGGGTTGAAGACGGGCGACCGCGTCACCATTCACATGCCGATGATTCCCGAGTTGCCGATCACCATGCTGGCCTGCGCGAGACTCGGCGTCATTCACTCCGTGGTGTTTGGCGGATTCAGCGGAGAGGCCTGCGGTTTGCGCGCGGCGGATTCCGGCAGCCGAATCCTGATTTACGCGGATGGCTATCATCGCAACGGCAAGTGGGTAGACCACAAACCCAGCGCTGACATAGCCGTTGAGACTGCGAAAAAAGAAGGACAGACCATCGACAAGGTGCTCTTCTGGAAGCGCTATCCGGGCCATTACCGCTCCGAATCGCCGATGATCATGGATCGCGATTTTTTCATCGAAGATATTTTGAAGGATTACCGCAATCAGATCGTCGAGCCGGTCTCGCAGGACGCGGAAGCGCCGCTCTTCCTGATGTACACGAGCGGGACCACCGGCAAACCGAAAGGCTGCCAGCACCGCACCGGCGGATATCTTGCTTACGCCGCGGGGACATCCAAGTATTACCAGGACATTCATCCCGAGGACGTTTATTGGTGCATGGCGGACATCGGCTGGATTACGGGGCACTCGTACATTGTTTACGGGCCTCTGGCGCTTGGCGCTACGAGCGTTCTTTATGAAGGCGTGCCGCAGTTTCCCGACGCGGCGCGTCCCTGGCGGATTGCGGAGCGGCTCGACGTCAACATTTTTCACACTTCGCCGACGGCGATTCGCATGCTGCGCAAAGCCGGCGGCGACGAACCGAAGAAATACAACTATCATTTTAAGCACATGACCACGGTGGGCGAACCGATTGAGCCGGAGGTGTGGCGATGGTATTACGAAGTTGTGGGCAAAGGCGAAGCGGTCATCGTGGACACGTGGTGGCAGACCGAGACTGGCGGTTTTTTGTGCAGTACGAAACCGGCGCTCGATCCGATGAAGCCGGGAAGCGCGGGTCCGGCGGTGCTGGGAATTTATCCTGTCATCTGGGATGAAAATGGCGAAGAAGTGAGGCCGGGGACCGGGAAAGCTGGGAATATTTGTATTCGGAATCCGTGGCCGGGGATTATGCAGACGATTTGGGGAAGCTCGGAGCGGTTCGTCAACCAGTACTACAAAAAATATTGCAAGAATCCGAAGAGCAAGGATTGGCGCGACTGGCCGTACTACGCCGCGGACGGCGCGGTGCTTCCGGCGGATGGCTATTATAGAATTCTGGGGCGCGTGGATGATGTGATCAACGTTGCCGGACATCGGCTCGGGACCAAGGAAGTGGAATCCGCTTGCTTGAGCATGCCGGATGTCGCGGAGGCGGCTGTTGTTCCTGTGGTGGACGAAATCAAGGGACGCGTGCCGGAAGTTTATATTTCGCTGAAGCCCGGGGTGCTGCCGTCGAAGGCTGTTAAGGACAAAGTTGTCTCGACGATTGAAACGATCATCGGAAAAATCGCCCGGCCCAAGCAGGTTCACATTGTTCCGGACATGCCTAAGACGCGCTCGGGAAAGATTATGCGGCGCGTGCTGGCTGCCATTTCCAATCACATGGATACCGGGGATATCACTACGCTGGCCAATCCGGATATCGTGGCGCAGATTCGCGAGTTGGTGCAGGGGCGCGCCACTGGGCCGTTGAAGGAAGGGCCGGAAGATATCAAGCTTTTTGGTGAGGAAAAGTAAGAAGATTTTTTCAAACGGCGTTTGCTTTGTTGCTGACATGGCACAAGCGGGCGGTGCAAGCCCCGCCCCTACGGCGTGTTCTAGAGATCGAATATCGAAAATGAGGAGACCTAGATGGCTGCGATTGCGAGAAGAGAATTTCTGACAAATGTTGTAGCGAGTGCGGCTGCGGCTGGTTTGCTCGGCGCTAACGCGTTTGAGTTGAGCGCGAATCCGCTTGGATTGCCCATCGGTTGCCAGACATGGCCGGTGCGAGACGGCATTGCCAAGGATTTTCCCGGAACCATCAAGCAGCTTGTCGCTGCGGGATTTCAAAATATTGAGATGTGTTCTCCCGTGGGATACGACGATTCGGGTTTCGGCGGCTTGGCGAAATACAAAGGGTCCGAGCTGCGCAAGATGCTGAACGATTGGGGAGTGAGCTGCATCAGTTCGCATTTTGGCATGGACGAGCTGAGAAAAGATCAGGCGGGGAGAATTGCGTGGGCTGCGGATTTAGGCTTGACGCAAATGCTCGTCGCGAGCCTCGATGGGCCCAAGAAACCCACGATGGACGACGTGAAGCGGGCTGCGGACGAATACAACAAGATGGGGGAAAAGGCCGCGGCGGCGGGGATCCAGCAGGGACTGCACAATGAAGGGTTCGAGACATCGTCCGTGAATGGCGAGCGGACGTACGATATTTTGTTCAAACTGCTGGATCCCAAGCTCGTCAAATTCCAGTTCCAGGTTTCGACCATCGCTGAAGGGTTCGACGCGGCGGAGTATTTTATGAAGTACCCGGGGCGCTTCATTTCCATGCACGTGCAGGGCTGGGACGCGGCAACCCAAAAAATCAAGCCGGTCGGGCAGGACAGTCTCGACTGGAAGAAAATCTTCACGGCCGCGAAGACCGGCGGCATAAAAAATTATTTCGTGGAAATGAATCTTGACATGATGAAAGCCAGCGTGCCCTACCTGCGCAAGCTGGACGTCTGACGAAGGCGCTCTCCAAAACGCGGACCAATCAGGGCTTCGTGGAACTAACCTGCTCAGAGGTGTGTTGAGCGGCTTGCTGGAAGTGTTTCAGGCGCGCTTGCATCTGCTGATCGTCCGGCGCGAGTTGCACGGCCTGCTCTTCGATTTTTAGAGCTTCCTCGGGATGGCCATTGATGAGCAGAGCTTCGGCCAGCGTGTCCATGATGGCGGGCACAGGCTCCTTCGAGGTTTGCACGGCGTGCTTTGCCAGCGTGAGAGCTTCGGCAGGTTTGCGGTAGCCGGGCTCCGCGGAGGTTGCATAAATCCACGCGAGTTCGTTTTCAACGCTGGGAGCTTCGGGGCGCATTTCGAGGGAGCGCTTCAGCTCGATGACCGCGGAAGGGATGTTGTTATTGAGAAAGAGAGCATGGGCCAGGACAGCGTGGATATCGGGATCGTCGGGTTTCTCGAGAAGTAGCTGCCGGAACTGGTCAATGGCGCCGCTGAGATCGCCTTTCTGTGTGAGGGCCACACCAACCATCAGACGCGAACCAAAACGGCTGGGATCCAAATCCACTGTTTGCATGTACTCCGCGGCGGCCTCATCCGCTTTATTTTTTATCAGCAGACAATTCGCCAGGTTGTGATGCGCATCGGGGAGGTCCGGCTGTAAACGGAGGGCTTCGCGGTATTCCTCGATCGCGGGATCGACCTTGCGCTGCGCGTAGAGGACGTTGCCAAGATTGTTGTGCAGAATGGCGTTGTCTGGTTTGAAGCGCAGAAGAAATCTGTACTGCTCCGCGGAGGCTTCAAACTCGCGGTTGTCGCACAGGAGATGCGCGAGTTGATCGATGTCACGGATGCGGTCATCGGCGTACTTGGCGTCGTTCCCGATGGCATTTGAAGAGGCCTTCAGCGAGCGGCGCAACTCCGCGATGGCCGATTTGCGATCTTTCTGTCCGATATATATTTCAACGAGAGCCTCGCTCGCTTCTACATTCTTTGGCGAAAGCGTGAGCAGATCGCGCCATTCACGGATGGCTTCGTCATGGCGATCGTATTGCCAAAGAGTTTGCGTGAGAGCCTGGCGCTGCGCAAAGCTGTAGGGAACGATGCGCGCGGCTTCGCGTAGTTCTGCAATTGCCTCTTCGACGTTTTGCTGGGACGCATAGTACTTACCGATCATCTCATGAAGCTCTGGATTGCCCGGTTCAAGACGCAAAGCTTTCTTGAACTCGCTTACGCCTTGCTCCAGTCTGTCTGACCGGAAAAAGTTGCCGGCCAGAAGCATATGTGTGGCCGCCAAATCGGGCTCCATCTCGAGAATGCTTTGAAGCTGGTCATTTATCTGGTTGCCATCTGGTAGAGGTTTTCCGTCCACACCCCAAGCGTCCCCGCCGCGATAGTTGCCAAAATAGTCGCCAGAAGACTGCGCCACGTTCTCGAGTGGGTCCGTGCTCCTCAGCGCAGAGCCTTTCGTGACCTCCGCCATGGCCTCTTCGCCGGGAGGAAGAACCGACGCCAGCGCCAGATGTGCCTCAGCCAAATTGGGCGCCACCACGACGGCGCGGCGAAGCAATTCGGCTTTTTCTTCTTTGGCCGCGTTCGTGTCTTCCAGAACCCTCATCGTGGCGAGAATCGGCCACGGACTCTCCGGGTTTTCTTCGATGGATGCCTGGCATTCTCTCTCTGCTTGTTCGGTGTCGCCGGTGTGAAGGAATTCGGCGCACTTGGCAAGATGCTGGTACGGGCGATCCGGCTCCGAGAGCGAATGCGGGGAATCTGATGAATCGGCTGCGGAGAGGCGTTCTGCAAGGATTCCGTCGCCGCCTGCGAGTTTGACTCGCGAAACGAAATCCGCGCTGATACTGAAGCCGATGCCATGGGTGCGAACAGTGTGGGCGATGTAACTCGGTGGCTGCGCAAGCGCCAAACGCCCCAGGATTTCCGCTCTCGATAAAGGAGCCGGCGCAGACTGAGCGAATCCAGAGACCGGAAGGAAAGCGAACGGCAAAGCGAGAAAGAAAGCTTTTGGTTTCATTATCCTGTGATCCTTGGACACCGAATGTGCCGTACAGGTTCCTTTTTTCAGCCACAGCTCAACGGTTCACATTTCGGCGTATACGTTAAGTAAAAAGGTGCAGAACGGGGCGGTCAACACTACTTAAGTACCAAAGACTGAAAAGTAACGAACTTGCAACATGGCCGCCGTTTGCCCGGAATTGCGCAGCCCCTCGAACTCGCTTGCTCGATTAAAGTGGACCCGCAACGATTAGTGGCGCACTCCGCAGAGGGCCTGCGTTTGCGCCAGGACGTCGGGATCGAATTGGGCGGCTTGCCAGCCGTGCGTTGAGCAGACCTGGTCGGCGGTCAGGCCCAGAGCGCCGCGGAAATCGGCGCCGGCTACGTTGGCTCCGGTGATGTCCGTGCCGCGGAAAATGGCTGCGTTGAAGAGCGCGCCGCGCAAGTCCGCGTTTTTCAGGTCGGCGTCCATCAGGATGGTGCCTTTGAATTGGGCACCTGTCAGATTCGCATCGGCTAACTTTGCGGAAGAAAAATCCGTTTGCTGAAGAGTGGCAAAGGAGAGGACGGCGTGCTCCATCTTGGTGTCGCGCATGTCCGCCCGTGAGAGGTTGGTGCGCAGCATTTGCGCGTTGCGCAGATTCACTGCGTAAAGAGACGCGTCGTCGAGCCTGGCATTGGAAAGCAGTGCGTTTTCCAGCGTGGCGAACGACATATCGGAGCCGCGCAAATCGGCGCCGGTAAAATTGGCGCGGCTTGCGTCCGCGGAAACCATAACGGTCTTCGAGGCTTGCACGCGGTCGAGGATTGCGTCATGCAGGACCGCTTCGCGCAGATTGGCGCCGCGCATATCGGCTTCGGAAAGATAGGCGCCTTCGAGGTTGGCGCGCCATAATTTTGCGTTCACAAGGTAGGATTTGTAGCCTCGCGCGAAGCGCAAGTTCATTTCATTGAGTTTCGCTCCCGGCACGGCCGCCAGGGCTTCTTCGCTCCAGTTGCCATGTGGCGGCGGTCCGGAGAGCATCGCTTCTGTCAGCTCCGCATAGGGCCGGTAGCCGATCGATTGCAACGCTTCCGCAGCCCATCTCAAAATGCTTGTCTGAGAATGTTGGGTAGCAATATTACTGTCTGAAGGTAATCCGCGGTTTACTCCCAGCGAGAAAATCAGGAGCGCGAGACCCGTCAGAAGCGCGGCTCGTGCGGTCACAAAAGTCATGCGCAATAAGTTTTTGGATTTTTGGCGCAACAGGTCGCCGGGCTGCAACACCCGCGCGACTATAGTTGGCACGCACGTGGCTGCTGCTACGGATAGAGTCAGTAGAAAAGCGTGCAGCAGCGTGCCGCGAAAGTCCTGGCGGACCAGATAGCGTAGCCAGAACAAAAAGAGCGTCGCGGGGACGATCCAGTAGGCCAGCGCCGTAGCCACCACCGTTTCCAGCACCCAGAATGGCGAGCGGCCTTCGCGCATCCAGCGAAAATGGCGTCGCACGAGGCCCATCAAGTACCACGGCCCATCTTTTTCGAGAGTTTGGCCATCTTTGAAAACTGCGGGAAGGCCGGACATGCTGCCCCACAGACGCAGAAGCAGAAAGTGAAACCGCAAATAGAAAATGAAGAGAACGAGCGGCGCGCCCAGGTAAAAACTCGTCATGGAAATAATTTTGGGGAACCTTGCCACGGGAATCGCCGATGCGTCCACGATGAGGCGCACATCGGTGGTCAATCCAATCAGCGCGATGCAGGCCAGGCTTGCCGACAAAATCAGGAAATAAAACCAGCGCGCGACTTTGGTGGCATCCAGGATCGCCTTTGTGCTGTCGAACGCCGCGATAGTTTCCGGCAGGATGGCGTCGAAAAGATTCGTTCCGCCAAGGCGGCCGACCCAAACACCTTCGGCGCCATAGAGATTCGCGCCCATCAGATTCGCGCCGCGCAGCTCCGTTCCCAGCAGATTCGCATCGCGGAGGTCGGCTTGCACGAGGCTTGCGCCGCGCAAATTGGCCATGGAGAGGTCCGAGCCGATCAGGTTGGCGCGCTGGAGAAATGCGCCTTCCAGGTTGACGCCCGTGAGGTCGGCGTGCGAAAGGTTTACGCCGCAGAGATTCGCTTTGTTACCGGATTCGCCGCCGGTTTCGACCCAGATTTTGTGCTGGTCGAGAATCTCGGCAAGGTCCAAAAGCGAAATTTTTCCGGTCGCTTCTTCGACGGACATACCACTCTGCATATCTTGAATTTCAGCTAGCATCTAGAAACTTTCCCCCAGTCGAAGTCGCTTCCGCCAGCTCAGTCGCGCTGTTCCATCCGAACGAATGGCAACCCGGCTTCGATTCCTCGCGATCACACTGCGACCCGAAGCAGCGGCGTCCGGCGATTTCCAATCCACGATTTGTTGTGCTGTTGCGCTGCTGGGCAAAAGCCATCATCTCCCACGAGGCGCGCGAAAATCGCCTGCCCTGAAGTACAGGACGCGCAGAGGTAACTGTTCTTCTGTGGAAAGAATGGGAACGGATGGTGTGCGGAAGGCGAGAATTCGCCGAGCGAAAAAAGCAGCCGGGGCACTCCGCTGAGGGGCCGAGGGACCCCGGCTTATCCTGCCCGCCTCCGCAGTGAGCGAGCAAGAAACTTTTGAGAAATTTTTGCGCTTACATCACGCTGGGCCTTGCATGCAGTGCCAGCGCAGCGCTGTTTCATCAAAAAAATTCTAATAGTGCAACTTGTTGCAACGCGATCGCGCTACTTCGCTTGTTCCTCGCCGCGAAGGAATTCGTAGCGCTCTATTGCGGCGACGACTCCGATGGCGCCCTCATCGCGCGGCTCGGTTCGCTGAACGCGGCCGAGGCAACGCACACGTACGGGACCCGCCAGGGTAATTTCGTTGGGCAGGGTTAGGAGAATCTCCACGGGTGAGCCTTCCCGCACATCCTTGGAAAGAAAGAAATAGACGCCGCGAGAACTGACGTCGCGGGATTCGGTGCTTGTTTCGCCAACCGCTGCTCCCGTAGTCCAACGTACTGTGAGCGGCAGCCGCATTTGAAAGCGTTGCGTCGTGCGGCGTTCGGAACCGGTCAAGGAAGACCTCCTGATTGAAGAGAGAGTGTATCCGGGAGTGGCCCAGGGAACAATAGGACTGCGGGTACAAAATCGGTTCAACGCTGGAAAGTACCGATGTACTAGGACGGGTGTGGAAAAGGGTGAGGCGATTGTTGAGCGTGGACGCGCGCGATGGTTGGATGGCAAGAGGGCGTCGCATCGCGTCTTTCAAGAGAGAGCAACCCTTTTGTTCTGAGTGAGATGGCGAGTTGTATGATCTGAGAGAGATAAGACTCTTCCAATGAGAGATAGAGGGGAGCCAGGTGGCTTACACCGCGCGGCATGGCAAATGAGTTGGGCGCCTCAGGAGGCGTGTCATACGACGGCAGAGCGGAGCCAAAGGCCGTCATTTTGATTCGCCGAGCAGGCGGCGGGCGTCGGCGGGTGCTTTGCCCTCATCTTCGTGTTTGCAATAAGCGTAGACATCGACGCCCTGCGCGAGCCAGGTGTCGAAGCGTTTTCTCCAGGCTGCCAGTTGCTTTGGAGTGTAGTTTTCCAAGCGCAGGCGAACGTACGTGAAGTTCGCGGTGAGTACGTCGGGAGGCGTTTGCTTGTCTGTTTCGGACAGACAAAGAGCCGTCTCATGCTTGCGGAGGACGGCGTAAGTCTCGTCGGTGTACCACGACGCATGGCGAACTTCGAAGGCGAAACGGAAAGCGGGCGGGCGAAGGGCCAGGAAATCTTCCAGTAAGGGACGATCGAATTTGAAGTTGGGCGGGAGCTGGACGAGGATCGGGCCGAGGTGGTCACCGTCGTTGAGAATGCTGGCAACTTCCAGGAAACGCTTTAGCGTGTCTGCGCAATCGCGAAGACGCTTGATGTGCGTGATTTTTTGATTTGCTTTCAACGCGAAGCGAAAGCCCTCGGGGACGCTTTTCGCCCAGTTCGAGAGGGCGGACTCGGTGGGCATGCGATAGAAGCTGTGATTGATTTCAACCGTGGAGAACTGTTTGCCGTAGAAGCTGAGCATCTCGCGATCCGGGAGCTTCTCGGGGTAGAAGTTCCCTTTCCACTGTTTATAGGAGTATCCGGAAGTGCCTACGCGAAGTTGGCCTGCCTGAGGAATGGTGCACCCTCCCTGCTCTGGTGTTGGAATTAAATCACAATCGCAGCGCCAGCGGAAAGATTAAGACCAATGATGCTTTGGGAATCAAGACGTCTTATTGGTTCTGGGCGGAATGCGCTTACTGAGAAGTTCGATGGCTGGCTCGAGCCTTTGGCGCTGCTTCCAGAAATCTGCCCAGAGGTCGCCTTTTTCTTTGAGGCGTGCAGAAATCGTTTTCATGTTCATGGCTTCCGGGCGGAGGGTTGCGCGCAACTCGCGCGGCGAAACCGGCATAGAAACTGGGGCTTTTGGAAATGCACGTACGGAGTAAGCGGCAGCCAGCGGACGGCCATGCGCGTTTTGCTGGACGTCGATCAAGACGCGGCCCGCGGGGCGTTTCGCGACGATACGTTCGCTGGTTACGAGATTCGGGTGTTCGGCGGTTACGTTGCGCGCGATAATTTCCGCAAAAGTCCTTAGCTGGTCGTAGGTGTAGACCGGCTCGACAGGCACAAAAATGTGAAAGCCCGTGGCGCCGGACGTTTTCATAAAATGGACGACCTGCAATTCTTCCAGCGCTTTGTGAAGCGCTTGCGCGACAGCGATGACCACCGCAAATTCCGTGCCGTCGGATGGATCGAGATCGAAGAAAAAGTAGTCGGGATGGTCGAAATCGTCGCAGCGGTTGGACCACGGATTGTGATCGATGCAGCCGAGGCCGGTCAGAAACAGAAGTGACGCGCGGTCATTGGCTGTCGCGTAGTGGATTTCTTTGCCTTTGCCCTCGGAGTCCACTGGAATGGTCTTGAACCATTCCGGCAGTCCTTCGCGGACATCTTTTTGAAAGAAAGCCTGCCCTGTGATTCCGTCTGGATAGCGGCGTAGGACCAGAGCACGGTCGCGAAGAAAAGGCAGGATAAAGTCCGCGACTCGATAGTAGTGGGCCAGCAGGTTGCGTTTCGTGTAGCCGGACTCCGGAAAATAAATTTTGTTCAGATTGGTGAGGCGGAGACGTTTACCGTCGAGTTCGATGGTTATGGTTTCCGCGCGGCCTTCGAACAGTTCTTCCTCGATTTGGGACTTTTTGCTGATCACTTTGCCGGCGACTGCCGGAGCATGCACTACAGCAGGCGCGGCGGCAGCAGCATTGGCCGTGGCCGGAGCGACTTCGTTCTCCCACTGACAGTCAGCGGGGCGGACGTCCGCACGAAGTGTTATGAAAACGGGATGACGCAAGGCATGTTCCTGTGTCCATCCGCTGTACTTCACGCGCGCGACCAGCGTGGGTGAAACCCAGGACGGCTTCTCGTTCGTTTCTGGCACAGCATCAAACGGGCAGGACGGCACTGCCAGCTCTTTCAACTTTTCTTTTAGCTCTTCCAACTTTTTTCCATCGAAACCGCTGCCGACATGCCCGATGAAGCAAAGCTCTTTCCCTTCATAGAGCCCCAGGAGCAGCGAGCCGAGAGGAATAGATGTTGTACGAGCCGCGGTCCACCCGCAGACAACGGCGTCGAGAGCCTGAGTTACTTTGAGTTTGAGCCAGCTCGTGCTGCGCTCTGAAACGTAGACGCTGTCCAGCCGCTTGGCAACGATGCCCTCTAGGCTGTTCTCTTTCGCCAATTCAAAAAGATCTTTTCCGTGTTCCACTTGATGATCGGAGAAACGGACTCTTTCCGTTACGTGCACCAGGCGCTGAAGAAGTTGCTTGCGCTCGACGAGCGGAGACCTGCGCAGGTCGTACCCATCGCAATAAAGCAGATCAAAAAGAAAATAAGTCGCGGGCACGCGGGACACCAGACTTTCAGCTGGAACGCGCACGTGCATGCGTTCTTGCAAAAGTCCAAAATCGCTGTGGCCACGTGCATCGAGCGCGGCAATCTCTCCATCAAGAATGGCCTGACGCGCGGCGAGAGTTTTCGGAAGTGAGGCAATCTCGGGATACCGCTGCGTAATATCAGCGCCGCTGCGTGCACGCAGCGTTAGAACGCCATTGTCAATCCACGCGAGAGCGCGCACGCCATCCCACTTGATTTCGAAAAGCCAGTTGGGATCGGAAAAAGCGTGATCGGCGATAGTGGCCAGCATCGGCTCCAAACGAGAGGGCATCGCGGCCGCGCGAGCTTCTTGTAATTCGTCCGGCTGAACCAGGCTCCTGCTGCGTTTCGGTGGCTGTTCCTGCTTAATTTCCTCGATAGACCTCCCAGTCAGAACGGAGCCGTCGTGCTCGTCGATATTCCAGGCGGCATCTTCGGCGGCGTCTTTGTGCTTGATCATCAACCATTCGTTGCCTTTTTCGCTTTTCTTCAGCTTTACCAGCGCAAAACTTCCGCGCAATTTCTCTCCGTTCAGGCTGAATTTGATCTCGCCCTTCTCCAGTTGTTGATCGCCAGTCAGATGCTTCCCCGGCGCATTTTCCACCGCGAACGTTCCGCGGTCCCATACCATCACCGTTCCCGCGCCATAATTGCCCACGGGTATGTTGCCCTCGAAGCCGCCGTAGGCTAGCGGATGGTCCTCAGTCTGCACCGCGAGCCGCTTGTCAGCGTGATTTTGCGAAGGCCCTTTGGGCACCGCCCAGGACACCAGCGCCCCATGCATCGCCAGCCGAAAATCGTAGTGCAGCCGCGTGGCTCGGTGCTTCTGCACAACGAAAGTATCACCGTGCTCCGCCCGAACTTCGGGCAGCGCCAGCTTCGGGTTGGGCAAACGCTTGCGTTTCCCTGACGCCCCAGTCGCCGCATCTTCTGCGCGCTGTTCCGAATCGGCCGGCGCCTCGGGTTCGCCGGACGGCTCGGGCGTCCGGTCAAATCGCCGCTTCTTCTTATACTCTTCCAGCTTCGCCATGTTCGCTTACTGGCCAGCGCCCGCAGAAGTGGCTCTCTTTGCCCTTCGTACGTAAGGCTTCTGCTTCCTCCGCAGGGCAGCACGTGTGGATCGCACTTCGAAGCGCACGCCTTCGGCTCGCTGCAGATACGCAACAATTTCAAAGAGATTGCTGGCTGTCGGATTCCCGCTTGGCCCAAACATCTGATGAAGCGTCTTCACATGAAGCTTGGTCTGTTCGGCCAGTGTTGGAAACCCGACTGTTGCGTTGATGTAATCCCTCAAAAGTTCTTTCCCGAGCGCCACTTCGCCGGAAAGCAAGCTTTCCAGCGCATCGCTTAGAAGCGCTCTCCGAAAAGCGGGATCGCGCTTCGCGTCCGCTTGAACGGTTTCTCTAAAGTCTCTGGTCAAAGCCATGTTATTCCCCTTGTTCCCGGTTGGTCTTCTTCCTTAGCTTGTAGTCTTGCCATCCCTCCGTCGCGAGATAGATGTCATTTTGCTGGCGTTGTTTCGTTCCCCCTCCAAGAAGGATGACAATCTCCTCGCCATCTTTTCCAAAATAGACGCGGTATCCGGGACCGAAATTGACTCTGCATTCAACACACCGGCCCCGACACCCTTTACGTTAGAGAGGTTGCCGAGCCCCACACGATAGACCGCTGTCGTCACTTTGAGTCGAGCCTCCGCATTTGCCGGCTGCGCCATTCACGGAAAGGGCTCTGTCCGCGACCGTCCAAATATTCGCGAATGTCCATCATTATCTTCATAGTAGCATATATTTTACCACCGTAAGACAACAGACGTCTGGACTACCGTAAACACCTTAATTGCAGAATAGGCATAAATAGCGAATTCATCTTGCATCCCGCGTTCGCAGGCGGCTAATCTTATAGCCTCTAAGACGATTTCGAGCTGCCGTACAAGGAGTTTTCACCATGGCCACAAATGTTTGGAAAGGCCACCTCACTTTCGGTTTAATTTCGATTCCCGTGCGCATGACCACCGCCGCGCGCGGCGAACGAATCAGTTTCAACCAGCTCCATAAGGAATGTCACTCCCGGCTCAAACAGCCGCTGTTCTGCCCCGTCTGCAACCGCAATGTGGAGCGGTCCGAGATCGTAAAAGGCTACGAGCACGAGAAAGATCAATACGTCCTGTTTAGCGAAGAAGAACTGGACAAGATTGAGCCACCTTCGGCCCGCGTGATGGAGATTTTGGAATTTGTGAAGCTAGATGAGATGGATCCGCTGTACTTCGATTCGTCTTATTACCTCACGCCGGAAGACGCGGGAGTGAAAGCCTATCAACTCCTGATGAACGCCATGAAAGAGTCCGGCTACGGAGCCATCGCCAAGCTCACCATGCACCAGCGCGAACACATCGTCGTCATCCGCCCTGGCACCAAGGGGATGACCCTGCACACGATGTTCTATTCCAATGAAATTCGCGCAGCCGAATCCGTTCTTACTGACAAGGTAGAGTTGAAGGATCAGGAAAAGAAGCTCGCGCAGCAGCTCATTGAGAGCCTGGCCACGCCATTCGAGCCGCAGAAGTATCGCGACGAGTACATGGAAAATGTACGCGGCATGATCGACGCCAAGCTCAAGGGCCAGGAAGTGACCGAGGTCGCCCAGCCCCGCATGGCTCCTGTAATCGACTTGATGGAAGCCTTGAAGAAGAGCCTTGCCGAAAAGCAGGCGGCTGCGCCAGCCGCGGCGGCAAAAACTCCAGTGGCGGGTCCGGTCGCGATTTCGTCGCCCGCGGGCAAGAAGCCCCCGGCTCGCGCCGTAGAGCCAGTTCCAGTCGTGCAGAAGAGGGCGGGCAAAAAAGTTGCCGGTTAATTCCTGATGGGCGCAACGGACAGATTCAGCCCGGAAGACGTGCAGCGAATTGTAGGTCTGACCGGGAAGCAGTTGGATTACTGGGACCGTTTGCGCCTCGTCTCCCCTCGAAGAGAAGCAGGACAACGCTATTACGACTTCCGCGACCTGATTGGCCTGCGTACCGTAAAGCAATTGGTGGAAGAAGGGGTGCCCGCCGGCCGCTTGCGGCACGCTCTGGCAGCTCTCCGCGAGAAGCTTTTCCAAGTTCATGCCCCATTGGCCGAACTCCGCATTCTTTCCGACGGGAGAGACATCCTCGTCGAGCATGGCGGAGCCCGCCTGGAACCGCTCTCCGGCCAGTTCGCCTTGAACTTTGAGACGAGCGAACTCCGCGAACGCGTAAGCGTCATCACCAAGCGCGGCCCAAATGCCGACGAATGGCTCGCCACCGCGCTGGAGTATGAAGCCGACGGACAAACTCGCGCCGAAGCCATCGAAGCCTACGATCGCGCTTTGTTCATGGATCCCCAAAAGCTCGACGCACTGCTGAATTGCGGAACGCTGTGCTACGAAGAAGGAAACCTGAAAAAAGCGGCCGAATACTTTGGCAGGGCCCTGCGCGTAGACCCAGATAACGCGTTGGCGCACTTCAATCTGGGCAGCGTCCTCGAAGAAGTGGGAAGACTCGAAGCAGCCCGCCTGCACTTACGAAACGCCGTGCGTCTCGATCCCAGTTATCCGGACGCCCACTACAACTTGGCCTTTGTTTGCGAAAAGTTGGCCGCGCACAACGAAGCCCGCCGGCACTGGGAAACTTACATTAAGCTGGACCCCGCAAGCCCCTGGTGCGGCTATGCCCGCCAGCGCCTCGCATCTTCCAGGCTGGGCAAGTCGGCCGGCACTTCGTAGCTGCCCCTAAAAGATTAAGTCTGGTCGATCAGACGGTGGTGAATGGCGTACAGCGCAAGCTCGAGTCGGTCGGATACGCCTAGTTTGTCGAAGATGTTGTGCAAGTGATTTTTTACGGTCTGCTCGCTGATGAACAATTTCTCGCCGATTTCCTTGTTACGGAATCCCTGCGCCACCAATTGCACAATTTCTTTTTCGCGGTCGCTCAAAAGCGGCTTTTCACGTCGCGGCCCGGACTCGGACGATTTCGAGAACGCCTTCATCACTTCCGCGGTCATGCGATTATCGAGCCAAATCTCCCCAGCGTGAACGCGGTGAATGCTTTTCACCAAAAGATCCGTGGCGGACTGCTTCAACACCACTCCGCGAGCACCCAGTCGCATCGCACGCACCACGTCGCGATCATCTTCAGCCGCCGTCAGAACAATCACGCGCGTAGGCAACGTATCGAAATTCACTTCTTCAAGTACCGCCAGCCCATCCTTATCGGGCATGCGCAGATCGAGCAATAAAATCTCCGGCTTCAGCTTGGCGAGCAGCTTGATGCACTCCGCGCCATTCTGCGCTTCTCCCACAATCGTGATGTCCTCATCGGAATCGAGGAGTTTGCGGAGGCCGTCGCGAAAGATCGCGTGGTCGTCCGCCAAGAGGACTCGTATTTGCTGTTTAGTTTTGGCCATGTCAACCGAGCGGGACTTCGATAGTTAGTCGCGCTCCATGGCCAGGGTTCGACTCAACGGTCAAAAATCCCCCCACAGTACGCGTTCGCTCCTTGATGGAAATCGGACCCAATCGCAGGCGGTCGAGCTCATCCCCAGTGAACCTGCCGGCAAAACTAAAGCCCTCGCCGTTGTCGTCAACCACGAGAACAATGCGACTGTCGTCCTGCGTCAGTTTTACCACGACATGGGAAGCCTTAGCATGCTTTTTTATGTTGTTGAGTGCTTCACGGTAAATCTGGAAAATCTCGCGGCAGACGCGGTCCGGAGCGTGTAGGTCGGCCGACTCGATCATAACGTCCAGCGCAAGAGCGGATTCGTTGCGGTAACGCTCGGCAAAACCCTGCATTAAATCCACTAAATCGGCGCTTTGCACGCGCAACGGACGCAGGTCGGTGACCATGCGCCGCAACTCCGCGCCCTCGTTTTTTACCGTGGCCTGCAGATTGCCCAGGTTGGCTTCCGCCTGCTCAGGCGCGGCGGCGACCTTGCGGCGCAGCACATCGAGCTGGATTTCAATGCTCAGAAGCGTCTGCAGAATGCCGTCGTGCAGGTCCCGCGAGATGCGGCTGCGTTCACCTTCAATGGCCCGGGCACGTAAATGGCGCAGAAGAAAAACATTTTCGAGCGAGGGCCCGATGTGACGCGCGATGCGCTCGAGCCACGCCAAATCAGGCCGCTCGAAGGGCTTTCTACCGTTCAGGAGAAAGAGGCGGCCAGCTGGCTGCCCGGACTGATCGAAGGCCACCGAGAGCATGGAGCGGAGGTTGAGCTCGTGCTGCGTGGGTCCTGGGAGGCGCGGAAGCGTCTTAAGCGCGCGGCCGTCACGACGGTCCCAGCCGAAGCCGCTGCCAGCGCCTTCGAGGCTGTTCCAGCAGACGGTGGCGTCCATGTCGTCGAGCAGGAACCCGTCGGCGCGGGCTAGCGGGTAACTCTCCGGGATGAGGCGCTCGCTTTCCCCGGTTTTCAGCCGCCAGATGAAGATGCGCTCGAGGTCGTTGTCGCGGTAGGCCAGCAGGGCGACCTCCACATCGAAAGCGTGGGCTAATTCGTCGAGCATCAAGCGCAAAGATTCCGCAAGCCCCTGGTCCACTTGAAGAGTCGCGGTAATGCGCGAGAAGAAGTCGTTTTGCGAAGCAAAATGACGGCTGCGGTCAGCCAGGAAAGCCAACGCGGCGCCTCCCCCAAACGTGCCGCCAACAAGGCCCATCCACGCGACGACGCGCATCCAACCGACCTCGCCTCTAACCGCGGTGAGCAGGACCAGGATAAGCGCAAGCGCTCCGGCGAGAGGAACGGCTGCCCGCAGCCCCCAGCGCATGCCCGCAACCCAGCAAATGAAAAGATACGGAAACCACACCGGGACCGACAGCGGGCTGATGTACATGAAAAAGCCGAGCGCCAACAGATCGCAGGCGATGGGCAGGTGCCAGGCGCGTTTGCGAAAGAAACGCTCCAACGGAATTACCGCGAGCGAAACGATCAGGTAAGCGACGAGAAAAGAGATTGTTCGTTTGGCTTCCTCTGGATGCGGCTGCTCGAGCATCGCCAGGATCGATAGCAAAACGACAATCGGGCGCGCGAAGACGATTTGCCGCTCGAGATGGCGGCGATCCGTTTCATGGGGGCTCATGCGCGGGGACGCAATTCCTCTCAATTTAGTCTAACAAGACGCGCTGAGCGTTTGAGGCGCCGTATCCAGACTTGCAACGGTTTAGCCAATGCGCGCCGAAAGCCCTGGCCTGGTCGATATGGCCGAAAGCGCACTTGGGAGATCGCCCCTTCGCGGGTGTCCGCAAATATTAGAAAAAACGCATCTATGTCCAATAACGAACAGGAATGTGAATCGAAGATTTCTATACTGGTACAGGAGTAGCGAGAAGATCTCGGCCAGATGGATGCCGCATTTTTCGCTCGCGCCTCCGGAGCTACCTGCCAGAATTCAGATCGTACACAGAGAGCTTAGTTGACTCGATGGATCTCGCACTGCCAAAGATCATCGGGAGAAGGATTCAATATGCGCAGAATGTTGAGGATTTTAAAGATTCGTCCGTTGTTGTTTCTCATTGGAATGCTGGCCATGTCGGCAGCCTCGTTCGCGCAGTTCGGCGTGTCGGTTTCCTTTGGCCCGCCCGAACTGCCCGTCTATGACCAGCCAATATGCCCCTCGGATGGTTATATCTGGACACCAGGTTACTGGGCTTATGGCAACGAGAGTGACGGTTATTATTGGGTGCCCGGAACGTGGGTAGAGGCTCCGGAAGTTGGCTATCTGTGGACGCCAGGCTACTGGGGCTGGGGCGGCAATGCGTTCCTCTTCCACGAAGGCTATTGGGGGTCAGAGGTAGGTTTCTACGGCGGAGTTAGCTACGGGTTCGGCTATTTTGGCCACGGTTACGACGGCGGACGCTGGGACGGCGGGCACTTTTCGTATAACCGTTCGTACAGCAACGTGAACGTGTCGATCAGCCGTAATGTTTACAACACGACGGTTGTGAACGACCGAACGGTTAGCCGCGTCAGCTTCAATGGCGGGAGCGGCGGAATAACCGTGCGCGCCACGGCTCAAGAAGAAGCAGCCGGAAATCAGCGTCACATTGGGCCGGTGGCCGCGCAAACTGCGCACGTAGAAGCCGCCCGCTCCAACCCGGAGCTACGCGCTTCCGCGAATCATGGCAAGCCGCCCATCGCTGCTACCGCGAGACCTGGTGCATTTAAAGAAAGCGGAGCTGTAGCCGCCAAAGAAGGTGGCACCGTTCATAGCGCCCCGGCCACCGAAGCCGCGCGCCCCGCTCCGGCAGTCCATGCCAAGGAACTTCAACCGGTCGAGCGCGCGCCGGCCCCAAGCACGGGAAATACCAAGAAGGACCAGAAAAACCAGCAGCAACAACAGAAGCTGGATACACAACAGACGAAAGAGCGGCAGTCGCTTCAGGCCAAGCAGGAGCAGGATCATGCGCGTCTCCCGCAAAAACCGGCGAACGAACCGAAGCAACAGCCGCTCGAACAAAAGCACCAGCAGCAGACCACACAACTGGCGGCG
Source organism: Candidatus Acidiferrum sp. (assembly GCA_035313865.1). Classification (GTDB taxonomy): domain Bacteria; phylum Acidobacteriota; class Terriglobia; order Acidiferrales; family UBA7541; genus Acidiferrum. The sequence continues at coordinate 36,345 of DATFZY010000166.1, forward strand.
AAACACACCCAACAGCAGCAGCAATTACAGCAGCACCAGCAACCCGCCGCGCACGCGGCTGCTCCGAAGCAGAGCAAAGAGGGAAAGGGATAATCCCTGATATAGATCAGGATGGAATCTCTGCTGACTACTGGGGGAAACGCGCCTCCGCTTTCCTGGCGCATTTCCCCCACATCGCAGCGGCAGGTTAACAGCTGGGTGAGGTTTGCCTTTGAATCTACAGCACCTATTTTTGTTTTGACGAACTGAGTAACATTAAGGTAGTATCTGAAGTGAATATTTTCGCGCCAGCGCCTTTCTGCTGGCGTTTTGTTTTTCTGCCATCAGCACGGAAATTTGGGTAGTGTCCTAATTTAGAATTTCGGACCAAGGGGGTCTTCGACGGATGTTAGTATCCGGGATCGCCATGACTGAAATCCTGCCCGGCTACAACCTTCAAATCAAGTTTTGGCGTATCGAATGATGAGATCGAGACAATTGGGGCAGCGGTCAAGATGGCAATGGAGAGCGCTTAGGGACAAACGGCATCTGTAGCCGACTGTAGGTTTGATCGCACTCACCTATTGTCGTGGGCCTTTGCCGCCATTTCTCCGACCCTATCACTCTTAGAATCAACACTTACAGGAGCCCATGCATGTATTGATTCTAAAAGACTTACGAAAACCATAAGTCTTTTAAATGCAACACTTACGAAAAAGTGGGAGGGTAGAGTGGGACAGCCATTCCTGGCTGCCTCCCCATATCACCAGTCACGAACCATGAGCCATCGCTTCTCAACACACAGGAAACGCCGCAACCCCTTTTTTTTCATGAGCCTCCGCACTCCTTCGTGCACGCAGGGGGCCTGGCTGGCCACGGGAAGCGCATAACCACTGGCTATGGACGTTCTGATTTATACTAGTTCTCGGAGCTTGCGCATCTAATCCTGTAAATGAAATTCAAGAAGCCAGAACCGACCGCGTTTGTTTGCACGACCTCGACGCAGCGCCCGTTTGGGTGCATGGAACTGTGGGCTGGCAACGAGCGGGCGCATCGTTCCCTCGAATTGGCCGGGCTGGAGGCCGACGTCATCTCGGTGCCATCAGGTGCGGAGAGCGGCGGCGATCTGTCCGCCGTGTTTTCGTGCAGCGACAACATCGCGCGCGTGGTACTGGCCGACTGCGTCGGCCACGGATATGTCGCCAGCGGAGTGGCGCGCCACGTCCATCACGTGTTGCACAAGCATCAGGATGTGCGCGATACCGCGAGCCTGCTTGTCGCGCTGAATGACGAATTCACTCTGGACACGGAGAATTCCGAAGGGCCGTTGCGGCTGACGACCGTGGTGACCGGCACATTTGACGGAACCTCAGGAGAGTTTAATTTTGCATACGCCGCTCACCCGCGGATGCTGCTGTGGCGGGCCCGCGAAAACAAGTTTATTGAAATTGGCGAAGGCATGGAGAACTTGCCGCTCGGTTTTGTGACGGGTGAAGCGTACAACGAGCAAAGCGTCCGGCTGCTTCCGGGCGATATGATTCTGGCGTTTTCCGATGGAGCGACCGAAGTGCGCTCTCCCGGCGGCGACCAACTCACTTCGAGGGGATTCCTGCGCTTGGCGGAAACGACACTCGAGAAATTTCCAGGGTCAGCCAGGCTTCCCGATTTTTCCGCGGCCTTGCTGGAAGGTGTACAGCGCCACGGTGGCCGAAACGAGCTTGACGACGACGTCACGCTGCTCACTCTTCGGCGTTCCAGCTAAGAAACAGTTTTCCTGAGATTTTCTCTTCATTCCAAAATTAAGGCGTGGTTTGCGCCGGCGCCGGCGGATGCTCCACAAAGTATTGATCCACGCCCGCTCGGAATTCCATCACGCCCTGCTGGACTCCCTTGTCGAGTGCGGCTACGACCGCGCCAGTATCCTTCCCGCTGGCCATTTCGTCGTGCGTAAAGAAATGCGTCCAAACCGTGGTGCCGGCCTTGATATTGCGCAGCTCCACTTCCATGGTGACGCGGCCGATCAGCGACCCGGCGGAAACTTCTTTAAAGTCATAAAGCCGCCCGTGGAGCAAATAATCGCCGCGGATATCGCTGCGCAACGTATAGACGCCCTGATAATGGCCGGAGGCGCGGAACTGCCGTAACATGATCTCCGCGATCATCTCCGTGGGCGGCTCGGACCAGCGATGATATTCGTAAATGCCCATGCTTTCGCCGCCCAAGCCGTAGACAATCTGGTCCTCGCGGTAGAGTGCGGGAGCAGTCAGGCGGCCAATGAGGAGCGTAACGGGAACGGTATCGGGGCTTGTCGGCGTGGGCACTCTGTTGCCGGGAACCGTAAGCTGGTAATAGCTGATGGGGTGAGAGGCGCCGCATCCGGCGGCGAAACACACCGCCAGCACGAGGACGCACAAGGCTATTTGCTGCGTCCTCGCGATTGCCAAGCGTTCGTGGCCGCGAGGGAATTCAGTTGGTCTAATCATGAGTTCGTGATTCTCCTGCGTCATTTATGTTCCCCGGGGACGTGTTCCTTCGGATTGCTTGCGCGAATCAGTGTGTAAGGCCGCTTCTTGATGGTGTCCGTGAACTCTTTCAGGTTTTGCGAGACGCGGCGGAAATTATCAAGTAGCTCGTCGATATTTTCCGTGTTTACGTCGAGGGTCTGGTCGACCTGGGTGGTAATGTCCGTAAGCTTCGTCAAAGACTTGCGAAGTTCCGCCAGCGAGACTTTTAAGTTGTCTTCGTTATCGTCGAGCAAAGAGTCGATGTGATCGAGCGCCTTGTTGGCTTCCAGCGAGGTCTTGTGCAGATCCTGAATGAGCGGCTCGATCTTCCCGCTCGCCGAGTTCAACTTCGAAATCGTGGATTTGATCTGATCGCGGTTGTCTTCGAGCAACCCGCGCGTTTGCTTGAGCGTGGCGGAGAGATTTTGCTCATTCTCAGGGCTTAAGAAGTTATCGACGCGCTCCAACGTCACCTTCAGTTCATCGACGCGGTCATTCAAGGAGCCGACAAGCCGCTGCACCTTCGGCGAAAGCTCATTGATCTGCGCCGTCAGCGCGTTGAAATCCACATACGGATCCGACTTTAACAGCGCGCCCGGGTTCGCCGGCCCAGCGTGGCCGTCGCCCGGAAGAACCTCGAGGTGATTGTCTCCCAAGGGGCTCAAGCTCATAATTTTCACGTGGCTGTCGGTCATGACGGGCAGATCGGATTGAACGCTGAAGACGATGTCAATGCGCGAAGGATCGCTTGAGTCGATGGTCACCTTCTCCACGCGGCCCACTTTCGGGCCGCCGGCATAGCGCACCGGCGCGCCCTGCTCCATCCCACCTGCAAACGGGAAATAGGCGTGATACGTTTTGGCCGTGCGCCCGAAAGCTCCGGTGATGGCAAATACCATGAAGATCAGGACGACCACGGCCACAATCACAAAAAGCCCTACGAAAACCGGTTCGCGCTTCCCTGCCATTACGTCCTCTTTCCGCCATCCGCACTCATAGATGGCGCTCTTCCGTGAGCATCTGAAGATAATCGAGTTCGCGCGCCACTTCCGGCTCCGGCACGCGATCCAAAAACTGGCGTACGCGCGGCTGCGTGCTCGCGCGCATCTCCGCGGTCGTGCCAAGCGCCACGACGTTCCCTTTGTCGATCAGCACCATGCGGTCGGCGATCAAGTAGGCGCTCGCGAGTTCGTGCGTAACCACGATAACCGTCATGCGGAACGCCTGCTTCAATTCCAGAATCAGCCGGTCGATCCCGGCCGCAATAATTGGATCCAGTCCGGCGGATGGCTCGTCGAAAAATAGAATATCCGGGTCCATGGCCAACGCACGCGCGACGGCGGCGCGCTTCTTCATTCCGCCGCTGAGTTGCGACGGCATGTAGTACTCGTATCCGGCGAGCCCGACTTGCTCAAGCTTCAGCCGCAGCATGATTTCGATGGTCGAATCTTCCAGCTTGGTGTGTTCGCGCAGCGGCAACGCGACGTTTTCGCCCACGGTCATCGAGCCGAACAGCGCCGAACCCTGAAAAGACATGCCGATTTTTTTGCGAATCTCGTCCATTTCCGCGTCGGGAATCGCGGCGATATTCTTGCCCTTAATCCAGATTTCGCCCGAGCTGGCTTTTTCCAACCCGACCAGCGTGCGCAACAGGGTGCTCTTCCCCGAGCCGGAACCGCCGAGAATCACCATCGTCTCGCCGCGCTTCACGTCAAACGTGACGCCGTGCAAAATTTCTCGCTCGCCGTAGCTTACGCGGACGTCGCGCAGCGAAATCATCGCCTCCGCATCGATCGCGTCAGGAGCTATCGTGTTTTGTGTTCCCGTAGCCATTAAAAATGTCCCTGCATCCTACGACCCGCTCACAAAAAAGAACAGCGAGGTGAAAACCAGATCGACCAATACAACAAGAAAGATAGACACCACGACCGCCCTGGTCGTAGACCGGCCCACCTGCTCCGCGCCGGCTCCAGTCGCTAGTCCTTCCTGACATCCAACCGCGGTGATCGTGATGCCAAACATCACGCTCTTCACCAGCCCGGTCATGATGTCGCGCAGGAAGAGCGACTCCAGCGAGGCATTGATGTAACCGCCGAACGTAAAGTCTCCCTGTGTGACGCCGAAAAGCGAGCCGCCCAGGATGCCCATGGCGTTCGCCCAAATCGTCAGGCACGGCAGCATCACAATCATGGCGATAAACTTTGGCGTGACCAGAAAGCGGATAGGACTGATGGCCATCGTTTCCAGCGCATCGATCTCTTCCGTCACCTTCATCGTGCCGATCTCCGCGGCGAACGCCGAACCCGACCGCCCGATCACCACGATCGCGGTAATGAGCGGACCAAGCTCGCGCGACATGGAAACCGCCACGGCAGTGGCAACATAGCTCATCGCTCCAAATCGCCGCAACTCATACGCGGCTTGCAGGGCCAGAATCAACCCGATAAAAAATGTAATCAGCGAAAGAATCGGCAGAGCCCGCACGCCCACGTCCATGGCCTGCGAAATCGCGCGCTGCACGCGCAGCGGCTTGCCCTGAAATGGCCCGACAAACGTGTAGTACGCCGCGCGTCCCCCGAGCGACGCGAGCGAACCGACGTACGCCAGGCTGTTCGTCACGCTATTGCCGATTTGTGACACGAATTGCAGCATTAAATTCTGCGACCCGCTTTTCTGTAACTCAATTTTTGGTGCTCAGGAAAAATCCGCCGCCCTGAATTCACTCGATCAGCCCGCCAGCGCCTGCTCTTCGTTGTCGTACACCTCAAAAATTTTCAGCAGGCGCGACAACTGGAGCACTTCCCGCGCCGAGGTGCTCAGCCCGAACAGGATAAAGCGCGAGCCGACGTCCCGCGAAGCTTTGAGCCCTTCGACCAGGGACGCCACGCCGGAGCTGTCGATGTAGCGCACTTTGCTCAAGTTCATCACCACGCGAGGCGTGCGCTTCTCGCGCACCTCGCGCAAAAGCGCTTTACGAACGGCCGGCGAGTTCGCCAGGTCTATGTCTCCCGACACATCAAAGATGGTCGCCTTTTCCATTTCCCGGCTCGAAATCTGCACTTTGTCTTCTCCTTCAGCTTGTTACGAATGCACTTCCTGCTTCGACGCGCGAACGTATTTGACCAGACGGAGACGATTGGTCCCGTTCTCGCGCTGATACTCAACAATGTCCATGCTCTGCTTGATGAAATGCAGACCGAGCCCACCCGGCTTCACGTCGTCCAAAGCGCGGCCGCACATTTTGCTTTCTTCGATGGCCGGCCCCTGGTCGCTCAGGAGTATTTCCAGCCCTCCGGTGGCCTGCTTGTCAGCCTGGGGCTTCACCGAGCGGAAGGACAACTCGATGGGCTGGTCCGGGCGGCCATGGTAGGCATGGCGGATGATATTCGTCAGGGCCTCGTCCACGGCGAGCGTCACCGCTCTGCACTCTTCCGGAGCAAATCCAAACGACTCGGTCAAGCGTTCGACAGCTCCGCGCACTGCGCAGAGCAAACTCGGATCACTAGGGAGTTCGAGGCGCATCAGCACGCCGCGTCCCAGGTCGCCGTTGGGGTCGTTCGTTTCGGGGGGCTGCGATGGTGGAGAAGTATTCATAAATGACCTTGGTTCGCCCTTGCACCCGGTTTGGTCCAACGCTTTAAACCTCTCTACCAAATTTGGCGGCCCGTTGCAAAGCCAGCCGCTCGGCGGCCTATGTCACAACGCCCTTCGGGCAAGAAGCATCGGCAAAAAGACAAATACTTTCAGAGGGCCGCTCCCAGCAACCACGGAGAACTAAAGCTGAACAGGTGTTCTACAGGCCTGGGCTGAATTTGTATAGCGTACTGTAAGCGTTGGACCCGATTCTGGCAATCCCCGCGAGCAATTTCTAGCGGCTTTGGAGGAAGTGCCACAGATTCGATGCCATGAGAGGAGGGTGAGGTGCGGTCTTTCGTGAAGGGCGCTCGCCCGGGGCCCATTGGCTGCCACTTTTCCGCGCGTAAAAACTAGCGTAAACTAGCGTTGTGCGGTGGGAGTAGCTCAGCTGGTAGAGCGTCGGTCTGTGGCACCGAATGTCGCGGGTTCAATCCCCGTCTCCCACCCCAACTTCCAAAAAACCTATTGTTGTGTCGTGCGTAAGTCTCATGCTTTCTTGCGAGCTTGTGTGTCCTTGCCTTCGAACAGGTCAAGAATATCGTCCGGCAAAGGCGCGTTGAAATCGTCGGGGACGACAAACTTTCCGCGATACATTCCCAAAAAGCTGGCCCGGCTTTTGCCGGGGACAGAAATCAGACGGGCCACTGGAACGCCGCGATTTGTAATCGTGATTTCTTCGCCAGTGGCGACGCGCAGCAGAAGGCGCGAGAACTGTGCCTTGGCTTCGCTTATGCTCACAAACTTCCTGCTTCTATACTGGACTAAGTTATTTCGGTAGTCTAAGTGTCTCTTGTAGACGCATCCCTTATACATGGTGAACCGCTTTCGCGATGACTTTGCTGCAATGTAGTGCCCTGCTCTTTGATATGGATGGCGTGCTTGTAGATTCCACGCCCGCGGTGGCGCGGGTGTGGACTTGGTGGGCGCTGGAACATGGGTTGGTTCCTGAGGAGGTTGTGCGACGGGCGCATGGGCGCCCCAGCCTGGCCACGATTCAGGAATTGCTTCCGCATGGCGACCAGGCGTCGGAAAACCGTGAAGTCGAGCGGCGCGAGATTGAAGACATTGCGGATGTCGTGGCTTTGCCCGGGGCGCAATCTCTGTTGCAGGTTATTCCGGAGGCTCGCTGGACGGTTGTAACCTCGGCGACTCGTGCGCTTGCCGTAGTGCGTTTGCGCGCTGCTGGATTGCCGATCCCGAAACATCTCGTCACCGCAACGGATTTGCCTCGCGGCAAGCCGTTCCCGGATCCTTATCTAAAAGGCGCGGAAGTCCTGCGGATTCCGGCGGCGGAATGCATTGTCGCGGAAGATGCGGCATCCGGAGTTCGCTCAGGCAAAGCCGCGGGGGCGCGCGTGTTCGGGCTGCGCACGACCTCGACGGACGCGGAACTTCTAAGCGCAGGCGCGGACTGGATTGCGGACGATCTCAGCTGGCTTTCGCTCGAATCCGCAAGGCTGGATGAAACATTTGCGCTTCAACTTCGTCTTAATCACAAGGGATAACTGCACCCGCAGCGCGTCTGAAGCAAAAAGCGCTACAATTTCACGTTTCGCCAGGCGGAAAAATTCCGGCCTGCATAGGGAGAGTCACGATGAATAGTTCGAAGTGGATCAAACGGGGCCTGACGTTGGCGATGTTTGCAGCCGCATTGCCGTTCTGCGCGCAAGCGCAAGACAAAGCTGCCGACAAACCGGCCGATAAGCCGGCGGACGCGGCGACTCCGCCTGCTCCGAAGGAAGAGTCTTCCGTCACGGATCACTCCATCAAAATCGGCTCGCAAACAATTCCCTACAAGGCCACCGCCGCCACGATCCTCATCAAGAATGAAAAAGACGAGCCCACCGCGCTCATCTATTCGACCGCTTACACCCGCAGTGATGTGAAAGACTCGAGCCAGCGCCCGATCGCGTTCGTCTATAACGGCGGGCCCGGGTCCTCTTCGGTTTGGCTGCATATGGGCTCGTTTTCGCCGAAGCGCGTGGTTACCGTCAACGCCGAGGCGACTCCTCCCGCGCCCTACAAGCTCACCGACAACGCGAATTGCCTTCTCGACAAAACGGATCTGGTGTTCGTCGACCCCGTCGGCACAGGCTTCAGCCACGCCGTGGGCAAAGCCGCCGACAAAGATTTCTGGGGCGTGGACCAGGACGTAAAATCCCTGGCGCAGTTCATCAATACCTACATTAGCCGCAACAACCGCTGGAACTCGCCGAAATTTCTGATTGGAGAAAGCTACGGCACGTTCCGTTCCGCGGCGCTTTCCAATTACCTGCAAAACCACGACGGCATGTATTTCAACGGCATTGTGCTCATCTCTTCCGTGCTGGACCTTGGAACCATTTCGTTTAATCCCGGCGAAGACATGCCTTACGTTTTCTATCTGCCCAGCTACGCGGCAACGGCGTGGTATCACAAAGTGCTGGCGAATCGTCCCGATAACTTGCCGGCGTTCCTCGAGGAAGCGCGCCATTTTGCGCAGACGCAATATCTCGATGCGCTGGTGAAAGGCTCAAAGCTAGGCTCCGCGGAAAAAGCGGAAATCGCCAAAATGATGGCGCGCTATACGGGCTTGAGCGAAGACTATCTCGTGAAAGCCGACCTGCGCGTAAACCTTCCGCAGTTCATGAAAGAACTCCAGCGCAGCCGCGGGCTGACAACCGGGCGGCTCGATGCGCGCTTCTCCGGCGCCAGCTACGATTTGCTCGGCGAATACGCCGAATACGATCCGCAAGACACTTCGATCACCGGCCCATTCACTGCCGCTTTCAATACGTACGTTCGTGAAGAACTGAAGTTTGGGCAGGACAAGGTCTACCACACCGCCGCTTCCGACGACGCCAACAATGGTTGGGACTGGAAACATCGCGGCGCCGGAGACAACTTCGGCTTTCCCGGTTCGCCAAATGTCGAAGGCGATTTGATCCAGGCCATGCTCACGAATCCGCATCTGCAAATCGAAGTCGAAAACGGATTGTACGACCTGGCCACGCCCTTCTACGCGACGGAATACACCATGGAGCATCTCGGCTTGCCGGAAAAGCTCCAGAAAAATATTCACCTGCAATACTACGACGCCGGCCACATGATGTATCTTCGCGACGAAGATCTCGTCAAGCTGAAAACGAACATCGCCAGCTTCATCGATGGCGCCGCAAAACAGTAAGCTGTAAGAAGCAACGAACGCGCGGCGGACTGGCCCTTCGGAGCCAGTTGCGCCGCCGCGCTTGGCTGGCGCAAGTCGCCAGGCAATTTCTGGCCGCCGCGGGATTTCTCGCCTTCTCCATGTCCAGTTAAATTCTCATAATATTTTCTTCCTCGAACCTGTACGGACAGACAGTTGTCTTCACGCAATCTCCAGTGCGCATATTCTACTGACAGTTGCCCTGCTTCCCTTACTATTGCTGCATTACGGAAAGACCTGTGATGTCGCTTTGCACGCGATCCGGCCACCAGACCTCGGGCCTAACAAGGATGATACGCACCCATGGGAACTCCGACGCAGACACCACCTCCGCAAGATCAAGTCCCAACTCAAGTGCAGGCTCCAATGCCCGCCGGGGTCGTGCAGCGCACCATTCACACTGCGCCGCTCGTCACGGCCATGCTGAAAGCCAGCAGCCACGTGAGCGATTTGATTTTCTCGCCGGGACGCGCGCCGCAGATCGAAGTCAGCGGCCAGCTCGTGGAATTGAAATACAAAGGCCTCGAGTCCCTGACCCACCAGGACACCACTTTTCTTGCCAATGACATCATGGGCAAGAACGAAGCGGCCGCCCACAAACTGGAAAAAGACGGCTCGGCTGATCTTTCTTACAGCGTTCAAGGGGTTGCGCGATTCCGCGTGAACATTTTTAAACAGCGCGGAACCTGCGCGATCGTGATGCGCGTAATTCCGAACGCGATTCCCGGCTTTAAAGAGCTGAATTTGCCTGCGGCGCTGCTGGACATAGTGGAATTGCGGAACGGCGTTGTGCTCGTCACTGGACCTACCGGCTCCGGCAAATCCTCGACGCTTGCGGCAATCCTGGACAAAATGAACGAGGAAAAGGCGTATCACATCTTGACCATTGAGGACCCCATCGAGTTTCTCCACCGCCACAAAAAATCCACGATTCATCAACGCGAGCTGCATACGGACACTCCCACTTTTGCGCTCGCACTGCGCGCCGCGCTGCGCCAGGCGCCGAAAGTGATTCTCGTCGGCGAAATGCGCGACCGCGAAACCATTGAGACTGCTCTGGAGGCCTCCGAGACCGGCCACCTGGTCATGTCCACGCTCCACACAGTCGACGCTTCGAAAACCGTCGAACGCATCATCGGAGTATTCCCCCTCGCCGAGCAGCAAACCATCCGCGCGCGCCTCTCCAAAGCGTTCCGCTACATTGTTTCGCAGCGGTTGCTTCCTAAAAAAGACGGGAAAGGCCGCGTCGCCGCCGTGGAAATATTGAAGTCCACGATGCGCACGCGCGATTATGTGGAAAAAGGCGAGACCGAAGGCAAGTCTCTTCTGGATGCCATGAGGGATGGCGCCAATGAGGGCATGCAGCACTTCGACGGTGAAATCGAAAAATTCATCCGCAGCGGCGTTGTGGACTTTGAAACTGGACTGAGCTATTCCACGAATGCGGGCAACTTACGGCTCGAGCTTGCGGACTATCTCGATAGCTCCCGCCAAGCCCCCGCTCCCGCAAAGCCTGCCGAGCGCGAAGCCATGGAAATTGAGCGCTGATACCCTCCTAATACGCTAAAATCTGTTCACTAGGAATGCGGAGCGCTTTGCTTTTTTGATTGCTGGCGATCCGGCTTCGTACCCCTATTTGCCAAATGAATCCACTCGGAAGCCAATCGGACATACATTTCTGGCCGGCTGCTGAAATTGCACTGGTGCTTACGCTCGTTCTCGCGCTGCTGGCGCTGTGGAAGCCAGAAGCGGGCAAGAGCGTATTTCGCAAGTTAGAGCAATCGCTCTCGCGTTTCGCGGAGCGCAAGAGACTTGCCGTTTCTTTGATGTTTCTCGGGGTCATTGCCATTCGGCTGGCGGCATTGCCGCTGTTGCCCGTGCCAATCCCAGGGATTCATGATGAATTCAGCTACCTGCTGATGGCGGACACTTTCGCGCATGGCAGGCTCGCTAATCCCACGCACCCGATGTGGATGAATTTTGAAACATTTCACGTCAATTGGTTTCCGACGTATTCCTCGATGTATCCGCCCGCGCAGGGATTTGCTATGGCTATCGGACAACTGCTCGGCAGTCCGTGGTTCGGCGTGGTGCTGAGTGATGCGGCGATGTGCGCGGCCATCCTGTGGATGCTGCAAGCGTGGATGCCTGCGCGCTGGGCGCTGTTAGGCGGCGTATTTGCGGCGCTGAATCTGGGAATCGCAAGCTATTGGATGAACAGCTATTGGGGCGGAGCTATGGCTGGCGCGGGTGGTGCGCTAGTGCTCGGCGCATTGGCGCGTATCATGCGTCGAGCAAGCGTGGGCAGCGCGCTGTTACTTGGCTTGGGCGTGGCCATTCTCGCGAACAGCCGGCCTTACGAGGGGCTTCTCTTTTGCGTGCCCGCCGGAGTTTGGTTTATCGCGTGGCTTGGTGGAAAAATCAAATCGCGCGTTCCGATGAAGGCGCGCGTTCAACGTGTTCTCTTGCCGCTTTCCGTCGTTGTGGCTCTCACACTCGCTTTTATTGGCTATTACAACTGGCGGCTGACGGGAAACGTCCTCCTGTTCCCACACGTTTTGAATACGCGGACGTATCACACTACGCCGCTGTTCTTGTGGGAGCATTCCAAACCGCCGCTCCAATACAACAACGACCAGTTTGAGGATTTTTACAATGGTTGGGAGCGGGAGGACTACAAGACCACCTGGGGTGACGCGTTGAGCGTCACCGTTGAAAAAATTGCGCGGATGGGAGTTACGTTTTTCTGGCCCGCTACTTTGTTTCTACTGCCTGCTCTGCCCCTCGCGTTTCGAGACTCTCGCATGCGGCTGCTTGTCGTAACTTTATTTCTGGGAATGGACGGCGTCTTCGCCGTGATCTGGTCCGCTCCGCATTATGCGGCGCCGCTGACATGTGTCATCTACGCGCTGCTGGTTCAGGCGGTGCGCCACTTGCGCTTGATGAAGTGGAAAGCGCGGCCGGTGGGCGCACAGTTGTCCCGCGTGCTGTTGATGCTGCTGGTGCTGAGCACTTGCTTCAATGTTTTTCGCCGCGCTTGTGATCCGCTCTGGTGGACCTGTACGGGAGATGCGAGCCGTGTGACGGTGATGAAACAACTGCTGCATACGCCGGGGAAACATCTGATCATCGTGCGCTACACCGACGATCACAATATCCATGACGAGTGGGTCTTCAATGGCGCGGACATCGATGGCGCAAAAGTGCTGTGGGCTCGCGAGCTCAACGCGGAGCAGAACGCAAAACTGTTTGCTTATTTTAGAGACCGCCAAATCTGGCTGGTCGAGCCCGACACCGACAACACCGAACTCAAGCCGTACACTCCGCCACCAGATCAGTAGCTCGCTTCGAGCGCAGATGCTCTGCAGGCCGTGATTTGAGCTCGGAACGATCAAGGCAATCTTGCGTTTCGGAGAGTTCCAGCTTGCATTTTGCCGCGCCGCCATTATGATGGCGGAGTTTCGCTGGCTCACCTGAGACTCTAAATTGTCAAGCTCATTGGACGGGTCTTCCTCCGGCGTCGCCGCACTGACTCCCACTCCACCTCTGAATCGAGGCCGGCTGCTGCAGGTCCTGGGCGTCTGGTTCGGAGTTTCCGCAGCCATCGGCAACGCGATCGCGGCCGGAATCGTGCGCACTCCGGGCGACATTGCCCAGGTTTTGCCAAGCGCCTGGTTGTTCATGGGAGTTTGGGTAGTGGGCGGACTGTACGCATTGTTCGGAGCATCTTCGCTGGCGGAACTGGGCGCGGCCATTCCGCGCAGCGGCGGACAATACAACTTTTCGCGTCGCGCCATTGGAGAATATGCGGGCTTCATCGTGGGATGGAGCGACTGGCTTTCGACGTGTGGCACAGCCGCAGCTGTTGGCATTGTGATCGCGGAGTATAGTGGAAATCTTTTTCCGGTTTTCGCGGGGCACGTAAAACTGATCGCGGTTTCCGTCATCGTTGGATTCGGCATTTTGCAATGGCGCGGAATCCGCTGGGGCAGCGGCGCGCAAATACTGACCGCGGTGATAAAGACGGTGGCGTTTTTGATTTTGCTCATAGCGTGCTTCGCGCTTGGTGGTCACGCGCGAGCCGCCGCTCCTGCAGCTACTGCCAGTTTGCCGGCAGTCCCCGTGGGTTGGGGGCTGGTCGTGGCCGTCATTCTTGGATTGCAGTCCGTGGTGTTCACGATTGATGGCTGGGATGGCGTCATCTATTTCGGCGGAGAAGTGCGCAACCCCGGCCGCGACGTGCCGCGGGCAATTTTCGGAAGTGTTTTCACCATCATGGGGATTTATCTGCTCTTGAACGCCGCCGTCGTGTACGTGCTGCCGATGAACGAAATAGCGGGTAACAACTTCGCGCTCGGAACAGTCGCGACGCGCATTTTCGGGATCTATGGCGATTACATCATTCGCTCGATCATGGTGGTGTCCATGCTGAGCTGCCTGAACGCCAACCAGCTTTTCTGCACGCGAACTCTTTACGCCATGAGCTGCGATCGGCTGTTTTTTCAGCGTGCGGCGAGAGTGAACGCCGGCGGAACGCCGACGGTGGCGCTGCTGTTGAGCACGCTCGTAGGGGTGCTGTTCGTGCTGGGGTCATTTGAACGAGTGATCGCGATGTTGTCGTTTTTCTTTGTGGCGAATTACACGCTTTCGTATACGTCATTATTCGTGCTGCGCAAGAAGGAGCCGCAGATGGAGCGGCCGTACCGGGCGTGGGGTTATCCATGGACAACGGGAATTGCTTTGCTGGTTTCGGTGATATTTCTGGTTGGCTCGATCGTGACGGACCAAAAAAACGCGCCGTGGGCGCTGGCGACGCTGGTGCTGAGCTTTCCCGTGTTTTTGGTGATGAAACGAATGACGCCGCCCGCTGCGGCAGAGTGACAGCGCGTCACACATCCGAAGCCAGGATCGCAGTTTCCTCGTGCCACGGATGCGCGGTGCAAAATCCTCTAGTTGGCTACTTTTTCCGCGACGGTTTTGCCTTGCAGGAAGAGCAGTAAGTAATCCTTGCCGCCGGTCTTGGAATCGGTGCCGGACATGTTGAACCCGCCGAAGGGATGCGCGCCAACCATTGCGCCGGTGCATTTGCGATTCAAATAAAGATTGCCGACGTGAAAGGATTCGCGCGCTTTCTCCAGCTTGGCGGGGTTTTTGGAGTACACCGCGCCGGTGAGGCCGAACTCGGTGCCATTGGCGATTTCCAGGGCGTTGTCGAAGTCCTTCGCTTTGATAACCGCTAGGAAAGGACCGAACACTTCTTCCTGAGCGATGCGGGCCTTGGGGCTCACGTCGGCGATGATTGTCGGCTGGACGAAGTATCCGTCGCCGGGGGCGCGCTCGCCTCCGAGAAGCAACTTCCCTTCTCTCTTGCCGACATCGATGTAGCCGAAAATCGTTTTCATTGCCGCGTCGCTCACGACCGGGCCCATGTAGTTGGCGGGATCTTCGCTCGGGCCGACGGCGATTTTTTTGGTGCGTTCCACGAGCTTCTCGACGAACGTGTCGTAGATTTTCTCCGAAACGATGGCGCGGGAGCACGCGGAACATTTCTGTCCTTGATAGCCGAAAGCCGACAACACCACGCCTTCGACCGCGGAATCCAGATCGCCCTCGTCGTCCACGATGATGGAGTCCTTGCCGCCCATTTCGAGGACGGTGCGCTTGATCCAGATTTGGCCGGGAACCTTCTTGCTGGCGTTTTCGCTGATGAGCAGGCCAACTTCCTTCGATCCGGTGAAAGCGATGAAGCGGGTTTTCGGGTGTTTTACGAGGGCGTCGCCGGCGGTCTCGCCGGGGCCTGTAAGAAGATTCAGCGCTTCTCTGGGGATGCCTGCTTCGTAGAAAATCTCGACCACTTTTGAGGCAACGAGCGGAGATTCCTCCGACGGCTTGAGGACCACTGTGTTGCCGGTAACCAACGCCGCCGCGGTCATTCCAGCAGCGATGGCGGCGGGAAAGTTCCACGGAGGAATCACGGTGCCGACACCCAACGGAATATACTTCAAATAATTTTTCTCGCCCTTCATCGGCGTGACCGGCTGCGGGCCCGCGAACCGGAGCATCTCGCGGCAATAAAATTCGAGGAAGTCGATGGTTTCGGCGGTGTCCGCGTCGGCCTCCGCCCAGGATTTGCCGACCTCGTAGCAAAGCCAGGCGGAAATCTCGAATTTGCGTTGGCGAATAATGTCCGAGGCGCGCAGAAGAATCTCCACACGAGTTTCCGCGGGAACGAGTTTCCAAGTATCGAACGCCTTGTAGGCGGCTTCGACGGCTTGATTGGCGTGGTCCGCGGTCGCCTCCTGAAAAATGCCGAGCACCTGCGACGGATGCGAAGGATTCGTCGAGGGGCGCTTTTGCGTGGTGATGACTTTTTGCCCGGCGATGTACATGGGATATTCCCGGCCAAATTCGGAGGCGACCTTTTTCAGCGCATCTTCCATGGCTTTGCGATTCTCGGGCTTCGAGAAATCGACGAACGGCTCGTTAGTGAACTCGGAAATGTGAATTTTGGCTTCAGCGGTGGCCATGGCGGCTTCTCTCCTCGACAGGTAAACAATGAATTGTACTGCGAGCGCTGATTTGGCCACAAGACGTGCCGGCGTGAGGGCCTAAGATGCGGGGACGAAAGCGAGGACGGGCACGGCATGCCGTACCCCTACAGTGTTGCGCTGGCCAGTAATCGGGGACACCGGCTACTTCTGGCGGCGGACTCTGACTTCCATGAGCTTTTTCGAGGGTTGCGAACCGATAGTGATTTCGTGGAATTCGGTCCATTCGCCTTGTTCGTTCATGCGCAGTATGGAACTTGTTTTAATTTCGCCGAGAGAGAGGCCCCAAGTCATTCCCTTGGCTTCGGCTAGAAGCTTCACCTCGGTCTGCAGAAAGCGGCCGTCATTGAAGGCGCGCATTTGATACGTTGCGCGCTCGTCATCGTAGGAGATGATGCCGAGGGCCTGCAGCACAGGCAGGCCACTAGATTTCGTGCGGCCGATCCCCTCGATCTGCAGAATCAAGCCATCGAGTTTGTACTGGGCTTCTTCGGTCTGGATGAGTTCTACCGGTTCACCGGGGCCGCGCAAGGCGCGGGCTTCGCCTACCCATTTTCCAATGAGGAAATCGAGTTTTTGCATGGCGTCGCGCTGCGCCGCGAGGTCCGGAGTTCTCGGCATTGCACTCACGTTCTTCAGCGCTCCACTTTCTTCAGGCGCAAGGCGATTCCATTCTGGAAATCCGGTGATCTGAGAATCTTTTCTCCTCCGGCATGCTGAAAGTTTTCTAGGCTCTCCATTCTTCCGGTGCTCACATTAATCCATTCGCCCGAGTAGCGGCCCAGCGGCAAAATGAGCGTGACTTGTGTGGGGCCGCTGCCGTCGAAATATATTGCGTACTCGTGAGCTGGGTTTGAGAGGACTCGCGCGATCGAGCCGGTGGCGTGTTTGACGGTTTTCGTGTCCGGACGCATCTCAACCAGCGAAAAAGATTCCAAGAAATCGCTCAAGATATGCAATTGATGGCGCAGTGCTGGACTGCCGCCTCCGGGGCCGTTCGGTTCGGAGTCGGAGCCGTCTTCATGGCCCGGCGAAAAAGAATAATCGAGGGCGTCGAAGATGCTTCCGCCGGACAACATGAAATTCCAAGCTTGCCTGCGATAAGCATCGTCGTCGCGTCCCATGAAACCTGTTTCGTCGTAGGAGATGGCTTTGTCGAGGCCGTAATTCCACTGCGCAGCCTCAGGGTACGCATAATGAAAATTCGCGATACTAACGCCAGAAAGCAGCTTGCGGATCGGTTGCCGGAAATTGGCGTAGTTCTGCGCGATTAAATGTTTGTTTGGAAGCGCGGCTTCTTCGCTCGTGATCCATTCCACTGCTTTCGCCTGCCACGCCAGGGAAAGTTCATCGGCCAACTCGGAAGCGTTTGGGAAACTGTCGCGTGCTGGCCCCTGCAGAAACGGATTGACCGAGGCGATTACCGGTATTTGGGCGGGCCGATCCGACCACGGCTCGTTCTGAATTTCGAAAACTACGTTGTCGAAAGTGTTTGCTTCATGAACCAGCTTGCGTGTGTAGCGCTCCTGATAGGCAAGTATGTTTCCATTTTCCAGAGTGTGAAGTTTTTTGCGGTCGAGAATGGCAACGCCGTTCACGTTGTTCGCGGGATTGAAAACGCTAAGGTCCCACTGAGCGTCGCCGTAGAGAGAAGAGAACAGCGAAATCTCTACGACAATTCCGCGCTCGGAAGCGGCGGCGAGAAAATCGTGGAAACGCTGGAAATATGCGGGATCCCAGCGATCTAGGACGAACTTGTTTCCGCCGCCTGCATAGCCAGCAGTTTCGCTGCGCGCCCACGGCGCAATGTAGCTTCCCGGCGCTGGAGCTAAGTCGTTGCGCAGAATGCCGAACGATTTGCCCGGTACTTCGACGTAGCTGCCGCCAAAGATGCGCGTGTAGTTGAGCCCGTCGTTCTTAAGCGTATTCAAGTAGCGCTGAAAATCGATGCCGGCATTTAAAACGCAACCGTAGTGCTCGCCGCTCGTGATTAGCGCGATCGTTTTTCCACGAAACAAAAAGTAATGAGGATTCCTGG
Organism: Candidatus Acidiferrum sp.; assembly: GCA_035313865.1. Lineage (GTDB taxonomy): Bacteria > Acidobacteriota > Terriglobia > Acidiferrales > UBA7541 > Acidiferrum. The sequence goes on from DATFZY010000166.1 coordinate 54,234, forward strand.
GGTGGAGGCTGATGGGCTGGGCCGACTTCGTGTTGCTTTGGCCTCCATACGCTGGCGAGAGAAGAAGCATCAGAAGCACTGCGGCGCGTGACGGTCCTCGCTGGCAGAGATTGTGAACGAGGGTGCGGTCGGTGGAGAACATTGCCGGTGAGGAAAAGATAGCCGGGATGCGTAGAATCAGCAAGGCCTCTGCAAGAGAACGAATTGACAGGGCGAGGGACTGTACCGACGATCAGGATTGACGCGGTGAATGCAAGCGCCGAGAATTTGGTGAGGGATTGCAAATCGCGTGGGCGATTCTGAAGCGAGGCTTTGAGGCCGGGGCCATCCAATGAAGTGGACAACAGCTAAAATTATTTGTCTCCTTTCTCTTTTTGCGTTCGGAGGTTTGTGCGGTTGCGGCGGCGGTATGGTGTCGACCAATACGCCTCCGCTACAAAACCCTCCAGCACCGGCGCCGGCTGCGAAGAGCGCCAAGCGCGGCGTGGCCTACGATTTGGCGGATCCGAATGATATGGCGGCGCTCGCTCCGGGCGTGACCTGGTGGTACAACTGGAGCCCTAATCCCAACGCGGCTGTGCCCTCCGACTACGCCACAAAGTACAACATGGAATTTGTTCCCATGCTGTGGAACGGGAACTTCAATGCCGCAGCGGTTGTGGCGTTCTATCAGGCGAATCCGAACGTCAAGTACATGCTGGTGTTGAACGAGCCGAACATCACGACCCAGGCAAACTTGACGCCGCAGGCGGCGGCGCTGCTTTGGCCGCAATACGAAGCGATTTCTGCGCAGACGGGTGTAAAAATTGTGGGTCCGGCAATGACCTGGGGAACGATGACGGGATATCAGGACCCGGTGGCGTGGCTGGATGCTTTTTACGCGGCGTATCAGACGGCAAACAACGGACGGAGTCCACAAATCGATTATCTTGCGTTTCATTGGTACGACTATGGCTTGAGCGACCAATTGGACCGGCTTGGGAAATACGACAAGTCGATCTGGGTGACGGAGTTTGCGAATTGGCACAGCCAGAATGACGGCGCGCAAATAACCACGCTGGCCGAGCAGCAAGCGCAGATGACGGACATGGTGGCGACCTGCGAATCGCGCGTGGATGTTTTCAGGTATGCGTGGTTTACCGGGCGCTTGAGTCCTGACCCGCATTTCACGAGCTTGCTCGGCACGTCTGGCCAGCTCACTGGATTGGGAACGACTTACCTTCCGTTGCCTACGAACTAGGAATTCGCCTTCTTAGAGTGTTTGAAATAAGACAAATTCAAATCACAGAGAAACGATCAAGGCCCTCTGGATAGATAGCCACATATTCGTCATCATCAAAGTCTCTGTAGCCGACCTTCAGTCCCAGCAGATCGTTCCTCGCCCCAAGAAGCTCTCTAGCCCTCTCGAACGCGAGTTTGGGTTCGTCGGTGTGGATGAATCTGTTCATTTCACGCGAACCCATGTCATGGCCGTCGACGATGCCGAGGTTTCCTAAGCCGCTTTCGAGCAGTTCTTCGAGTTCTAGCAGCCGGTCGTAATCTTCGGCCGATGAAACGGGTAGTTGTAAGACAAGTTGGTATTTCATTGGAAGCTCACCTCAGGTCGCGGATGATTTCGCGCGCGGCGTTGGCGCCGGAGGAGCCGGTAAGGCCGTTGCCGGGATGCGTGCCGGAGCCGCAAAGATAGAGGCCGCGGATGGGCGTTTTGTAGCGCGCCCAATCGAGGACCGGGCGCATGGTGAAGAGCTGGTCGAGAGCGAGTTCGCCGTGGAAAATGTGGCCGCCGGTGAAGCCGTAGCTGGTCTCCAGGTCGTGCGGCGTGATCACCTGCATGTGTTCGACGAGGTCGGGAAGATTGGGCGCGTACGCCGCGAGGGTTTTGACGACGACGTCGCCGAGGTCTTTGCGACGGGCGCTCCAGTTGGTTTCGGATTTCTCGATGGGTGCGTAGGGATTATTTTTATCGGGGCTGGAACGCGCGGGTTTTTCTGGGACTACAGCTGGAGCTGGAGTTGCAGCCGTTGCAGCTAGTTTAAATGGTGCAAATTGAACGTACGCTGAGAGAACGTGTTTGCCGTCAGGAGCCAGCGCGGGATCAAGAATGGTCGGAATGGTGACGTCGAGATAGGGCGAGGTGGAAAACTCGCCGTACTTCGATGCGTCGAAAGCGCGTTCCAGGTAATCGATTTCGGGGCCGATGTGAATGCGGCCGGAGAGCATGTTGAGAAAACCTTCGGCAGGATCGAGCGCGGAGAAAACGGGAACTCCGTTGAGGGCGATATTGACCTTGGCGACCGTGCCCGCGGCGCGCGTGTTGCGAATGCGCAAGGCGAACGTCGGATCGAGTTGCGTGGGATCAAGCAGCTTGAAGAAAGTGCGCTTGGGATCGGCGCCGGAGACGACAGCTTCGATGGCGATTTCTTCGCCGCCGGTGAGGACCAAGCCCGTGACCGCACCGTCTTTCACGCGGATGTGCTCGACTTCGGCGTTCGTGCGGATTTCCGCTCCGGCTTGCTTTGCGGCGTCGGCCAGCGCGCGCGTGAGCGTACCGAGGCCTCCGCGAGGGAACGCGGCGGGGCCGACGGGATGATGGTCAACGGCAGCGCGAAGTAGAAGGACAGCCGTGGAACCCGCGGACCATGGCCCGAGCGCAGTGCCAAAAATCCCGCGAGCGGCGATGACCGCGCGGAGCAATTCCGTTTCGAAAAACTCGGAGACGAAATCCGCCACGGCCATGGGGCCCCAGCGCAACAGATCGAAAATACCGCGTTTGCCGAGGCTGCGCACCCCGCGGCCGGTCTTGAAAAGATTCCAGAAGTCTTCGGGAGTCGGAGTGTCGATCGCGGGCGGCGTAATGGAGCAGAGCTGCGCGAAAAAGCCGGAGAGTTCTTCGAGGGAAGCGGTGAATTGCACGTACTTGGCGGCGTCTTTTTCGGAAAAGCGCGCAATGCTGGCTGCGGTTTTCGCGGCGTCATCATGGAAAAGAAGAGATTGCCCATCCGGGCGTGGCGCGAAAACGCGCGGATCAGGTCGCAAGATTTCGCAGTCGAATTTTTCAAGTTGAAGATCGCGGGCGACCGCAGCGCTGAGGGGACCGACAGTGTGAGCAAGTGTGGAAGCGCGGAAACCAGGATGAAATTCTTCCGTGATGGCGCCGCCGCCAACCATTTCGCGTCGTTCGAGAACGAGCGGCTTGAATCCGCCCTTAGCCAGATAGAATGCGGTGACGAGAGCGTTGTGACCGCCGCCGATGATGGCTACGCGCTGTCCGATGGGCATGATTAGTTCTTGCTCCCGTTCGAATGGGAGCGTTTTGATTTTTTCCAATCCTTGAGAATGACCTGGCTGGCGATGCGTCCCGGTGCGCCCATGATTCCGCCGCCCGGGTGCGTGGCGGAGCCGCACATATAGAGGTTGTCGATGGGCGTGCGGTAGTACGCCCAGCCGGGCACCGGGCGAAGAAAGAAAAGTTGTTCGAGAGAAAGCTCGCCTTGAAAAATGTTGCCTTGCGTCAGCCCGAATTCGCGTTCGAGGTCCAGCGGCGTGAGGATTTGGCGGCCGGTGATTATTTTTTTGATGTTCGGCGCGTGCTCCGCGATAGTGTTGACGACCGTATCGCCGAAGGCTTCGCGCTGCTCGTCCCACGTGCCTTTGGCGAGTTTGTATGGCGCGTATTGCACAAAGCAGGACATAACATGCTTGCCCGGAGGAGCAACGCTTGGATCGGTGAGACTCGGGATGACCATATCAATGTACGGCCTGCGCGAGAAGTTGCCGTATTTGGCGTCGTCGTAAGCGCGTTCCATGTAGTCGATGCTGGGCGAGATGGAAATTGCGCCGCGGAGATGCGCGCCCGCGCCGGGCAGGCACTTGAAATCGGGGAGAGCGTCAAGCGCGAGATTTACTTTGCCGGAGGAGCCGCGGTATTTGTAGCGCCGCACGCCTTCGAGAAAATCAGGGGGCAGCTCGCTGGGATCGAGAAATTTTTCAAACGTGAGATGTGGATCGACGCTCGAAGACACTACGTTGGCGGAGATTTCTTCGCCGCTTTGCAGCGCGACCCCGCAGGTGCGGCCATTTTTAACGAGGATTTTCGCGACCGGCGCTTGCGTGCGAATCTCCACGCCGGCTTCGCGCGCCGCATCGGCAATGGCATTGGAGATAGCTCCCGTGCCGCCCCGGCTGAATCCCCAGGAGCGAAACGCGCCGTCGATTTCGCCCATGTAGTGATGCAGGAGAACGTAAGCCGTGCCCGGCGAACGAATGCCAAGAAACGTGCCAATGATTCCTGAGGCCGACATAGTGGCTTTAAGCACATCCGTCTCGAACCACTGGTCGAGAAAATCGGCAACGCTCATCGTCATGAGTTGAACGAGAGTGTAGCGCTCGTCGGAAGAAAGGGAGCGGAACCGCTGTGTCAGGAAGTGAAGCTGCTTGAGGTCTCCGGGCTTAAGAGTGGTGGGGTCCGGCGGAATCATGGAGAGCAGCGGCTTCACGAAGCGGCACATCGGCGTCATCATTTTTGAAAATTCGTCGTAAGCTTCGGCGTCCACGCGGGAGTGGCGGCGAATCTCGCGCTGCGTCCGCGCATGGTCGTTCATGCGCCAGAGGTGGTTGCCGCCAAGCATCGGAGTGAACGTGCCGTCCAGAGGAAGGATTTCGAGTCCGTGGCGCGGGAGATCGAGCTCGCGAATGATTTCCGGCCGCAACAGAGACACAACGTACGAACATTCCGAAAAAAGGAAGCCAGGAATGATTTCTTCCGTCACAGCGGCGCCACCAAGTACATGGCGGCGCTCCAGCGCAAGCACCTTCTTCCCCGCTTTAGCCAGGTAGGCGGCGTTGACAAGCCCGTTGTGGCCGCCACCGATGACAATGACGTCGTAGTGCTGCGCCATGCAGAATGACCCCGTGAAAAATGCGCACTGAGAGTAAAAGCCGATGCGACTGGAAGCAGGACATTTTACTGGCAGCGGAGTTAGGGCACAAGGGCTTGGGGTATAGGGCAAGCAAATGAACGAGGATGAGGATTGTTCCATTCCGAAACGCATTCCTTCCCGAGTTGGGAACCGCAAGAAGTGGAATCCAGGAAAGTCTTCAGACGCGAACGATGGTGTGCCAGATTTGTACATCGTAATTGACAGATTCTTTAGAGAGTTAGATTGGACCGAACTGTGAACGAAAAAGCTTATCCGTGACTGGCATGGCGCATGCAATCCGTCGGGTTGATGGCCGGCGAAGTTCTTGACGAGTGAATTAGAGCTCGTGAGGAGGCATGCATGCGCGGGGGATTTTACGGACTGATGTTGGTAGCGGGGGTGTTGGCGGGGAGTGCGGAACTTCGGGCGCAAAATGCGGGGCCGGCACAAACAAAGGAGGGTACATCCGCGCCGGCGTCCGGCGCGGCAAGCGAGCGCCGAATCGCTTCGAATGCGCAGGCCCCGCAAGCTACGATGAGCATGAATGAAATCGTCGAGCGCGTGTTCAAGCGGGAAAAAGAACAGATAGAAATCATCGCGAGCTATGCTCCGATCATCGAAACTTACATCCAGGAAGAAAAATCAGACGCACTTATGGGCACGGTCCCTAAAAAAGATTTCTACTTTTTGGGCCAGGCGGATTTTCGTGGAAAGAGCATGAAGGTTCACTCGATGACGCAGAGAACGCACGAGCGGCCGGGCTTGCGGCCGAGCACCTGGCCGGGCATGTGGTCATTTGAGCCTGCTGGATTTCTACAGATGGTTTTTCTGGACCTGGGACAATTTGAACAAGGTCATTATCGCCTTAAGTCTCCTGTCAAAACCGGGAGACGGGAGTTTCTCGGAGACGTGCGGTGCTATGTCTTTGACGTTGAGCGCACTCCAAATACGAAAGGTCCGCGATTCAGGGGAAGAATCTGGGTGGAAGATCAGGACTTCACCATTGTTCGAATGAACGGCGATTATGCCCCGGAAATCAATTTTTCCCTGCGACATTTCGAGGATGAACTTTACGTGCACTTTGATTCCTGGCGAACCAACGTGCGACCCGGGGTTTGGCTTCCCAGCGATATCTATAGCCAGGAGATATCGGAGGTTGTGCCCACGGGAGGCCCTAGATTCAAGGCGCGAACCCATCTTTGGGGCTACGGACTTACGACGCGGAACCGCCAGGAAGAACTGGGGCGGATACTCGTGGAGTCCGACAACAAAGTGAAAGATGAAACCGAGAAGCAAGACCGTACTCCTCTCGAACAGCAGCGCGGCTGGAGACAGGAATCGGAGGACAACGTTCTCGATGTGCTGGAGCGCGTGGGCCTCGTCGCGCCGCAGGGCGACGTGGAAAAGGTGCTGAACACGATCGTGAATAATTTGATGGTGACGAATAATTTTGACA
>DATFZY010000167.1:0-2596 GCA_035313865.1 Candidatus Acidiferrum sp.
ACTCCCGGCCGGACAAGTCAGCTCAATGTTCGGTATGCTATTTCGCGAGGAGAACATGAGCCTGCAGCCGACCATCCGCACGCTATCGCAAGCGCTATTCGCGGTCACTCTGTGCCTTCCAGCCGCGGCACAACAGCCCACCCCTTCCATTCCTTCCACTGGTTTTCCCGGGCTGGACGAGTATCGCGCGTCGCGGATCGCAATCTACACCGACGATTTCGGGCAACTGTCACGCTATCGGGAGGCCGACGCCGCGCTCGCGCCGCCGGTGGCGGGCGAAAAACGAGTCGTATTCCTTGGCGACTCCATCACTGACTACTGGAAGTTACCAGACTATTTTCCTGGCAAGCCTTATATCAACCGCGGCATCGATGGGCAGACCACGCCCGAAATGCTGGTGCGTTTCCGCCAGGATATAATTGCTCTGCACCCCAAAGTGTTGGTCGTCCTCGCGGGAACCAACGACATCGCCGGCGTCACCGGCCCCACGTCGAATGAGGACATCGAGGCCAACTACGCTTCCATGGCCGAACTGGCGCGCGCGCATCGCATCCGGATGGTGTTTGCGTCCATTCTCCCCGCCCACAATTACACGGACGATGCGCAAGAGTCTTTTGCGCTACGTCCGCGCGATAGAATCCTGGCGCTGAACAAATGGCTCAAAGACTATTGCGCCAAAAACGGCTTCGTGTATCTCGACTACTTCAGCGCCCTGGTAGACGAGCGAGGCATGCTGAAGCGCGCTCTGTCTGACGACGGGCTGCATCCCACCGATGCTGGGTATAAGATCATGGCACCTCTGGCGGATAAAGCGATTCAGAAGGCCCTGGCGGAAAACAGCAACCCGTAAACGGATGCGGCAATTTTTCGGTCGCGTCTCCGGTGAAGTGTCGAGCGGCGATCCGCAAACTTCGGAGAGATACTTCTCTTCCCTCCCTTGAGGCGCGCCCCGGCCGCCGGCTGGCTCAATGCGGCGCCGGACACAACCCTGCCTGCTGCATGGCCGATGACATGTCAAATACGCTCCACTCTTCGCTGATTTTCCCTTTCTTGAAGCGAAAGATGGTCATTCCCGGCACGATTATTTTTCGCCCCGTGGCCGGGAAGCCCATTCCTTCGTGCGTATTCGTGCCGGATGCCCTCCAATACACAACCACCGTGTCCCCTTCGGCCACCATCTGGTTGACCTTCACGTGCATGTCCGGCAGCGCCTTACGCTCTTCCTTGGCTGCGGCGATGTCCTCTGCCAGCGTCGCGTCGTGATCGCCGGTGTGCGCCACAAAGTCGTCGGCATGCGATTCCGCGTACTTGTCGAATCGTCCCTGGTCGAGCACGTCCTCAAAAAAACTCCGCGCGATCGCTTTATTTTTTTCCTGCTCGCTCGCCGCCCGCGCCGTTGCCGGCAGCCAGATTAGAAACATAGCCATCCAAAAAGATGCCTTCCGCATTTCCGCCCTCCTCTGTCCGAATTAATTTGCCGGTTTGCACTCCGGACTTCCGCTTTAGTGTAACGCATGTTACATTAATGGACAGAGGATTTCCTTATGGCGCGGCCACCCAACCCTCGCATCCGGGCAAAGCTCCGCAATCTGGCAGTGGACTATGTTCTCTCTCACGGGGTCGCGAATCTCTCGCTCCGCCCCCTCGCGAAAGCCCTGCGCACCAACGCGCGGATGCTTGTCTACCATTTCGGTTCGCGTGAAGGATTAATGCGCGAGATCCTGGCGGGCTTGCGCGAGCGCGAGGACGCCCATATCCGCGGCTGGTTCAAGAGTGGCAAGGGGCCGCACGAATTGCCCCAATTCTTACGTTGGTACTGGCAGCGCCTGAGCGCGCCACGGGGACGTGCGGCAGCGCGCCTTCTTTTCGAACTGTATGCACTGGCGCTCCGTGATGCCCAAGCCTACCCCGGCGTGCTCACAGACCCGCTGCGCTACTGGCAGAATCTCGGGCAAATGTCACAGACCACCTCGAAGGTTGACGCGGCGGAGGCGACTCTCCTGCTCGCTGCCACACGAGGTCTGCTCCTGGACCTCTGCGCAACGGAAGATGAAACTCGCGTGAAGCAAGCCATGAACCTGCTCGCCCGTCTTCTGGAAAGCCGGTCAAGGAAAAAACGGCGCCAGCACGAATCCAAGTCAGCCAATATCCGTTGATTCGATCGGGTCCGGCCGCATATCCCACAAGTCCCAAAACAGTTTCACGGTCGCCGGCCCGTTCCCCGCGTATAATGCCGCCTTCCGAATTATGCCGAATTGAGTCGCGTCGCCAACCGTGTTGCCTTTCAATAGCTGACTGATGGAGGGCGGCGATGCTTGATTAAGTCGGCATAATCCCGCGGAGACCGGCGTTCTCATGGCGCTTGCCGGGCACTCACTTCAGTTCACCGCAGACTGAAACTTGGCGCTAATATGAGAGTCAACTCCGTTGAACAACAGCGTGAGCCTGGCCGGAGGGCGCCATGCGATTCCTATCGCGTTTTGGGCTTGCCGCACTTGTCAGTTTCTTAGTTAGCTCTTTGATTTCCTTGGCCAGTTATTCTCTTGGTCTTTGGCTGGGCCGCAACAGCGACAATCTGCTGTCGATAATCTACGGT
>DATFZY010000168.1:0-2351 GCA_035313865.1 Candidatus Acidiferrum sp.
TTCGGCGGAATTGAATACTGTGCCCTGTTCGCTCAAGCCTCCGAAGCGTCTCGGAAATTACGGCTTGGGTACTAGTGGCTTCCGCTCCTCTATCAAGAACGTCTCAAACTAACAGACGGGGTGAAGGAGTGTCAAGGGTGGGGGGTGTCGAGTAGTGCGTCAGTTTTCGCTGATGGCGCTCATAGGGAGTTGGGCGTACAAAAGTTGCTGTCGCAGAAAGCACCTCAATTGCATTCGCCTTGGCCCCAGTATTCATCGGTGTAGAACAGAACAGCGTACCAATGGAGCTCAAGACGCTGGACGCTGCGAATTTCGCAAGCGACACCAACTATTTTGCTTGGTGGGTGGCTCTGGGCGGCCATTGAAAGAGTATCTCGGGGATCGAAAACGAGAAACACCGTGTCGTTCCCAATGCCAGCAAACCCCGATGCGTCCCATTCGATATGCCTCAACTCCGTTTTGTTTGACGTCGGTTGTGCCAGTACCTCTCTCTTGTACTTGCCGGAGTGCACCATCCATCGCACGGTTTCACGGAACTGAAACGGATGGTTTCGTTCATGGAAGAATAACGACATTGGAATAGCGCAAATAAAAAGCAATGTTGCAAGTTCCGGTAGAAAAGATCGGCGCCGATCGCGCACGACCGCAAGAACGAGCCAGATGAGCGACACAAGGCTAATGATGAAAAGGATTGGAGCTATAAGGAAGATGCTTACAAAAAGGAATGTATCTCGGTTAGAGATCGCTATCGGAACAAATATGACAAGCGCGACGATTCCGGTGTAGTACGGCAGCCGCCATCGAGACTGACCCGCCCTGATCGTTTTCTCCGCCATTGAAAAAGAGTATATCCGCTTATCAGGCTAAGAGGGCAGCGCCTCGCTATAGAGGTAACTCCTCAGTAGTCGCGTAATCGGAAACTGACCTGCCAAGGCGTGTTGACGCGCGTACGGCATGCCGTGCCCCTACGAGGGCGCAGTCAAAAGCGCGCGTGCCGCAAAGCCGGACCCGCGCTGCAAATTCAGGTGCACCGAGTCGGCAAGGCTGACTCCGTGGCAAGCTGGGGCGCAGCAAGCAGCGCCCCTACCGAGTGCGGGAGTCCTCGGCAATATTTTGCGCGGACGGGCACGGCATGCCGTGCCCCTACGACCATAGAGTCGAAGACGCCCGCCTGAAAAGCAAAAGCAGGCGGCCGCTACAACGGCAAATTCAGCGACAACGGCTATGTAATGCTTCTGTGGCGAAATCCTTCCGCACAGCCTGAAGGCTGTGCCACGAAAACCGGGCGGGAGCTAACAATTACAGCGCAAAGAGTCGGAAGTGCTGACATCGTGGCAAGCTGGGGCGCAGCCCTTCGATCCCGAACCGCGGGATCTCAGGATGAATCGCGCCGTTGCGCGATTCACAAGCAGCGCCCCTCCCGAGTATTGGAGTCCTTGGCAATATTTTGCGCGGGCGGACATGGCGTGCCGTCCTACTAATTCAACTGTGAGAGCCGACGAGGCGACGGAACCTGCGGAACGTGCTTTTATTCCTCGTTATGCGGAGCGTCGGGCGAGGGTGCTGAGATTGGTTTGCCTTTGTGGAGGCGGGTGTAATTGTCGAGGGTGGTGAAGGTGCGGGGGTGCATGCGGTCAATGTAGAGGGCGCCGTGGAGGTGATCGATTTCGTGTTGGAGGATGCGGGCGTACCAGCCGGTGGCTTGGACGAAGTGGGATTGGGCGCGCTCGTCGAGGAATTCGACGCGGACGGTGCGGGCGCGGGGGACCACGGCGGAAAAGCCGGGGAGGCTGAGGCAGCCTTCGTAGAAATATTTTATTTCGTCGCTGGAATAGGCGATTACGGGATTGATGATGACGTGGAAAGGGACGGCGCGGCGTTCGCGTTCGGCCAGATCGGTCGCGGCATAGCCTTTCAGCAGGTCTTCGCGGTCTTCGATCACGGCGAGTTGCAGGGGCTGGCCGATTTGTGGCGCGGCGAGGCCGACGCCGGGCGCGTCATGCATGGCGTCGCGCATGTCGCGGATCAGGCGCTGGATTTCTTCGCTGATGATTTCTTGCGGCGAGAGGAGCCGGGCGGTTTCGCGCAGAACCGGTTCGCCCGCCTGCACAATTTTCAGACGCATGCAGTTTCCTTGAGGTCACGAGGCGCCACAACTTCAGATACCGGTGGCGCGGCGGCTGCTTAAACTTTAGTGCAGATTGTATGACACCATTATGAACGGCCGAGCATCGAATCCACGTGTAGCTGTGCGAGGAAATTCTACAATACATCGAGGATTGAATTGTGCGGCGCCGGTGAAGGTTACAGTTGCGTGAATGCGGGTGCAGATTGTGCTGAGTTCGCGTGAA
>DATFZY010000169.1:0-17205 GCA_035313865.1 Candidatus Acidiferrum sp.
CGGCGGTCTTGAAAACCGTTAGGCTCGAAAGGGTCTCGGGGGTTCGAATCCCTCCTCCTCCGCCAGATTCTCTAGGGTCCAACCCGGACATCTAGATAACAAAGCATTCCGGACACATGAGTGGAATCCCTTCGTTTATACTTAGGTCTGCGGCAGCAAATGGTCCGCCGCCACCCCGCTTCGACATTCTAAAATAGAATCTCTTGGACTTATGTCTTCCTCCAAAGCATTCGTGCGGATGGCGCGTCTCTCGCTCGTCTTCCTGGCAGTTTATGCAAGCGTCTCGCTTGCTCTTCCGCGGGACAACCACGCTCTTGTCACTTTCGCGAACCTCGCCCAGTGCATTCTGCCGCTTCTAGCCAACGCCGGCCTCCTTCTGAACGCTGGCACTCCTCACTGGCGAAGGAATCTCTTTTGGATGCTGCTCGCGATGGCTTGCACCCTTTGGATGATCGGGCAATTCGAGTGGACCTACTTCGAGCTCTATCTCCATAAGTCGCCACCCGACATTGACCCGTGGGACATCGTCTACTTCGTGCGCGGCGTTCCGCTGATGGCGGCGCTATCGCTCCGCCCGCACTTGAGGCGGGGCGAGTTACAATTCCGTTTTGGGTATCTGGATTTCGTACAGCTCCTGACCTGGTGGCTGTTCCTCTATGTTTACGTGGTCATGCCCTGGATGTACGCAGAGCCCGGCGTCGGTCAATATACGTACAATTACATCCTCCTTATCAATGTTCAAAACCTGATCGTGGTTGGCGGCTTCGGCTACCTATGGTTCAGGGCAGCAGGAGCCTGGCGGGTGGTCTACGCTCATCTGTTTGGGGCGTGGACCTTGTATTCGCTTTCCTCGCTCACTATCAATGTCGCGCTGCAACTGCACCATTACTACACGGGGAGTTTATACGACCTCCCGCTGGTCGCCTCCTTTCTGTGGTTCGCTCTCGCGGGCGTAATCGCCTACGAGAGACGCGACGCTCTGGATGCGTCATCGGGGGAGGCGATCGAAGTAGAATCCGGGAGCGCCCGGGGAGAAAGTGTGGTGCCCGCGCGAATGGCCATGGTCGCGGTATTGTCCTTGCCGTTGTTTGCAATTTACACGCTGCGCTTCTCTCATGAGAGCTTCGCGGTCCGCGAATTCCGCCTCATGACGGTTCTTGTCGCCTCCATTCCCCTTGTGTTGCTGGTTTTCGTGAGAACGTATCTAGCCGATGCCGACCGCACGCGCTTGCTCACCCACTCCGAACGATCGATAGAAAATTTGCAGAGGCTTCAGACGCAGATCGTACAATCCGAAAAACTGGTCTCTCTCGGCCAGCTCGCCGCTGGCGCCGCGCACGAAATCAACAACCCTCTTACGGCGATTCTCGGTTTCTCCGACCTCCTGGCAGACGACCCCGCCCTTCCCGAAAAAGCCCGCTCCACGGCTGGGAAAATTCGCGAACAGGCTCGCCGCACAAAGACGCTCGTCGGTAATCTATTGAGTTTTGCCCGCCAGGTTCCCACCGAACGCACGCTCCTGGACATCAACACGGTCGTCACCAATGCCGTGCAGTTGCGTACCTTGGATCTGCGCTCCGGTTCGGTTCGCATCGAGCTCCAGCTCGAATCCGTCCTCCCGGGCGTTCGCGGCGATGGCAATCAGCTTATGCAGGTCTTTTTTAATCTCATTAACAACTCCGTGGATGCCATGGAGTCGTCCAACGGCGGCGTTCTCACTATCAAGACCTTGCGCGATCGCGCCTACGTCATCGTTCTTTTCCTCGACACCGGTCCGGGCATCAAGGAGCCTTCCCGTGTGTTCGATCCGTTTTATACGACCAAGCCTGTCGGCAAAGGCACCGGCCTGGGTCTCAGCATCTGCTTCGGCATCGTTCAGGAGCATAGCGGCAGAATTCACTGCTACAACAGGCAGGAAGGCGGTGCCGCATTTCGCGTGGAGTTGCCCGCTGTCCTCGCGGCTCTTCCGACTAAGGAGTTGCAGCCTGCGACCCCTGCCACGGCTTCGGCTCCGCAAAAGCCTTCCTGACCTCGCTCTTGTGCGGTCGCCAGGACAGGCCGCAGTGCGGCTCAGCGCTCGCTGAACTCATGTTAGAGTTTTGATTCGATTTCGAAAGCAGATCCTGGAGACGCGATGACAGACTCGGCCATCGTGACCGAAAAGCTTACGCGGCGCTTCGGCAGTTTAACCGCGGTGGACGGCGTCGATTTGACCGTTGCCGCCGGACAATTCTTCGGCTTCCTCGGCCCCAATGGCGCCGGCAAATCCACGACTATCAAAATGCTCACCGGCCTGCTTGCTCCGACCTCCGGCCGCGCCACACTTCTCGGGTTGGACTTCGCCACGAATCCCGTCGAGGTCAAGCGTCAAATCGGCGTCGTACCAGAGGGCATGGGTCTCTTCGAACGCTTGACCGGCGCCGAGTATCTGGAGTTCGTTGGCCGCATGTACGGCCTCGATCGTCCCACGACACGACGCCGCTCCGAGGAACTCCTCGATTTCATGCAGCTCGCCGACCGTCCCAAGTCGCTCATAGCGGACTATTCCCACGGCATGCAAAAAAAACTTGCGCTCGCCGCGGCCGTCATCCACGGACCCCGCATTCTTTTTCTCGATGAGCCTTTCGAAGGCGTGGACGCGCTTGCCGCCGGCGCGTTAAAGGCCCTTCTCGGACGCATGACCGAGCGCGGCGTCACCATCTTCCTCACATCGCACGTCCTGGAAATCGTCGAGCGGCTCTGCAGTCATGTCGGCATCATCGCCAAAGGCCGCCTCGTTGCCCAGGGCTCGCTCGAAGAACTGCGCGCCGGAATCGCAGGCGAAGAAGGCAGCAAGACTACCCTCGAGCAAATCTTCCTCTCCATCGTTGGCCAGGACGGCTCGCAGCGGCCCAATCTCGAGGAGCTCTCTTGGCTGATGTAATGCACATCCCTGGTCTCTGGGAGCAAGTCCGCCTTGTGGCCGGTCTCCGCCGTCGAATTCTCGTCAACAATCTTCGCAGAAAGCATAATCAGTGGGACTTGATTGGGCTGATCCTTGTCGGTGCTTTCGGCGCTTTCCTCGTCATCGGCGTGGCCATTGCTGTGTATTTCGGCGCCTATACATTCATGTCCGGCGGCCGCGAAGAGTGGATCGCCTTGCTCTTCTGGGGGATCTTTCTGTTCTGGCAGTTGTTCCCTGTTTTTACGGCAGGCTTCGGCGCGGGTTTTGAATTTCGTACGTTGCTGCGTTTTCCTTTCAATCTCAGAGCGTTTTATTTGATTGGCCTCGCCTACGGCCTCGCCGATTTCGCCGCTCTCGCCGGGATGTGCTGGCTGCTGGCCCTGACGCTCGGCGCCACAGTCGCAAATCCCGGCCTCCTGCCGACCGCGCTCATTGTCTGCGCCCTCTTCCTTCTCATGAACCTTACGCTCGAACGACTGATTGGTTCCTGGCTTGAACGCATCCTGGCCCGCAGGCGCACCCGCGAGATCTTTTTCGCGCTGTTCATTTTGCTCGTCGTCTCCGTCCAACTCATCAGCCCTCTGCTCCAGCGCTACGGCCGCACCGCTCAGCCCTGGGTCCGGCAAGTGCTTCCCTACCTTGCGGTCTTTCCTCCCTCGCTGGCGGGCCGAGCCGTTGCGGGCGCGGCGCATATTCATCCTTCCGACACGCTCCTCGGTGAGGCAGGTGTTTTGCTCTATGTCCTGGTCTTCAGCGCCTTCCTCTGGATGCGCTTTGCCACGGAATATCGCGGCGAGGAACTCAGTGAGACCGCTGCCCCCGCTCGCGCAGTACTTCGTCCAGTTTCTCGAGTCGCCGAACAGTCCGACGCGCTTCGTCTGCTCGGCCCGCAGGTCGCCGCGGTCGTCCGCAAAGAGTTCCGCTACTTGACCCGCAACAGCTTCGCGTTCTTCCTCCTGGTCATGCCTCTCGTGCTCGTTCTGGTGTTCTCGACTCAATTCGCGGGCAAGCATCCCACGGCGATAAAGCATCCGCCTTCGATTGACCTTTTCTTCCCGGGAATGATGGGCTATCTCATCCTCATTCTCATGAGTCCTGCTTACAACTGCTTCGCGTTCGACGGAAAAGGCATTCAAGCCTATTTCATGTCGCCTCTGAGTTTTCGCGAAGTTTTCCTGGGAAAGAATCTGATGCAGGCGGCAATATGCCTCTTTGAGCTCGCGCTGTCCATGGTGGCGTTTTTTTACGTTGTGGGGCGGCCCTCGTTACCTGTCCTTTTTGCGACGTTTGCGGCGGTTATTTTCGCGATTTCAGGCCAACTGACGATCGCCAACTGGTCTTCGCTGAACTTCCCGCGCAAGTTGAATTTTGGGCAGATGCGCGGCCAGCGCCAATCCGGGATGGCTGCTCTCGTCTCTCTTGGGGCGCAAGTCCTCATGGCAGGTATCAGCGCGCCCATTCTTTTCTTGAGCCGTTGGACCGGCAATCCGTGGCTCCCGGTGGAAGTATTTGCATTTCTTGCAGCCGCAGCCGCCGTCGGCTACGCATCCTCGCTCGATCCGTTGGCCGCGCTTGCTGAAAAAAAGAAAGAAACTCTCATCGAAGCATTGTCGAAATGAAGTTTTCGCGAGCCTAATCAGGGCAAATCCGTATTTGTAATTTTTCCCTCGCCACTCGACACTAATCACTCGCCACTTCTTGGTCTTTGAAAAAACTCTCTTTGGGTCTTCCGGGATAAGCGCTTACCTCGCGTCTAAATCATCGGAACGCAAAGACTCCGCATACCGCGCCGCAATGGCCTTCCAGGAAAAATAATCTTCCTGAGCCCGCTGGCTTCTCTCCGCAAGCTCCTCGCAATACTCAGCGTCCGATAACACCTTGAGCAGCGCTTCCCCCAAACCGCTCTGACGTTTCCGATCCGCAAACACAATTCCCGCTTCCGTGATCGGCGACGCCGTCTCCGGCCCGTCAAACGCAACCACCGGCAGGCCGCACGCAATTCCCGCGATGGCGCTTCCCCGCCGCGAAGAAATCCCTCCGCGCACAAAAAGCAGGACGTCGCACTCACCCAGCTTCTGGACGATCTCTTTCCCGGGCAAAATTCCCAGAGAACATACTTCAATCGGCTGCTTATCCATAAGGCTCCGCAGCGCTTTCTCTGCCGTATCGGAATGCCGGCCCATCACCACCAACCGCAGTTTCCCCAGGCGTTCCGCCACGATCTGCAAAGCCTCGGAAATGCTCGCAATCTCCCAAATCCCGCCTTCGCCGCCGGTAATTCCAAAAACGCCAATCGTCGGCAGTTCGTTTCCCCTACTCTGATTGGTTTTCCAAGCCGTTTCCGGTTCCGGCAGGTTGGCGCCCACGGGAATGAAAATGGCTCGCGTGTGTTTCTTTCCAATCCAGGGAATTTTACTTACCGGCACCGTGAAAACGCCGAGCTCGCAAGACCGCAGCGCTTCGCTCATCGCATGAGTCTGCGCGCGCCGCCGCAGCTTATCGATCGTCCGGCTGCCGTGGTAGGGCAACACGTCGTGGTATACCATCGCGACGCGCGCTCCCGCTTGTCGAAGAACGCGCAGCACGCGCAAGAATCGCAGTGGAAATCCTCGCTCGGACCATGACAGCGCGGTGTATTGCACCAGCACCCAGCACCCGCGCCACACCGCGGCTTGACGCTCAAGCTCGCGCAGCGCCGCCGGCCAGCCATCTTCCAGCCAAGCTACCCGCGCAAGTTCCAGCCCAATATCGTGTGCGCGCAGTGCCGCTCCCAAATACTGACAATACTCTTCGACGGCATCCGTCGGCGCGTCCCGCCGGCCGAGCAGCGCGATGCACTTCTGCGTCATTCGGGGAGAGCCAGGATGTGGCCAGCACCGCAAGCTTTGCAGTTATACCCTAGCCGCGAAAACTCTTCGATGAGGATGCGATTATTTTCCTCGCTGTGCATTTCGCAAATGACGCCCGGGCGTTTTTCCTTCAACAATCTCCGCGCGCCGCGAAACACTTCCACTTCCGCGCCTTCCACGTCACACTTGAGAAAATCCGCCGCTGGCTGTGTACACGTGTAATCGTCAAGCGGCACGGCATCCACCTGAATCGTGTCACCGGCCCCAACCGGGACGACATGCCCAAGCCCGCGATCTGGAGAAGTTGCCGGATCGGTCCGCGCAAAAAAAACCGCACGCGGCTCGGACCACACCGCCTTCTCTTCCACCGTTATCCATCCAAACGAGTTTCGCGCCACATGCTCGCGCAACCGCGCCGCAACTTCCGGATCAGCCTCAAAGGCCACCACGCGCCCTTCTTTCCCCACGAGCCGCGCCGCAAGCAACGAAAAAAATCCAATATTCGCTCCAATATCGTAAAACGTCATCCCCGGCCGCAGATTCTGCTGTAGCGCCTCCTGCACTTCCGGCTCTCCCCCGCCTTCAAAATAATTCTGCCCCGTCCGCGGATTCAAATGCAGCCACAACCCCTGCGCCGGCCCCTTCTGCACTTGCACCCACGCAAGCGAATCCCGCGGCACAAGTTTCGCCCCCGCCCAGCTGACGCATCGCCCCACAACCGGCACGCGCCGCAGCCCCGCCAGCGACGATGCGTATCGCAAGAAAAACTGCGCCAGCAGCCCCTGCGAAGCGTTCACGTCATTTCTCCACAACAAAACTTCCGATAACCAACGCGTCCATCCCCGAACTGAAAAACGTCCGAATCGCATCCGTAGGCGTATGCACAATCGCCTCGCCGCGCAAATTGAACGACGTATTCATAATCACCGGCACGCCGGTCCGCTTCCCGAACTCGTCAATCAGCCGCCAATAGAGCGGATTGATCTCTTTCTCAACAGTTTGCGGCCGCGCGCTCCCGTCCACATGCGTCACGGATGGAATCACAGAGCGTTTTTCCGGTCGCACCTGCGCCGTCAAAACCATGAACGGCGAGTCCCCCGCGCTTTCCAGATATTCCGCCGCCGCTTCCTTTTTCATCGAAGGCGCAAACGGCCGCCACCACTCTCGAAATTTCACCGCGTTATTAACCTTCGCATTCATCTCCGGATCTCGTGGGTCAGCCAAAATCGACCGGCTCCCTAGCGCTCGCGGCCCAAACTCCATCCGTCCCTGAAACCACCCAAGAATTTTCCCGCTCGAAAGCAATTCCGCAGCGGTAGCCGCCACATCCCCCTGCCGTGAGTACTTCAACTTATAAGTCCGCAACGCGCTTTCAATCGCCTCATCGTCAAACTCCGGCCCCAGATACGCGTGCCGCATCGGCCTCATCGGCAAACGCCTGCCACTATCCAGATAAGGCGCAAGCGCCGCACCCACCGCCACTCCATCATCGGAAGCCGCAGGCTGCACAAATATTTTGTCCACCACGCCCGAAGCAAGAATTTTCCCATTCGCTTTCGAATTCAGCGCCACTCCTCCGGCCAAACAAACGTTGCGGCTTTTCGTTTTCTCCACCGCCATCTTTACCACGCTCATCATCGCAATCTCGCAAGCTTCTTGGACCGCGTACGCCACATCCTTATGCCGCTCCTCAATCCCACTCTCCGAAACGCGGCTCGGCCCCAGCAACCTGACCATTTCCGCAAACGGCGCCGACCCATTCGCAACCAGCTTCCGCGCATGCACTTTGTAAGGCGTCCCGTCCGCATCAATAAATGCGCTCAAATCCACGCCAGCCTGCCCATACGGTGCCAGCCCCATCACCTTCCACTCATCACTGTTCCTCTGAAACCCGAGATACTCCGTAAACTCGCTGTAAAAATATCCAACCGAATCCGGAAACGGAATCGTCAAAACGTGTTCCAGTCGTCCGTCCCGTCCGTGCCAAATCGAAGTCGCCTCAAACGCCCCGCGTCCATCCATCACCACGACGGCCGCATCCGCAAATCCCGAATAGGAGTAAGCACTAATCGCGTGAGCCAAATGATGCCCCACAAACCGCATCCTCGCCTTCATCTCCCCAAACATCTGCGCAAACCGCTTCGCCCCGCCTCCCTGGTGCCACATGCTCATAAAGTGCAGCGTCGAGTTCAGCCCGTTCAAATAAGTCGCCCTCATTTTCCCCGAAGCGTAACACTTCAAATCATGCCGAAACGCCGCCCCCGGCACCGGCCACCCAAAACACACCTCGTCCAACTGCTCCGCCTTCACCCGCGCAAAATCCAAACAAGCCCGAATCGCATTCTGCGGAAACCGCGCATCATGTTTCGCCCGGCTAATCCGCTCTTCCGCCACCGCAAACACCAATTCCCCGTCGCGCACCAAACACGCCGACGAATCATGCATCTGCGAATAATTAATCCCCAGTGTGATCATGCAATCTCTGTATCGCCCTTGCCTCGCGCCGCGGCTTTACTTGTTTCGCCGTGCGATGAAAAGCGAATGAATCTCCTCCGCAATCGTCCAGCCGGCAACGCCACCATTCCGAAAAAGCCGGTTCACCAACTTTACCGGCCCATAGTCCGGCGTAGTCCATCCTTTTTCAAAAACTCGCGCATCGTGAAAAATCACTGTGCCGCCCGGCCTCACAAATCCGCTCCACTCCTGCCAATCCCGCTCCACGGCAGGTTCGGCGTGATCTCCATCAATCAAGATCAAGTCGATCGACTCTTTCCAATCCTTGGCAACGTCCTGGCTGAATTTTTCGATCCACACTACTTTTCCATGCCGGCTTTCATTAACAGTTCGCCGCGCCACGCGCTTGATGAAATTCAGAATTGGCAGCCGGCTCAGATGAAATGGATCGATCAGATAAAGCGTAGCGTCTTCCGCCATCCCTTCTCGCAGCGCCAGCGCCGAAACTCCCTCGGCCACTCCGATTTCCACCACGCACTTCATGCCGGCGGCCCATTTCTTCAGCGCCGCGTGCTCTTCCGCCGTATGCTGCGCCATCGCCGGCCGCAGCCCCACATAAGCGCAAGCGGAATGCCGAAGCCAGGGACTGTCCTTCGGCGCATCCGCCCCGCCTGTAGCCGGTTCCCCCGGCAAACTGACAACCACGTATCTCAAATCTTTCCCCAAATCATTTTGCTCTCTTCCAACGGCGCGGCCTGCTTACTTGCTTCCCATTGCGAGCACAAACACCGCTTCCATTTTCTCCGCGATCCGCTCCCAAGTGTAGCGACGCATCGTTTCCTGCCCCGCCAGTCCAAGCCGTTTTCGCAAATCGATCGAAGCACACAGCCGTTCAATCCCCCGTGCCAGCTTCTCCGCGTCCGCCGCGGGAACAAGCAATCCGTTGACGCCATCCTCCACCACATCCGCCATCCCGCACGTGTTGGTCGTAACCACCGGCATTCCTGTTGCCATCGCTTCCAGCAAAGTCAGCGGCATTCCCTCCACCAGCGACGGAAATACAAAAACATCATGCTCTGCGTACACTGCCGCAATCTCTTCCCGCTTCACAAACGGTATCACTCTCACTCGCTCGCGTACTTCCGCCGCAAATGTCTTCTTCACGTCATCCGCAGGCACCGACGATCCCGCCACCGTCAGCCGCGCGTTCGGAATTTGCTTCGCTACGAGACTAAAAGCGTCCGCGAGATAGTAAACGCCTTTTCGGTCGAGCCATGTGCCCACGAAAAGCAATTCGCACGCCGCCTTCTCCGAAAATTCACGCGCGATGAAAAATCTTTCTTCGACGCCGTTTGGCACGTACCAAAAAAGACCAGGCTCTCGCTTGTACTTCAACTCCGCGCAAATCCAGGCCTCTCGATTCGCAACTGCCCCGTAGTCCGCCGTCTTTATCGAGCGGTCGTACATCCTCTGATGATAAGCACGATGCCACAACCGGTTCTTCCAGTTGAAATTCCACGCGCGCCCTTTGCAATGCTCAGCCCGCATCGCCTCGACATAGCGCTCTTCGCTTCCTTGCATCGTCAAGACATAAGGAGGCCCGCTCTTCGCTCCAGACCTGCGCCGCCACGCTCCATACGCGCATCCCCACGGCGCGTGAATGTTCACGACATCATATTTTCTCGGCTCTTGCCGAATCCGCCGCGAAACCCCCCGCGCAAATCGCAACGCCTCAAACCGCTTCCGCCCCGTCGCACTCTCGGGTACATCTTCCAGAAACCAGCAATCCACCGTGTGCCCGCGCTTTACCAGCCCTGCCGCATGATTCAACACCACACCGGCTGCTCCTGCCTCTTTCGCCCGAGGCACTCCTATCGCGATTAGAATCCGCAACGAAGTCTCACAAAATAGGAAGTATGTGTCGGCTCAATGGCGCGCAATCTGATCAGGGATTCGAACGCGCGCTCGTTCCTAACGTGATGGCCGGTCCTCAAACTCACGCCTTAAACTCTTCGGCGTCGGCGACCCGCGTTAGTTTCGGAACCGGCAAGAATCGCGCGCGCGCACGCAAATACCACCCGCGAGACGACAGCCACCTTCTCCCGCCGTAATACCATCTCGGCGGCAGAACCATCGCCGGCGCCATCGCTAGCATTCGAAAAAAGCGATGCGAGCTCGGAGCATCCGTATGCATCACTTCATAGATTTTATTTTCCGTCCGCACTGTTTCCCACGGCGCGCCGCCATCCAGCATCAGTCGCATCTGGTCAGCTTCTAGCTGAACGGTTTCAACAACGCAAGAAACCACTTCAGGGGACGCTCCCCTGGCCGGAAGCTCCTTTCGGAGAGCGCGTGCCAATTCCTCCATCACGTTTTGTTTCCGCCGCAACCCCCCCGCTCCTCCGCCACCCGACAGGTACAAATTACCGCCATGAATACCGTAATATGTCAGCGCATCTCGAAGGATAATCAATTCGCTCATCAGCGCCCCAAGCGTGAACACATATTCGTCCGCTTCGAAAACTAGACCTTCGGGTACTGGTAGGATGCGCCGCGCGAGCTCCGTGCGCAGAATCATGCGGCTTGTTCCCAGAAAGCTTTTCCTGAGCCGAAACACGCGCGCCGCTGCCACCGAATTTAGCTGCAGCCGTTCGCTCTTTTCAGGAACAGTGGTGCGGGTCGCCCCATCGGCGAAAGCTTCGTAAATTCCGTGTCCCAGCAAGCCCACCGACGGTTCGGACCCCAGAACTTCGGTCACGCGTTTCAACTTTCCCGGTGCCCACCAGTCGTCTCCATCCAAAAACGCGACAATTTCCCCCCTGCACTCCGGAATCCCTGCATTGAACGCTGACGCCTGCCCGCCATTCGCTTTCCGCAACAGCCGTACCTGCGGCTCGAATCTTCGAACAATTTCCGCCGTGCCATCCGTCGATCCATCATCCACTACGATAATTTCCCGCTCGGCCGCGGGGAAGTCCTGCTCCAGCACGCTGACGATCGCTTTCTCGATGAAGCGTTCGTGGTTGTACGTATCGATCAGTACGCTTATAAGATGCTTTGCCATCTGCCGACTCGCTCGCCGTTACCTTCCTCTGCTCACAATCCACATGACGCTGGCTTTTCTCTCCAAATTGTACGACGCCCTCATCAGCCCAATCGTTCCGACCGTGAACTGCCCGAACAGGCCCATCAATTCAATACTGATATCTGTGGCCCCTCATCAGCAGCGGTTTCTCGAAGAATTTCCACGACATCGAAGCCACCGCCAGGCTCATCGCTAAAGCCAGCAGCGTCACTCCGACGCCCGCCAAATTATAAACTTCCGGCGCATCATGCAGAATCAGCCGGTGCGCAAACTGGTTAATCGTCGCGTGCACTAGATAGACGCAGTAAGAAATCATTCCCAGTCGCCGCAGCCACTTCACACGCATTATCGACGCCAACCGTCCCTGCGGCTGCGAAATTGCAGTAAGCAGAAGACAACTATAAAAAATTGCCAGCCACGTGTAGCCGATCGTTACGGTCACCACGTTAATTGGATGTGCCAGCCACCACAGCAGCGCCGCGAAGCCCAATGCCAAAATCAACAGCGACCTCTTCAAGAACCCCGGCCGGCTCGCCAGGAAATCCCGGAACCATTGTTTGCGCCAAACAATCGCAAGCAGCACTCCCGCTGCCAGCGCATCTGCCCGGCATGGCGTCGCCAGCACTGCGACAAAGGTCCCGTCCGGAAGAAATCGCAACGCAATCACCCGGAGAACGGGCACTACCAGCATCGTCCCCAACAGGATGACCAACACCTTGCGCTCCGAAAAAAAACGGATCAGCGGCGGCGCCACCAGATAAAACTGCTCCTCCACCGCCAGCGACCACATCACGCTCAGCCAGATCCACTGAAATGGTGTCAGTGCGTATCTCATATTTTGCAGGTATAGCAGATAGTAGGGAAGCTGCGTCAGATCCTTCGTCTCCACCGCATATCGCCCGGGCGCCAGCCACAACGCCCCGGCCGCCAGTAAGGCAAAAATCCCCAGCCACAGGTAGTAGATCGGGAAAATCCTATACACGCGCCGCGCGTAAAACGTTGAAAAATAGCGCGGCGATTTCCGTTCATCAAGAAGGATTCCTCCAATCAGAAATCCTGACAAAACAAAGAACAGATCCACGCCGCTCCACCCCACGGCCAGCACACTCAGCAGGTGGTGCATCCAGAATCCTAAAGGCGCGTGCACTGCGCCCCCTACGTAGTGGCAAACAATCACCAACGAGATTGCCAGGCCGCGGAGACCATCTAATTCCGGTACACGCCCTCCGGTTGCCGGAGAACGCCTCCCTATACTGAGGTCGGTATCCTTTTGCGGCTCGCGCTCTTCTGGAGCAATCGTTGCATCTGCAGTCGGCGCTTGTGCTGCATCCCTGCTCATACTGGTCGCGCTCTCCTCTTCACTCCGGAATCCCCGCATTAAAAGCCGAAGCCTGCCCCCCGTTCGCCTTCTGAAGCAGTTTCAAATGTGGCCCGAATTTGCGAACAATTTCCGCCGTGCGATCCGTTGACCCGTCATCCACCACAAGAATTTCCCGCTCCCCCGCCGGAAAATCCTGCTCTAGCACGCTCACAATCGCTTTCTCAATAAAGCGCTCGTGGTTATACGTATCAATCAGTACGCTGACAAAAGGCTTTGCCATCGGCTGTAAAAGGTCCGTCAGCTTTGGTCATCTCTCGCTAAAGAGGTCGCGCCAGTTCCCGGATGTCCCCCAGTCTAAGTCTACGACATCTCCGCGACTTCGGCCTTCGCTTTGGCGCGCGCCGCCATTGGCGCATACAAACCCAACAAGTTCCAGCCAACCGCTTTGCCCTAAAATTTATCGCACGTTCCACTTGACAAATCACTACTAAGTGCGTATGCTTTCCTCTGTAGAAGACTGTTCCTGGGACACGTAGCGCCAGCATCCCTGCTGGCGTTCTTGCTTTTAGGTAGCACAAACTTGCCTACCCCAAAAAGTGAACCCTGCCGTCGCTCATTTGCCCCGATCGCTCACCGGCAACCCAAAGAGGAGACACCGGACTCACAACGGAAAGGCGTGACTTGCAAAGATAGCCCCAAGTGCCTTTAGAATGAGCACTTACGAAAGTGCATCAAAACAAAGGACTTTAACTATCTGTGGAATCAACACTTATACAAAACGGGGGGAGGGGCCCCCTTCGTTGGCGGCAACTCTCAAGTCCAGGACCACTGTCTTTGCTGCCTTGGCCCGTTAAACAACCCGAGTATGTGACTTGCTCCCAACCTCGTTTTCATACCAAGCGATGGTCTTCCGCAATCCGTCCTGCAAGGAGGTTTTAGCCCTCCACCCGAATTCGGCCAGCGCCCGCGAAGTATCCAGGCACCGCCGGGGCTGCCCGTCAGGCTTGGAAGCATCCCAACGCACCCCACCCTGGTACCCCGTCAGCGAGCGAATCAATTCCAGCAGGTCGCGCACGCTGATCTCTTCGCCAGACCCCAGGTTAACGAGCTCCGGCTTTTCGTACTTCTCCGCCGCTAGAACGATCGCCTCCGCCGCGTCTTCCACGTACAAAAATTCGCGCGTCGCGCTGCCCGTTCCCCAAGCGGTAATCTCCGCAGCCCGCGCTTCCTTCGCCTCCCAGCATTTCCGGACGAGCGCCGGTATCACGTGCGAACTTTCGAGGTCAAAATTGTCCCGCGGCCCATACAAATTCACCGGCGTAAGGTAGATCCCGTTGAACCCGTACTGCTGCCGGTAAGCCTGCAACTGCACCAGCAGCATCTTTTTCGCGAGCCCGTAAGGCGCGTTCGTCTCTTCCGGATACCCGTTCCAGAAATCCTCCTCGCGAAACGGAACGGGCGTGAATTTGGGGTACGAGCAGATGGTTCCTGCGCAAACGAACTTCTCGACCCCGGCGATGCGCCCTGCCTCGATGGCGTTGATGCCCATCACGGCGTTGTCGTAAAAAAATCGTCCAGGATTCCCCCGGTTCGCGCCGATTCCGCCAACCACGGCAGCAAGATGAATGAAAACATCCGGCCGCAAATCCTTATACAGCCGCAGCGCCCCGGATTTTTCACGCAGATCGTATTCGCTGCTGTGCGGCGTGTGAATTTCCGAGCAGCCCGCGGCCCGCAATCGTTCCACTACGAACGACCCGAGGAACCCGTTGCCGCCGCTCAACACCACCCGCCGCTTTTCCCAAAGACCCATCTCCACCCTCAGTGCTGCGAAGCCTGCCCTTCCACTGCCTCCATCACGCGCGTCACCGAATTCTGCCAGTGATTCCAATGGCTGAATTTCTTTTCCAGAATCGCGCGCCCGCGGCCCACTGGAACGAGCCCCGCACCTTCCAGATCCGCATCCACCATAATCGCAACAAGATCGCTGAATCCAATGCGCGCCTCCCAGTCAAGTTTCTCGCGCGCTTTGCGCGTATCCGCAATCAGGCAATCCACTTCCAGCGGACGCATATAACGCTCTGACGTCTTCACGTGCTTGCGCCAATCCAGCCCCGCGTAAGAAAACGCCTCTTCCACGAATTCGCGCACCGAATGCGCTTCGCCCGTGCCGATGACAATATCTTCGGCGGTTTCTCGCTGCAGCATCTTCCAGATCGCTTCCACGTACTCCGGCGCGTAGCCCCAGTCGCGCCGCGCGTCAAGATTGCCAAGAAACAGATGGTCCTGCTTGCCCGCGACGATGGCCGCAACCGCGCGCGTAATCTTGCGCGTCACAAACGTTTCGCCGCGCCGCGGGCTTTCGTGGTTGAACAAAATCCCGTTGCTCGCAAAAAGCTGGTAGCCCTCGCGGTAAATCCGCGTCATCCAGTAGGCATACACTTTGGCCGCGGCATACGGGCTGCGTGGCTGAAACAACGTCATTTCGCTTTGCGGCGGAGCCGCGGAGCCGAACATCTCCGAACTGGACGCCTGATAGAACCGCGTCTTGCAACCCGCTCTGCGAATCGCTTCGAGCAGCCGCATCGTGCCCAGTCCGGTGACATCGCCCGTGTACTCCGGCATGTCGAAACTCACGCGCACGTGGCTCTGCGCCGCAAGATGATAAAGCTCATCCGGCGCGTAGCTGTACACCATATTCAAAATCCATTCGGAGCTCGACAAATCGCCGTGGTGTAGAAAGAGCCGCGTGCTCGCCTCGTTCGGATCCTGATAAATGTGGTCGATGCGCTTCGTATTAAAAGTGCTCGCCCGGCGAATAATTCCATGAACTTCGTAGCCCTTGGAAAGCAGCAATTCCGCAAGGTACGAGCCGTCCTGTCCGGTAACTCCCGTAATGAGTGCGCGTTTCATGTGCGCTCTTTCTTGCCGCCCGCGTTTCGGCGGCCAAGCCAACATATTTTCACGATTCTCCGCCTGGGGTGCGCTCTTATTTTATAAGCCGAGCCAAAAGATACAAATAAGTCCCCTTATAGCCGCGCATCCGGATGTAGGGATATGCCGCAACGGCAACCGGCAAGCACGCGGTGTATTTAAGGTGGCCGAGCATTTGCATCGCGCGATGGCGCGGCGAAGGAGCTGCTTGCAGCACCGCGGAAGCCTCTTCAGGCGCCATTTGCATCACGTCGCGAAAACTCGCCGAACCATTCCCCGCGGTCTTCGCCGACATTCCCGTGCGCAGAGACATATTGATCATCTGCGCCGTGTGCACGACTCCGGCGGGCTGCTGACGCACGGAAAGAACCTCGAAGCCGTTTGCTCCCAACACATTCCGCAAGGCGGCAGCATTCCAGCGCAGAAAATGATTTGGCGGATAATCCAGAACATCCGGGCCGGTAAGCCAGCGCTCCCGATTGGGCACGCTCAAAGCGATATAGCCGCGAGACCTCAGGCAGGCCTTGACCCCGCTTAAAAAATCCAGCGGAACGGCCTGGTGTTCCAGCACCTCAAAAAAAGTGACGACATCGAATTTTTCGCCCGGATATTTTTCGGCGAATTCCGAAATCGTCAGCCCCAGCACTCTGGGCAAACCGAGTTGCTTCTTCGCGAATTGCGCCGCATTGCGATCGAGTTCCGTGCCCGTCACGGTGTACCCCGCGGTCCGCGCCGCTGCGAGAAAATTTCCCGTGCCGCAGCCAATATCCAGCAACTCGCCCCGTCCAGGCGTCAAAGAATCACTCAGAAAATACTTGTGGCCGGGTTCGAGCGGCATCACGTTTTCATCACGGCCACCGTACATCTGTTCGTACCAGCGCGCGTCCGGCATCACGCGCGGCTCCCAAAACTGCAAATCGCAAGCTGCGCAATGAAACAATTCATACTTCCCGTACCGTTCAACGGCAGAATTGCGGCACACGTTTGCGCACGCGGGGCATTCCGGAGAAGCCAATCCGCGCGCCACACCGCTCTCGAGTTCAGTTAGGGCCGGGATCGCACCTGAAATATTTTGCGGAGCTGCCGTCATGTATTAGCTCTTTGCAGCTGCATGCTTCCTTTCTTCCGAAGGCAGCCCCGCTCCAAATGCCTGGCTGAACATCTCTTTGTATCCTCTTCGAAAGTCATCCAGCAGATGCAGATGATCATAACCCAGGATCAGAGTGCTGAACGCACGAACGTAGCCATAAAGCCGATGCCTCGTGGACATGATATCCCGGTAGAGACGGGGGTATTCGAACAGATGCCGGAAGTATTTCCAGCGTCCGGGCTGGCGGAGCGCGAACTGGTCCAGTTCCTGCGCTTTCGTCCATTGTTTCAGGTACGCGCGTAAGTCTTTGGTACCCAGATCATGCTGATGGTGTTCGAGCCAGCCTCGAATTCCCGTAATGAGTCCGGCCCGCATGGCCATGCGGTTCTCGATGGCGCGCCGCGACGGCCCGCCAGCATTTCCCTGAAAGAGGTTCGCGCCGTGCAGGCGGTATTTCGCGAGAAATTCGGGAAGAGCAACCACTGGTGCCACAAAAATGATTAGTGCTGTCAGGTAAGCGTCCGCCTG
>DATFZY010000170.1:0-61722 GCA_035313865.1 Candidatus Acidiferrum sp.
CTGCCCCGACCTAAACCGGTGCTAACGGTGAATCCGTCTGCGCCAGAGCTAACTCAGGGCAAGAACATCGACGCCAGTCTACTCGGAGTGGACTGGGCGAAAAATCATCGCACGCTCGTCATGGCCATCTCGACGACGTGTCACTTCTGCAAAGATAGTATTCCCTTCTACCGCAAACTGGGCGGAACCGGGACTGATGTGAAAATGGTGGCCGTGCTGCCTCAGCCGGTTTCTGAAGGCAAAGAATACCTTAAGGGTGAGGGCGTGCATGTTGACGAAGTAAGGCAAGTCCCCCTGAATACTTTGGGAGTAAGGGGAACGCCGACGCTTCTGCTTATTAATGACGCGGGTGTCGTGACTGATGTTTGGGTGGGCAAGCTCCAGCCAGACCAGGAAACCCAGGTCCTGACCGCCATTGAAAAAAAGATCGCCGCATTAGCCCCGGACCACACAACCCCATAACGCGGTTCACACACTATGCAAGGAGGAATCTTATGATGCACGAGAAACACGTAAAGCTAATGGTCACCGCCATGTTTGTCGCGCTGGCCTGTTCGCTCATCGTTTCAGGATTGTTTGACGGGCGGATTACGCCTGTCGCCGCAGCTACACCTGGAAAATCTCTGGGAACCAAAATGGTGTACATCGAGACACAATACCAAGTGGACGCAGTGACTATAACCAAGGTGACGGTGGGGGGCCAGCAGATTCAGCCTGGAGAGAGCACGGCAGGTGCGCGCGTGGTTAAGCTTGCGACGCCATTTCAGGCAGATGAAGACTGGCTGAGAAATATGTCTATTTCCCTCACGAACCGGACTGACAAGGTAATCGTTCGTGCCGAGATCGAACTCTATTTCCCTGATACTGGGGACGGCAGTGCCGCACAACCTATAACGACGTACAACATGACGCTTGGCCAGCGGCCCGAAGTTGACTCTTACGCAAGCCATGGTCAGAAACTCATGCCGGAGCCTGCCAAGCAGCCCGTTTTGCTTGCACCGGGGCAAACGCTTGTCATTCCAGTCACGGACTACGTCGATGCAATGCAGTCTCGCGTTGAAGAGAAGCTAGCCTTCTCGCAGGTCACAAGGGTTGCGATACGACGACTTCTCGCCTACTTCGTAGATGGGATGCGCTGGACTGATCTGGATGGTTTTGGCGTTCCCGATCCGAACCACCCCGGACAATTTACGAATATGGATCGAGCCAGATATTTTCCAGGCAACCGGGATCAGAATTGGCCACCGGGCAAGTAGCTTACATTGGAAAGGAGCCACCATGAAAAAAGCACTCATCAGCGTACTTCGACTCGTCATGTTTGTCGGCGTCCTCGCCCTACTGCCCTTCAAGGGGCCGGACGCCCAAATAGGGGCGTCCCAATGCGTTACGTTTAACACAGAGAATGACCCCTGCCCTACATGCTGCACGAACTCTACTACGGACATAATGAACGTGGTTGTGGCGGTATCAAGTTCCACAGGCATCCAAAGCATAGTCAACACACCTTTGCCGTGCGGCGCAGCGAAACCGGGCGGTTGTGATGTAACGTGTACTGGGGATACATACCCAGAGGCGGCGAACGATTCCAATTGCTGCATCCCGGCCGGCTCGCCATCCGCTAATAACGAACCATGTTGCACCGGACTCATTGCACGTTCAAACGGAACGTGCGGAGCCTGCTCAACTACAGGAGGAACCTGCGGGACGAACAGCGATTGCTGCGGTAGCGTAATATGTGATGGTGGTACATGTCTCGCGCCCGGCTGCAACCAGAAGGACCCATGGTGTACAGGCAATTCGCCGGTCATCATCGATGTCGGTGGCGAAGGTTTTTCCCTGACGAGTGCGGCTGGTGGGGTTGTGTTCGATATTTCAGGAACAGGCCATCCTATACAGATTGCTTGGACGGCCTCGGGTGCAGATAATGCCTTCTTGGCGCTACCCGGCGCGGATGGGTTGGTTCATGACGGCAAACAACTGTTCGGCAATTTCACGCCGCAGCCGCCTTCCCCAGACCCTAATGGCTTCCTAGCCTTGGCCGTTTATGACCTGCCAGCGAATGGTGGCAATGGCGACGGGATTATAGATTCCCGCGACGCGATCTACCCTCATCTGCGGCTGTGGATCGACGCAAACCATGACGGGGTCTCACAACCAGGAGAACTTCATACGCTCCCTTCTCTGGGCGTGGTCTCCATCAGCCTACACGACACGTTGAGCCGGAGAGTTGACCAGTACGGTAACGTTTTCCGCTACAAGGCCGGGGTTGACGTTGGCGACGCTGACCCAACGCATGTGGGCCGGACAGCCTACGACGTTTTCTTCGTTTCACTGCAACAGCAACCGCCAAAGACTTAATCCTGTTGGCCGGTGGCCGTATCCCTTGCGGTTTTGTTTCTCGCAAGGGTGCGGATTTTGAATTTCTTAAGCCCGTCCAAGGGGGTGCAGATCCCGTTTAAACGCTGGACGAATTTTGTAGAGCGTTTAGAATCAACACTTCCAAAAGTGTATCGAAACAAAGGACTTCAACTGTCTTTAGAATGAACACTTATGAAAACCCAGGGGGAGGGGTTGGGGCATTGATGCAGCGTCCCGAATCTGGCTTGGCGATTCCTTCAACCCCACACCACGGGCCGAGGTATTCCTGATTACACATGCCCGGAACCCGGGCGTCTCGTCTATACTATTGGCACGCCATGAAATTTGAAGACTACAAAATCATTCTCTACCGCCAGGAAGATGGTTCCGGCTGGGTGGCGGAAATTCCCGCACTCCCCGCTTGCTACGCTCTCATGAAGACGCGCGAGGAAGCACTTGCAGAACTCTCTAATGTCTTCAGCATGGTCCAGGATGAATATCGAGAAAAGGGTCTAGAACTCCCCGCAGACACCACTGAGATAGTTAATGCCTAGCGCCAGGGCACGCGAGTTTCAGCGTGTCGCTCGAGTCTTAGGATTTATACTCAAACGGCAAAAAGGCAGTCACTCTAGATGGAATCATCCGGACGGTCGAGTCACGACAAATTCCCGTCCATGAAGGTGAGGAAATTGGACCGCCTCTCTTCAATCAAATCCTGCGGCAATTGGGTATAACGCTTGATGAGTTTCAGAAACTTCGCTAGACATGAACCCACAATTTTGATTTTGCTAGAATCGCATAGGCCATGACCATCCAGCGCGAACAACTCGAAGCCGATGTTCTGATCGTCGGCGCAGGTCCTTCGGGTCTCTCCTGCGCCCTGCATCTCGCCAATCTCATAAAAAAACACAACGACTCCGGCGCCAAGCCGCCCTTGTCCTCGGAAAATATCTACGTACTTGAAAAAGGGCGCGAAATCGGCGCTCATCAACTTTCCGGCGCGATCATGAATCCCAAAGCGCTCGCCGAACTCGTCCCTGGTTTTGAAAAGTCCGCCCCTCTCGACACTCCCGTCACCGATTCCGCCGCTCTCCTCTTCACGAAAAACTCGAGCTTCCGCGCGCCCATCACTCCGCCGCCATTCCAGAACAAAGGCAATTACGTCGTCTCGCTCAGCAAAATCACAAAATGGCTCGGCGGCCTCGTCGAAGCCACAGGCGTCAACGTCTTCAAAGAATTCGGCGGCGCGCAATTAATTTACGAGGGCGACGGAGTCGCCGGCGTAATCACAGAAGACAAAGGCCTCGACAAAAACGGCAAGCCCAAAGACAACTTCACACCCGGCTACGAACTCCGCGCCAAAATCACCGTTCTCGCCGAAGGCCCCCGTGGCTCGCTCACAAAAGATCTCGTTGCCACAAAACAACTGGAAAACATCAACCCGCAAACCTACGGCATCGGCGTCAAAGAACTCTGGGACATCCAGCCGGATCGCGTCCAGCCCGGCTACGTTGCCCACACACTAGGCTGGCCTGTTTCCACCGACATGTACGGCGGCGGCTGGATTTACGGCCTCTCAAACAATCGCCTCTCCATCGGTCTCGTCGTCGCGCTCGAATACGCTGACCCGCAATTCGATCCTCACGCGGCGTTTCAAACCTGGAAGACGCATCCGTTCCTGCAAAACATTCTCGAAGGCGGCAAACTCGTCCGCTATGGCGCAAAATCCATCCCCTACGGCGGCTGGTACGGGATGCCCCGCAATTATGTTGACGGCGCGCTCATCATCGGCGACTCCGGCAGCTTTCTCGATTCGCAGCGCCTGAAGGGCATACACATGGCGATGAAGAGCGGCATGCTGGCCGCCGAAACGATCTTCGAGGCCTTGAAAACAGGCGACGCGTCTGCGAAAACGTTAAAAACCTTCCCGGAAAAAGTCGAGCAAAGCTACATCAAAAAAGAACTCTGGCAAGTCCGCAACTTCCACCAATCCTTTCAGCACGGCCTCTTCGCCGGATTCTTTCACACTGCCATCCAGCAAATCACCGGCGGCCGCGGCCTCATTGATCCGATGCGCAATCATGAAGGCTACAAAGCCTATAAAAAAATCAACGGCCGTTCAGCGCCCGAGCGTTTCAAAGGCGACGGCAAACTGACTTTCGACCGCCTCACCGACGTCTATCACTCCGGCACGCGCCACGAGGAAGACCAGCCGTGCCATCTCCACGTCCTCGACACCAATATCTGCTCCACGAAATGTGTCGAGGAATACGGCAACCCTTGTCAGTATTTTTGTCCCGCGGCGGTCTACGAAATGGCCAAAGAATCGAGCGGCGCCGTAAAACTAAAAATCAACGCCGCCAACTGCGTCCACTGCAAAACCTGCGATATTGCTGATCCCTATCAGATCATCAATTGGGTAGTCCCCGAAGGGGGCGGCGGCCCCAACTACGAAGGTATGTAGAAGTTTTTCAAGCTCGTTCGAAAAATATTCCGCTCCAAAATAAGAAGGCCTTTCGACAAAACCAAATCGAAGAGCCCGTTTTCCTCTCGGCAGAATCCAAACTCAATTCGGCTTCAACCCATAAACATCGACTTCGCCCGGCACAGTCGTCCCACCGTTCCCCGTATCATTCCCTCTCGTCCCCAGATACACCTTTCCATTCGCGACCGTCGGCACCGTAAACTTCACCGCATTCCCCGCCGCATCACTCGCGGTTTGTGAACTGTTCCACAATTCCGTCGCCAGGTTCGTCGCATCATAAGCGTGCAAAACCGTAGGCCCGCACGAGGAAGACTGCTGCGTGCAGTACGCATTGTTGTTCATGGCCCACACGATCGCATTAGTCGTCCCCGTCGCGGAAACTGAAGGCGTGGCACCCGGAAATCCGAACGAGGCAGGCGACTGCGACGCTGCCGACGTGTTGAATTGCCCCGTGGTGGTATTGAACACGAACAAGTTCAAGTGCCCGCCAGCGCCCGCAACATACAGCCCATTATTAAAAAACGCAGCCGTCGAGAAAATTCCGTTCCCCACGGAGAATTTCTGCACCACGTTCGAATCGTTTGGCGTGAAGTTCGCCCCATACCCGCCCAGGCTGTCGCGGTTCAGCATAAACATATTTCCTTCTTTTCCCCCGCCAATCATCAGATGCTGGATCGGCGCGGTCGCTGGCTGGTCCACCAGAATTGCCGCCCCTCCCGATCCATGATCCGTGTCGCCGTTTTCCAGATTTTGCTGGTCAGCAGGTGTAAAGTATCCCGCCACGGCCAGCCCGCCCGAAGTGCTCAGCTTCACAGTGCTGTCGCCGTAATCCGAACCGCCGGACGCGGCGTCAAACGTTCCGTTCCCCGTAAGGAAATACAAATTCCCCGACGCGTCCACCGACGGCGCGCCTCCCGACATCCAGATCCCCGAGTCGCTTCCATTCGGATTGCAGTTGAACGTGGCCACCAGCTGCATCGTAGATGCGCTGAAGCCCAGCACCCATCCGTGATAAGGCCCGTTATCCCCATGCGATGCCCACGTAACGTAGATTATGCCGCCAGAAAGCACGAGTCCCGGCCGCTGATTCTCCCGCAGCGTATTGAACGTCACGTTGCCGCCAGAGGAACCGTCTCCCGTCCCTGGCACGCTGATCGCCGACGAAATATTCGTCGGCCCGCCAAATTTCTCGCTCCCATCGATCAAACTCAGCGCGTGCAGCCGCTGGAAACAGGAAGCCGCCGGCGTGCAACTCGTTCCGCTCGTCTTGCTCTTGCTCACCACATAAATCGTGTTCGTCGAAGGATCAATCACCGGCGTGCCGATGATTCCGACGTCCGGCTGAATATCGCCCGTTCCCACATCCGAATTGGACACCCACGTCTCGCCGCTCCCCAGCAAGGACGTTTTCCAGTACTGCACGCAGGGATTCGCATCCGCGTCGAAAGCGAACACCGAGTCATGTGTCGTCGCCGCGAAAACTACGTTGTGCGTTCCGCCCGCAATCGGCAAATTCGCCACCCACAGCGGCTGCGCATACATCGCCCCATCCGTCGGGCACGAAAACAATTTCCCAAACGTAGCCGTCGCGACGTTCGCCGTCGTCAGCGCGTACTCCTGCGAGTTCACGCCGTCGCGCGAAAGATCGTTGTGGTACGTGTACATGCCGCTCAAATTCGTTACGCCAATCGTTGCTGAAGCCGATTTCGTATTGTTGGCATTGCTCGTGGCCGTGATGGTGAACGATCCCGCCGTAGTCGATGAGAACGTTGCTGTCGTAAGCGTCGTCCCCGAGAGCGCTCCCCCGCTGTTACTCCACGTTACCCCTGCCGCGCCCACATCGTTGGTCACGGTCGCCGTAAATAACAGCGTCTGCGAAAGCGTCAGGCCGCCTCGCAGCGGCGTAATGGACACCGAGATATTGCTCGCCACTGGCGTCGTTGCTATGGCAACGTTAGAAAAAGCGCTCAGGTCGCCGCCCGCATCCGTGGCTTGCACCTGATAGGAATATGTCGCGGACGCGGTCAATCCCGTGTCGCTGTAAGAAGTCGTCGCGGACGTTCCCACCTGCGCAAAATTCGTGCAGCCCGTTCCCTGGCACCGCTGGACCAGGTACTGGCTGATCGTTCCGCCCGTTTCCGTGGAAGCGGTCCAGGTGAGATTGATTTGCGAACTGGAAGCCGCCGTCGCAGTCAAAGTAGCCGGCGCAGTCAGTGTTGGAGCCGCGGTAGTTGCCGTCGCCGTGTTCGAATACGGCCCCAGGTCGTTCGCCGCATCGGTCGCACGCACGCGATACGTGTAACTTGTGGATCCGTTCAACCCCGTGTCGTTGTAAGAAGTCGTCGCCGAAGTTCCCACTTGCACAAAATTAGTGCAACCTGCTCCCGCGCAGCGCTCCACCAAGTACTGGCTTATCGTTCCGCCCGTCTCCGTCGCCGCCGTCCACGCAAGATGGATCTGCGTTGGCCCCGCCGCTGTTGCCGTCAGGTTTGCAGGGGCCGTCGGCAGATTTGCTCCAGGCGTCGTTGCGTTCGCTATGTTTGAATAAGGGCTCAGGTCGCCCGATGCATCCGTGGCGCGTACGCGATAGCTGTAAGTCATCGAAGACGCCAATCCCGTATCATTGAACGACGCCGTCGCGGACGTTCCCACCTGCACAAAGTTCGCGCAGCCCGCGCCCTGGCAGCGCTCCACCAGATACGCGCTGATCGTCCCGCCAATTTCCGTCGAAGCCGCCCAAGCGAGATTAATCTGAGTGCCGGAAGCCCCCGTCGCCACGAGATTCGCAGGGGCCGTCAACGTTGGCGCTGCCGTCGTAGCCGTCGCGGTGTTCGAATACGCGCTCAGGTCGTTCGCCGCATCAGTGGCCCGCACCCGATAGCTGTAGCTCGTCGAGCCGGTCAATCCCGTATCGCTGAAGGCGGTTGTCGCCGACATGCCCACTTGCACAAAACTCGAGCAGCCCGTTCCCGCGCATCGCTCCACTAAATACTGGCTAATCGTTCCCCCGCTCTCCGCGGCCGCGCTCCATGTCACATTGACCTGCGTGTTCCCTGCCGCGACCGCAACAGCATTCGCAGGAGCCATGAAGGTCGGTGCCAACGTGCTGGCCGTCGCCACCGTGGAATACGCGCTCAAGTTCCCAGCGGCATCTGTCGCCCGCACGCGATAGGAGTACGAAGTCGATCCGGTCAGCGCCGCATCGCTAAACGACGTCGCACTCGGAGTCGCAACTGGGGCAAAATTCGCGCATCCCACCCCCTGGCACCTTTCCACCTGGTACCCGGTTACTCCCACACTGTCTGTCGAAGCCGTCCAAGTCAGATTGATCTGCACTGCTGAGGTTGCCGTCGCCGTCAGATTCGAGGGTGTGGTTGGCGGTGTAGTGTCTTTGCCTGGCCCCGTATTGGGGCCGCCTGATAAGCCCGAACATCCGCTCAATGCCCAGGAGCAGCAGGCCGTCAAGAGCATTGTGGACAGATGACTGCGCACAAGTCTGTGTTTGATTCCGCTTTTCATCTGCGTCCCCAGCCGCGAGAATCCCCCACGCTCGACTTTTGAATGCACATCACCCCAAGGGGAGCCCGCCGCGCCTTTGTTGGCTATTTGCAAACCTAACACGAACCCCCTCGTGCCGGAAGATGACTGCGGGACAGTTTTCATACTGAACATTCGGACAGGACAACCGGCTGTTCCTCTTAAGAGTTAGCTGCGGCCAGACGCTGGATCATACGGCAGGGACTCACGAGCCTTTCGACCACAAACGCCGAAAAAACGTGCGCATACGATCCATAACAGAGCCCTGGGCCGGAGGCGTTGTCTTCGCGGGCGCCTTCGCCGCCGGCGGTTGGGGCGCAGACGGCGCCGCAGCGGCAATCGTAGCCGGACGCTCTCCTTCCACTCGCCCCTGAAATACCAGCGTCGGCCGAACCCGCACGCGCCGCACAATCACCATCAATCGCGGGTCCGGTTCCGGCTGTACCTTCGCATTAGCGTCATATCGCAGCGGCGGCAAAATCACCTCGTATATCGGCTCTTCCTTCGAGGCCGGCTTTTCATCGCCTGCCGCTGAATCCGCTGCATTCCCCTCGAGCTCCGTCCTCGCACTTTCATCGGAAGCCGCCGTTCTGCCGGGCCCCGCCGGAGGAATTCGCGGAGCATCCGCAATCTGCAAGTCGCAGCTGCAATGTCCCGCCCCGGTTCGCAACGACTCAATCTGCCCGTTCGTCAGCAGCACGTCTCCGCCCTGCGGCACCATCACGCTCTGCCCGTTCAGCTGATTTTCCAGCCGCATCGCGCCGCGATACGTGCGAATACACATCAATCCGGAGCTTTCAAACCCCACCAGCAGCTCTCGCGGTTCATCTCCAATCGCCACTGGCTGCCCCTGAATCTGCGCCGTGTAAACCGTCAACCCCGGTTCCCGATCTATCCGCACGTGAATCACACCGCTCTCCAGCGCCACCGTCAGCGATCCGCCGGCCTTCAACAGCGAAAGATGCGCCGGCCCGCAAATGGAAATTTGTCCGCCTTCCAGCAGGCTGATCCGCGCCCGCCCGGACTTCACGCGCACATCGCTTCCGCTTCGCAAAATGGTTTTCGTTTGCCCGGCAACCACCTCCATGGTCACGGGGCCCGTAACGGAGATCTCGTCCCCATCAATTATGCCCACCGCATCGCCCACCGGTTGATCGGGATTCGCCGCGCGGGCCATCAGGATCGCCGCGCACACGATCGCGCACACCCCGGCGCACACTCGCCAAATTCGCGGCGATTCGCGCCTAGGCAGTCGAAGCAACACGCTCAATCCGTCTCCCGCAAGCCCTTCGAGAAACTCCCGCTATACTATACGTCACGCTGCCCGCTTCGCAGGCGCGCCCAAATCCGATGACCGCACCTGACGCGACCGGCACCGCACTCCCCGATCCCGCGCAGAATTCCGCCCAAAATAACGCGCCGGAACCCGTCAGCGCCCACTACGACACCCGCCTCCCAGATCTTCCTTGGTCGCGCCGCATCCAAATTCCCATCATCGCCGCCGCGGTCTACAGTGTGATTCGCATTTTGGGACCCACGTTGCGTTACGAAGTTCTCGGCTGGCAGAACGCCGAGCACGTTCACGCTAGCGGCAAGCGCTGCATCTGGGCCTTCTGGCACCGCGTCATCATTCCGATTGTCTGGTGGCACCGCAATCACGGCGTGGTGGTGATGAACACGACCGCCTTCGACGGCCAGTGGACTCGCAAGGTAATCGAATGGCTTGGTTTCGGCACAGCCCAGGGAAGTTCTTCCCGCGGCGGTCTCCGCGGCCTCGCCGTAATGGCCCGCCGCCTCGAAGAAGGCGTAGACTGCGCCTTCACCATCGACGGCCCGCGCGGCCCGCGTTACATCGCCAAGCCCGGCCCGGTCATGCTAGCCAGAAAAACCGGCTGCCCTGTCCTGGTCTTCCACATCGGCGTTAGCCGCGGCAAAACTTTCGATAAAACCTGGGACCATTTTCTTCTGCCGGCCCCCTTCGCCCGCGCCGTAATTCTTTTCGCCCCGCCCATCTACGTCCCCGCAGACGCCAACGCCGACGTTCTGGAATCCAAGCACGCGGAAATGCAAGCAGGACTGGAACGTGTCCGCGACATAGCCGAATGCTGGTTTTCTCTCACCGAATCTCAGCGCCAGGAATTTCGCGCTGAGTTTTCAAAATAAACCGAACTCGTAGGGGAGGGGCTTGCCCATCCCTCTTCGTTTTTCTCCTTACTTCCTTGCTTCTTTACTTCACTTCTTCCTTCTTCTCACTTCCCCGACCTCTCCCCCAACTTCACCGGTATCTCCATCTTCTTCCCACCCCGATAAACAGCCACACTCACCGTATCCCCAGGCCGCTTCCGATTCAAAATCACATTCATATCAAACTGGTTCGCCACTTTCTGCCCATCAATCGCCACAATCACGTCCCCGCCGATCGTAATTCGCCGCATCCCAGCCATCGCCTCTTTGTCCCCGCCGTGCAACCCGGCCGTAGCCGCAGGCCCGCCGCGCGTCACTTCTTCCACCAGCAATCCTTCTTTCACCGGCAAATCCAGCGCCTCGGCTAGCCACCCGCCCAATTCCAAAGACTGCACGCCCATGAACGCCTGCCGCACCCGTCCTTCCGTCATCAAATCATGCGCAATCCTCTTCGCCGTATTCACGGGAATCGCAAACCCGATCCCCGCGGTCGTCCCGCTCGGCGTATAAATCGCCGAATTGATCCCAATCACCTCGCCACGCGAATTAATCAAAGGCCCGCCCGAATTTCCGCGATTGATCGCCGCATCCGTCTGAATCGCCTCATCAATATAAGTCGTCTGACTGGTCTGTACCGTCCTGCCCAAAGCGCTCACCACTCCCGTCGTCAAAGTGCTCTGAAATCCAAACGGGTTCCCAATCGCCAGAACTTTTTGTCCCACTTGCAAGTTCGAAGAATCCCCCAGCGGCAGAGCCACCAGGGGTTTGCCTTTAGGCTCAATCTTGATCAACGCCACATCGTTCCGCGGATCGGCCCCAATAAACTTCGCCGTATACCGCGACTGGTCCCCCAAAACCACTTCGATCGACTGCGCCTCCTGCACCACGTGAAAATTCGTCAAAATAAATCCCCTCGGATCGATCACAAACCCCGACCCCGCTCCTTCCACCGGCACAGGGTCCATAAAAAAGTCATACTCGGTAGCCTTCGTCA
Source organism: Candidatus Acidiferrum sp. (assembly GCA_035313865.1). GTDB lineage: Bacteria > Acidobacteriota > Terriglobia > Acidiferrales > UBA7541 > Acidiferrum. Next base: position 11,559 of record DATFZY010000170.1, read on the forward strand.
AAATATTAGCCACAGCGCCGGAAGCCTGCCGGTAGACTTTGACATTGATAGCCTCATCGTCAGTCAGCGCCGCATCGCGCGCCGACACTTCCGCCACTTCGCCGGCCAAAGGCAGCGCCTCGACCTTCCGAGGTTGACGTTCGCCCCACCTTCCCCCAGCCCAATAAGCCCCCAGTATCAAAACGACCGCCGCCACACCCAACCGCACCGCATTCGAAGCTTTACTAGCACTCATCGCTACTCCTGTAGGGGCGGGGCTTGCCCCGCCCTCTTGGGTTGACCGCCCCGCAATCTCCCCGCCAACTCCTCCACCTGCCCCCGCGTCCACTCCATCGTCCCCGAGCAATCAATCTTCTCCGTCGCAAATTTCAATTTTTCTTTCGCAGGCATCTGAGCCGCAATCCGCCGCCGAGCTTCTTCCTCGCGCAATCCCCGCGCAATCAATCTCTCAATCTGCTGCTCCGGTTTACACCAGGCCACGACCAATCCATCCAATCTCTTCTGATACCCGGCCTCCACCAACAAGGCCGCCTCCACAAAAATCGCATCCCTCACTCCCTCGCGTTCCCACTCTGCAAACTTTTTCACCATCCCCTCTTCCACCCGCGGATGAACAATCGCATTCAAACTCTTCAATTTCGCCGGGTCCGCAAAAACAATGGCCCCCAATTTTCCGCGATCAATCCGCCGCGACTCCCCAATCACTCCCACTCCAAACTCCCGCACAATCTCCATATAAGCCGGCAACCCCGGCTCAATCACCTCATGCCCCAGCGCATCCGCATCCAGCACGCGAAATCCCATCTCGCGCAAAATCCCCGCCACCGCGCTCTTCCCGCAAGCAATCCCTCCTGTAAGCCCGATGCGCAGCATCAGCCTAGTCTACCGCCCACCGCCGCCACCCGGCCCCGCCGACGCAATCGCCCGCGGCACAGCTTTCGCCCGCCGCATCCGCGCCGCCTTCACGGTATTGCTCATCAACATCGTAATCGTCATCGGCCCCACGCCCCCTGGCACAGGCGTCAAAGCCCCAGCCACATTCACCGCGTCAGGATGCACATCTCCCACAAGCGCATTTCCCTTAACGCGAAATTTCTCCAGCCGCTCAGGGAAATTCCGAAACAACCTCTCCGCCTCCGCCAAATCCGTAACCCGATTCGTCCCCACATCAATCACAGCCGCACCAGGCTTAATCCAATCCGCCTCCACAAACCCGGCCTTGCCCATCGCCGCCACAACAATATCTGCGCCGCGCACCACCGCCGCCAAATCCCGCGTCTTCGAATGACAAATCGTCACGGTAGCATTCGCATGCATCAAAAGCAGCGCCATGGGCTTCCCCACAATGTCGCTCCGCCCAAGCACCACCGCATTCGCTCCCTCAATCTCAATACCGTTCCGCCGCAAAATCTCCATACACCCCGCCGGCGTACAAGCCACCAACCCCGGCCGCCCGCTCACCAGCTTCCCCAAATTCACCGGATGAAACCCATCCACATCCTTGGCCGGATCCACCGCCTCGAGCACGCGCTTCGTATCCACCTGCGCGGGCAAAGGCAGCTGAATCAAAATCCCATCCGTATCATTATCCCGATTCAAATCCTCCACAATCGCCAGCATATCCGCCGTACCAACGCTGGCAGGCGGCGTAATCAGCCCGCTACCCATCCCCAACTGTTCGCAAGCCGCAATCTTGCTCTTCACATAAAGCTGTGAAGCCGGATTCTCCCCCACCAAAACCGCCGCCAACCCAGGCCGAATCCCCGCAGACGAAAGTATCGCTACCTCATCTTTCAACTCCGCAAACATCGCATCCCGAATCTTAATCCCGTCCAAAATTTTCGCCGTCATCCAAGTCCTCTGTAGTGGCCGACCTTTGGGCCGACCAACAAATTGTCCCCCACTTCCCCGGTCCAGGCAATCGCGCCTGCAAATGCACCCCTGAAGATCCAGCCGCCAATCGGTGAGTCATCATTCTTAGACGCGCCCCGAAGAAACTTGCTTGGCGCCGACCTCTGCTGGAACTGTGTTGGTCGCGCCCCCCACCCGCTGTTATCATTCCCCGCAAAGGTGACGGAGCAAAATGAATGACCCCTCCCGGATTTCTTCAAGCGGAGCATTGTCAGCAAATTCCACAGCTCCACGCAAAATGTCGTTCAAAACTTTTGCCGCCCTGGCACTGCTGCTCTTGGCGCTCGGCATCGTACGTTCAGCCATAGCCACCCGCCTCGACGGCTTCACACTCGACGAGGCCTACCACATCGCCGCAGGCGTCTCCTATGTAAGATACAGAGCCTTCCAGATTAACCCCGAGCATCCTCCCCTGGTAAAACTCTGGGTGGGCAGCGTAATCGCGGCCACCGGTTTCCACATGGACCCGATTCGCCAATTCACCGACAAGCCCGATGAGCGCAGGTTCACCGAGAGCGCCGTCTTCCAAAAAAACGATCCCGACTCCGTGCAAAGGCGCGCACGCGCCGCGATGTTTGCGCTCAACGGCCTCCTTCTGGTTTCTCTGACCTTGGCCCTCCAACGTCTGTTCGACGCTCGAGTCGCGCTCGGAGCATTGCTATTTCTCGTCATTGACCCGACGGTGGCCGCACACTGGCCCGTGGTGATGACCGACCTCCCCGTCGCTCTGTTGTCGGCAACTTCCATCGTATTGGCCGCGCGCGCCTTCCGCGATTGGCTCTGGACCGACCTCGCCACTTGCTCTCTCTTACTCGGCCTGGACCTCGCCGCCAAGCATTCCGCTCCCGTGGTGCTTCTAAGTGTCTTGCTAGTTGGTGTGTGCCTGGCGCTCTTGCGCCCGCTTACGCAGCCGCCTGATTCGAGAGGCCGAAGATTGCTCAAGCTCGGCGCCGTTTTCGCGGGAGCCATGGCCATTCTGTGGGGGTTTTATTTCTTTCGATACACGGAGACCCGCACGGATCAGCAATCTTTCAATCGCTCCCTCGCCGACAAAATCAAGGATGTGAACACGCCCCTCTACCATTCGGTCCTCGCCGCAATGGACGCCACGCGCGTCGTCCCACGCGCCTATCTCTGGGGTTTTGCGGACACCGTCCGCGCGGGCATGGAGGGGCGTCTGAATCCTCAATTGATTTTCGGCAAGTTTTATCTCCGAAAGGGCCCGAGGTATTTTTTTCCGGCGATGATCGGCCTCAAATTGCCAATTGGATTGAGCGTCCTGAGTCTCCTCGGCCTGGCTTTGTTTTTTGCGCGGAAATTGCCGGCGGAGTGGAACTTTCCCGCGGCAGTCATTCTTGCCATAGCCATCTTGTTTTTGTTCGTTCTGGCATCGGGATCGACGTACGCAGGCATCCGCCACGCGCTTCCCGTCCTTGTACTCCTCGCCATTTTCGCGGGCTTCTTTGTCGAGCGTGCGCTCGCGTCGAACTCCAAGGGCCTGAAAATCGTGGCGGCGCTGGCTTTTGTGCTGGCGGCTGCCTCGGCCGTACCGGTTCTTCGCCCCTGGGAATACTTCAACGAACTCGTTGGCGGCCCGCACAATGCCTACAAGTATTTCGATGACGAAGGCGTGGATCTCGGCCAGCGCACCAAGGAAATCGTGGCGTATTATCGCCGTTTCCTTAAACCCAAGGAGGAGCTGGCCGACGTCCTCTATTGGAGCTCGGAGGAGGAACTCAAAGGGCGCGATATGGATTATCTCGGCCGCAAGAAAGAACGCGACATGCAGCGCATCAGCCAGCCGGAACGCTCCGGCACGATTTTCGTTTCTCCGTTGTCCCCGGTACCGGGCCCATTCTGGAAACTTACTGCGCTTCGGGAAACTGAGCCCGTAGCCCGCTTTGGAAACTTGTCCGTGTATCAGGGAACCTTTCATTTGCCGGGATTGGCCGCGCAGTCGCTCTACTGGAATGGGATCGAAAAAGTCTATGCAGCCAAACCTGACCCGGCCGCCGCGGAAAAATTGTTCCAGCAATCGGTCGATATGGACCCCACCGCCTGCTTCGTGCACATTGAACTCGCCAACCTCCTGCTCAAGCGCGGCGCCCGCGACGAAGCACTCCAGGCCTACTCCAATGCCTTGAAATACGCTCCGGACGACCGCTTGATCCGCCAGCCAATCGAAGACCAGATAGCCCGAATCGCCGCCCACCAGCCCGGCGAAATTCCGCCGTTGCGCAGCCCTTTTCTCGAGTAACGACCGCCGGACAGAGCACAGCCCTTTCGAGGCTCTGGGTAAACAGGGGTGGCTGTGCTACTGAGGCCCCGGAAAGGGCGGGGCAAGCCCCGCCTCTACGAAAACTGGCATGGTTGTGGATCACCGTGATCATGAAGGTTTCTTGGTGGTGTCGGGTTCGGGGATGGCGTCCCATGCGTCAGAAAACACCAAAAGATCAGTCTGATGGTTGATAAAGCGACGGAGGCGAAGCAGTAGAGGCCGGCCAGAGGAGTACGCATCGTCGTGAAAGAGGCCCATCTTGTCTTGCGACAAGGTGGGCCTCTTTTCGCTGTCGGAGATACGTTGCGAAATACGCCCTCTTGCGGCGATTAACTGTTGCCGAGGAACTCGACGTGGCAGTAGGTGCCCAAGCGGACGTTGTAGGCCAGGTAGAAGCCGACATGGTCGGGGTCTTCGAAGATGGAGATTTGATCGGTGCCCCAGTCCCAATCGTCGCAGAAGCCGTAGTCAGCGGGGAAGATGCTGAAATAGAAGCCGCCGAACCAGAAGCGTTCGCGATTGCCGCCTGCGATGCGCCAAACGTGGCCGCGGCCGAAACCGCCGGTGAAGTGGCCATGCGCCCAAGGATGATCGAGATGGTAGTGGGCGTCGTTCGGGCCGGAGTCGTGGCCGACCCACTTGCCGTTGGTGTGGACATGGGGCGCTTCGGGGTGGCCGGCTTTATCGGAATACTTTGGGGCCGGAGCCGGAGCACTGTGTTCGTCGACGTGAGGTGCGGCCTTGGCCGACGGCGGGCCGTGACGCGGAACGTAGCCGTGGCCGACGTCTTTAGGCGGCTCTGGATGGCCCCCTTTTTCTTGCGCAAGAACAGGAACAGAACCGAGCAGGAGAAGTGCAAGAACTGCGAGAAGTGATTTCATGCGAGCCTCCGAAGATGCTTTTTTTTTGCGGTAAAGCTGGGGCCGGAAAATTGGTGGTGCGTGCTGACCGGGCTTGGGAAGCTTACAACTAATAGAACCCTGATGCGATTGCAAAGTTGCTTTTGCGAAGCCTGCCATTGTAAAGCAAGTGAAGAGTTACTGCTGTTTGTTAGATGTGCTGGTGGGGGCGTTTGGTTTCAGTTCATAAATTGCTCGCTATAAATTTTTGGAGGCGCGGAAGGCGCGGACTACGGTGGCGACGTCGCGCTGGTCGACGTCGACTTGCGCGTTGAGGCGGCGCATTTCGTCGGCGGAGATTTTGTTGTGGAGATCGGCAAGGGATTGGCGGAGTTGGGGGAATTTTTCGAGCGTAGAGTGGCGGACGATGGGGACGGCGTCGTACGGGGGGAAATAGTGCTGGTCGTCGTCGAGGGCGATGAGGTGGAGAGAGTCGATGAGGCCGTCGGTGGAATTGCCGGCGACGATGTCCACCTGATGATCGACTAACGCTCGGTAGAGGAGGCCGAGGTCCATTACGTTTGGCGGGGCGGCAAAGTGGAGATTGTAGCGCTGGCTCCAGCCGGGGAAGCCGTCTGGGCGCTCGAGGAATTCGTAGCCTACGCCGGCGTGCCATTGGGGGGCGATTGGCGCGAGGTCGGACATATTGCGGAGATGGAGTTTGGTGGAGTCGTCGGAGCGGATGACCATGGCGAAGGTGTTTTCGAAGCCGAGTGGCTCGGTTAGGTCGAGGTTGAAACGCTGGGAGTATTGTTGCTTGACGCGATCGTATATTGTTGTCGCGTTGTCTGAGCCGGGGGATTCGTTTAGGACTGTGGTGAGGGCTGTGCCGGTGTATTCGACGTAGAGATCGAGATCGCCGGAGAGAATGGCTTTGTGGACGAGGAGAGTGCCACCTAAATTTGTTTTGCGTTCGACTTGGATGTTGGTGCGGGACTCGATGTGCTGGGCGAGGAGTTCGGCGAGGATGACTTGCTCCGTGAAAAATTTGGAGCCGATGGTTAGGTGGGGTTGGGTGGGCTTGCGGCAGGCGGTGAAAAGAAAAACGATAAGGAAAGCGAGGAGAGAAATGGAGCTTCGTTTGGCGCTGCGCATTTTGGTTGGGAGAAATTGTGGAAGGTGGAATTTAACACAGAGGGCACGGAGTTCACAGAGAAGAAGAGGAGCGCGGAGAGGAAAAGGACGGGCGATTGTACGGACATGGGGCGCAGCCCGCCGCGGCGGGCGCCCCTACAAACGGAGAATATGGCGAGAGTCAGGCTACTTTTAGGCGGCGTTCGATTAGGCCCAGGAGGGCGTCGGCTGCTATGGCCAAGAGGGCGGCGGGGATGGCGCCTGCGAGGATTACGGCGTCGCTGACCATGGCTACGCCGCGGAAGATGAAAGTGCCGAGGCCGCCTGCGCCTATGGCTGCGGCAATTGTGGCTACGCCGATAGTGATGACTGTGGCGGTACGGATGCCTGCGAGGATTACGCTTAACGCCAGCGGGAATCGGACGCGGAGGAGGATTTGGGAGTTGGTCATGCCCATGGCTTCGGCGGCTTCGAGGATGGAGCGGTCGACGCCGGTGAGGCCGACGTAAGTGTTGCGAAGGATGGGGAGGAGCGCGTAGAGGACTAACGCGACGATCGCGGTGCGGCGGCCGATGCCGCCGATGAAAGGGATGGGGATCAGGAAGCCGAAGAGGGCCAGGCTGGGAATGGTTTGAAAAACGCTGGTGATGCCGAGGGTGATGGAGCTGAGCTTGCGGTGTTGGACGATGAACATACCTACGGGGAGGGCGATGGCTATGGCGAAAGCCATGGCGATTGCGACTAGCGTCAGATGATCGAGCGTGGCGCTTAGGATTTCTGCGCGATGCTCGGCGAAAAAGTTCCAGGGGGTCATTGCGGGGCTCCCTTGTGTTGGTCGAGGCAATTGGTGAAGGCTTGGACTTCGGGGTGGTCGTTGCAGAGAAATGCTTGAGGTGGGGCGACGGCTACGAGGCGGCCAGCTTCCATGAGAGCGATTCGCGAGGCGAGAAGGAGCGCTTCGCGGATGTCGTGGGTGACGAAGACGATTGTTTTTTTGAGGCGGCTGGCGAGGGCGCTGAATTCGCGCTGGAGTTCGGCGCGGGTGACGGGATCGAGAGCGCCGAAGGGCTCGTCCATTAAGAGGATGGGAGGATCGGCGGCGAGGGCGCGCGCTACGCCGACGCGCTGGCGTTGGCCGCCGGAGAGTTCGCGGGGCTTGCGTGCCGCAAATTCTGCCGGGTCGAGACCTACCAGGCGCAGTAGTTCTTCGACGCGGGCGGCGGTGCGGGCGTGTTCCCATTTTTCGAGACTGGGAACGAGAGCGATATTTTGTGCGACGGAGAAATGCGGGAAGAGGCCGGCTTCCTGGATAACGTATCCGATGCCGCGACGGAGGCGGATGGGGTCGCAGTCGGTGGTGGCGCGGCCTTCGACGAAAACTTGTCCTTGCGAGGGGAGCAACATACGGTTGATGAGTCTTAATAAAGTGGTTTTGCCGCTGCCGCTGCGGCCGAGGAGAACGAGGGTCTCACTCTGAGAAATTTTAAGCGAAACATTGGAAACGATGTTGCGGACGGGAGTATCGTTTTTTCCGTTGTGCGCGGCGCGGATTTGGTAGCTTACATCGCGAAATTCGATGGCGAATTCCGGGTTGGATACAGGTTTCGTATTCATTTCGATTGACAGAGCCTTTGTAGAGCGGGACCATCTTAATGCACCAGCCTCCCCAACGCCGAATTTTGGCGCATCTTTCACGCCGAAGCGGCATCTAACACAGGGGGAAACGCCATGGGAGCAACCGCCACAGTTGTCCGTACACGGCACGAACTTCACACCCGGCTTTTAGGCGCGCGCGAGCAGACGGATTCATTGTTTCGCATCGTGCGCGACGAAGCGATTTACGACAGACCTATTCCTGAACGGCATCGAATCATATTTTATCTTGGGCACGTGGAAGCGTTCGATTGGAACCTGCTTGCGGACCGGGCGTTTGGCCTGCGGTCTTTCCATCGGACATTCGATCGGCTTTTTGCATTTGGAATCGATCCCGTGAGCGGCGGATTGCCGAGCGACACGCCGCGAGATTGGCCGGAGCGCGAGGCAGTTGAAATGTACAACCGGGGCCGGCGGAAAGAACTCGACGGAGCGATTGAGAATGCCTTGGCGAGGCCTGCGGAGGGGCATCCACAGCTGATTCCCATGCTGGAAGTGGCCATTGAGCATCGGTTGATGCATGCGGAAACGCTGGCGTATATGCTGCACCGGCTGCCGACCGATCGAAAAGTTCGCGGGCCGATTGGGTCGTCGTCCGGAACGCCGCGAAAGAAAACGCATCTTGTGGAAATTCCCGCGGGGCGAGCCGCGCTGGGGCTGAAATATACGACGGGCGATGAGTTTGCGTGGGACAACGAGCTGGATCCGCATGAAGTGGACGTGGCGGGATTTGCGATTGAGAGCGGGAACGTGACGAACCAGGATTTTTTGAGATTTATTCAGGCCGGCGGATATGAGAACGAGGCGCTTTGGAGCGCGGAGTCCTGGGCCTGGATGCAAACGGAAGGCGTACGGCATCCGGCGTTTTGGAAGCGCGATGGAAATTTGTGGATGTACAACGCGATGTTTGGGGAGATTCGGCTGCCGCTGGATTGGCCTGTTTATGTGAGCCACGCGGAAGCTAGCGCTTACGCCAAATGGCTTGGACGCTCGTTGCCTAGTGAAGCGCAGTTTCACCGGGCGGCTTACGGAACCCAGGATGGCTGGGTTGAGCGGAGTTATCCGTGGGGCGAAGAGGGGCCGAGCGCGCGGCACGGCAATTTTAATTTTCAGCATTGGGATCCCTCACCTGTCGGAGAACATCCAGAAGGCGCGAGCGCATTCGGAGTTCATGATTTGGTAGGCAACGGATGGGAATGGACGAGGACGCAGTTCGCGCCATTTCCCGGATTTGCGCCGATGCCCTTCTACCCTGGTTATTCCGCGGATTTCTTCGATGGCAAACACTATGTGATGAAGGGAGGGTCGCCGCGAACGGCAGCATGCATGTTGCGGCGATCCTTCCGGAACTGGTTCCAGCCGCATTACCCGTACGTCTACGCAACGTTCCGCTGCGTGGAAGACTAGCAAGACAAGTCCAAGCCCTTGGGAGCCGACATGCTGACGCAGATCCTTCCGCTGAGACATGTGTCCGAGTTTGCGGCGGACATACGCGAAAGCTTGACGAAAAGCGGGCAGAGAGAACTGCCCTCGAAATATTTGTATGACGAAGTGGGCTCGGCGCTGTTCGAGACGATTTGCGTTTTGCCGGAATACGGGCTGACGCGTGCAGACGCGCGCTTGTTGGAAAAGCATGCGCGGGAGATTGTGGGGCGGTTGCCTTCGCCGGTGCATGTAGCGGAGCTGGGGAGTGGCAGCGGCAAGAAGACGCGGTGGATACTCGAGGCGCTTTCGCGGCGGCAGAAAACTTTTTATTTTCCGATTGAGATCTCGCCTTCGGCGCTCGCGGCTTGCGAGAAGGAACTCGGGCAGATTGACCTGGTGAGCATCGTGGGGCACGAGCAGCCTTATCTGGAGGGTTTAAGATCCGTCGCCGAGGGGCGGCTGAACGGGGACCATCTGCTCGTGCTGTTTCTGGGAAGCACGATTGGGAATTTCGACCGTGGTGCCGGAGAGGAGTTCCTGCGTAGCGTGCGCGGGATTTTGCGTGAGGGCGATGCGCTGCTGCTGGGGACGGACCTTGAGAAGAGTATCGAGGAACAATTGCTGGCTTATGACGATCCGGCTGGTGTGACTGCGGCTTTCAATTTGAATTTACTGGCAAGGATTAACCGCGAGCTGCGCGGGGACTTCGATCTGAAGTGTTTCCGGCACGAGGCACGATGGAATGCTGTGGAGCGGCGCATTGAGATGCATTTGCGGTCGACCTGCCGGCAGCATGTGGAGATTCGGGCAGCGGGACTGCGCGTGACGCTGGATGAAGACGAGACGATTTGGACGGAGAGTTCGCACAAGTACCGCATTGGGGAAGCGGCGGAGATGGGCGAGCGGACTGGCTTTCGGTCTGAAGGCATGTGGGTGGATGAGGAGTGGGCTTTTTCGCAGAATCTTTTGATTGCGGAATAGTTTGGTTGGTTCCTGCCTATAGAAAATTCATAGGACAAGGTGCGTGCCCCATTTGGGTGTAGCGGTCATCCTCGGAAGGATGACCGTACCTTTGGCTTACAGACAGGAAAAACATTACACAGAGGACGCAGAGAGAGCAGAGGGCACAGAGAAGACTTCTTGCAGACAAAGAGAGAGACTACCGGTTTTCAAAACCAGAATCTGATTTTTTACACGAAGAAGTGGCGAGTGGCGAGCTCTACCCCGCAATTGTGGCGAAGTTAGAAGGATTCGATTCGCCAGACCAGGCGGGCGAACCACGGATCTTGGGCTGCGAGAGTAGGGTGCCAGACGGCCAGGATTTGGGAGCCCTGGTAGACACGCTCGAAACCTTCCTCGGATTCGGAGACCGTTTCAATCGGAGCGATCCAGAATTCTTTAGCGCCTGGAGCGTGGAGCGTGATGCGAACGCGCTGCCAGCCGTCTTCCATGCGAAGCATGGGGCCGGGGAGGACGCCGCTGAAGCGAAGATTTTGCGGGCCTTCAGGCGTTTCGAAGAAACGGTCGGGTTCAGCTGGCGCTAGTAAATTGATCACCGATTCGATGCCGACGGCGATTGGTTTTCCGAGAGATTGCTTCAGTTTGATGCCGATTTCGCAGGCTACTTCGCAGCCTTGCGGAGAAGGGCCGAAGGTAAAACGCTTTGCGAGGGAGAGCTTTGGCGGTGCGGCGCCTGCTTTTGCGCTGAGGCTCAGTTCGTCGTCGCGAATGAGCTGGGCGTCGTTGGCGGAAGCGGATTTGACGTTGTAGGCGCCGCCGGCGAATCCGGGATCTTCTTTCAGTTCGAGCGTTTCGTACTCAGACTGCGTGCGAGCAGGGTCGAAGAGCAGGACGCGGAAGGCGTGGCGCGGCCAGCGGTCGTAGCGGAGAAAACGTTCGAGGCCAGGCTCCTTGACGAGGGTTTGTTCGTGAATGGAAGAGACAGCGCCCGGAACGGCGGTTATGGCAGCTTCGCGTAGGCGCGCATGGTAGGCCTCAGGGCGGCGCTGAATGGAATTGATGAGCGTGGCGGATGCGGAACGAAAATCGAAGACCGCGAGAGTGCCACCGTCGGTGGGTTTCAGAAGCGCCTGGTATTCGGGGGCGGTGAAGAGGTGCTCGTGAGCGCCATCGGCATCGTAATCGAGCAATTCGACGCGGGGTACGAGCGCGCCGGGAGTATGTTTATCGGCGATGGCTTCGGCGCGAATTAAACTGCGCCAAAGCTCCGTGCGGAGATGCGGGGAGTAAAGGCCGCCGAAGACGCCGTGCCAGTAGGCGTCGTTGCATTGGCCGCGGAGGAGCAGGTCACGGGCCGTGGCGAGGTCATCGGAAGCTTTTGAGGCGCCGCGGCGCGGAGGAACGGCGGCGATGCGGGCGGAGACGCGCAGCATTTTTTTGTTGAGCAGATTGGATTCGGCATATTTGCGGAAGAAACCGCGCCAGGAGCCGCCGCGGAGGAAAGAAAGAACTTCGGGGCGGGCGCTGAACTCTTTCTGGACGGCGTGAAAGCGCTGGCGGACGCGCGTGGGGAGAACCCATTCCATCATTTCTGTGTAGGAGGCAGTGGGAAGGTCGGCGCGGCCTAAAGGCGAGTGGCTTGCGAGATATTCCGCGGGAGTCGAGACGCGCAGCCAGGAAGAATTTTCTTCGAGAGCGGTGAAAAATTCCTCGAGCCATCCATCTTGGTAGCAATGCTTGGCGGTGCCGGGCCAGACGCCGAATTTTTCCATGTCATCGCCCATAGCGGCGACGCCGCCGGGATGCAGGGCCGCAGCTTCCTTGAGATAGGTAATGACGTCTTTGACTTTGCCGAAGGGAATGAAATAGCGGAGCGCTTTCTGGCCGGGGAAGAGCCAGACGGTCTGGCCGCGGTCCTCGGCAATGTAAGCGCCAAAGAGTTCTTCTGGCTCGAAGCCGGCGGAGAGGAAATGGATGTCGTCGACGAGAGTGTAGTTGACGCCGGCGGCAGCCAGAGCGGAGGGGAGTTGCGGCTCCCAGACGCGCTCGGCGATCCAGGCGCCTGCGGGTCGATGAGCGAAGTGCTCGTCGAGGTAGTCGGCGAGACGAGTAATCTGTTCGAGTTGGTCTTCCGGCGGGATGGAGACGAGGATGGGTTCGTAAAAGCCGCCGCCGACGAGTTCGACTTGGCCGGAGCGGGCGAGGGCTTTCAAACGGGTGAAATACTCGGGGCGATTTTCCTCGATCCAGGTGAGCAGCGGGCCGGAATAGTGGAGGCCCATGTGGACGCCGGGATGTTTCTCAAGGAGTTCAATGAATGGCAAATAGGAGTCTTTATAGGCCTTTTCCAGCACGTGGCCGAAATTGCCGCAGGGCTGGTGGGCGTGAATGAGCAGAGCGAGATGGAAGGGTTCTGGCATGGGGAAAAAAGTTCTCTCAAACATCATACCGTGTGGCGCAAGATTTCCAATTCAGGAGAATGGTTGGTGTGAGCGAAAGGCGCACTTTGTTAGGACGCATAAAGCCAGGTCCGTGGTGCAGGAGATTGACACACCTGCGCACGTGTGAAAGGCTAACCGAAGGATAGAGTGGACTATGCGAGTGACAGCAAAAGGCGAATACGCTACGCAGGCAGTGTTGCACCTGAGCCTGCAGTATCCCGAAGTTGTGACGATTCATGAAATCGCGCAGAGGCATCATATTCCGCTGAAGTACCTGGAACAAATCCTGCTGGAATTGAAGCGCGGGGGAATTCTGGAGAGCCGGCGCGGGGTGCGCGGGGGTTATACCCTGGCGCGGGCGCCTGAGGAGATTTCTGTCGGGGCCGTGTTGCGAGTTGTCGATGGCGCTTTTGCGGAGTCCAGTTGCGTGCACAATGAAGCGATGGGCGGAGTTTGCGTAGAAGGCGAAAGCTGCGGGTTGAAGCAGATTTGGAAGGATGTGCAGGGAGCGGTGGAGAAGATTTTGTTTGCGACTTCGTTTGAGGAAGTGCGGCGGCGGACTTTGAGCGGAGCGCCGCGGGGCTGCGAAACGGTCAAGCTGGACAGTTGAGAAAAAGAAAACGGCACGCCGAGGCGTGCCGAGTGGACAGAGTCAATTCCCCCTAAAAGCAGGCGTTATTTCGCGGTGTAGAACTCCGCGTTGACCGGAGTGTAGCTGTTCCACTTCTCCGGCAAATCTTCGAGGGCGAAGATGGCGGTCACCGGGCAAACCGGCACGCACGCGCCACAATCAATGCATTCCGTGGGATTGATGTAGAGCTGGTTGAACTTTTCATGCTCGGGCTCGTCTTTACGAGGGTGGATGCAATCGACGGGACAGACATCCACGCAGGCGGTGTCTTTTGTGCCGATGCAGGGCTCAGCGATTACGTACGCCATTCAAATCTCCTTATGAACGAACAGAAAGCCGGGAGCGAGTCCAGAGAATGGGAGCACCCAGCGGAATTTCTTATACCACGCCCCTGCCGGGGCCAACAAGCAGGAGAGAAGATTGTACTTGGCGCGACGGGGTTTCTCAACCTCGGGCCTTGCGGCTAGAATGGTTGGGGAAGGTGAAGCGATGAGATTACGGAATGTCGTTGCGGGAATGCTGTTGTTTGCAGCGGGGATGACTATTGCGGTTCTGGTTGCCGCGGGTGCGCCGCAGGCCAAGGCTCCGTCAGATCCGCCCATGATCGACGCGCAGGGGTTTCAGAAGATTCTTGCGGAGCATAAGGGGAAGCCGCTGCTGGTGAATTTCTGGGCGACGTGGTGCGAGCCTTGCCGGGACGAGTACCCGATGCTGAATGAGTTGGCGAAGCAGTATGCGCCGCAGGGGTTGCAGGTTGTGGGCGTAAGCATGGATGACGACGGAGATTTGATCTTGATGCGGAGATTTCTGGCGCGGTACAAACCGATTTTTCCGAACTATCGCAAGACCGCCGGGGCCGAGGCTGCGTTTCGGGAGTCTATTTTGCCGGGATGGACCGGGACTATGCCAGTGTCCGTTTTTTATGCGAAAGATGGGCGGCAGGTTGGGCATTTCCTTGGCGAGAAGAGCCGGGGACAGTACGAAGAGACGATTCGCAGTTTGGTGGGTTCGAGCGTGGATGCTAGCGGCTCGCAGCAGCGGTGATGACTTGCCACATAAAGTGCGCGAAATTCCTGAGTTGGAGGTTGATGCTTTGAAACCGGGGAAGAGCCTGTGATACGCAGCGAAAATTTGCGGAGTGGCTATATTCAGGACGACGTTGAAGAGTATCTCTACCAATTGTTGCCGGAGCGCGACGCACTGATCGGGGAGATGGAGAGTTACGCCGCTGAGCATCGCGTGCCGATTATTGGGCCTGCGGTGGCGCGTCTGCTTGCACTGTTCGCGCAGGTTTCCGGAGCGAAACGGATTTTCGAGATGGGTTCGGCCATTGGCTACTCGACGATCTGGCTGGCGCGGGCGGCTGGACCACAAGGAAGAGTGCATTACACCGACGGGGATCCCGCGAATGCAGAGCGCGCCCGAGGGTACTTCCGACGGGCTGGAGTTGCGAAGCGCATCTATGTGCAGGTGGGCGATGCGCTCGATGTGCTGAAGAAAACGCCCGGGAAATTTGACCTGATTTTCAACGATGTGAATAAGAATCAATACCCGGACGCGCTGCGTGTTGCGCTGCCAAAATTGAAGCGCGGAGGATTGTTCATTACGGATAACACATTGTGGTCCGGGAAAGCGGCGCGGGCGGCGGCGCCGGATGATGTGCACACGCTCGGCGTGCAGGAATTCAACCGGTTGGTTTATGCGTCGAAAGAGTTGTATCCCGTTCTGATTCCGCTGCGGGACGGCGTGACGGTTTGCCGCAAACTTTAGGCACGGAGGGAAGCTAAGAGCGGAAGAAGTTGCGGAGCAGGAAGCCGAGATTGGCGGGGCGCTCGGCGAGACGGCGCATGAAGTAGGGGAACCAGTCGTTGCCGTATGGGATATAGACGCGCAGCCGATAGCCGTCCTTCACGAGGCGGCGCTGCAGGTCGGTGCGAACTCCGTAGAGCATCTGAAACTCGAAATCATCCTTGGAGATTTGTTTGGCGGCGGCCCATCGAATGGTTTCCGCGATCATGCGCGGGTCGTGGGTGGCGATGCCGTGATAAAAACCGCTGGGCAGGAGAATCTTCATCAGGCGGACGTAGTTGAAGTCGACGTCTCGTTTGTTGGGATAGGCCACATCCTGAGTTTCCTTGTAGGCGCCCTTGCAAAGACGGATGCGGCAGCCGTAGGCCAGTAGGTCGTGGATGTCCGTTTCGCTGCGATAGAGGTAAGACTGGATCACTGTGCCGATGGCGGGCGTGGTGGAGCGCACGTACTTGACGAGATCGATGGTGCGCTGCGTATATAAAGAGCCTTCCATGTCAATGCGAAGAAAATTTTCGCAAGCCGCGGCGCGCTCGGCGATGGAGCGGACCAGACCCTGGCAAAAGTCGGCGTTCAGGTCCAAACCCAGTTGCGTCAGTTTGCAGGAAACATTGGCGTGGAGTTTTTCGTGTTCGATGCGTTCAAAGACCTCGAGATAGGAGTCGCGGGCTTTTTGCGCGTCGGAAGTTGTGGAGCTGTTTTCGCCGAGATAGTCCAGGCTGACGAGCATTCCTGCTTTGTTAGAGGCGCGCGCGGCTTCGATGGCTTCGTCAAGCGTTTCGCCGGCGACGAAGCGGCGCGCCATGCGGCGCGTGGTGCCGTTGGTGGTGACCCATTTGGCGAAGCGGGGACTTTCGGAGAGTTTGAGAAGCGTCGCGCGAAGCATGCCATAAGATTATGCCCGTGTAGGACTTCAGCGACTAGTCCTTGTGCTCTTCCAGGAACTTTTCCGCATCGAGAGCAGCCATGCACCCAGAACCGGCAGCGGTGACGGCCTGGCGATAGCGATGATCCTGAACGTCACCGGCGACAAAGACGCCCGGAATTTTCGTCAGGCTGCCGTGTTTGGCAATCAAGTAGCCGTTGCTATCCATTTCCAGCTTGCCCTTGAAGACGGTCGAGTTTGGATCGTGGCCGATGGCGACGAAAACACCGTCCACCGTGATTTCGCGGGCTTCTTTTGTTTCGAGGTTACGCAAACGGGCGCCTTCGACATGGCCTTGCGGGGCGATGATTTCTTCCACGGCGAAAGGCGTGACGAATTCGACTTTCGGATTGGCCTTGGCGCGGTCAATCATTATTTTGGAGGCGCGGAATTCGTTGCGGCGGTGGACCAGGTACACCTTGCTGGCGTGGCGCGTGAGGAAGTTGGCCTCTTCCATCGCGGAATCGCCGCCGCCGACTACGGCAATCGGCTTGTTGCGGAAAAAAAAGCCGTCGCAAGTTGCGCAGGTGGAAAGGCCGTGGCCGATGAGATCGCGCTCGCCTTGCAGGCCGAGCAAACGGGCCGTGGCTCCCGCGGCAACGATGACGGACTTGGTCTCGTACGTGTCTTTTCCAGCGATGACCTTGAACGGGCGCTGCGTGAGGTCCACTTCGTTGACTTGCCCGGCTTTGAATTCGGCGCCGAATTTTTGCGCCTGTTTGCGCATGTTTTCGATGAGTTCCGGGCCCATAATGCCGTCGGGAAAGCCGGGATAATTCTCAACGTGCGTGGTGAGAGAGAGCTGGCCGCCCTGCTCGTGGCCGTCAATTACAAGCGGCTTCAGGCTGGCGCGGGCCGCGTAAATTGCAGCGGTAAGGCCGGCGCAGCCACTGCCGATAATCACGACGTTTTGCATTCTGTTTATCCCCACCCATTAGATTCATCACTGCGCCCGCGGGATTCATTTCGAAGTCCAGGAGTATTGTAGCATCCCGACTGCTGCGACTCGGAAGATGGACGGTCCAAATTGGAGAGCAATTTTGTTTGCCCGCCGTTGACCGTGCTGAATTGCCGCATCTATAGTCAAAGGCACGGGCTGAGAGAAGATCGAGGCTGCCTGAGGAGAACGAGACATGGACCCGCGTTATCCCATTGGAAAATTCGCAATGCCCGCGCAAGCGACGCCAGAGCTACGGCAGGCGGCAATCGAGGAGATCGCGTCAACGCCCGCCAAAATGCGCGCAGCGGTTACGGGACTGAACGATGCACAGCTTGATACGCCGTATCGTGAAGGCGGATGGACGGTGCGGCAGGTCGTCCACCACGTCCCCGACAGCCACATGAATGCATTTGTGCGGTTGAAGCTGGCGCTCACAGAAGAAAAGCCGACGATCAAGCCCTACAACGAAGCGGCCTGGGCCGAGTTGGCTGACGCGAAGATGCCCGTTGAGATTTCTCAGGCACTGTTGGATTCCGTGCACGCGCGTTGGGACACGTTGTGGCGAGCGATGAAGCCGGAGCATTTTTCGCGCGTCCTGGTGCATCCGGATCATGGCGAACGCACGGTCGATTGGCTGGTCTTTGTGTATGCCTGGCATGGCAAGCATCACACGGCGCACATCACGGAGCTGCGAAAGCAAAAGGGCTGGTAGCATTTCCCGGCCACACTGCAAGCCCACTTGAGTAAGGAGCCGCCTCCCGGCTCCTAGCGAGTACTAAGACCATTGTCGACCTGTAGTACTAGCCTTCCCCACCTCTGTACTATCGCCTGAGTTAGCGTTCCTCCTCAAAACTGTTCCTGAACGAAACACAGTCATTCCATTAGCAAGCACTTCGGGCCCCGCTTACCGAGGAGACAGTCGCAAATGAACGCTGATTCCAGCCGTCATCGAAAAGATCAAAAGGGTAGCTTTCTTAAGACCACGACGTGGGGAGTAGCTATCGCGCTCGCCGCGATCACGTCCTTTTGGGGTCTTTCGGGCCATTCTGCACGGTCATTGAAGAGCGACCGGACTGGCAGACTTGCAGCGCCAGCCGCACTTCCCTCCCAGCGCACATCGCTGACGGCCTCATCTGCCGCCGGGAAGTATTTCTTGCAGCCAGGGATGCCGGTGCAGGCGCAACGGCCCTCGTTTTTCTCGGCCGCGAATAGCTCCGGAATTGCTTCGCCGATGTCTGCAGCGTCCCAAGCAAACGGAACGTTTCTAAACACACCTTCCACGCCGAGCCAAGCCAACCTCTCAGACGCCCAGCCGCAATCTGGTGGGCTGGCCTCTGGAGCCCAAGTCACTGCTGCCATAATTGGGGCAAAGACCGCGCCTGACCTGAAGGGGCTCGACCCGAAAACGCCGGTCGACGTCATTGTTCAGTTCAAAAAGACCGGAATCTCGTCGGACTTGACGGCTGATGGCGCAACGCTCAAGACCAGCCTGCGCCTCATCAACGCTCAACTTGTTAACGTAAAAGCGGGAAGCCTCAGCAACATCGCCTCCCATGCCGACGTTTTGTACATCTCTCCAAACCGCAAGTTGCGCGGCATGGCCGCGGTGGACAACGTGGTCACCTCCGTGAATGCTGACCTAGCCAACGCCAACGGCTGGAACGGCGCAGGCGTGGGGGTCGCGGTGATCGACAGCGGCGTGACTGCTGTCGATGACCTGAACTCGGACGGAAACACAAGTCCATCGCGCGTGGTTTACGCACAAAGCTTCCTCACCGACTATCCCCTCCCCAACGATGACCTGGGGCACGGAACGCACGTGTCGGGCATTATCGCTGGAAACGGATACGATTCCGCCAACACGGGCAACTACCCCTACGTTTATCAAGGCATCGCGCCGGAAGCGAACATCATCAATTTGCGCGTGCTGGACCCCAACGAAGCCGGCACGGACGCCGCAGTCATCTCTGCTATCCAGCAGGCAATCGCGCTTCAAAGCACGTATAACATTCGCGTCATTAATCTGTCGTTGTCCCGCGGGGTCTACGAGAGCTACACACTCGATCCTCTCTGCCAAGCAGTGGAATCTGCCTGGCAAGCGGGCATCGTCGTCGTCGCGGCTGCCGGGAATATGGGCGAGTATTACGACGCCGGCACGGAAGGCTACGCCACGATCGGAGCTCCTGGAAACGACCCCTACATCATTACGGTTGGCGCCACCAACAACCACGGTTCAGGCTCACAAGCCGCGCAAACGATGACGAGCTACAGCTCCAAGGGCCCCACGGCTTTTGACCACATCGTTAAGCCAGACCTGGTTGCCCCCGGCAATAACGTCGTATCGCTTTTGTCTTCACAGACAAATACCTTTGTGACGGAGTATCCGGCGTTGGCCGTTTATCCTTGCAACACCGGCTTAACTACCTGCAATTCTTCTTTCGGCCAGGCGCATTACCTGCAATTGAGCGGCACGAGCATGGCTACACCGGTGGTCAGCGGCGTCGCGGCGCTTCTCTTGCAGCAGAATCCTTCGCTTACGCCCGACCAGGTGAAGGCCCGCCTGATGCTGACGGCCTGGAAGGGATTCAGCCAATCCACCACTGCCACGGACAACGGGACCGGAGTGACTTACACCATCGAGCAGGACATCTTCTCGATTGGCGCGGGTGCGGTCGACGCTTCCGCAGCCCTGGCTAATACCGACCTGGCACCGGCAACGGTGGGCTCCGCGATGTCCCCGACAGCCGTAATTGACCCGAATAGCGGCAACGTTAGCATTTCGAGTGCTCCTGGAACGGTCTGGGGCAACTCGGTTGTTTGGGGTAATTCCGTAGTGTGGGGCAACTCCGTCGTATGGGGAAATTCAGTGGTTTGGGGTAACTCCGTGGTTTGGGGTAACTCCGTGGTCTGGGGCAATTCGGTGGTCTGGGGTAACTCCGTCGTTTGGGGTAACTCCGTTGTGTGGGGAAATTAGGCAGGCGGCAGAGAACAACGATGAGAGAACATAACATGCCAACCGCCGCCAAAACCTTCATCGCCATCGTCCTAACCGCCGGGGCTGCCATTTTGTTCCATGCGGCAAGCACCTGGTCCACTACAAATCTTGCGCCGTTCGCGGCGTTTCTCGCGCTCACGCTGATCGCTTCCACTCTCAAGACGCGCATTCCCGGAATGACCGGGACCATGTCTCCCAACTTTGCTTTTCTTCTGATTGGCATGGTTTCTTTTTCGTTCTCGGAAGTTGTCGCCGCCAGTTTTGCTGCGGCCCTCCTGCAGTGTGTCTGGCGGCCAAAACAGCGCCTGCAACTCGTGCAGGTTCTCTTCAGCGCGGCTACCCTCCCGATTAGCTGCGCCGCTTCGTTCTGGTCGGCTCACGCGATCGTGAGTTACCTCAGTCCCAATTCACCGGTGGGGCTCGTTATTTTGGCCGGTTGTTTCTACCTGTCGATCAACACCGTTCTGGTTTCCATCGTCATCGGGCTGGTCCAAGGGCAGAGCTTCCAGCAGGTCTGGCAGAATTGCTTCGACGCCGTTTTTCCCAGCTTCCTTGTGGGCATTCTTTTGACCGGTCTGCTTGCAGGGTCGGTCACGGAAATCGCCGCTTGGCGGAAATCTCTGCTCTTGCTTCCCGCCGTTGTGCTCGGCCATCTCTACTTGATGAGCCGGCACAGGAGCACTGCTGACGCCAACTACGGGATGGAAGAACTCAGAGAAGAAGAGCTCGTCGGCTCATCTTCAGGGCGCAAATAGCTTCAGCAAATATCTGTGAGCCCGGACGAATTGAATAACTATACTTCCCGGCCAGCCTGACACCGGCTGGCCCACGCGCCGCACATCGCGGAATCTGTTGGGGCTCTCCCACCGTCAATTCGATACAGTAATTGATGCCGTTGAGAAGCCAAGTATAATCCCTGCCATGCCATCACACGACCTGAACAAACTCTGGGAAGAACACGTTGCCGGCGAATTCGTGACGCGCGATACCGAGGCCACGCTAAACACCATGGTGGACGACGCCTACGTCAACCACATCCCTGTCCTTACGGGAGGCAACGGCAAAGCGGCCCTGCGCCGCTTTTATTCGCAAGACTTCATACCCGTCATGCCGCCCGACACCACACTCGTTCCAATCTCGCGCACCGTCGGCGAAGACCAGGTTGTCGACGAGATGGTTTTCTCCTTCACCCACACGCAGGAAATGCCCTGGATGCTGCCCGGCGTTCCGCCAACCCATCGCCGCGTTGAAGTCGCCATGGTGGCCATAGTTCGTTTTCGCGATGGAAAGCTGGCCCACGAGCACATCTATTGGGATCAGGCTTCCGTCCTGAAGCAGCTCGGGCTTTTGACTGACGAGTCGTTGCCGGTGACCGGTGTTGAAAGCGCGCGCAAAGTCCTCGATCCGAAATTAAAAGCGAACAAGTAGGTAAGCGCCATCGGTGGAAGATGTGCGCGGCAACTGGCGAAGCGTGTGGCGGCTCGTGTAGGATAAATTGGTACACGAGGAGAGTGCATGAGCCGACCGTCAGGAACTTACGCTATTTTTGAAACTTCGCAGGGCAACGTCGTTGTGCGATTGCTGGAAAAGGAAGCTCCAAAAACCGTTGAGAATTTCGTTGGATTGGCCGAGGGAACCAAGGAATTCAAGGACGAAGCAACCGGCAAAAAGCTGAAGAAAAACTATTACGACGGGCTGGTGTTTCATCGCGTGATTCCGCAGTTCATGATTCAGGGCGGATGCCCGCAGGGCAGCGGACGCGGCGGGCCGGGTTATACGTTCGCTGACGAATTCCATCCTTCCTTGAACCACTCGAAAGCCGGAAAACTCTCCATGGCCAACGCCGGACCCGGAACGAACGGCAGCCAGTTTTTTCTCACCGTAGCGGCGACGCCGTGGCTCGACAACAAGCACACCATTTTCGGCGAAGTCGTCGAAGGCCAGGACGTGGCCAATAAAATTTCCAATTTGCCGCGCGATTCGAACGACCGGCCAAAGACTCCCGTAACCTTGCAGAAAGTGCGCATCGAGCGCGTTCCCTAAACGCGCCGCAGGCCGATGCTGACACCCCAGCGCATGCTCCGGCTCATGATCGAAATGATTTTTCTGTTCCTGGGCGTGCTTGTCATCTGGTTGGGGCTCACTGGACGAGTTTCCGTCGAGCGTTACAAGCCGTCCTGGCTGATTCTGAGCGTTGCTTTGATTCTTTGGGGGCTCCGCGCGCTCTACGGACCCAACAAATGGTGGGCGCGCTGGGAGAACTGGACTCGCGGCCTTTCGCTGATCCTTCTCGGCTTGGTGATGCTGGCCATTTCGCGCGTGCCGTTTTTGTGGATTGGCCCGCTGCTGGCCGGCGCTGGCGTTGTCATGGCAATGCGCGGAATTATCGGGGCGGCGCTGGTCTTCCGGCCTCGTTGATCCGCCTGGGGGTTTCCCGGCTCGTTTTTCAGTTCGCTTCAGCTATAATCCGCACCAGGAACGGCCCCTCTCTGCCTTTACATTCGCGCGAGGGTGATCGTCTGGCCCACGCCACAAAATACAAAAGGAGGCGCATCATGCTGAAGGAATTCAAGGAATTTGCGCTGCGGGGCAACGTGATGGATTTGGCCATCGGCGTCATCATCGGCGCTGCGTTTGGGAAGATCGTGTCCTCGCTGGTGGAAGACGTGCTCATGCCGCCGATTGGGCGACTCTTGGGGCACGTCGATTTTTCTGGCTTGTTCATTAACTTAAGCGACAAGACATACGACACACTGGCGGCCGCAAAAGCCGCGGGAGCGCCTACGCTCAATTACGGGATCTTCCTGAATAGCGTCGTGAATTTTTTCATCGTCGCGCTGGTGGTATTTCTCGTTGTGCAGCAGATCAACCGCCTAACCAAGAAGCCCGCGCCGCCTGCTGTGCCGACGACTAAGGACTGCCCGCAGTGCGCCATGAGTATCCCGCTGGCCGCAAAGCGCTGCGGCCACTGCACAACGCAGCTCGCGTAACCTGCAGTTCTAAAATCGGCCAGGGAATTCGCGCGGGGGCGCGCCAGACGTTAAGCGGATGGTTTTTTCTTCTGCTGATTCGCTTCGAGGTGCGCGCGCAGCCGTTTGACAACGGCATCTTCCTGCCCGTCGTCGATTTCCTTTTGCACTTCCTCCAGCGCGAAGTGCACAACGTCATGATGATGCAGCTCCTGCGGAGCGAGCACATCGCTGAAGCGCAGCCACATCCGGTGCAGCAGGTTGACTTCATTGGCGGTCAGGTTCGGAGCGTGCGGACCAAGAACTTTGTAAATCTTGTCGCCATTCGGCAAATGAATTTCGAGGTTGAACTGCGGCTTGGAGTCGCCGAGTTTTTCCCAGGCTTCGCCGATGAGCCGGGCTTGCTCTTCTGTCGATTCCTTTGCCGAGTGGCCCAGGACGATGGTGCTCGATTGCAGGGATTGCGCGGCGCGCAGGATGCCGTCCCACAAATCGTTCGCGCCCACGACCGCGAGACGCACGGATTTGCCGCGCTTTTCCGCCAACGCCAGCGTCTGAGAAAAAAGCTGCTGTTCGATGGTGCCGAAGAGCTGCTCGGCTTCCAATTCGTGCTCGCCGGTGGCCGAGCGGCGCAGCAGGCGCACGTGGAGCACGATGACGTCGCGGCGTCCGGGCTTGATGCGGTCCAGCACGTTGCCGAGGTGATAGAGCGAATGGACGTTGCTCACGGGCACAACGATGTTGCCGGGCCGCGCGCCCACCGCTTCCGGCGTCAGCTCGCCTTCCATTTCCAGGTGAAACTGATCCATTTCGACGTGCTTGGTATTTCCGCGCCGGTGAAGCATGTACTTTTCCGAGATCGTGAAAATCACAAAAAGCACGACGGAAAAAGTGACGCCGGCGATGGTGGCGTCTTTTTTGGTGAAAAGGTTTACCAGGGCGATGCCGAGCAGTCCAATGGTAATCAGGCCCAGCCCGACAGGAAGCTCAACGCCAAACACGGTGAAATTCAGGGGCACGCGGTATTCGCGAGCGCCGGGATGCGTGTAGCGGAGCACGAGCACGGCCATGCCCTTCATGGCAAAGCTCCAGATCACGCCGAAGGCATAGAGGTTGGCGAGAAAAGTCACATCGCCGCGGCTGATGATAATGGTGATGATCTGCAACCCCGCGATGATATTGATGATGCGGTGGGTTGTTCCGAAGCGGCGGTGCGGCTGACGGAACCAATCGGCGAGGACCCCGTCTTCGGAGACGCGGTTGAGCACGCCGTTCGAGCCGACAATGGCCGTGTTCACGGCGCCGGCGAGAATCAAAGTACCGACGACGACCACAAATCCGTGGAAGAGCAGCCTTAATAAGAACGGTCCTTCTAGATTCATCGCCAAACCGCCGATGAGATTCTCGAGGAAGTTCTGCCGGACATTGTCCGGAATAATCATGACCGCGAAAAAAGAAACCAGCGAAGTGAATACCAGGCTGTAAATGAAAATGACCAGCCCGGCCTTTTTCAGGTTGGGAAGTTTGGGATGCTCGATTTCGCGATAGACCTGCGCGAGTGACTCTTCGCCGCTCATGGCCAGCACGGAGTGGCCGAGGCCGATGAAAATCGCCAGAAGACCCGCGAAATGCGCGAAGTGCACGCCGTAGAGCCACCCCATGGCGTTGGGCTCGAGCTTCAGGTTGCGCGGATGGGGGATCGGAGGCAACGCTGGGTGCCGCAGGAGAACCGTATAAATGCACCAGGCAATCAGAATCACGACCATCACGGTAGTGATCTGCATGATGCGCATGGCCTTCTGGCTGGATTCGGTGACGCCTTTGATGTTGTACCACCAGAAGTAAACGGTTACCGCGACGGCGAAGAAAGCCGCTCCTACACCTGGCGTGATATGCCAGGGGATATGCACGTAGTCGAACGTTTCGTTGAGCAGGCCGACAAGGTACTGGCCCGCGGAGACGCCGCTGATTGGTCCGGTCAAAATGTAATCGAACATCAGCGCGGACACGCTGAACTTGGCCAGCGTCCCGCCCATCGCCTCTTTAACGACGCGATAGACGCCGCCGCGCACGAACATGCTGCAGCTTTCGACGTACACAGCGCGAACCGCATACGAGAACAGCATGATGCCCAGGATGAACCACGGCGCGGCCTTGCCGATGTAACCTTCGGCTTCGCCGCCTGCGTAATAAGCGGAGGAAGCCAGGTCGTTGAGTACGATCGCGGCGGCGCGCCAAAACGAAATGAAGCTGAGCAGAGCCGTGGTGGCTACAAGGACACGCGGAATTCCGTTGCCGCGGCTGCCCGCGGCAGCAGGGCTGTGAGTACTGCTCATGTATGGGTGATCTCGATCTGCGGATTAAAATGCTCGCACTTTTTGAGGGCGAAGTCTAGCCGAACGGCCCATTTTGTTAAGCCTGAAACGATTTAGGCGCCGGGAGTGCGGAACGCCTTGGCACACTCGCCGCAAGGGCAGATGCTGCGAAGATGGTCGTAACTGTAGATGCCGGTGGAATGGCCATCCGTGAAGCTGATCGAGACGGCGTAGTTGCCGACGACGGCGGCTGCTTGGGCGCGTGGCTTGGGCTTGAACATGGGCAGCGAAGGAAACGAAGTGATCCCTGGAGCAGCGGTGGCGGCGAAAGCTTCCTTTTTGCCGCGCTCGTCGTTGCACGTGGCGCAGGGGCATTCTTCGCGCAGATAGGCGAAGTCGTAGTGGCTGGTGTGCCCGTCGGCCCAGGTGATGTCGACGCCTGTGCCGGTCTTGACGTGAATCTTCACATCGGCCGGTTTCTTTCGCGGATCGATTGGGATTGGCATTCAGAAGGGCCCGTCAGCTCTTCGATTTTCCGTTGCAGCAGTCGCCCGGCGGAATGGGATTGCCGTGCGGGCAAGTTTTCGGGTGCCCAAGGAACGTGCAGATGCGCTGGTCGAGTTCGGGGCTGATGATGTGCTCGAACTTGCAGGCTTGCGTGTGCGCCTCCGTGTCGTTGGCGGAAAAAGTGTCTTTGAACAAACGTTCGGCGAGGCGATGGCGCCTCACGACGCCGCGAGCACGCTGGCTGCCCACGGGGGTGAGTTGGGCTTCGCCGTTTTGTAGCTCGACCAGATGTCGTTCCGTCATCCGGCCGAGAATCTTTGCGGTTGGTTCCGCGGGTAGAACAGGCAGACTACCGGGAGATCCGGTTGGCTGCAAACTGGCGACATTGGCGGGCTTTCCTGCTTCGCAGCAAATCCAGATCTGTTCGAGCAGATGATCAAAGCGAATTTCGTCTTCCGTGGAAACGGGAGTGCAGCAATCGTCCGAATCGGCAAGCGGACACGCCAGTGGATGGCCGGGGCCGTGCAGCGCCGTATCAAAATGCAGGCGACCGTGAGCCAGCTCGATGCGGCGGTCGACTTGGCGCGCGATGTCCGGGTCGTGCGTGACCATCAGAATGGTGTGGCCGGACTTATGCAGTTCGCTAAAGATTTGCAGGACGATCTCTTCGTTGGCTTCGTCGAGGTTGCCGGTGGGCTCGTCCGCCAGGATAATTTTCGGCTCGTTGATCAGCGCACGCGCGATGGCCACGCGCTGCTGCTCGCCTCCGGAAAGCTGCGATGGGAGGTGCGTCATGCGGTCGGCGAGACCGACGCGGCGCAAAGCCTCTGCAGCCTGCTTCTCGTCGGTAACACTGTGAAAGTATTGCGCGAGCATCACGTTTTCCAACGCATTGAGGTATGCCACGAGATGAAATTGCTGGAAGACGAAGCCAACTTTTTCCGCACGGTAGCGCACCAACTCGTTCTCGCTGAGCTTTGACAAATCGGTGCCGTACACCACAACGCGGCCGGAGTTGATCGTATCGAGCCCGCCAAGAATATTGATGAGCGATGTCTTGCCTGAGCCGGAGGGCCCCATCAGCGCCACCCATTCGCCCGGTTCGACGCGGAAGCTGAGATCATCGAGCGCGCGCAGCGAACCATACTTCTTGACGAGGTTCTCGATGACCACCTGCGGCGCGGCAATCTTCGGCTCGGGCAGAATCTGCACGGGAGCGCTCACCCTTCACCTCGAAACACCGACGCAGGCCGAATACTGGCCAGCCGCCGCAACGGATAAGCACTAAGAATCGCGACAATCATCGTAAGCGCCACAGCTACAGGATACACAATCAACCGCGGCTGCGCCGCCACGCCAAACACCTGTTTGCCCAGCCAGATGGAAAGAAGGATCCCCACTGCGGCGCCAATCACCCCGCCGCCCAAACCAAGTAGCGCCGCCTCCGCCAGAAAAAGCCGCAAGACGCGCCGCGTCGCGCCGCCGATGGCTTTCATCAAGCCAACGTCGTTGCGCCGCTCCATCGCGACATTAGTCATCGCCGCCATCACGCAAAGCGCGGTGAGCGCGAGAACGATTCCCACGGTGAAGTTCAGCAACCCCGAAATGCGGTCGTAAATTTTTGCTTGCGCATCCGTGAATTGCCGAACGGGACGAACATCGAGGCCCGGGAAGTCCAGCCGCAGCCTGGCGGCGTAATCGCTGATTTGCTCTGGCGTTCCCGGAACGGATAGCTGAATCACACTGATCTGTTCGGGCCGCTTTAGGAGCGATTGAAGAGGAGCCAGTGTAATGAAGACCTGATTGTCTTCAGGACCTCCGTAACTGTTGATTTCTTCCACGATGCAATCGAGTGTCGAGTTCGATGCCTTATCATCTGAATCCGGACTTGTGTCGAGGATCAGTGAGTCGCGGACGTGAAGTCTCAATCGTTGGGCGACGGCCGAACCTGCGTAACAAACTGCCGGAAGGCCGGTCCGCTGTGATCTTTCTAATGTGCGAGCGGGTGCAAGCTCTCGAAATGCTTCGCCGCTGAAGCCGGCAAAGACAATCTTGAACCGGGGCGAAACAGGCTCTTCCTCGTTGTTGTGGCGCCCGACATACGCATCCATCACAGCGTAAAGAATGCCGGCGCTTGCCACTGAGCCGCCATACTCAGGCGCGGGGATTCGGGAAAGAGCCGACTGGTTCATCGTGGTATTCGCCGGGTCCGCCACGGGAGTGATCACGACGTTCGCGCCAAATGCTCGAAATTCGGTGGTGATGCGGCGCTTGGCATCTACTTGAAGATTCAGGAGAGCTGCAGTAACAGCCGCTCCAGCGCCCAGGGCGAGTAGAATCACAAACAACCGGCCGCGATTGGCTCCGAGCAAATGCCGAACAATGCGCCAGAACATCTGCCGATTCTGCGATCGAGTGGCAGCCATCATTCGCCTCGCAAAATAGGCGCAGGCTCATAACGTGAAGCCCGACGCAGAGGAATCGCACTACCGAGAAGCGTAACGCCAGCAGCGAGAGCGAGAATCGCAACCAGAACAAGAAGCGATGGCGCAGGCGCAACCCCGAAAATCTTCAGTCCAATCAGGCGTGCAAGGATTATCCCGAGCGAGAAGCCAACCCCTCCGCCGACGAACGCCAACACAAGCTGTTCCGCTGCAAGCAGGAAGCCGACCGTGACCGAGCCCGCACCAAGTGCTTTCATCAAACCAATTTCGGTGCGCCTCTCCATCACCGAAGCCGCCGACGACGCGCCGACAGCGAGCGCCGCAGCAAGCAACGCCGCGAACGTCACCAACCAAAGCAAAGCACGCACGCGGGTGAGAATCGCTCCCTCGCCTTCGGCCACACGCCGGATCACGCGCACATCGCTTCCCGGAAGCACTTCTTTAATCGAATAGGCAATCGAGGAAACGTAAGGGCTGCACGACCAGCGCTCGAACTCATCCGGCTTCATCGTTTTGGGATCGCGCCGCGCAAAATCATCTTCGGGTTTCGTCAGCGCGCTTACATAAAGTTTCCGGTACTGACCTCCCCTGCCTGCGAGCCGCTGAACGGTCGCAAGCGGCATAATCACCGCCTCATCTTCCGGGCCGCCGGTGGAAACTGTTCCTGTGATGTCACACACCTGCATGTCCTGCGAACCCGTGGCGCTGATAACGCTCACAACCGCCTGGTCCGCGAAGAAATAGCGGCGAGCCGCGAGTTTTTCTCCAACCACACACTCAGGCGATCCCGGAAGGTAGGAGTGACCATAAGGTGGAAACTCCTTGCGCACGATTGGCGTTTCATCGGAAAACCATCTCCCCTTGATTTGAAACCACGGATTGGTTTTCGCAATGCCGGTAACGAAAGTGCCTCCGTCCGGCAGCGGCACTTTTTTTGAAGCCCAGGTGCCAATCAGCAGAATCGGAATCTCTGGCTGCTCCAGCTTCGTTTTGGGGCCCACAGTCGTCGCTCTCGGAAGAGTCGCCGAAATTTCCAGGACAGGCGCAAACGCAATGATGTTGTTGTGCCAGAAGACAGTCTTGATTTTGGGCAGATCCGAATCAGGAAGATAAGCGCCAGCGTTAACAGGCCGGTAGTCCACGCCGCCTATTTCCAGCGGCAGCGAATCCGCCGCCGGGGTAACGACCAAATTCGCGCCGAGGCTGCGGAATTCGCTCGCGAGTCGATCGCCTACATCGAGCGAAACGCTCAACGCCGCCGTCACCACAGCCATCCCCAGCGACAGCGCCGCGGCCGTCAGCAATTTGCGCCGCGGACGTCGTGTAAACGAATCGGCAACGAGTCGCAGGAACATAGCAAAATGTCGGAATCAAAATGCGTATATCAAAATGCCGTCAACTGTAGGGGCACGATACATCGTGCCCTCTTCTGAAACTTGGGCGACCCACCGCAAAGTAAGAACACAATGTATCGTGCCCTTACCGCGGAATCTCCTTGGTCGCTCCGACAAGCGCGGAAACATCCAGCACAAGATCGGCCCCGTCCACATGCGACGGCACCCCAATGGGATTACAGCCGCCCGCTTCCCCAATCGTCGGTATATAAATCGCCGACCCGCAATGCCTGCAAATGACGTTCTGCCCATCCTGCCGGTAACCTTCCGCGCCACAAATCTTGCAGGCATCCAGCGCGGTACCGTAGCCATTAGGTTTCTTGATGATCATGAAGCGCAGCGACTGGCCTCCAGCACTGACTGTAAATAAATGCATCTTGCCATCCTGCACTTCGCTGATAGGAATGCGCACCTCGTTGCCGTCCGCAACGAGCGCTCGCGCCGAGGGCGGCGCGGCATTCGCATTGGTGTAAACGAAGTCCCCGGTCAGAAGCAGAATGACGGAAAGGCAGCCCGTCGCCGCAGCAATCATCCAACGCCGCTGCCGCCGGTTCTGCGCTTCGACCAGCCGCTTCTCGGCTTCCCCAACAATTTCTTTCGAAGCTTTCGCGTGCGACGCGGATTGCCATTCCCGCAAAACCATCAATGCCGCGGCGCCAAAGATCAGCACAAAGAAAAACAGTTCGTTGCGCACCACCGGCCCAACGATAGCCATCTCCCCTTTGCTCGAAGGCAGCCATTGCGCCTCGCTCAATTCATGCACGCCGGTCAAAGCCAGCTGAAATCCCACGAGGATCAAAATGACGCTGGTAACGGCAAAAAACCGGTGCAGTGGAACGCGCAACGTACCCTTGAAGAAGAACAAGCCAACCGCCACCGCCGCGGCAATTCCCAAAGCCCTCCCAATCCATATCTGCAATCCCTCGCTGGAGAGCTCGACCGCCCGCAGGATAATCGCCAGCTCCGCGCCCTCCCGCAGAACCATCAAAAACACGAATAAAAACACGCCCCAACCCGCCGCCGCTCCCTCCCGCCCGGCGTAACTCTCTATCTTCTGCTCGATTTCTTTTTTCAGATGGCGCGCAACGCGGTTCATCCATAGGATCATCGTAATAACGAAGCCCGCCGCGACGAGGTACATGACCCCCTCGAAGCCGTCTTCGCTGATGCGCCAGCGCTCCAGGGCAATGGCCACAGCCAGGCTGAGGGCAGCGGCCGCGCTTACGCCATACCAAACAAAACGCGCCAGTTGCGCCCGGCCGGTACGCGAAAGATAGACCAGAACGATGCCTACAACGAGGGACGCTTCCACACCTTCACGGAGAGCAATGAGCAGAGCCGCCAGCAAGGATTCTCCAGTTGTAAACCATTTGCAACTAAAATTAAAGTCTACCCTCTATGTGAATTTCCGTCAACCGGACCAGTCTGGTCCTATTTCTTTCCTGAAGACACGGTAGAATAGATGGCCCGGCGGAATCAACTATGACCTGTATCTTCATGCGCCAAGCCGCCTCCCTATTCCTGGCAACTCTACTTGCCTGCTCGACGGTCCGCGCGCAAAAGCCTTCACCTGAGCAGTCGCAGGCCCCCCCGCCGCCGACTTCCCCCAGCGACGCGCAGTTTCAGAATACTCCGCGCCCCGATCCCAAATACGCCAAGAAACTTTCCGATCTCGGCGACAAAGAACTTGCCGATGGCCACCTGGATGAAGCCCTAAATTTCTACCAGCAAGCCGCGCGCTTCGCGCCTCAGGATACGGCCCTGATCGAGCATATCGCCGCGCTGCGTTCCAAGCTCGTCCGCGACCATGTCGCGGCTGCCGAGCGCGATGCCCTGGCCGGGCACGCCGATGTGGCCGCCGAAGAATTGGCCAAGGCCCTCTATATCGACCCGACCAACACCGTAGTCGCGCAACGGTTAGGTCAGATGAAGGCCATGAATGACGGCCCCACGGACCAGTCCACCCAGAAAATTGAGGGATTGCCGGAACTGAAGCCTCTGGACAAGAAACAAAAACTCGACCTGCGGGGAGACACAAAGACGGTCTACGAGCAGGCTGGAGCGATGTTCGGAATCAAATTAGCTTTTGACCCCGAGCTGACTGCGCGGCCTGTCCATCTGCGCCTGGACAACGTGGATTTCGATACGGTGTTAAAGGTGTTGAGCGCGCAAACGGGCACGTTTTCCCAGCCGCTGACATCCACACTGCTGTTCGTCGCGCAGGACACTGTGGAAAAACATCGCCAGTATGGGGTGCTGGCGGAACAGACGTTTGTCCTTCCAGCTTCCGTGGCAAACGAGGATATGAGTGAGTTAGTGCGCGTATTGCGCGAGATGACGGGAGCGACGCGCATCGCACTCGATGCGCACAGCCGGGCCGTTACCATGCGCGACACTCCGCAACGGCTCGCTCTCGCCGGCGAGATCATCCGTCAAGTGGAAAAAGCCCGCTCCGAAGTGCTGCTGGAGATCGAGATTCTCGAGGTTGACCGCAACAAGGCGCGCCAGTTAGGCATTCTGCCGCCTTCTTCCGCGGAGCTGATCTCTCTCACTCCGAACTTCATCTCCCAATTGCAGCAGGCCAAGGACCTCAGCACATTGCTTACCCTGCTCGCGACTATCTTTGGGGGCGCCGGAAGCGCGGGCAGCACCGGCAGCACGCTCAACATAAGTTCGCTGATTCCACCGCTTGTGCTTGTGGGAGGCGGCAAGACGACATTTCTACTGACTGTGCCGGCGATCGCCGCGCAGTTTTCCGACGCTTTGTCTCTCGTCCGCAGCGGCAATCAAGTTTTATTGCGGGCGCAAGACGGCAAACCCGCCTCCTTTTTCGTGGGCGATCGCTATCCGATTACGCTCTCCCTGCTGTCAAGCAGTGTCGGGGCGACCTCATTTGTTCCAGGAACCACCAATAGCATTCTTCCCAGCACTTCTTACAATGTCGGGATCGGGCCCGTAGCGCTGACTGCCGCGGATTTCCGCGACGTCGGCCAACTGGATCTCGCAATCGTCAACGAGATTGATAACACGCTGACCATCCTGCAAAACCAGGGAGCTGGTACTTTTGTGCAGCCCGGATTACCCATCTCGCTTGGCACAGCTCGCACAGTGGCTCCGGCAGTCGCCCCTGCAATCTCCTCTGCTGTGTTTACCACCAGCGGCTTTCACGATCTGCTCGTCACCGATTCGATCAGCGATACCGTATCCGTTCTCCTCAGCAACGGCGACGACACTTTCAAAGAAGCCACCGGCTCGCCTATTACGATAGGTAAACAACCCACCGCCATCGTCATCGCAGACTTCAATGGCGACGGCAATCAGGATTTCGCGGTCACGAATTTTGCGGACAACACTTTTTCCGTGTTTCTGGGCAACGGCGATGGAACGTTCACTCAGGCCACCGGCTCACCCTTTGCTCTGCCCAACGCGGCAACAGGTCCCATCGCGATGGTGACCGCGGACTTCAATGGGGATGGGAAGGCGGATCTGGCCATCGTGGATCAGAACACCAACGAAGTGTCCATTCTCCTGGGCAACGGCGACGGCACCTTCACGCAGGCCACCAACTCCCCGTTTGCCGTGGGCAGAACGCCAGTGGCCATCGCCACCGGTGACCTGAACGATGACGGTCACCCCGATATTGCGGTCCTAAATCAGGCCGACAACACCGTTAGCGTGCTTCTCGGGAACGGCGACGGCACCTTCACCTCGGCGCTGAGTTCGCCGCTCGCCACCGGACAGGTGCCGACGGCAATCAACATTGGAGACTACAACGGAGACGGCAATCTGGACATTGCCGTGACCGACCCGCAGACAAACAGTGTCTCCGTCTACCTCGGCTTGAGTCAGGGTTTGTTCGCGCCTGCGTTTGAGCTCCCCGTCGGGACAAACCCCACGGCCATTCTTACGGGCAGTCTCAGCGGAGCTTCTCTGCCGGATGTGGCCATCACGGACAATCCATCGGGCAGCGTGGGACAAGTCACGGTGATTCTCAGTCCGGCAAGTCTTTTTGCAAACGCGGGGTTAGGCTCCGGAGCGGCACAACAGCCTTATCCCGGCTCGGAATATGTCGACCTCGGCGTAAAGGTGAAGGCCACTCCCACGCTGCACCCGAATGATGAAGTGACGCTCCAGTTGGAGTTTGAGATCCGCGCGCTTGCGGGCAGCAGCATCAACGGCATACCGATCCTCACCAACCGCACGGTTTCGCAAACTGTGCGCATAAAAGAAGAGGAGCCAAGTCTCATCGCCGGGCTGCTCGACAACGAGGAGACCCGCACACTGACCGGGCTTCCCGGCTTTGCCAATCTCCCGGTCGCGGGCTATTTATTCGGGCAAAGGAGCACGACTGCCCAGGACACCGAACTGATCATCATCATCACGCCGCATCAATTGCGCTTGAAGGATCGCATCTCGCGATCTATCTATGTCGGGCACGACAGTGCGGGCGGCCACGGTTCCGCACCCGTGCCTTCGCCTTCCCAGCGGCAGCCCTAATCGAAAAGACCGCAGTGCAGGTTGGGCTTCGCGCTCGCAAAATTCCATCTGTTAAGGCAGGGGTTCGAAAACGACGATGGGCTGGTAAGTGCGCGGCACCACGGCTTCAGCAATGGCCACAAGCTTGTCCTGTTGGCCAAACACGCGTAAGCGCGGCGGCTTGGTTTCCCCGCCATCGAGCTGAACGGTCGCACCGGGAGGCAATTCGACGCGCCCCGGTTGGATCTGCGCGCTCTGCACGTTGAATTTCGAGCCGTGGCGCACGCGTTTCTCGATAACGGGCAGCACATTCACGCGCGGAAAATTCGGCAGCAGATTTTCCAAACGAATCAGCCAGTCGGCGAATCTCCCCGCTCGCGACGCCTCCGCCAGTTCTTCCAGCTTGATGGCCTGATCCAGCGAAAACTCACCGACGGCAGTGCGGGTGATTTCAGCAAGGTGCGCGCCACTGCCAAGTTTCTGCCCCATTTCATGAGCCAGCGAACGTATGTACGTGCCCGATGAACACTCGATCACGAAACGCGCCAGGCTCCCTTCGATTCCCGTCAACCTGTATTCGAATAGTTCGACTTCCACGGCCTTCAGCTCGACCGCTTGTTTTTTCCGCGCCAGCTCATACGCGGGACGCCCCTTCACTTTTTTCGCGGAGAACGCCGGCGGCACCTGCTCGAAACGGCAGACGCGTTCCGACGCAAACTTTTCGAGAGTCGCGGTATCCAGCAATGGCGCGGTATCCGGTCCTTGCGCTTCGCCATCCGAATCGTACGTGTCGGTCGCAAAACCAAAACGAAACGCAGCTGAATAACGCTTTCTGCGGCCATTGTAAAACTGCACGAGCCTCGTGGCTCGGCCAAGGAGCAGCACCAGAACTCCAGTCGCCAGCGGATCAAGCGTGCCCAGATGCCCAATCTGCCGAAACCCCGCGAGATGGCGCACCGCATCCACGACATCGTGGGAAGTTTTTCCCCGCGGCTTATCAATGACGAGCGCACCGTCAAACGGCGCAGGCTGAGGCTGTCTTGGCATGGAAATAAATGATCAACGATTCGTCTGTAATTGAAAACCGTGCGCTCTTACGACGCCGCCGGCTTGTCCTTCTTCATCTCTTTCAAAAGCTGGTCAATCCGCTCGGTATATTCTTGCGAATGATCCAGGATGAAATGAAGTTCCGGCAGCCTGCGAAGCTGCAGCCGCTCGATCAGTTCGCGGCGGATGAATCCCGAAGCGTGCTCCAGAGCTTTGATCGCGTCGGTCTGCTCCTTGGAGGATCCTTTCATATTTATGAACACACGCGCGTGTTTCATATCGGGCTGGACACGCACTTCGCTGACCACGACCATGCCTTCGAGCCGCGGATCCTTCAGCTCGCCCGCAAGCATGGCGTTGATTTCGTGAGCGATCTCCTCGCCCACCCGTTCGTGACGGTGATTGGTCGGACTCATGCCCCCACCCGCGCAACTTCCTAAATAATCTCAAACGCCTGGTTGATCAGGATCGATCCAAGAATGTCGTCTGCTTCATCCAGAACTTTTTGCAGCACTTCTTTCACGTGCTTCTCTTCATTCGATAAAGTGACCACGCCTACCACCGAGCGCTGCCACGCCTCGTGATGATCCAGCTCCGCCACCGCAACATTAAACTGCCGGCGCAGCTTATCCTTCAGGCTGCGCAAGACTTGCCGCTTGTCCTTCAGCGATTGCGCGTCTGGGATGTGCAGCTCCAGGGTGAGCAGGCCAACCGGCATGTGCGCTCCGGGGGGACGAAGTGCGGTTTATCTGCGGCCGGCAGGCCCGCTGCTCTGGCCCGCCGCTTCCGCCGCGCTCAGTTTAACAACGTTGAAGCATTCCAAAACGTCGCCGACTTTGACGTCGTTGAAATTCGCAATGCCCACGCCGCATTCAAAACCGGTGCGGACTTCGCTCGCGTCGTCCTTGAAGCGCTTGAGCGAGCTGAGCTTCGACGAATAAATAACCGCGCCGTCGCGCACCACGCGAATCTGCGCGTCGCGCTTGAGTATGCCGTCCACAACGTAGCAGCCCGCAACGGTGCCCGAACCTTTGACACGGAAGGTGTTTCGCACTTCCGCGCGGCCCACGTACGTTTCCTGAATGACCGGCTCCAGCAAGCCTTCCATGGCCTTCTTAATTTCGTCGGACACTTCATAAATGATGGTGTGCGAGCGAATGTCCACGTGTTCTTGCTGCGCAAGTTCCATCGCTTTGCGGTCCGGCCGTATGCCGAACGCAATCACGATCGCTCCGGATGCCGATGCCAGCAGCACGTCGTTCTCCGTCACTGCGCCTACGCCCGATCCGATAATCTTCAACTTCACATGATCAGTCGAGAGCTTCGGCAGCATTTCACTCAAAACTTCCACGGAACCCTGCACGTCGGCCTTGATGACGATGCCCAATTCCTTGACGTCGCCGGCCTTAAGCTGCTCGTGCAACTGATCCAGCGTGATGCGTGCTCCGCTCGTCCGCGCCATCTGCGCGTCGCGCTGCTTGCCCTGACGGTATTCGACGATGTGCCGCGCCTTCGCCTCTTCCGTCACCTGGAAGTGGTCGCCTGCATCCGGAACGCCCTGCAAACCCAGCACTTCCACCGGCGTCGAGGGCGGCGCATCCTTGATAACTCGCCCGCGATCATCAAACATCGCGCGCACTTTGCCGAACACCGCTCCGCAAATAAAGAAGTCGCCTGAGTTGAGCGTCCCGTTCTGCACGAGTACGGTAGCCACCGGCCCGCGCCCTTTATCCACGCGCGATTCCAGCACCGTGCCAGCAGCAGGAGCGTCCGGGTTCGCTTTCAACTCGCGCAAATCCGCCACGAGCAAAATCGTCTCCAGCAGCTTATCAATGCCCTTCTTCTGCTTGGCGGAAACTTCCACGACTTCCGTGTCGCCGCCCCATTCCGAAGGAACGAGGTTCACGTCGGAAAGCTGCCGCTTCACGCGCTCTACCTGCGCTTCCGGTTTGTCAATTTTGTTGATCGCCACAATGATCGGCACTTTCGCCGCTTTCGCGTGATCGATCGCTTCCTTCGTCTGCGGCATCATGCCATCGTCGGCGGCGACAACCAGCACAACAATGTCGGTCACCTTCGCGCCGCGCGCGCGCATCCGCGTAAACGCCTCGTGACCCGGCGTATCCACAAACACTACGCTACGATCGTTCACCATCACTTTGTACGCCCCGATGTGCTGCGTAATCCCGCCCGCTTCGCCGGCCGCCACATCGGCCTCGCGAATCGCGTCTAGCAAGCTTGTTTTGCCGTGGTCCACGTGCCCCATAACCGTCACAACCGGCGGCCGCGGCTTCAGACTTTCCTTCGTCTCTTCCTTCGCAACTTCCAAAACCATCTCTTCTTCGAGCGACACGACGCTCACAACGCCGCTGAACGCTTCTGCAAGCGTAGTCGCCGTCGGCACGTCCAAAGCCTGGTTGATGCTCGCAAAAACGCCGCGGTCCAGCAGCGTCTTCAGAAGATCCTTGGCGCGCACGTCCAGCTTTTCCGCGAGCTCGCGAATGGTAATGCCTTCCGTAATCGTCACATCGCGCGGTGCGCGCGGTTCCGGTGGCGCAATAATCGCCGCCGCCGAGCGCCGGTCTCCCGCACCAGGACGCTGACGCGTCGGGTGCAGCTTCCGTTCACCCTCAATCTCCCGCTTGTCAACAGCCGGTCGCTGCCGTTGCGAGGGCTTGCGCGTATAGAGCGGCTTGCCCGGCTCCGCCTTCGCGGGCATTTTGTCCGGCATTGGCGGCAACATCCCCGGACGTCCGGGCGCACGCGGTCCAGGACGCGTGCCCGTAGGCATCGGTCCACGCCGCTGCTCAAAGGGTCTATTCGCCGGTGAACTTCCCGTTCCTCCCGGGCCACCAGGCCGCGGCGAATACTGTCTTCCCTGGCCGCCACCTTGTCCCATGGGCCGCATCGGCTGTCCAGGACGCGGTCCCCCACCCGAGCGCTGCCCGCTCCCGGGCGTAGTTCCAGGAATCGGTCCGCGATTTCCCGTCGGTAATGGCCGAGAAGGCGTTGCAGGGCGCGCGCCAGGCGCAGCCGCCGCAGGACGCACTCCCACGGATGGTTGCGTTCCAGATGGAGGCCGTTGCGGAATCGGTCTTTGTTGAGTCGGCCCAGCCGTATGTTGCCCTGTTTGGGCAGGCGGCCGAATCGGTGAGGGCGCGGCCGGGGCTTTTGGCGGCGGCGCAACAGGAGCCGCGGGCTTCGCAACCGGCGGCACAACCGCAGGCACTGCTGCCGGAGGCGGGGCAACAGGCGGCTTTGGAGCAGCGGGAGCCGGCACAACGGCCGGCGCCGTCGAAACAGGCGCGGGTGTCGGTGCTGGCGCAGCAGGTCGAACAACTTGTGGAGTTGGCGTCGCCGCAACAGGCGGAGCAACCGGCGCAGCTGGCCTGACCAATGTTGGAGCCGCAGGCGCCGTAGGTGCAGGTGCCGCCGAAACGGGCGCAGGCGCTCCTGCCGGACGCATCCGGGCAGCCTTGGCGGCGGCTTCCTTGGCTTCTATGTCCACCTTAGCCTTGGCTTCCGCCTCGGCTTCAGCTTCAGCTTGTCCCAACAAATTTTTGCGAACTTTTTCGGCGACATCTTCAGGAATCGAGCTCGAGTGCGTCTTCTTCTCGGTTACTCCATACCCCGGCAGCAGGTCAATGATGGCTTTCGCCTTGACCTCCAGTTCACGCGCCAGCTCGTTAATTCGGACTTGGTTTACGTCAGTCATGCGTCCTATCGACCGTTCTACGGTCACACACCTCATCGCCGCTAGCATCCCCAGGGCGATTTGCTGCTTACGACTTCGGCTCTTCCTCTGACTTCGTTTCGCCTTCGGAATTTTCAACGGCCGGAGTTTGATGCTCAATGGCAGCCGCCGTCTCTGGCTCGGCCGTGGCATTTTCCGGTGATTCATCCGCTACCGCTGCGCTCTCCGCCGGTTCTGTACTTTCCCCAGCCGCCTCTTCTGCTGGTGCCGCTTCACCGTCGGCCACCATGTCGTCCGTATTTTCGCCAGCCGGTGCCGCTGCGGCAGCCTCTGCCCCGCCTTCATAGAAGCGGTTCACCGCCTGATAAATCTTGTCCACCATCTTCTCGCCGATGCCCGGAATTTCCATCAATTGTTCCGGCGTCATTCCCGCGAGTTTCTCGACGTTGGTAATCCCCGCAGCTTCAATCTTCTCAATCGTCTTCGGGCCGACTCCAGCAAGCGCAGTCAGCGGAGTGGTGGGCGCGGTCAGAGCCGTCATCTGCTCTTCAATCTCCTGCCGCTTCTCTTCCTCGCTCTTGATGTCAATATCCCAGCCAATCAGTTTGCTCGCCAGCCGGACGTTCTGGCCCTTCTTGCCGATCGCCAGCGAAAGCTGCGAATCCTCTACAATCACTTCCAGCTTCTTGTTTTCCGGGTCGGTGATTTGCACACGCGTTACTTTCGCCGGGCTCAATGCCTTCTGCGCAAACGCAACCGTCTCTTCGCTATACGGAATAATGTCAATCTTCTCGCCGCGCAGTTCGCGAATGATCGACTGCACGCGCATGCCCTTCATTCCAACGCATGCGCCCACCGGATCAACATCTTTATCCCGGCTAGCCACCGCGACTTTCGTCCGCTCGCCCGCTTCGCGCGCCGCGTGACGGATCTGCACCGTCCCGTCATAAATTTCCGGCACTTCCATCTCAAACAATCGCTGCACCAGGCTGGCATCCGCCCGCGAAACAATCACCTGCGGCCCCTTCGCCGCGCGATCCACCATCTTGATGACCACGCGCAGCCGCTCGCCAATGTTGTACGTCTCGAGCTTTGACTGCTCGCGCTTCGGCAAACGCGCCTCGGTGCGGCCCATGTCCACAATCAAATCGGGCCCTTCCGCGCGCTTCACAACGACGGTGACCAGCTCGCCCACGCGCGTGTGATACTCGTTGTAAATCGTGTCGCGCTCCGCCTCGCGCACTTTCTGCAGAATCACCTGCTTCGCCGTCTGCGCCGCGATGCGCCCGAGCACGTCCGTAGGCTTCGGCGCTGTGATCTCCGTTCCGATCTCTGCCGCGGGATTCTTTTTCCGCGCCTCGGCCAGACTGACTTCCTTCTTGGGGTCGGTCACTTCCTCGACGACCACGTGCACCGAAAACACATCCACTTGCCCGGTTTCCGGATTAAACTTCGCGCGCAAATCCTCTTCCGTCTTGTAATATTTCCGCGCCGCCACCACCATCGCGTCCTCAATCGCAGACACCACCACGGTAGTCTCGATGTGCTTCTCGCGGCTCAGCATCTCAATTTGTTGATAAAGCAAATTCGCCATGTCGAGTTCCCGATCGCTTCCCGTCTCTAAACTCTCTTACCCTTAGTCCCGCAAACTCAACTTGCCAACTCCGAGGTTCTTTCTTCTCTGCGTCCTCTGTGTCTCTGCGTTAGGTTTGTTTTAGGTCTTTTCTTTCGACTTTTAACTGTCGACTGTCAACTTCCCTTAAAATTCCACCACCAAATTCGCCTTCCGAATCTTCTCCAGCGGCACCTCCACCACCCGCGCCGCTTTCCCCTTCAACTCCACCCGCACTTTCCCATCCGCAAATCCCGCCAGCCGTCCCTCAAAAAATTTCTCATCCTCAACCGGCTCGGTCGTCGAAATCTTGGCCATCCGTCCCCGGAACCGCTCGTAATCCCCAGGCCTCTTCAGCGCCCGGTCCATCCCCGGAGAACTCACTTCCAGGATGTACCCCGGCCCCGGAATCAATTCCTCAACATCGAGGATCACGCTCAACTGCTGGCTCACGCGCTGGCAGTCCGCGTGGCTGACACTCACATGCCCGCCCCCGCCCTCATTGGCTTCCATTGGCAGCGGCACTTCCCCCACCGCGTCCGTGATCGCTGCCCCAACCTTCGGAGCTCGGTCGATAATCACTCTGAGGAAGCGGTCCTTCCCGACTTTCCACTCAACATCAAATATTTCAAGCCCTTCCGACCGGGCAACCCGCTCGGCGGCTTCCCGCACTTTTTCCAGATCCAAACGAAGACTCCCCGAGCAATGCCGGTGTATAGTGCACTGCAACCGGCCCAACAAAAAAGTGGGCTTGCGCCCACCCATCCGTGCGACCCGCTTCAGAGCGAAACGACAGTATATTCCGCCTTCAAGTCAAAAGCAAGATACGGCAGGGATTTGAGCATGAGCACGCGAATGCGCCCACTGTGGTCCCAAAGATACACCGAGTGGGCCGCCGCACGCGGCGGACTACACGTCGCGGCCGCAAGTCCAGTAAAATCAGTCATCAAACTATGGCATCCTGCCTGCTCCCCTGAGTTTCCGGTGACACACCCGACTAAACTCGCCGGCGGGCTGGTCTGTGCCCTTTTCATGGCCGTGCTCCTCGACGCGACGCTGGTACCGTCCCGCGCCAGGTCTTATGCCATCCACTACCTCCACCTCTCTGCAGGAAAAACCGGGCTTCGCCTCTCCAACGACCGCGCCAGGAATTTGCCGCACATCATCTTTTGGGCTTGGGAACGTCCCGAAGATCTGCGCTTCCTCGCGCCCGATCGCGCTGGCGTCGCGTTCCTTGCGAAGACCATCCGCTTTCGGTCTGGAACATTGAACCTGCCCGAGAACTCAGGTGTCTCCTTCGCCGTGCAGTCTCGGCATCAACCCTTGGAAGTCTCGCCGGACTTGCCACTCATGGCGGTCGTGCGAATTGAAGTTTTCTCTGGCCCCCCTCCCCAATCCTACAAGCCACCAGTCCCGCCAGTGTTTTTTACCACCACTGTCCCGAACGCGCTGGAAGATCGTCTCTCTTCTCAAATCGCCGAATTACAGAACCTGCCAGGCGTCGCGGCAATCCAAATCGATTTTGACGCCTCCACCAGCGAACACGCGTTCTACTCCGCTTTACTCCAGAACGTGCGGGCCAAACTACCAGCTTCCATGCCGCTCTCGATCACAGCGCTCGCGTCCTGGTGCATGGGTGATCGCTGGCTGACGCGATTGCCGCCCGGAACCATCGACGAAGCCGTTCCTATGCTTTTTCGCATGGGCCCGGACAGCGCCAATGTTGCCGCGTTTCTTCGCTCCGGCAACGATTTCCCCGTCCCCGCCTGCCGCGGAAGTCTCGGCCTCTCCACCGACGAATCGCTTTCGAAAGAGGTCCTGACCGGCAAACTCATCGGCCTGCCGTCGGACTGGCGCGAGAAGCGTATTTACGTCTTTTCGCCGCGCGCGTGGTCACAGCCTGCCGCGGAAAAAATTCTCGAGGTGTGGCAACCATGATCCAGCGCATCGCTCGCATCCTTATCGTCATCACTCTCGTCCTCGCGCTCGTGATACCACCTCCCTCGGCGCTCGCTTGCGGCCCGTACTTCCCCGTTACCATCTTCATCCAGACCAAGCACCCGGACATCCCCCTCGAGAAATTTGCCGCCGGCGAGCTTGGTGTCCTCCAGCCGACTTACTCGCGTTCCTACCTCGTCGTTGCCTACCGCTATTTCTCCGGCGGCACGTTCGACTCTTCCGAGCAGGAGCAGTTGCTGGCTCTCTGGGCCCACCGCCTCGACCGGGAAGGATATTGGCTCAAGGGCAAAAAGAAAAATGCCTACCAGGTGTGGCTGGAAGCGAGGTACCTCTACGCAACGGGCTCCAGGCCTGCCCCAACAAGAGACGACGAAAACGACTCTCCCGGCTACGGCCCTTCTTCCTCGGGCTACTATCAATTCCAAAATTGCGCCGACGACGCTTACCTGACCGCCGCAAAAACTCTCGCAACCCGCTCCAAACAATTCGGCCAGCGCAGCGATGAACTTCGCAGTTGGCTCAATGCTCAGGACACCGTTTTCAACAATTGCGGCGGCTCTCTCGGCTCAAACGGCGGTCCCGCCCTCCCCGACGAAGCTCCACAACAGCTCCCCGCAGTTCTGCGCGCCGACCGTTCTTATCAAATTGCCGCCGCCTATTTCTACAGCCAGGATTGGACCGAAGCCGAGCAAAGATTCCAGACGATCGCCCAGGACTCTTCTTCACCCTGGCAGTCCATCGCAGCGATCGTCGCGGTCCGCACCAAGCTGCGCAAAATCACGCTAAGCGAGGACCCTCCCGAGTCCCACAAGAACGATTTCGCCGCCATCGATGCCGAGCTTCGCAATCTTGAAAAAATGCCTTCCATGAAGGACCTCCGCCCCGCCATCTGGCGCATGCGCGGCTTTGTCGAATTTCGCCTTGACCCG
Organism: Candidatus Acidiferrum sp.; assembly: GCA_035313865.1. GTDB lineage: Bacteria > Acidobacteriota > Terriglobia > Acidiferrales > UBA7541 > Acidiferrum. Next base: position 54,846 of record DATFZY010000170.1, read on the forward strand.
AACGCCCGCCGCATCGAGCTCGCGGATATCATCGAGCACGCAAAACACCGCTCCACTCTCCGCGAAGATCTCGATGACTACACGCAGCTCCTCGACCGCGCGGTGGACGACGATCCCGACGAGGAAGCGTCGACTGGCCCGCGAGTCCCCGTGACCAGGTCCTACAAAAAATTCGCAGCCGTTCGCAGCCTCAGCTCCATGACCGACTGGCTCCTCACCTTTCAGGCAGCCGACGAAACCGCCACCGCTCGCGCACTCGTCAAATGGAAAGAATCTCGCTCGCTACCCTGGCTTGTCGCCGCTCTCAGCAAAGCCTCTCCGCAAACTCCGAACCTCCCCGATCTTCTCGATGCCGCCGCGCAAATTCAACCCAACTCGCCGGCCTATCTGACCGTCTCCTTCCACCGCGCCCGTCTTCAGGCTGAATCGGGAGACAGCGACGCCGCGCGCCAAACCATCGAAAACGCGCTCAGCGCAAGCTCCGCCAAGACTCTCCCTTCCGCGCTCAATCTTTTTCTCTCTCTGCGCACGAAGCTCGCCCGCAACCTTGACGAGTTTCTCCAGTCCGCCCAGCGCCGCCCCGGTGTCGTAACCGATGACATGGATAACCGCGATCTTCCCGATCCTGTCGAGTCCTGCGATTACAGCGACGCGGAAACAAAGGCGGCTTGCGTCGCGCGATTTTCCCCGCCGCCCATGTTCGACGCTGATGCCGCCGCGATTCTCACCGAAGGCGTGCCCACTCGCACTCTCGCTCTGGCTGCCTCCAACTCTCGCCTTCCGGAAAACCTTCGTCTCCAACTCGTCGAATCCGCCTGGGTCCGCGCAATCTTGCTCAACGACGATGACGTCGCGCGCCAACTCGTTCCTCTGCTCTCTTCTCTCTCTCCCGATCTCGCCTCCGGCACAAAAATGTATCTCGAATCAGACTCTTCCTCCCGCCGCTTCGCCGCGGTTTTCCTGATTCTCCATCGCCCAGAACTCCATCCCTACATCTCCGTAGGAGTCGGCCGCCAGACTCTCCCAGGCCACATGAACAGCTACCACGACAACTGGTGGTGCTCTCTCGCCGATCAGGATAAGCAGGACGGCTGGCGAGGCAACTACTATTCCATCTACAGGAACATAGACGGCCCGCTCCTCACCGTTTACTCCGATAAAAAACTCGACCACCCATCCTTCCTCACCGAGGCCGAAATAAAGACCACCGAAAAAGAATGGTCCGCGCTCACGAAACTCGATACCGCCCCTAACTGGTTCGCGAGCGAAGTCTTCGCCTTCGCCAAAGCAAATCCAAACGATCCGCGCGTCCCGGAAGCTCTCCACTACGTAGTGCGCGCCACGCACCTTGGTTGCACCGACCCCGAAACAAAGCGTTACTCCAAATCCGCATTCCAACTGCTCCACAAACGCTATCCCGCACGACCCTGGACCGAGAAAACTCCTTACTGGTATTAGCCCCGCGCAGCATCAAAGCTTGCGGTTGCTTTCTCTTCGCGCGAGAGGCCCGTCACTCCGCCTCGCTTGTCTCCACCCCTTTTCGGTACAATCTTCCACGCTTTCCGAGCGAGGTGAGAACGCATGAGTGGCCGGTCCAATTCGTTGGCGCTGCGGTGTGGCTGGCATGCCTCTTGTCGCAGCACGAAAAACTGTGCTCCTCGTCTCGCGCTCTTCGCCGTCCTCGCGCTTCTTTCCCTCTGCGCCAGCACCGCCCACTCCCAGGAACGCCGCGACCGCGAACCCAACAGCGTCTACGCCGCACGCCGTGCCAAACTCGCCGCGCAAGTCGACGCCCCCATCCTCCTCTGGGGCTTCACCGGCCGCGAAGAATCCTCCCAGGCCTACATCTTCGCCCAGGAAGAAAATTTCTATTACCTCACCGGCCACAACGAAGAATCCGCCGGCCTGATCATTCTTCCCGCGCAGAAAAGCGCTTCAGCCTCGGCCTCTTCCGACATTCCGCAGGAAATTCTCTTCCTGCCTCCCAAAAATCCCTCCAAGGAAAAGTGGAACGGCCTCCGCATGTCGCCGTCCGATCCAGGAATCGAAGCGCGCACCGGCTTCGCTTCGGTGAACCCTTTCCCCGAGATGCGCGCCACTCTCGAAAAGCTCGCCAAACTTCATCCCGCCATCTACACCATCCTCCCCTACGAGAAGGAGAACGGCGGCTACCCGCACGAAAAAGCGGTCATCGACTGGATTCAGATGGCGACTCCGCAAGCCAAGCTGAAAGACATTCGCCCCAGCATCAGCGCGTTGCGCCAGATCAAATCGCCCGGCGAAATCGCTTTCCTCACGCAGGCCATCGAGCTTTCGCTCGACGCACACCTCGCCGCCATGCGCATGATGCGTCCCGGCCTCCACGAGTATCAGATCGCCGCCAAAATGGTCGACGTCCACGCCATGGGCGGTTCGGAAGCCGAAGGCTATGCTCCCATCGTCGGCGCCGGTCCGAACTCCACCGCGTTGCACTACGACAAGCTCTCCCGCAAAATCGAAGACGGCGACATCGTCGTCCTCGACGTTGGCGCACAGTACTCCGGCTACTCCGCCGACATCACGCGCACTCTGCCTGCCAACGGCAAATTCACACCGCGGCAGCGCAAAATCTACGAAATCGTTCTCGGCGCGCAGAACGCCGTCCTCGCAGCCCTCAAGCCCGGCATGGACTATTGCCAGCACGGCTCCAAAAGCCTCTACAAAATTTCCTACGATTACATCAACTCCCACGGCAAAGATCTGCACGGCAAATCGCTCGGCCAGTACTACATTCACGGCCTCGGCCACAATATCGGCCTCGATGTCCATGACCCGGGCGAATACTGCAAAGCTCTCGAACCCGGCATGGTCGTCACCGTCGAACCCGGCATCTACATTCCCGAAGAAAATCTCGGCGTACGCATCGAAGACGACGTCCTCATCACCGAAACCGGCTACAAATTCCTCAGCGAGCGCCTCCCTCGCGACCCCGCCGAAATCGAAAAAATCATGGCCGAAGCCGCCGCGCAAAGAGCCGTATCCACCAGCGGCTCGGATGAGAACGCGCCGCCGCGTGACCCCGCCTCCGACGTCAACGAGATCAAAAGCCAGATCGCGAAATACGCGAAATCTATTGACGATCTGGATCTGGATTTGGCCGCGCAAGTCTGGTGGGATTCCCCCGAGGTTTCTTTCATCCATCCGCTCGGCCACGATCGCGGCTTCGACCAAATCAAACAAGACATCTACCAAAAAATAATGAGCGGCCTTTTCTCGGAACGCCACCTCAGCCCTCGCGACATTACCGTGCATCTTTACGGTGACTCCGCAGTCGTCGAGTTCTATTGGGACTTCAACGCCAAAATGAAAAAAGACGGCTCGCCCGTCACCACCCACGGCCGCGAAACCCAGATCTACGAACGCAAACAAGGCGTCTGGCGCCTCGTCCACGTCCACTACTCCGGCGCCGTCCCCGGGCAAACTTTCTGAGCGCTCCCAATGCTCGCAAACATAAAGGACACCAGCTTCATAAGCGCCAAATCCCTTGCCGTTTCACACTTTTCAGCGGAGAATCAAATATATGAAGCGCAAAGAAAAGCCTCAGACCAAGGACGCCGCGTTGGAAATGTTCGCGGCGCTTACCGACAAGGTCATGGCCAAATACTCGCCCGAAGAGCGTGCGGCGCGGTTTCGCAATGCCGCCAAGGTCATCGCTTCCGCGAAGCAGAGAAAACGAGCCAAGCCTTCAAGATGCTCTCGAAACTCTCCGGATCGTCGCCGTACCCTAGCTCGCGGATAGACCGTACGAAATCTTCTTCCCGAGGCGTCGCAAAAATTCCGCGAAGGATTTCGATTTCGTTTTTCGCTTCCTCGCTTTGGCATCGTGTGGCCGTTTGCCGCGGCTTTTCTCTTCCGCAATAACGTCGCGAATGTCGTCGTCTCTTGTGCCGTTGGCCATAGCTGAAGCTCGAAACGATAGCCGCTTATTACTCGTAAATCAATCATCATCAATCGCTAATCCCGCTGAGCGATTGACCGGGAAGAATGGGGCCGCATATACTGTTTGTTCGCGCTGGGCTCGAAATTTCGCCTGGCGTGCCTCGAGTCATTCCGCGTGGGCCGCATCGCAGAGCGGGCTGCTGGCAGGAATTTCCGGAATCAGCAAATTTTTCAGGGAGACGTTGATCCTGCAGCGCCGGGATCATACAAAATAATGAGCAGCGTCAAAGCCACACAACTCCGCCCCGGCATGGTCATCCAGCACGAGGGCCAGCTGTATACGGTTTTCAGCGTCGATCACCGCACCCCGGGCAACAAGCGCGGCTCGATGCAAACGCGCATGAAGAATCTCCGCACTGGCACGATGATCGATTACCGGTTCCGCGCCGAAGAATTCGTGGACCGCGCGATTCTCGACGAAGTGGAGTTCGAATACCTCTACAGCGAGGGCGACGAATTTCACTTCATGAACACGGAAACCTACGAACAGATGCAGATGACCCGCGACGAACTGGGCGAGACGGTGTACTATCTCATTCCGAACACGACGGTGAAGATCGAGTTTTTCGAAGAGAAGCCGATCGGCGTGGACCTGCCCGACACGATGGAATTAAAAGTTTTGGAGACGGAGCCGACACTGCAAAAAGCCACTGCGAGCGCAGTCATGAAGCCGGCGACACTCGAGACGGGCTTAGTGATTCAGGTGCCGCCGTTCGTCAATTCCGGCGACAGGGTGAAAGTGGACACGACGGAAGCGCGCTACGTCCAGCGCGTAGAGTAATCTCTTGAAGTTTCGAGTTTAGGAAATTCGAAACTCGAAGACCGCGGCTCGAATTTTAAGGTTTTGTTTTTCCGCCTCCGCAGCTAATTTTCGCGCAAGCGGAAATTAGAAGAGGCAAGGAAAAAGGCGTCCCGGCTCCGGCCGGGACGCCTTTTTGTTTTCAGCCTCGGCAGGCTGTCTTAGCCTGCCGACTCGGCTACAGATTTTTCCCCAGCGGGATGCGCGCCAAAAACGCGGTCGAAGATGGCATCCACATAGCGAAGCTGCCGCTGCAAATCAAACGTGCGGGCCAGACCCCTGGCGTCAAGGTATTGCGTGATTCGAACGTCGCCGGCTACTTGTTCCCGGAAATTACCGTCGGACTCCCATGCCGCCATAGCGTTTTCCTGCACCGCTTTGTACGCATCGTCGCGCGGCATGCCTTTTTCCACCAGGTCTTGCAGCAACTGGCCGGAGTAAACGAGGCCGTGAGTGGATTCCAGGTTGCGCAGCATGCGCTCGGGAAAAACGCGCATGTCGGCGATGACGGCGGTCATTTTGGCGAGCATGTAATCCACGAGAATCGTGGAGTCCGGCAAAATCACGCGCTCGACGGAGCTGTGCGAAATATCGCGTTCGTGCCAAAGCGCCACGTCTTCGAACGCCGCGACCATGTTCCCGCGCACCACCCGCGCCAGTCCGCAGATCTGTTCGCACGTTACCGGATTGCGTTTGTGCGGCATCGCCGAACTGCCGCGTTGTTCGCCGCCGAACGGTTCTTCGGCTTCGCGCACTTCGGTGCGCTGCAAATGCCGAATCTCCAGCGCAATTTTTTCGAGCGTCGCCGCAATCAGCGCCAGCGCGCTGAGATACTGCGCGTGCCGGTCGCGCTGAATGACTTGCGACGAGACGGCCGCCACGCTCAACCCAAGTTTTTTGCAAATGCGCTCTTCCATCTCCGGGCCGAGATGCGAAGCATTTCCGACCGCGCCTGAAATTTTCCCCACAGCCATTTGGGCGGCCGCAGCGCGAAAACGGCGAATGTTCCGCTCATTTTCCGAAAACCAGTTGGCAATCTTTAAACCGAAAGTAATCGGCTCGGCGTGAACTCCATGAGTGCGTCCAATCTGCGGCGTGTGCCGAAACTGGTGCGCGCGCAAATCCAGAATCTCCGCAAAAAGGATGAGATCACGTTCAATCAAGCGGGAAGCATCGTGCACCATTAGCGCCTGCGCGGTGTCCACCACGTCGTTCGAAGTCATCCCGTGGTGCAGCCAGCGTGCCGCAGCAGGATCGCCAATAGACTCGCCGACATTCATCGTGAAGGCGATGACGTCATGCTTCACTTTTGCTTCAATTTCATGAATCCGGACGGCGTCTACCTTGGCGCGCTCGCGAATTATCGCCGCGGCGTCTTTGGGCACGAGTCCCGCCTCGGCAAGCGTTTCGGTGGCCGCCAGCTCGACGTCCAGCCACTTCTGAAAGCGATTTGCGTCGCTCCAGACATGGCCCATCTCTTTGCGCGTATAACGTGGAATCAAGGCCTCGCTCCTTAATCCAAAGCGAAACTCCATCATACCGTATGTTACGCGCGCCCGGTGCTCCTCGGGCGGCTTCCAGGCTGTCCCAGGCGCAAATGCTTGCCATTCAATAGTTTGGCGAGGTCCAGGAATTCTTTCAAATACCTGGCAACATTTTGGGGTAGTAGACCGTCTATAGCATAGGATATAGCCATTCTATAGCCTGACCTTCTGTCGATAACCTCCGGAGGCGCCGTGGGCGAACGGTATCGAAACCGCATCGAGTTGCTGCAAGGCACGCTCGATCTCCTTATTTTGCAGACCCTGCTCTGGGGCCCGCAACACGGCTTTGGCATCAGCCGGTCGATCCGCGCCAATTCGGGGGAATTGCTTCAGGTGGATGCCGGCTCACTGTATCCGGCGCTGCACCGCCTCGAAAAGCAAAAATGGATCGAGGCCGATTGGAAGATTTCCGAGAACAAACAGGAAGTGAAGGTATACCGGCTGACCGCGACGGGCAGAAAACGGCTCTTGGAGGAACGCTCGCGCTGGGAACAGATTTCGGAAGCGATTGGCGGCGTTCTGAGCCCCGCGAAGAAAGAAGGCGCGTCATGAAATT
>DATFZY010000171.1:0-165181 GCA_035313865.1 Candidatus Acidiferrum sp.
GCTTGATGCCCTGCTTTTCAAATCTTCCTTTCGCGTTTTGCAGCTGCACGAGCTGCGCTTTGCAGAAGGGTCACCAATCTGCGGAACGGAAGAAGAGAAGAACCGTTCCATTCGGGCCTCTCAGTGTCTCGTTCGATTGCGGATGATCAAACTGATCAAAAAACGAAAAGGCAGGCGCATTGCTTCCGACTTCCAGTCCGATGGAAGGCGAAATAGCTGGCTTGTTCGATGAGTTTTCTTGCGCATTCCCGAAAACAAGGAAGCTGCAAAATATTAGAATGGCAATACCAAGTTTCATTTCTTTCTCCCATCGAGTTCGATTGCGATGTCGTTGCGAGCAATAAGGCCGATCTTGAATGTCGAGGCCGGAACGAAGCTAATTCGAAAGCTTGGCGGATTCAACGCCCCAAACTCTACCTGCCATTGGCTCTTGAACGATGGCAACAAGTCTGATATTTCGCGGATCCAGTTTGCTAAGATAGACAGAAACATCTTGAGAGAATTTATCGGTCCGAGAAACTTTACCGACTTGGATAAGATTTCGCAAGACGGCCACGTGTTTCAGAGTTCTTCCTGCGTTCTCTCCCCGGCTAACGTGTGATTCATCCATGTCGTCGGCAGTTGCGATCAATAGCTCCGCGTAGTCTCCCGCGAAAGAGGAAGGCAGTGGACCAGTTTCAAGATGCAGGACGACGGTGTGGTCGCCGCTCAGATGAATCGAAGAGATAGTGACAGGAGTCTTCGCCCCCTTGGTTGCGTTTTCAATTGCCTGGGCCGCACGTCGTTCGTCGCTGCCCACAAACTCGAAGTGTCCGTCAACAACCATTTGCGGCGTGTAAATGCTACTAAGACCAAAGTGGCTTGCATAGGCGCTTTGCCGCTCACTGTATTCGTGTGAAGAATAGGGATCCCTCCATCCGATGTCATTCCAATAGTCGACGTGTTCACTAAGAACGATCAGGTCGGCATCCCGTGCCGGCTGCGAGCGGTCCAGTCTTTCCAGCAGCGCATCGGCTGGGGGACAACTGGAACATCCTTCCGAGGTAAACAGCTCAATTAACACCGGAGTCCGCGAAGTATCGTCATTGTTTGGCCCTGCCTTTGTGCCCGCAGCTTGGAGATGCCGGAGTGAGATCAGCAGCAGAAGAGAGAATGCCACCGAAATTATGATTAGAAACCGGAAATGCATTGTCACAAGCTTTGTATTTTTCAAGGACTGCTCCTATCGAGCCAAGAATTGCAATAACGCGCGCCGCGTTGCTCCCAGCGACCAGCAGCCTCATGACAGACCACGAAGACGTGTTCATTCTTCGTCGGCCGAGAAGGCGTCATGTTAATGGGATTCGCGAGTCGCCAAAAAGTTTCGCGGCGTTCAAGGTTCCGCACTCGCCCCTAGAAGCTGACGAACTCATTCCGGGAGGAGCAGACTCACCCGGATTGATAGACAGGACTCCTTGAGACTCGAAGTAAATGGTCCTATCTACCTCAAGAATTCGATGCGCTTTTCCTCCAGAAGTTTCCGTTGAGCGGCCATCTATGAACTGAGACATGAGCCTCAAGACCTCCGCCGCTCGACACAAAAAGCCATCTGCCTTGTGCATCACTAAGGATGAGATTGCACAGGCGGGTGCAGATTTGGAACTTTGGAGCAACACGCACATCTCACTATCCGGATACGTTTTGAGGGCGATTGTTGAAAGCGAGTGCCAAATGCCGCTTTTGCGTAAGGAAAAACGGTAGCGCCGACATTGGTCAGCAACGAGACTCCAAACGTCAAAAGGAGAAGAAATGAAAAAGCAGTTTCTAAGAATGCTTCTGATTGTTTGTTTTGCCGCCTTGGGCGCGACTGCCAAGGCGCAGAGTCGGGGGGCAATTGTTGTGACTTTGCCTTTCGAGTTTGTGGTGAGTGGCAAGACGCTTCCTGCGGGCACTTACACCGTGAGCCGATTCTCGAACGATAGCTTCGACGGACTGATTCTCAGGAATCAAGAAAATCGTATGAGTGTGTTTGTGCATCCGGTTGAGGTTGAAAGCGCCCAAGCTGGCAAGCCCGATATGAGATTCGAGCGGATTGGGGAGTCCCACCTTCTCAGCGAAATCGAGACGTCAGACCACATTTACACCATCGGTGTTTCTCGCTCTACGATCATGGAGGCTAAAGTGAAGCAACAGGGCGGCACCTCTGCTTCCGGAGAATCCGGAGGCAACTAGGTCCTTGGTCCTGGGTGTCCCTGGAGGGAGTTCGGGCTTCAAGATATGGCGTCAAATCACGCCTGACCTCCCTCATCCTTCGAACCTTGGAAGAATCGAAGCTATGCTCAAATCCTGGGCCCTTTAGCCGCTCGGCTTTTATTACCCGAAAAATCGAACTCTCACCGGAAACTCTTTCGACCGATGCGAATCTCACTAGCAAGCGCCTTTACAGAGAAGAGTGGAAGCAAAAGGCCTGCTTCAGAACGCGACCGTTTGCCGGGCGACTGGTCACTGATCTCGCGACCAAAGCTGCCTGTGACCGTACGTTCATGAAAGGGCTTGATGAAGCGTCGGAACAAGCGGTGTACGAGGACAGGACCAACAGTTGACAAGGGCCATCGTGTTTGACTCGTTCGCGAAATTCCGAGGCATAACTGCATTAGCTGATGGCGATTCCGGGGGAATTGACTTTGTTGAAAGCCGCATGCACACATCCACAACGATGGTAGATGCAGAGATCAATGCTCGGAAGGACCGGATCCGAGCGACTGAAGAGGTTCTGATCGCCAGAATTCTGAAGGGTGAAAAGGATTTATTTGTCGATCTGATCCGACCCTATCAACGTACCGTCTACGCGACACTCGTATCGATGCTCGGGAGTAAGGAAGACGCCGAAGACGTAGCGCAGGACGTACTGCTGAAAGCGCTAGCACGTCTCGACCAGTTTCGCCGAGAGTCTGCGTTTGGTACCTGGTTGATTCAGATTGCCATCAATGAAGCAAAAATGCGCAAACGGAAGCTGAGGCGTGGAATGATGTTTTCACTGACAGAGGGAGCTGAGCAGGATGGAGCATATGTCCCGAAAGACTTTGCGGACTGGCGCGAGATTCCTTCGGAAGCGTTGGAACGATCAGAGATTCGAGAGGCGCTCGCAAATGCTTTGACGTTACTCGAAGAGCACTATCGACTGGCGTTCATTCTCCGCGACGTGAACGAATTGAGTATCGAAGAAACTGCGAACGCCTTGGGAATTTCACGCGGAGCTGTCAAAACACGCCTTCGGCGCGCTCGGTTGATGTTGAGGGACATTCTGTCTCCGGGATTACGGCAGGGTGGCCAGGTGGCGGTAGCATTCAAAGAGGTGAGGAAACCATGGGAATAGACTGCCAGGACGTTTGGCGGGACATCTCGGATTATATTGATGATGAGCTGGATCCAAAACAGAGAACCGCGCTCGAAGAGCATTTTGCAAAATGCCGCCACTGCGCGTCAGTCCTGGAGGGGACCTGCAATGTTATCCGTCTGTACCGAGACGAACGAGTTTTGGCACCACCTCCAGGGTTTCAGGAACGACTCCACCAAAGGCTGAACCATGGAGCGAAAGCAAGCAATCACCCTTCGCGTCGTGCGGTTCTAGCTTGGGCCTTGTCAGCTGCCGCCGCAGTGCCTTTGGGCTTCGCACTATACTCGGCGAGACGCATTATTCTGCGGCGACTGGAACACCAGAATCCCGCGGGTTCGCCAGATTCGTCTCCAGTTACGGGGCTCGTCGCAATCTCCGAGAATGCAGAGGACAAGGTGTTTCATGTTCCTAGTTGCCCCTACCTGCATGGCAAACTCAAGTTTCTCCCGGTGGAGGAAGCCATCCGCGAGGGTTATTCTCCTTGCCCCGTTTGCATCGGAAAACGCAAACCCGAGAAAAAAGTCTAGCTTTCTTTGGAAGGCAAGGGGATTTGACTCAAGGCCCAATCACAGTAGGGCGGAGCAAGGCTGCGGACTCGAACAGGAACGGGTCACTAGTTCTTCGCTAAGATTCGTCGGTTTTCGGAACAGTTTTTAAACGGTGATTGCTTTCCCACCTAAGAATTTGAAACCTTCTCGAGTTTGCCGAGTCTCATTTGTCATCATGCGCACACTCCTGGGCAAAATGCCCCCTCTCCAGTGCGCTTTGATCGCGACGGGCGCGGCAGCATAAGTTGTCGTGCCCGAAGCGGCTGTCCACGGGAAGCCGAATTACAACATTTTCTATGGAGAGGTCTGTTTCAATTCCAAGCGGCGGGCTCGGCGTACTGTAGATGTCGACTAAAAGTATAAAGCCGCGTGCGGTTCGTCGTGATCAACTTCGGATACTAGACGTAGATCAGCGGTAGACGTTTGTTTGTCCACGATTCCGTTGGCACGACTTTTTCAGACGCCCACAAACTCATTCGGGTATGCGTGACCGCCATTGTGTTTGAGTATGCGTGACGCGCCGTCGAACAATCTCTATTCCATCTTCGCTTTATTTCACGCCAGATAATTTTATTCGCGGAAACTTTCTGACAACTCGTGAGTCTCATTGCCCCGGGAGTATTCCTAAAGTTTTTCGCACATTGGTCACCTCGTTTGGACTTGGATTAGGAGTTTAGGCAATCGCCTAAACGGGTGTAGGGCTCTGTTTAATCGCAAACTAGATTAAGGGGATGGTTAAGATGAAAAAGTGGATGGGAATAGTCTTAAAGGCCTTGTCATCGGCCCTCTCTTCGAGCAGGGGAAATATGAATCTTAGTAAGTCCGCATTTGTCACCGGGGCCTTGCTACTTCCTCTGATTGCCGGGCCAGCGGGCTTGTGGGCGCAGACGGAAACCGGCCAAATTAGCGGCACAATTACAGATGTCAGCGGTGCGGTAATCGCTGGCGCGAGCATAGAAGTTAAGTCGGTGAATTCGGGTTTGACTCGCCAGACGACCACAAACGGGAGTGGCATTTACACGGTTTCCGGTCTGAAGCCGGATACCTATGAAGTCACCGTGGCGGCCAGTGGCTTTCAAAAGTTCGTCCGTCGCGTCGAGGTGATTGTTGGATCTGCGAGCGACGTGTCTTTACAACTTGCCATTGACGGAAGAGCTGAAAGCATCGAAGTGACCGCGTCAGCCGAAAACACATCTGTCAACACGGAAAATCAAACGTTGTCAGAGACGATTACTGAGCAGCAATTAGAGCTGCTGCCCACATCGCCTACCCGCAATCCTTACGCGTTGGTGGGAACGTCCGGCAACGTGGCGGAGGATACGCAGAGCGGGCGTGGCGCCGGCTATGCCATCAATGGTCTCCGTTCGGCGTCTACCGACATCTTGCTTGACGGTTCTGAAAACGTCGATACCTTCACAGCCACAGTGGGCCAAACCGTGCCGCTGGATTCCGTCCAAGAGTTTACTGTCCTGACCAACAGCTTCACGGCCGAGTTTGGCCGAGCGAGCGGTGGCGTCGTGAACCTCGTGACTAAATCAGGAACCAATACTTTTCATGGCTCGGCGTACGAATACAACCGCGTGTCGGCCCTATCTGCGAATACCTTCCAGGATGATTCTACCGGCACGCCGAAAGGTGTATTCACGCGAAACGATTTTGGATTCTCCGTTGGTGGGCCTGTCATAAAGGACAAGCTTTTCTTCTTCAACAATACGGAATGGATCAGGGTGCGCAGCGAAGCCCCCACGTTCGCCACGATCATTGATCCGGGTTCCGTAGCATCGCTTGCCCCTGCCAGCCAGGCCTTTTTCAGTGCATACGGCCAATTGTCTGCGGGCGTGCGAACCCTGGCGTCTGGTCCTTGCACTAAGGCAGTGGGCAGCCCAGTCTGCGATGCGGTCGAGTACAGCGTCCCGAGCGATGCCGGCGGCGGTTCGCCAGAAAACACGGTTGAGGAAGTAGCCCGCGTGGATTACAACATTTCCAGCCGAAGCACCCTTTTCGTCCGATATGCTTCGTACAAGGAACTCGACTTCCCCGGCACTGTCAATGCAAGTCCATACGTCGGATACAACACCGGGCAAAACACCTACGACCAAAATGCCTCGCTCAACGTGACCCACGTCTTTAGCACAAGCCTGGTAGATACAGCGAAGATCACTTTCAATCGTCTTAACGGGCCGGTGCAAGGGTTGAGCACGGCGCCCGTTAGTCCAACTCTCTATACCTCCAGTTCAATCCCTTCGGTGACCATAGGCCCCTTCCAAAACTCATTAATTTTCCCAGGGTATAACGAGTTTACCCCGGGGAATGCGATTCCTTTCGGCGGCCCGCAGAACCTGTATGAGTACTATGACGACCTCTCCTGGACGCGTGGCAAACACCAGTTCAAATTCGGCGGGGATTACATCCAACTCCGCGATAATCGTGTGTTTGGCGCTTACGAGAACCCAACCGAGTATTTGGGGACCAACTTGGATACCGGCGTCAATAATCTGGTGAACGGCGTGATCTACCAGTTCCAAGGTGCGGTGAACCCTCAAGGCGAATTTCCGTGTCCGAAGAACGCAAGTGGCGTGTATCAAATTACTCCCGCCTGCACACTAACACTTCCGGTAAGCGAGCCGGCTTTCAACCGCAATTATCGCTACAATGACGGTGCACTCTACGCTCAGGATACCTTTAAGATCGTGCCCCGACTCACTTTCAATATAGGAGTCCGCTGGGAGTATTACGGCCCACAACACAACGCCAATCCAAATCTCGATTCAAACTTCGTTTTGGGTTCGGGAGCGAACATTTTCGAACAAATCCGAAACGGAAACGTGCAACTGGCCAAAGACGGCGGCGTATTCGAGAAGCCTAATTACCACAACTTCGGTCCGCGCGTCGGCTTTGCCTGGGATGTTTTCGGAAACGGTAAAACCGCCCTTCGCGGCGGCTATTCCATCAGCTACGAACGCAACTTCGGCAACGTGACGTTCAATGCGATCCAGAATCCTCCAAATTATGCGGTGGTGAGCCTCACATCCTTCCAGGATGTTCCGGGAGCCTTGCCGGTATATACGAACACCGCCGGCCCCTTGGCTGGAACAGGGTCAACATTTTTGCCCGCAGTGAGTCAGCGTGCCATCAACCAAAACCTAAGCGATGCTTATGCCGAAACCTGGGACTTGGACATCGACCGGCAGGTGGGCAAGGGTTTGCTCGCCGTTTCCTACTCCGGCTCCCGTGGCTTGAAATTGTACGACATAGCGAACGTCAATCCATTTGAAGGTGGCGGCGTATTCTTGGGCGATGCCAATGCTACCAACCGCGTTAACTACCAGTACAGTAATATTAATTACCGCAGCGACAACGGTTTCAGTTTTTATGACGCGCTTAACGTCAAATACGCGGTCGTCAATCTTTATAACAAAGGGCTGACAGTGACTGCCAACTATACTTATTCCCATTCCTTGGACAACCTGTCCTCCACATTTAGCGACGGAGCTCCGGGTGATTATCAGCTGGGTTACCTGGATGCATTTAATCCGCGTTTAAATTACGGTAATTCTGATTTTGACATCCGTCATCGCCTCAGCCTGACAGGTACCTGGCAAGTGCCCTGGTTGAAGAACGCATCAAACGCATTCGAAAGAAACGCCCTGGGCGGCTGGGCTTTGGGCTCTATTTTAAGTATTCGTAGCGGCTCGCCCTTTAGCATCTACGATTGCTCGAATGCGATCACTGGATGCCCCCTGTATATTGCGGAAAGTCCCATCGCGCATACAGGTACTTCGACTCTAGCTGGGGCGAACCTGTACAACTATATCGAGGTGCCCAACACGGCCGGCACCGTAAACAACCTGGGCGATTCCGTACAAACTCCGATCTGCACGGGCTTGTATCACGTAGGCTGCACATACACGCAGGACGGGGCGCCCTACCCCGACCGGAACCAGTTCTTTGGACCGGGATTCTGGAACATCGACGCGAACTTCTACAAGAATTTTAAGCTCACTGAACGGTATGGCCTGCAATTCCGCGGCGAGTTTTACAATATTTTGAATCACCACAACCAGTATGTCACGACTGGATTCTTGGACGTCAGTTCGAACACGACTCCCTTTATCCAAACGGAGAAGGGTGGGCCCTCCGGCGCAGCGGGTTTTCCAAGCGACGAACGTCGCAATATTCAACTCGCGCTGCGGTTCACGTTCTAAGCCGCGTCGCTCAACTTTAGCCGCAGGGGAGACTCTGTCTCCCCTGTTTTTTCGATATGCCGAGCATGATCGACGGAGGTCCAAGTCCCTTAGGGGATGCTGGCCAATTCTTAATCGAGGATCTCGTGTTACTAGGCGCGTCGATCTGGACCGCCGCGGAATCACGAAGGAATGATTAACTTCCTCCGATTTTGTTTATGTCTTCCGTCAGAGTAAAGATATAGCCCACATGTGTACCAGCCGAACCTCGCTTCACACCGCAGCTCTGAAAGTTCGCCGGCGGGGAAAACATTATGAACACTGTTTCTTCTTTGATGGTTCGGCATCTGATTTGAGTAACCAAATCACAACGGTCCGTCGGTGGGAGAGCACAAATTGTTGTAATCCTTCGAAATGACCAACACGAGAAAAAAAGAAAGAGAGTCGGCATGAACTTGTCAAAGATAGCAAAAGGCCTGTTGTTGGGGCCTGCATTGTTGATCGCCACGAGCGCGTGGGCGGGCAGCAAAGATGTACTTAAGGTATCCGAACCGGTCACGATCAATGGAATGAAGCTCAACGTAGGAGACTACCAGCTCAAGTGGGAGGGCACAGGGCCTGCCGTCGAATTGATGATCATAAAATCCCACAAGGTTGTGGTCACAGTGCCGGCGCGGTTCGTTGAACTAAGCCGCCCTGGAGATAAGTCCACGTACGTAACACGCATGGCAGAAGACGGAACTGTCTCGCTGTCCGAGATCCGTTTCCCCGGAAAGAAATACCTGTTGGCGATTGGGCCGGAGGCAGGCGCAACAGAAGCAGCAAAAGAAGGCGGCCAGCAGTAGATAACGAGTTCCCATCGCATACACCCCAAGCGGACGGGCTACGGCGGCGAACTCTCCCAAAGTCCGATCGTTCAAACCAATTGGGCCGCTTCAGTCGAGCGGCCCTTTTCGTTGCTTCTCAAAGCCAGCTGGCTAGCGAAGGTGCCATAAGGAGTTGTCGCGCCTAAAGATTGCGATGGACAAGTCGTTTCGTAAAGTCACGGAATCCGCGCTTGTAATTTTGAGTCAAACAATCTTGAGGGTGACTCCCATTTTGCGAATATTCGCCTATTGAGTCACCACCCAGCGAGAGTGTCATGCCTGCGTCAACAGTGAATGGTACCCGGAAAGTCAGCGTTCTCCTGGTGGGTAAAGGCCCGCATTTCTTTGCGTTTATTCATACTCATCTCGAAACGGTTGGATGTCAGTGCTACTTTGCGGAGTCACACAAAGAAATCGGCGATGTTCTCAGTCACACTAAACTCGATATCGTCCTGAGCCTAAGCTCGCACCAAACTCTCTTTGAGTTGATTCTTCGGCTCGCCGGTTTGCGCGTAAGTATGTTCCACATGCTCCCCGTCGAAGAAGGTTGCTGGTGGTTGCCAGTTATTCGAAATGGTGAGAGGTGTTTGGGCGCGCCTGCTTTTCGCTCGAGTGAATTCGGTTGCGTTCTTGTGGATCTCGTAAAAAGCATCATTGCCGGCGAAAAGTCGCCCTCCGCAACTTGAAGCCTTCTTGTTTCGAACGTTTGCGAGCGGCACCGAGTCTGGCGTCATCTGGCAGTTGGCTTTCTAAGGACCTTTGAATTCCATCCGCCTTAATTCCGAAACCTTTATACGATTGGCGAGTCTCATTCCGTGCATGGACCAGACCATTGGGAGAGCTAGCGCGACGATGCGCACTCCGATGCTTTCAGCGTGGGATCAGAAGAGGCAAATCCTATGAAGGTAGCAATCAGTTTTCGTCGGATGGACACGGCAGCGGGTCGTATGAGTATTAGCTTGACGGGGCACCAACCGCGGAAGGTACAGCGTTTGCTGAAGAGTAGGTCAACCCCTGGGGCTGGCCCCGCCTCGGAAGAATTCCTACGACCCCAGCTCGTTAGTTCATCGCCGGACGAAACTATCCTGTTGGCTCAGCAGGGTGATGCAACTGCATTCGAGACCATATACCAACTTCACTCGGGACGCGTCCACGCCATTTGCCTGCGCATGCTGCACAACCCAGTCGAAGCCGAGGATCTGACTCAGGAAGTGTTCATGCAATTGTTTCGCAAGATCCGGACGTTTCGCGGCGAATCGGCTTTTTCAACGTGGCTCTATCGGCTGACCGTAAATCTTGTTCTCATGCACCTCCGCAAGAAAAGCTTGATGTCGACGTCCCTTGACGAGATGACGAGGAACGATGACGAGAGCGGCAAGCCGCGCAATGAAATCGGAGGCCCCGACTTGAGCCTCACCGGATTGTTCGACCGCTTCAACCTCCAGGCAGCCATCCGTCAGTTGCCACTGGGCTACAGACTAGCGTTCCTTCTCCACGATGTTTATGGGTATGAGCACAGCGAGATCGCCGAAATTCGTGGATGCTCGGTTGGAAACTCGAAATCTCAATTGCACAAGGCGCGCAAGCGTCTGCGCGAACTACTTAGGAGCGTGAAGCATTACGGGGCCGAGCAAAGCGGCGAAACCATTGGCCGCCCGCTCGCGCCCGTAGCCAGTTACTAGTCTGGGGAAGCGTTTGATGGATTTACGCGAAGCGAGAAACTGGGCGCACCATGAAAGCTAATAGGACAACCACTTTGCGTTTATCGGGATTACTCATCGGCTTGCTGTTCTTTGGCAAGCCCAGCTTTGATTTCTCTGCCGCTGCTTTTGCCCAGGCCCTCGTACCAAGCGACGCAAAGCACGACACACCCGGCCAGCCCATCAAGCCGGGCCAATCCCTGCATATCGACGTTGATCTGGCGCTCGTCAATGTCACAGTGGCTGACCCGTATAACCGGCTGGTCACTGGCCTTGAGCCGGATAACTTTCGCATCTTCGAAGACAATATCGAGCAGGAAATTGTGAACTTTTCTTCTGAAGACGTTCCCATCTCTATCGGTGTCATCCTCGATCGCAGCGGCAGCATGGCCAACAAACTCGGCAAGGCCAAGGAAGCCGCCCTTCAATTTTTGAGAACTGCCAATCCTGAAGACGAGTTCTTTCTCGTCGGTTTCAATGAACGCGCCGAACTCCTCAGTCCCTTCACAAACAACGTCGAAGACCTGCAGAGTCGCATGCTCTCAGCTTCTGCAAGAGGCTCTACAGCTCTGCTCGACGCCATTTATCTGGGATTGAGCCAAATGCGGGACGCACGCTATGCCAAAAGGGCGTTACTCATAATTTCCGACGGCGGGGACAACCATAGCCGTTTCACCGAAAAAGATATCAAGCGCCTGGTGCGGGAAGCGGATACCCAGCTCTATACCATCGGCATCTTTGATCCGTTTGGGTATCGCAGCAGAACACCGGAGGAACTCCAAGGGCCTTCCCTACTCTACGAATTGACGGAACTGACGGGGGGGCGTGCTTTCACTGTAGAGAATCTAAACGACCTGCCAGATGTCGCTTCAAAGATCAGCAGCGAGTTACGAAACCAATATGTTCTGGGATACCGCCCAAGCAACAAAGCGCGCGACGCAAGGTGGCGAAAGATCAAAATCAAACTGCGGGCTCCCAAAGGACTTCCTCCTCTAAATGCCTACGCAAAGACAGGCTATTACGCGCCTAGCCGCTAGGTTTGCGGAGGCTCGGCGGACGCCCCCCCTCCGGCCGCTCCGCCGCTCCTGAGTATCGAATCGAATCCAGGTCAAAAATCTCGGAAACCTTTGCCCGATTCGCGACTCTTATTCAATGTACGGAGCACCCTTGTCAGGGCATTCGAGTGCGCCTCGGGGTCTTATTAAGAGTTCGTTTCGTCAGACCGGGCAACGGGATTCACAATCCATGAGGCGTATGGAGTGTCTGGACGGGGCTTCGTAACTTATTCCAATCGATTGGAGAATCGCAAGATGACGAAAACCACAAAAGCCATGCTCGCCGGTGCAGCGTTAGCGGGACTGTTCACCGGGACCGGTGCGGCAGTCCGGGCCTCGACTCTGCTCCCCTCTCTGAAGACTTCTTTCAGCGCGCAGGATCAGGGCCAGGACCAGGACAAGAAGGACGACAAGAAAGTCAAAGAAAAGCACGCTTGTAAAGGGCAGAACTCCTGCAAAGGCAAGGGCGGCTGCAAGGCTAACGACAACGGCTGCAAAGGCAAGAACTCTTGCAAGGGCAAGGGCGGCTGCGCAACCGATGGCTCCAAGCCCCCGCAACAGTAGTTCGAAGTCAGGGGCAATCACATGGGGGGCCGGGAAGCTTTTCCTAGCCCTCTTTCCTTCGGTGGAGGAGCGGAAAAAGGGAATGCCTGCGAATCGATTCAACAATTTCACCAACTACGGCATCGGGATCGGGCTGCGTGCTCCACACTACGATCATATTCTGTCTCGCAAGCCAGTCGTGGACTGGTTCGAGATCATTTCTGAGAATTTCATGATTGGCGGGGGGCGCCCGCTGCATATTCTCGATCAAATTCTCGAACAGTACCGAGTCGTGCAGCACGGAGTTTCGATGTATTTCGGGTCCGCGGGCCGGCCCGACAGGGAACATCTTCGCCGGCTGAAGGATCTCGTCAAGCGGACCAAAACCCCTTGGCTGTCCGACCATTTGTGTTGGGGAAGCGTGGATGGGAGATACACGCACGACTTGCTTCCGATGCCCTACACCTTTGAAGCAGCCAGAATCACCGCGCGCAAGATACGAGAGGTTCGGGATTTTGTCGAAGTTCCCGTGGCCGTTGAGAATGTCAGCAGCTACGCCGAGTATCACGTTTCAGAGATGACTGAGTGGGAGTTCCTGAACGAAGTGGTGGAACGAGCCGATTGCGGCATTCTGTTGGACGTAAACAACATCTATGTGTCATCCCGAAATCATGATTTCGATGCGCTTACCTATATCAACAGCGTCCCGGCCGACCGCATAGCGCAGATTCACATCGCCGGCCATTCGAAGTTTCAAAAATACATTTTGGACACGCACGACCACCCAGTTATCGATCCTGTCTGGAAACTTTACGAGCGCGCCATCCAGCGCGCCGGTCATACGGCAACACTGCTCGAGTGGGACGACAGCATTCCCTCGTTCCAGGAGGTTCATGACGAGGCGCTTAAAGCCAACCTTTTCCTTGCTGAGACGCAATTGGAAGTTGCGGTATGAGGCTCGCAAGTTTGCAGAAGGCCGTGGCGCGGGCGGTCATGCAACCGTTGACCCGGAATGAACGGACGGGTGCCCTCGGGCCTGGCGGCGAGAGCATGTCTCGCTACGCCGCTCGCTATATCAAACCGAACGACCGCCTGACGTCGTTCGAGCGGCTGGAAATCTACAACCGCCAGTATTGGTTTCGCGTTTTCGGAGCCATGGCCGAGGACTTTCCGGGCCTGCGCGCGATTCTCGGCGAGCGACGGTTTGATGACATGTGCCGCGCCTACCTCATGGAGTGTCCCTCGCAGTCGTTTACGCTTAGAAATCTCGGCGCGCGGCTGGAAGCGTGGCTGCGTCGTAATCCGTCATGGCTACGGGGCAAAAAGGTTCTTGCATTCGACATGGTGCGACTGGAGTGGGCAGACATAGAAGCGTTCGATGGCAAAGCCGAACCGGTGCTGCGCGTAGAGGACCTCCACGGGGTCTCCGCTTCAAAGCTCAGACTGCGGGTTCAGCCCTACGTACAACTGTTGGAGCTTCACTATCCCGTAGATGACTTGGTGCTGGAAGTCAGGAAGGACGATCAAGGCGCGGATTTCGCGAGCAATGCGATTGCTGAGCGCAGGAAACATGTAAGAGTCCGAGCCGTGGGTGCTCTTCAACCCAAAGAAATCTTTCTTGTTGTTCACCGGATCGATTATTCCGTGTATTTCCGCCGGCTTAAACATGAAGAGTACACATTACTTAGGATTCTGCGGGCGGGAAAATCGATCGGGCAAGCCATTGGTCTGGCTTTTCGCGGGAGTTCACTGCCCGAATCGAATCGTGGGGGATATGTCCAGCGTTGCTTCGAGACGTGGGCGGCCTTGGGCTGGTTTTGTCAGCCAAGCGTAGGGTCGACGGGGAATCTTAAGATCGAGAAGGGAAAGGTGTAAACGATTGTTATGAATGCACTGTTTACGAAAGTCCGGCGATGGCATGATTGGTTCTTTGCATTGATCTCGTATGCACAATCACCGCTCCTCTTGTTTGTAAGGCTCTACTGGGGTTGGCAGTTGGCGGAAAGCGGTTGGGGCAAGCTGCACAATCTGGACAAGGTTACCGAGTTCTTTGCGAGCTTGAACATGCCGGCGCCTGGCCAGATGGCCGTGTTCATCGCTTCTGTCGAGTTTTTTGGAGGCATTCTGTTCGCACTCGGTGCGTTTTCGCGCATAACCTCATTGGTTCTCACCGTGAACCTGACTATGGCTTACGTCATCGCCGACCGCGAAGCTCTTTTTTCGATTTTCTCCGATCCGGATAAATTCATGGCGGCTGCCCCCTTCACTTTCCTGCTCGCTTCACTTCTCGTGCTGATACTCGGAGCCGGCAAAATATCAGCAGACTATGCACTCTGGTACGTAGTGGAGAATCGAGAAGCCAAACATCCGGAAAGATCGATCGCCATTTGATGTTCCCATACCAATGGAGTATCCCATGGCATGGCCCGTCGTTTTGCGCAAGTAGGCTCGTTTCAGCGCTGTCGAGACTTTTCATTCATTCACTCATCCTCGGCTAAGATGGATCGAGGTTGTCCGTGGAAAAGAAGAGTGGTGATGAAGTGACAATATCCGGACTGCGGAGCTCTTCAAGAAATTATGTACGTGTGGCCATCGCGCAGGCAGCCCCAGTATATATGGATATTCATGGAAGCCTTGCGAAGGCTCTGGAACTGGTCCATCAAGCGGCAAAGCAGGATGTGAAGTTGGTGGTCTTTGGGGAAACCTGGCTGCCCGGCTACCCCGCGTGGCTCGACGTTTGCCCGCGCGCGGCGCTCTGGGGAAACACCTCTACAAAGGATGTCTTCGCGAGGCTAAGAGCCAATAGTATTTGCATTCCCGGCAAAGAAGTTGATGCCCTACAAGGGGCCGCCAGAGATCAAGGAATTGCCATAGTCATCGGCGCGAACGAACGAATCGACGCCGGGCCGGGAAACGGAACGCTCTACAACGCGCTGCTTACAATCTCCGAGGAAGGCCAGCTCGTAAACCACCATCGAAAGCTCGTCCCAACGTTCACCGAGCGGCTCGTCTGGGGCCAGGGAGACGGACGAGGTCTCGAAGCTGTTCATACTGTCGCTGGACGTGTGGGTGGATTGATCTGCTGGGAGCATTGGATGCCCCTCGCGCGCATGGCCATGCACAATTCAGGAGAGCAGATTCATGTTGCGGTTTGGCCGACGGTGAAGGATCTGCACCAGTTGGCCAGCCGACACTACGCGTTCGAGGGCCGCTGTTTCGTCCTGGCTGCGGGGCTGATGATGCACAGGGAAGATTTGCCGGCAGAACTGACAGCTGCCACGTCCGAGCCCGAGGCCGGAGAGAAATGGATCGAGCGTGGAGGAAGCGCCGTAATAGGTCCGGATGCGTCCTACGTGGTTGAGCCGGTCTTCGATTGTGAAGAACTTATCGTTGCGGACCTCGATCTCACACAAATTGATCGCGAAGCCATGACACTCGATGTTTCAGGACACTATGCGCGTCCCGATATCTTCCGCTTCGAGAAGAAAGGACCGATGTAACTAGCGGTCGCATGCGGATCGCGAGAATCCCTCGCTGTCTGGCCTCGATGCTCAACCCGTCGCGGAGGAAGATTCCGGCGACGACAGCCGCTTTCGAACCAAGCCCTCTAGTTCATCGAGTCGCGAGTAGGGCACCAAGCTACAGTTCGGGTGCGTATTCCCCGTGATCAGAAGAGAAATTCTATGCTCCGCGCTCCGCTCGTAGAAGAGTACGGTTTGCTTCTGCGTCGCTCCAAGGAGATAACCGGTCTCAAAGCCCAAACCAAACGAGGAGCCCGAGACCTCGGCAATGAAGAGGTCGCACTCTGCGAGCCACTTCATATCGCGCGCAAAAATCTCTTGAGGTGCAACGCGCCGGTCCGCGTCCCAGGCATCTTCTTGGACCAAGTGGCTCGTGAGCACTTCGTGCCCCATGGACTGGAGTACTTCGAGGATTTTCTTGGCTGCCTCCACCGACGAGCGGTTCCCGGCCACAGTAAAGCCCAAGTAAATCTTCATGCGGCGATGCATTACCTTTCAGACGCCCGAGACGTTATACAGCAGGCGCCCAAGCCCTACTTTCCAATCATTCACAGGAACTCCCTTATTTTCAATAAAGTTTCGATTTCTGCTAGGGCTTGAACGCTTTAGCCCAATGAAAAACTCTGGAAACGGATTAATCTCACATCACGGATTCTCACCACGGTCCCGCCGCAGCAGCGCCATGACGCGATCTACGATTGGTTCGGACACGTTTGGTGACAATTCGAACGAGCCACTCTCTGTCACGATCTTCACAGTCTTGCGGGTGGAATCGCAGAGCACATGGCAGGGGCGGCACTGAGAGAGATGCAGCTCGAGTTCCTCGCGCACTTCCGGTGAAACTCGGTCCTCGAGGTAGTCTCCGAATTCAGCGAAAAAGTCGTCGCAGGTAATCACAAACCCATCTTCCCGGCCTTTGCCACGAAGTGCGCCGAAAGCAATTCTCTCAACATCAACCGGCCCCGTAATAACCGCGCTTTCAGCGCAGGGACAGAAAGGCATAACTGTCTGGCCGCCTCGTCCGTAGACAGCTGCTCAATGTCGCGGAGCATCACCACAACGCGGAGCTTGGCGGGAAGCTGCATGATCCCTTCTTCTACAAGGTGCCGAACTTCCTCGTGAGAATACATCATTTCAGGGTCGTCCTGCCAAGCACGCACTTGTCTCGGACGAAACTCCTCATCGCGATCCTGCGCCCCTTCGTCCAGGCTCTCTACGATTCTCCGGTCTCGAAGACGTTGGACTGCCGTGTTTCTGGCAATACTCACCAGCCAAGTGGAAAACTTTGAGCGACGCTGGAAATCTGTTATGTGCTTGAAGGTCTTTAGGAAAACATCCTGCATCGCATCCTTCGCCTCCTCAGGGTCGGCAAGAATTGCCATCAGCGTGCGATAAACACAATTGCTGTGGCGGCGAATCAATGTTTCGAAAGCCTCTAAGCTGCCCTCTTGTGCCTCGGTTAAGGGACATCGCACATTTGAGCATCGCCGAGACGGCCCAGGTGCTCGGGCTGACCTTAGGGAGCGTGAAAAGCAGGCTACTCAGAGCGCGACTCCAGATGAGAGACGGGCTTGCGCCAGGTTTTGGCGGCAGTTGGTCCCAAAATGCAACACATCCTCAAAGGGCGAGAGCTTGATCGGTGGAGTCGGTCGGCCTGTCGTCAGTGGTAATCACAGCTCATTGGTGAGTGGCAGAAAGAAGACAAGTATGTGCAGCCGGTTTTCGTGTGCCCAAGGCAGGCGCGTCAGCACGCCCCTGGGACCTGGCGTTTCTGCCTTCTCCGTTCCTCTCTACAAATATCCTGAAACACTTCCGACGTTTCCTTTATCTCTCCCAAAAAGCGGCCACTCGCATTTCCACTTGGCTCCACAACCGATTGAAGTATAATGACTTACCAACCAGCGAGGATGGGCGTGTAGCTCAGCTGGGAGAGCGCGTCGTTCGCAACGACGAGGTCGCAGGTTCGAACCCTGTCACGTCCACCAACTTTTACTTTTCGACCGTTTTGGTTTTAGCCGGAGTCCTGAGAGCGGTCCGCCAGCAGCAGGGATGTCGGATTCGCGCGCTGATCGCGTCCGCATAACCGCGAGGTTTGCGGAGGGTTAATCGTTACACCCATGAAACGCGCAAATCATACGCCTGCAACATTCCTGCAATTTACTGCGTTCCACACTGCATCCATGTATAAAACAGCCGTTCTCGAGCACAGTTGCGAGAATCCGCTTGCCTCCACCAACCAGCTCAGCGTTGGTGTGGCCCAAAATCTCGAAGACCTCATCGATTGCCAGCGCCTGCGTTACCTGGTGTTTAATTGCGAGCTGGGCGAGGGACTGGAAGGCTCGTCCCGAGACGGCCTCGATCGCGACCGTTTCGACTACATCTTTGATCACCTTCTGGTTCGCGACGCCACCACTGGCAAGCTCGTGGGAACCTACCGCATGCAGAGCGGCTTCCGCGCTAAAGGTAATCTCGGCTATTACAGCGAACAATTCTTCGATTTCACGCCATTTGAAAGCATCCGCGCCGAAGTGCTCGAACTGGGAAGAGCCTGCGTCCACACCGAATACCGCAATACTGCCGTGCTCCACATGCTCTGGAAAGGCATCGCCCGGTATGCCACAAGCTGTGGCGCCCGTTATCTCCTGGGCTGCAGTTCCCTCAGCTCGCAGGACGAAAACGAAGGCATCGCCCTCTACGAATCGCTGAAGGAAAAATATCTAATCGAGCCGACCCTGCGCACCGAGCCAAGACCAGAAGTCCTCTGCCGCCATAGCGAAACCGCCGCCATCCCGCCGCCCCCCAAAATGCCCCGCCTCTTCCGCGCCTACCTCGACGTCTCCGCCCGCCTCTGCGGCCCACCCGCCATTGATCGCGCCTTCAAAACCATAGATTTCTTGACGCTGATCGACCTCCAACACATCCCCGACCGCGTCCGCACCCGCCTTTTCTAGCAACCGTCCAAGCAGCGCCGCGTAACCTCGACTTTTCATGTAGCCACGTTTGTCTACTACGCTGTTAAACTGGGCAACGCAATCCGAAAGACGAAAGGAACAAACGTGCAAGTAGTGGCCGGAGTGGATCTTGGCGGAACTGCCGTCAACTATACGCTGGTAAATCCGGAAGCGCGGTTTCTGATCGAGGGCTTATGCGAGCACCCCGCGCTTGCGAAGCAAGGACCAGACGTGTGCCTTCGACAGATCGAAGAAGGCCTCAAGATTGCCGCTGAAAAAGTGAATGTCGCTTTTTCAGATATCGTCGCGGTCGGGCTCGACACTCCCGGTCCCGCAAGCGCATCAGGATTACTCAGCGCAAAGGGTTCCACCAACTTCGTGCACGCAAATTGGGCGGGATTCGATATCCGCGAAGGGCTCGCGCAGCGGCTCGGCAAACCGGTGAGCTATTTGAATGATGGCAATGCCGCTGCCCTCTGGGGGCACTTCACGATTTTTGGCGCAACCGGTAAAGAAACTTCCGTATCGGTCGTGGTCGGGACCGGGCTGGGCGGTGGCGTCATCCTGGATGGCAACGTCATTAAGGGCAGAATGGGATTTGGAGGCGAGTTGGGCCACGTGCTGATTCCTTATCAGGCCATCGCGGGAATCAGCGGGCTGAAGCCGGAATGCAATTGCGGCCGCACCGGATGCCTGGAGTCTGTCTGTTCCCTGACGGCGATTGAGAAGTCTTTTCTCCCGTTTTTCCTGCCGCAGCATCCCGGGCACGATCTTGCAAAACTAGGCGACCTGCACCGCGCGGCCAAGCAGGTGCGCGGCCTAGCCGACGAAGGCGATCCGATGTGCAGGGAAATTTTCAGAGTTCAAGCCCACGCACTAGGGCTCTTTTTCGATGAGATGGTGAACACCTTCGATCCCGACGCCTTGATCGTCGGCGGAGGAGCTGTGGAGACAAGTTCACAGTTCCAACGCTGGTTTTTAGAAGAGATCCATAAAGGCATGCCCACCCAGCGCGAGGAACAAGCCGATATCCCGATTTACGTCATGCCCAATGGCGATACCGCTGGCGCAAGAGGCGCGGCCATCGCAGCACTGAAGCTCGCCAGAGAAGGCGGCTTGGCGTAACGGCAGACGTAGCTCGCGACTCTACGTCCCACACGGCGTTCGCACGCGCCTTCTTCTCTCTGACCTCGGAGAAACTCACCGCCCTCTGTGTAAGTATTTGTACTCGCTCTTCAGTCCCAAAATATACTTGACAACAGTCTTGCACCTATGGTACACTCTGTCCATTGGGTATTGCGCCCCGGTCCTAACCGTGCCATTTTTTTGATATAACCCGGGAACGCCGATCTCCCGATCGGCGCTTTGTCTTTCATCCGACAATCCAAATCTAACCGTCAAGGAGACTTCCATGTCCTCAATCACCACACAGGACCGCGCCGCCCTCTGTACCTTCACCTTCACCGACGGTCGCCAATGCCGCACCCCACGTTCCTCCCCCCATCTCCATCTCCGCACCTTCCACGCCCGCAAAGAAACCCAATCCCAGGCCGCCGACAAACTAGCCCGCGACGTATCCTAATTTATAATATGCTTTCACAACGTCGGAGAGGAGTTGCTATACATGCGACGCGTTCCGCACTTGAGAACGATAAGCATTCCAGCAGCTTTGCTTGCGGTTCTCTTGTCAGTGAAATGAGCACAGGGATGGACTCGAACAGCAACGACCCAAGACTGACGGATGGATTAATCTTTTTGCGGCCCTTAAGCGCGGAGGATGCGGCAGACCATTTAGCCGGTGAGGATGATGAGATGGCGAAGTGGCTCAGCGGCGCGATTGATCGGCTTCGTTGAAGCGAACTTCGCTGTGGTCCTCGAAGAACTTGGACGGTTACCCGACCAACCGGGAGTTTGCTGAAGGCAGGCGGTGAGTTCGCCGGTCTTATCGTTATCGCATTCCCACATCATCGCGTACAATCCCTGCGAATCCGCGAACGGAGAAAAACAATGCGGCGGTACCATCACATTGGAATTCCCACCACCGAACCAAAACCCGGCGAGACCCACCTAAAGCATCTTAAACTCTTCGTCGTCGGACACGAAAAGAGCGAATTCGGCGTCGAATGGATGCGCTTTGAATCAGACGCGGTAGTTCCAGACCTCGTCCGTCAGGTGCCGCACGTCGCATTCGAGGTAACTGACCTTGCATCCGAGCTGGTCGGCCGCGAAATTCTGATTCCGCCGAACAGCCCATCCGACGGCGTCCGCGTCGCGTTCATCGTTGAAAACGGCGCACCGATTGAGCTCCTTGAGTTCACCGACCCCAACCATCCCGCACGCCGGGTGTCCTAGCCTCGATTTTTGAGGCTGGGTCTTGGTCTTCTCCTACTCCAGGCACCCAATTTCAATGAATTCGTAGGTCGTTTAGAATCAACACTTGCAAAAGTGTATCAAAACAAAGGACTTTAACTGTCTTTAGAATGAACACTTATGAAAAAATAGGGGGAGGGGGGCCCCCGACCGTACGCATCCGCCGCTACTCTTCCAGCCCAGCGCTCCGCAATTTGGCCAGCAGTGTCTTTGGCGACACTCCCAGCTTCTCCGAAGCCCGCGTCTTGTTCCACTTGCACTCGCGCAAAGTGCTCTCCAGCAGCACGCGCTCAATATGTCCGACTGCACGCCCGGTTACGTCCTCCAGAGTCCCTTCCCAATTGAACTGCTCCGGCAGCATCCCAGCTGGCAATTGGGCGGTATCCGGTTTCGTCGCCGGAAGCTGCAAGCCCTCGGCGGTAATGCTCAACCCATCCGTCAGAATCACCGCTCGCTCCATCGTGTTCTGCAATTCGCGCACATTCCCCGGCCACCGATAGTGCAGCAACCGCTCGCGCGCTTCCGCCGAAAGTTCCAGTCCGGGCTTCTTGAATTCGCGGCTGAATTTTTCCAGGAAATGTTCTGCCAGCAGCAACGTATCGTTGCCACGTTCGCGCAAAGGAGGAATCGTCATCGGCACAGCCGAAATCCGGAAATAAAGATCCTCGCGGAACAATTTCTCCTCCGCCAGTTTCTGCAAATTCCGATTCGTAGCCACCACGATGCGCACATCCACTTCGACAGTCTGTGTTCCGCCAACGCGATCAAATCGCCGCTCTTCCAGCACACGCAAGAGCTTCGCCTGTATCGCCAAAGGCAGCTCGCCAATCTCGTCCAAAAACAAAGTCCCGCGATGCGCCAAATCCAGCTTTCCAACCTTGCGAGCGCCAGCACCCGTAAACGCCCCGCGCTCATGCCCAAACAACTCGTTCTCAACCAGCCCTTCCGGAATCGCCGCGCAATTCAGCGCCACAAACGGCTGTTCCCGCCGCTGCGAAAGATGGTGCACAGCCCGCGCAAACAATTCTTTCCCCGTCCCGCTCTCGCCCAAAAGCAGAACGGTCGAATCCGTCGCAGCCACACGCTGGATCTGTGTGCTGATCTCGCGAATCGCCGAGTGCTCGCCCACGATCCGCGGGAACCCGTAACGCGCCGTATACTCCTCGCGCAGCAGCAAATTCTCCCGCTGCATCTCCTGCTGCCGGGTCGCCCGCTGCACCAGCAATTTCAAGTGGTCCAAATCCACCGGCTTCTGAAGAAAGTCAAACGCCCCTTCCTTCATCGCCGAGACAGCTTCTTCCACGGATCCAAACGCCGTCAGCAAGAGCACCGGTATCGTCGCGTCCGCCGACTTAGATTCGCGCAACACATCCAGCCCGGACGCACCTGGCATCTTCAAATCCGTGATCACCATGAGGTAGCGCCGCGCGCGCACCTTCTGAATCGCGGTAGTGCCATCGGGCGCTTCGTCGACAGCGTAACCGGCGCGCTCTAGCGCCTTGCGCAGCATCGCGCGCAGCTCGTTCTTATCTTCGACAAGGAGAAGCGGTTCCATCTCTTTCGTTTCTACCACGAATGCTGTTGCGTTCCGGGAACAACGGCAGATACGTGTGCGGAGAAGGGAAGCAACAACTACGCAACAGCCGAGCATATCGCGGGAAGGGAAGCAATCGAGCGAACGAACTAGCCACGCCCGAGGCGAACTAGCCGTCAAGCCACGTCGGATCCTGCTTGACGGGACGGCCGCCTATTTCCCGATCGGCCAACACCGAAATCCGCGGGTTCTTCGGGTCATATTTTACAGTCACGGTTTGTCCGTCCACTTGACTGCCCAATGTTTCGGCCGAATACATATCCTCTGCGACTACAGCCGCGAATCCAAAATGTGAACAGCCGTTCACGACGTATTTGTAACCCAGCATGCTTCGCCACGGCACCTTAATGTAGCTGCCGGAGTTGGGCTAGAGGATTTCACCCTTCTGAATTATTCCGTGGACGGTAGGCCAGAGTCGGCTGCGGCGTAACGCGAGATAGTGGCGAAGCTCAGGAAGAATTCCTCGCAAACAAAAAATCACCAGGCACGCACCAATCAACAGTTCAAATGTCTGATTGGCGGTCATAAAATTCAGCTATAAGCTATGGGTCACTCGTTGTGAACTGCCGGCCATTTCAGGGGAAACGGGCCAAAAAAATCCTACTACCGCGCCCAGCCCGAATCGCCACCGGACTTTCGTAGCTCATCTTCCATGTCGGAAAGCTGCTGCTTCAGGTTCTCGATTTCCTGCTTTTTCTGGTCGATCTTGGCGTTCTTGTCGTTGATATCCTTGCGCGTGTTCTGTTCCATCAACGCTTTTTGCGGGTCGTTGTAATACTGCACTTGGGCCTTCTCCCCTTCGCGCTGCAAAACGTCGAGCTCTTTTTCCGCCGCTGCAATTTTGTCGCGTTGATCCGCGAAACGCTTGCGCCAGGCCTTTTCCGCGTCGGCACCGGAGGCCGCCCCTGGAGCGGCTCCGCTTGCACCCCCGCTCTGCGCGCCTTCCGGCGCACCGGGTGTTCCGCTAGGAGCTGGAGTCCCACTATTGTCCGTCCGGGGTTTGATATCGTCGTCCGTGTAGACCTTCTTCGGTTTCGGCGCAGCCTTCTGCTGTTCACGCGCCCTGCGCGCGGCATCTGCCACGGGATCGCCCGACTGCTGCTGCTGCGGAGGATTCTGTTGCTGTTGTTGCTGCGCAAATGCGGGAAGCGCTGCCAAACACAATCCCGGCAAAAGCATCGAAGCCTTAAGCCAATTGTTGACACGCATACAATGCCGCCTTTCCGGGGGCGAGCTGGTTTCCCCAGCCTTCTTCTTAGATGCTGTCCTTCTTCAATTCTACCGCTTCTGGGACGCTCCGGCACGCCGGTAGCGTAACAATAAAGGCGGCCCCGCCCTCCGGCCGATTCCGGGCCTCCACTCGCCCGCCATGCTGCACGATGATTTTTTGCACGACCGCCAAACCCAGCCCGGTGCCATTGGCCTTGGTCGTGAAAAATGGCCGGAAAAGCTTTGGCAAGGTTGCGGGAGTAATGCCAATCCCATTATCGAAAACAGTGACCCGTTGCGTGTACGTTTCTTCATGCCGCACGACTTCGCCGCGCAGAAGCACGCGTCCGCCATTGGCTGCGCCAGCGCTCGCTTCCGCGGCGTTCCTCGCAAGATTCAGCAGCGCCTGCCGCAGCAGGCCCTCGTCGCCCGCGACGCTTCCCATCGGACCTTCATATCGAATGCGCACCTGTGGCATGGCCTCGGCAACTTCCGCAACAACTCGCTCGATCACTCCCTCCAGCGCCACCGGCTCGCTGGAAATCTCCAGCGGCCGCGCATACTTCAAAAACTCGGTCACCACATGCGTGATGTTGCGAGTCTGCTCCAGGATTCTTTCCGCAGAGTCCGCCACCTCTCCGGTGACCGTTTCCGCGCTGATCATTTGCGCGTAGCCAGAAATCGTCGCCAGCGCGTTTTTAAACTCGTGAGCAATTCCGGCCGAGAGTTCGCCCAACGCCGCGAGGTTTTCCTTGAGCTGCACTTGCTGTTGCAGCGCCGCCAATTCGGTCAGATCTGTAATCAGGCAAATCGCGCCGTTAATCTTCTCCGCGCCTTTGCGAATCGGAGAAATGGTTACGCCCAGCAGCCGCGAATCTCCTCCCGGCTCTTCGTGTTTCACCTGCTCGCGCCGAAAGATGCTGCCCTTCGTCAAGCACTCCCCGATAAGCCGAGTCAGCTCGGATTTTTCTCCCAGCACTTCGCTGTACCGCCGGAATCCAAGCCCGCGGATGCCCAGCACCAGCTCCGCCGCGGGATTCGCGCTGGAGATGTTGCCCAGCGCGTTGACCACCACCAGCCCCGCGGGCATGTTGCGGGTAACTTCTTCACTCAATCGTTCGGTATGCTCGGCGCGTTCCCGCTCGATTTTGTGCAGCCGTTCGAGTTCTTTCTCCTGGTCGCGAAGCTGGCGGATTACGCCCTGCATGGATGCCGCCATAAACGCCGAAGGATTTTCCGATCTTGGAGTTGGCGCCGAAATCGCCTCGGCGTGCGATTCGCGCGTGCTCTGAAGAAATTTTCGCAACAGAAAAAACACGATCCCAACGACCGAGAGGATCCCCACAGCCATCCCGATGGCGATTTCCCAGACGCGCTGTGTTGTTTCGGCTTGGAATGCGGCGAACGTCATAGCCAGAACCGGCCTCGCATCGGAAGGAATCTCAGCGCAACCCTGGCCCTAGACCAATCGTGTAAGAAGAGAACACGAACACCACGATCAGCGCCGCGATTCCCAGAAATGTCCCCAGCGGCAGATGATACTGGCTCGCGATAAACCATCGAATCCCGTTCACCGTTCCGAGCCCGCGCCGGCTCGCCCGTGCGGCGAGCCGCCGCCCCGTTCCGCTCAAATACATGGTGGCGATCACAAGAAGGCCTATGAAACTCCCGAGCAGCGCTCCAATCAGCAGGGTGAAAAACGTATTTCGGACTCCCATGAACGCTCCGGCCATGGCCATCATTTTTACATCGCCTAAACCCATTCCCTCGCGGCCACGCACGAGTTTGTAAAGTGCCGCGAATCCCCACAAGGGCAAACTTCCAAAGGCTGCTCCCAAAAGCCCCTCGAACACGCCCATCAGCCACGCCGGCGGCAGCCAGTGAAATAGCCGCAAGCAGATCAAAAATGCCGTGCCATCATTC
Organism: Candidatus Acidiferrum sp.; assembly: GCA_035313865.1. Taxonomy (GTDB): domain Bacteria; phylum Acidobacteriota; class Terriglobia; order Acidiferrales; family UBA7541; genus Acidiferrum. The sequence continues at coordinate 25,841 of DATFZY010000171.1, forward strand.
GGCGGCACCACTGCGGAAAAGACCAATCCAGCAGCCATGCCAGGCCAGGTAATTACATCAGGAAGCAGACGGACTCGCAGATCGGTCACTGTCAGGATCATGATGAGGCACAGGAAGAACAGCCATTTCGCCGCCGCCTGGGTGATCCCAAATTCCAGAAAACAGCCCACGAACAGTAGTCCGGTAACCAGTTCGACCAGCGGATACATCGGCGAAATCGGCAAACCGCACGTCCGGCACTTTCCCCGTAGCCAGAGCCACGCCAATACCGGCACGTTGTCATAGGGCTTGATCGGCGTCAGGCATCGCGGGCACCGCGACCCCGGCGACACTATGGATAACTCTTCCGGAATGCGCGTGATACACACATTCAAGAAGCTCCCAATAATAATCCCCAATAAAAAAAAGAACGCGATAATGATCACAGTGTGGCGGGCCGCTTTGCGCCCGTGCTTAGTACTGTCCCATACCTATCCAACGGCCTCAACAAACGCCCCAGTCTGGCGTGCCCCATCCCTAACGTTTTCTCGACCGGTTCTCTGTGTCCTCCGCCCTCTCAGTCCCCTCTGTGTAATGTTTCTTCCGGGTTTTTTCTTCGAGCTTTCGACTGTAAACTGTTAACTGTCGACTTCTTCATGCACTGGCTTGAACGCAAAATCCGCCGCTACGAGCACCGCCGCTGGACCACCGACGATAACCGGCGCGTCCAACCCTTCTACTGGGGCCTGGAGCACATCGGCGGCGACCCAAACGACCCTGACCCAGCCGCGTTCGTCCATCAATATGCCAAGAACGCCATCGAAAACAGCCGAGACTGGTTCGCCACCACCCCTGCCGACGACTACAAGCTCGATTCCGACAACGTCCTGACGTTCACCAGTTCGATCGAATCCCCCTGGCCTGAAAACAACACGGTATATGCCCGCCTGTGGCCTGCTCGACGAGATTGGAAGCCACCCATCAAAGCGGCGAAGGGTTGCGCTGTGCTCGTCCTTCCCAACTGGAACGCCAAATGGCATGGGCAGGACGGCCTCTGCGACTGGGTTTCGCGATTTGGTATTGCCGCACTCAAGATGTCCATGCCTTACCATAATCGCCGCATGGCCAAGGGGCACGAGCGCGCCGACCAGATTTGCGGCCCGAACATCGGCCTGACCCTCCAAGCCAATCGCCAGGCTGTCCACGACGCCCGCCGCTGCCTTCGCTGGCTGGAGCAGCAGGGCTACACCAGCGTCGGCATCCTGGGAACAAGCCTTGGCTCTTCTGTTGGTTACATCGCCCTGATGCATGACCCCGCCGTCAAAGCCGGCGGCTTCTTCCACTTTTCCACTTACTACGCCGACGTCGTCAGCCAGGGCATGACCACCAATCACGTCTGGGAAGGTCTTAGACACCATGTTTCGGTCGATGAGCTGCGCGACTTCTGGGCCCCTATCAGCCCCATACCCTACGTAGAGGGCGGCATGGGCGCCGACCGCAAATCCTTCCTCGTCTATGGCAAGTACGACCCCACCATGCTCCCCGAGCTGAGCCGCCAAATGCTCGACTCCCTGCGCCGCCATGGGGCCAACCCCCGAAGCATGGAGCTGCACTGCGGCCACTACTCCCTCGAACTGGCCCCCTTCAGTTACATCGCCGGCTACCGAATGCTATCCTTCCTCCGCTCCGCACTCGCTCAGTGAGGCTGCTGGACCAGAGCACGAATTGCGTGTTACACTGTTTGTGTGTCACAATGTTCCTGTGTTACACTGATTTCTGTTATGAAGACCAAACTCCGCAACATCACCATCACTCTCGAAGAGGAAGTCGCTCGCTGGGCCCGTATCGAAGCCGCCACCCGCGACACTAGTGTGTCCCGTCTACTGGCGGACATCTTGAAAGAACGCATGATGCAATCTGAGAGCAACGGGGCTGCAGAAGATAGATCTCAAGATGGTTTGAAGTCTGAAACTAGGTTTCTGTCTGCCGAGGAGATTCGCGACCTTAGCCCTGAGAGCGCCGCCAAGCTGGCCGCCATCCGGGCCATCACTGCACGCATAGCGGCTCTGGACAAAGGCCCTTTCGTTGATCACGCCGAAATGCTGTACGACGAGCATGGTCTTCCTAAGTGATTATTGACAGTTCGGCTTTCATCGCCCTAGCCCTTCGCGAACCCGGGTTTGAAGTTTTCGATGAGGCCCTGCTAGCTGCGTGGTCGCGCAGAATCTCCGCCCCGACGTTTGTCGAGATTTCGATCGTTCTACAAACCAGAACCGGAGCACAAGGCATACTGCTTTTGGAGCCGCTGCTGCGTACTTCGAACATCCTCATCGAATCTTTTACCGAGAAGCACGCGCAGATTGCCCGCCAAGCTTTCTCCGATTACGGTAAAGGGCGCCATCCTGCTGGGCTGAACTTTGGGGACTGCTTTTCCTACGCTCTTGCAAAAGCCACAGGGGAACCGCTTCTTTTTAAGGGCGAGGACTTCCGCAAGACAGATATAACTCCTGCGCTTTCGTAGCGCACTCTCCTCACTGCAGACTATTCACCCACTGCTCAGTTTTCCCTCTTCCGGTATCATCGTTTCATGCAGACGCTGATTGTTGAGGCTTTTGGACCGCTTGCTGGAGCGCTTATTCTTCTTGTGGCCATACTGGGCGTGCGCCACTTTGTGCACCAACTGCGCAGCCGACAGAGTCCTGAACAGCTTCAGGCTGCGCGCGATTCTTTTCGGAATCGGCTTGTGCATCCCAAGGCGGCGGAAGTCGAGCAGGGAATTGGGGCTCTTCTTCCTCAGCGGCTTCTTGCCCTTTACGACGACCACCAGACCGTCCTTGGCGAGCAAATCGAAATCCGCATACCACTTGCCGAGCTAAATGACGCGGGCAATCCGAAAGATTCGGACGCTGACAAGGATGCCGTGGAATGGATCGAGGCTTTCCTGCCGCTCGATCTTGAGAGCCAGAAGTTTACCGTTGACCTGCTCGCACTGGGCTTAGGCAAAGGCTTCTGCTTCGCCACGGACGGCTCGGGCAATTTCTACTGGACGCCGGCCGGCGAAACGCGGCAACCAGACGCTCCTGTCTTCTTTGTCTGTCAGGACCCGCAGGGCAACGTACAAGTTACATCTTCTCTGAACGCGTTTCTGTCCTGGCCCCGACGCGCTGCGACTGCCGACCTGTCCTAACCGCCAGTGCCTGTTTAACCGAAAGTACCATTGGGCTTTGTGATTCGGCCCGTTAGCGTGAAGGCGGGCCCTAACTCTCTGAGGGAGAGCACCATGCGAAACCGGCTAATTCCTTTGGCGGCTGCTGCTCTTTGCCTGGTCTGGTATTCTGCGGCTTTAGCCCAGGATCCTGCGCAGAACCAGTCTCAGCCGGCTCCCAAACCCGCTCCCCAAGGTGGCTCAACACAAGGTCAACAGCAGCAACCAGTTGCCGACGCCTCGGAGCAGCCTCCCTCCCTGGCAGAATTGGCTCGGCAGGCCCGTGCGAAGAAGCAACTCGATTCCAATGCGTCCGGCACAACCAAACCAGTCAAAGTCCTCGACGACGACAGTATGCCTCGCGGTGTCTATCCCATTGAAACCAAACCGGCTCCAGACTCCGCGCACGGTGGCTCAACTTCCGGCGCAGGCGGAGCCTCTCCCATTGCCGAATATCACGGGAAGGTTGTGCTCCTCGATTTCTGGGCCTCCTGGTGTGGCCCCTGCCGCCGTGCCCTGCCGAATCTCAAAAAGCTTCAGGCCGTCTATGGTGGCGCCGACTTTGTGGTCATCAGCGTCAGCGAAGACGACGATGAATCTGCCTGGCGCGCCTTTGTATCGAGTAACGGTATGACCTGGACCCAGAAACTGGATAGCGATGGCACGTTCCAGCGCCAGTTCGGAGTAGACGCCCTCCCGACCTATGTCCTCATTGGCCGCGACGGCAATGTCGTTGATAAAATCGTCGGAGAAGATCCCGCCAACTCGGTCCTCGAACGCATCGGCCCCGAGCTAAGGTCGGCTCTCGTCTTCAGACCTTGAAATCAAGGGCTAGGTTGGAACCGACAAGAACTTCTGAACCGCTGCTTGAGGTTTTGTTCGGAATTCGGACTCTGTGAAATCCGTGCCACCGCGTTAGGTCTTTCTCTTTTAGAGCAGTCGCTCCTGTAGCGAGGCGGCATCTAGAGAGCTTGCAAATAGGCTGGGTGGTCATCCTCGGAAGGATGACCCTACGACTGGTTAGCGGTATTTTCAGTGCAGAATCTCGGAAAACGCGCCGCTCGCCACCGAGACTGAAACGGCCTCGATCTCTGCGGCCAGCGGCCGGTCCTGCGTCACCATCGCCGACTTCGCGCGAACAAATTCGTGAGCTTTTTTGGCCAGCGCTCCGGTTTGCAGCGGGGCGAGCAGGTCAATCCCCTGGCAGGCGCACAGGAGTTCGATCGCGACGATGCGCCGCAGGTTCTGGAGCATTTTTTCCAGACGCCGGGCTCCGCTCATGCCCATGGAGACGTAGTCTTCCTGATTGCCGGAAGTAGAAATCGAATCGACGGAGTGCGGCGTGGCGAGCGCTCTGTTCTCGCTGGTTAAAGCGGCCGCTGTGACCTGCGCAATCATGAATCCGGAGTTGAGCCCCGGGTCCGGTGTCAGAAACGCGGGCAGCATGCTCGTCAATGGATTGGTCATCTGCTCGATGCGACGCTCGCAAATGCCGCCGAGCGTGGCCAGAGCGACCGCGGCCTGATCCGCGGCCATGGCCAGCGGCTGGCCGTGAAAATTTCCGCCGCTGACGATTTCGCCACCGCCGCCTTCTATTACGAAAACGAGCGGGTTATCCGTGGCGCTGTTTAGCTCGACCGCGGCCATCTCGCGCGCTTGCGCCAGCGAATCGCGTACTGCTCCGTGAACTTGCGGAGTGCACCGCACGCTATAGGCGTCCTGCACGCGCGGATCTTTCTCCGGCGAGCGATGCGACTCCCGGATTGTGCTGCCCTCGTTTAGGTGGGCCAGGTTTCGGCCGGTCATTGCAGCGCCGGGATACGCGCGCGCATGCATGATGCGCGCGTCAAAGGCTCCCGGACTTCCGCGCAGCGCATCGAGCGAGAGAGCGGCGGCGACATCGGCGGAGTCGATGAGAATGTCGGCATCGCGAAGCGCGAGACTCAGCAGCGCAAGCATTCCTTGCGTGCCATTCAGAAGCGAGAGACCTTCTTTTGCTTCCAGCGCGATGGGAAGAATTCCGGCGCGTCGCATCGCTTCGCTGCCATCCAGGATTTCGCCTCGGAACGCTGCGCGTCCTTCTCCAATGACGACCTGCGCGAGATGGGCGAGCGGCGCAAGATCGCCGGAAGCGCCGACCGAGCCTTGCGAAGGAATTACGGGATGTACTTTGGCGTTGAGCATCGCGCAAAGAGTCTCGACCACCGCTGGCCGAATGCCGCTCAAACCCTTCGCGAGCGCGTTTGCGCGCAGCAGCATCATTGATCGCGTTTCTGCTTCGTTCAGAGGCGCACCGACACCGCAACAATGGGAGCGCACGAGATTCACTTGCAGCGTGCGCACTTGCTCCGCGGAAATGCGGACCGACGCCAGTTTCCCAAACCCCGTGTTGATTCCGTAAGCAGTTTGGCCGGAAGCGAGAAGCTGATCGACGACGGCGCGGGAAGCGTTCATCCTTGCGATTGCCGCAGGAGAAAGACTCACGGACTCGCCGCCCAGGGCAACTTCATAAAGCTGTGCAAACGTCAGATCGTTGCCGGTGAGCGCAATGTTCATGCCTCGCTCCGATCGGGCTGAGGCGCCACGGCGGATTTAAATACGCCGTGATATTTGCGTGGCAGCAATTTCGGCCGGCCGTTGCTTCCGCAAATGATGTGCGTAGTTTCTCCGGTGGCAAGCAACTTGCCGTCGGCGTCGCGGAAAACTTCGTAGGAGAATTTGACGATGCGATTGCGCGATTCCGCGATCCGCGTGCGGATGCGCAGCACTTCGTCATAGCGGGCCGACAATTGATACCGGCAATGAGCGTCCACCACGACGGTATGACAATCGTCCTCTTTTTCCATGCGCGTGTACTCGATGCCAAGCGCGCGAAACAGTTCCACGCGCCCGACCTCGAACCAGACAAAATAGTTGGCGTGATAGACCACGCCCATCTGGTCGGTTTCGGCGTAGCGCACCCGTACTGTTGCGTCGTGATATTCGATCATTCTCATGTGCCGTAAAATAGAAGCGGTTTCTGCCGTGGATTATTCCACGTCCGTGCTCCAAACGGGTTTGCGTTTTTCGAGAAAGGAGGCGAGGCCTTCCTTGTAGTCCGCGGTGCTTCGGATCCGCGCGTTCTCGAGAATGGCGCGTTCCAGATCGGCGTCCACACTCGCGGCGGCGGCGGAAGTCAGCAAGCGCTTGGCACGCGTTAGGCTGACAGGGCTGGCAGCGATGAGCACGGCCGCCAGTTCGTGGGCGCGTTGCATCAGTAGTTCGGGCGGCACGATTTCCGTGATCAGGCCCAGTTGTTTTGCCTCTGCGGCGTCTATGAGGCGTCCGGTGAGAAGCAAGTTGCGCGCGTGTTTGTCGCCGATTTGCCGCATCAGGAAAACGGAGACAATGGCCGGCAAAAACCCGATCTTTACTTCGGTGTAACCGAATTTCGCTTCGGGGATGGCCAGAGTGAAATCGCACAGCGTGGCGATTCCACAGCCTCCGGCGAGCGCCGCGCCATTCACGGCAGCGATCAGCGGCTTCGAGAAACTCCAGATGCGCCGAAACATTTTTGCCATGCGCCGCGAATCTTCCATGTTGTCAGCCGAAGATTGCGAAGCGATGGCGGAGAGCATTTCCAAATCCATGCCCGCGCAGAAACTTTTTCCCGCGCCGGTGATGATGGCCACGCGTGCGTGGCTGGTCTCCACGGCATCCAGAGCCGATTGAATTTCGCTGATCATGCGCTCGGAAATGGCGTTGCGCTTTTCAGGCCGGTTAAAGGTGATGGTGGCCAGTTGGCCGGAAAATTCCAGTGTCAGCGTTTCAAACATTCAGTCCACCTTCATTGCACGTTCTCGAGGGAGCATTCGCCGTCTCGTCCAGGATTCACGCCTGGGCGGTAGGGGCGCAGCATGCTGCGCCCCTACATGGCAGGATCGCTTGCTTCAAGTGATTCTAATTCACAAGAGGGGCGTGTGCATACTTTGCGCGAATTTCGTTGGTCATGGCGAACAGGGTTCCGAGCTTGGACGGATCGAAGCCTGGATCAGCGCCGGCTTTCTTTAGGGCGGCCAGAACGTCTTCGGTGGCAATGTTGCCGACGAGATTGTCTCCGGCAAAGGGGCATCCGCCTAGTCCTGTGAGCGCGCTGTCGAAGCGGCGGCAGCCTGCTTCGTAGGCGGCTAGGATTTTCGCTTCGGCTTCTTCCGGGCGGCTGTGGAGATGGACGCCGAGTTCGAGGCCCGCGACTTCGTCTTTCACCTGGCGGTAGAGATCGCCGACGAGTTCTGGCGACGCTGTGCCGACGGTGTCGGCGAGCGAAACAGCGCGCACGCGGATGCCTTTGAGCCATTCGAGAGCGTCGGCGACAATTTCTGGTCCCCAGGGTTCGTCATAGGGGTTGCCGAAGGCCATGGAGATGTAGACGACTAGATCTTTTTTTGTGGCGAGAGTTTCCTTGCGGAGTTTTTCAACCAATAAACGAGACTCGTTCTTCGTCATATTTGCGTTGGCCCGGCGAAAATAGGCCGAAATGGAATAGGGGTAACCAATCGTCGTAACGCCAGGCGTCGCCAGTGCGCGTTCGAGACCTTTTTCGTTTACTACGATGCCGATGATTTCTGGAGGCTCGACGTTGTCGGGAAGGGAAGCGTTCAGTTTCGCCATGACGTCTTCGCTGTCCGCCATCTGCTTCACGTGTTTCGGCGAAACAAAACTCACCGCGTCAATGTGCTTGAATCCGGAGAGAATAAGTTGCTTCAGATATTCCGCTTTGAGTTCGGCAGGAATGATTTCCGGTAACCCCTGCCAGGCATCCCTGGGACATTCGATTAACTTCACTGGTTCATTCATGGCCTGGCTTTTCGCTTTCTTTCTCGGTCATCTATGATCATCAAAAACGCACCAGCAATGACAATTAGGGCTCCAGATTCAAGATGAAAAAAGAGACATACGATCCCCAGAACCCCGCGCAAAAACGAATCATGTTTGCAAGACGCCGGTTTTGAATTCGCGGATTTCGGGATTCAGGGCGGCGGCTTCTAACGCGCTGATTAACGCATCGCGGGTGTGGGCTGGATCGATGATGGCGTCGACCCAGAGGCGGGCTGCGGCGTATCGCGGGTCGGTTTGCTTGTCATACGAGGATTTTACCAATGCGATGAGCTCTTTGCGGGCTTTTTCGTCTACCTTTTTGCCTTCGCGCTCGAGTTGTTTCAATTTAATTTCGGCTAGCGTGTTGGCTGCGGCGTCGCCGCTCATGACCGCGAATTTTGACGTGGGCCACGCGAACATGAACCGCGGGTCGTAGGCTTTGCCGCACATGGCGTAGTTGCCGGCGCCGAAACTGCCGCCGCAAATTACTGTGATTTTTGGCACGACGCTGTTCGCGACGGCGTTCACCATTTTTGCGCCGGCGCGGATGATGCCGCTCCATTCGGCGTCTTTGCCGACCATGAAGCCGTTTACGTCGTGCAGGAAAATGAGCGGGATGCGGTTCTGGTTGCAGTCGAGGATAAAGCGGGCGGCTTTTTCGGCGGACTCGGTATAAATCACGCCGCCAAATTCCATGCGTTTCTGGTCTGAGCCGCGCGCCATGGTCTGCACGTGCTTCTTTTGATTTGCGACGACACCGACTGCCCATCCGCCTATGCGCGCGTAGCCGCAGAGAATGGTCTCGCCGTATTCGGCGCGATATTCTTCAAACTCGCTGGCATCTGCGATGCGCGCGATGATTTCGCGCATGTCGTATTGCTTTGCGGGATCGCTGGAGAAGATTCCGTAAATCCCCTCGCCCGAATAGAGCGGCTCGCGGGCGGCGATGTGGCTGAATGGCGTCGGATTGGGCGCGCCCATTTTGTCAGTTAGAGCTCGAATGCGCGCGATGCACGCGTCATCGTCCGGCTCGCGAAAATCGACTGTGCCGCTGATCTGCGAATGCATTTTCGCGCCGCCGAGGTCTTCGGCGGACGTAACCTGTCCGATGGCGGCCTGCACCAGAGCGGGGCCTGCCAGAAACAGTCCGGAGCCTTCCGTCATCAGAATGTGGTCGCACATCAAAGGCAGATACGCACCGCCGGCGACGCACATGCCCATGATGGCGGCGAGTTGAGGAATGCCCATCGCGCTCATCACGGCGTTGTTGCGAAACACGCGGCCGAAATCGTCGGTGTCCGGAAAAACATCTTCCTGGAGCGGCAAGAAAACCCCGGCGGAATCGACGAGATAAATTGTGGGGATGTGATTTTCGATGGCGATATTCTGCGCGCGAATCACTTTCTTCGCGGTCATGGGGAAAAACGCGCCGGCCTTCACGGTGGCGTCGTTGGCGATAAGCATGATCGTTCGGCCGCAGACTTTGGCGAGCCCGGTGACGGCCCCTGCTGAAGGCGCGCCGCCCCACTCTTCATACATTTCGTAGGCGGCAAAGATTCCCAACTCGAAGAATTGCGAGCCCGGATCGATCAGCTTGGCAATGCGCTCCCGCGCCGTGTAGCGGCCTTTTTTGTGCTGCGATTCGACGGCTTTCGCGCCGCCGCCCTGGCGAATCTGCTCTTCTTCGTTCTTGATTTTCGTGAGGAGATCGATGATGCGGCGGTGATTTGTTTCGAAGCCGGGCGACTTCGCATCAACGCTGGTTTTCAGGACGGACGCAGACACTCGCAGACCTCGCGCAGGGATTCACAGAGGCGCGCTGAGGCTCCGTCGCGCGCCACGACAAACAGTATAAGGTCCGCCGCGGATTTCCGCGAGTTCGGAACATGAAGCGTGTGTGTTGACGATTGAGTGCCCGGCGCATACAATCTGGAGTCGTGGTGCTGCAAGAGCACCGAATTTCAAAGCTGGAGGCGCCTGTGAGAACCTTGGTCGTTGTTGCTGCAGGTGGGTGTGTCTCCGGCGCGTTGTTGGTTTAACTGGAACGCCTTCCTGCTTCTCTTTTCCCTCTCGAACTGAATTTATTGTGTTCGCTTGGCGGAGGATTTGTCCGCTTGGGCGACGCAGAGCCGTGCTGCATCGGAGGCGTGCTCCGGAATGCAGGCGCTTGGCTGCTGGAGAGCAGCGGGAGAAGATTTTGAAATGGCTATCCAGGATTTAGGCTGGGATTCGTATTTTGAGGAGGCGTGGGGTGAACGCGCGAAAGATGCCTGCGTACCGGCGCGTGTTGTTTCGCAGCAGCGCGGGCTGTGGCGAGTGCTTGGAGATTTTGAAGAGTGTTGGGCGGAGCCATCCGGCAGTTTTCGAAAAGAATCTGAAGCCGGGGGAGATTGGCCTGCAGTTGGAGATTGGATAGCGACGGAAATTATCGTGGGGCAGAAAAACGCACTCATCCAGTCGGTGTTGCCGCGGCGTAGCAGATTTGTGCGCAAAGTCGCAGGCAAGCAGGTCGCCGAGCAAGTCATGGCGGCGAATATTGACGTGGCGCTCATCGTGGCTGCGCTGGACGGCGATTTCAACGTGCGGCGAATCGAACGATATATCGCGCAGTGCTGGGAATCGGGGGCGCGGCCGGTCGTTGTGCTCAACAAAGCCGACGCGTCTTCCGAAGCTCGAGAGCGCACGGCGGAGATCGAGGAAATCGCAATGGGCGTGCCGGTTTTTGCAGTCAGCGCGAAAACTGGAGAGGGCCTGGACGAACTGCTGGCAAGTTTTAAGAAAGGGCAGACCATCGTTCTTCTCGGCTCATCCGGAGTAGGGAAGTCAACGCTGGTAAATCGTTTGCTGCAGGAAGAACGGCAGACGACGCACGCAGTGAGGGAAAGCGATAGCCGGGGGCGCCATACCACCACTTCGCGGGAGCTTTTTCTGTTGCCGGGCGGCACAATGATTATAGACACGCCCGGTCTGCGCGAGCTTCAGCTTTGGAACGCATCGGAGGGAGTGGCGCAAACGTTTGCGGACGTGGATGAACTTGCCGCGCAATGCCGGTTTCGCGATTGCCAGCACAAGGATGAACCTGGCTGCGCGGTGCGCGCATCCATAGAAGCAGGCGAACTTGACGCCGGCCGTTTGGAGAACAAGCGCAAATTGCAGCGCGAGCAGGAGTTCCTCCAGCGAAAGATGGATCCCGAAATTCGTAGTGCGGATAAGAAACGTACTAAAATAATAATGCGCGGTGTGCGCGACATGTACCAGAACCGCGACAAAGGTAAAGACTAAACTCTCCCATGCGTGAACTGGCTCTGGATTTGGAATTGGCGCGCCGGATCGAACTCGCCGAAGCGCAAGCGGCCGTCGAATGCGCTGAGGCTCTCGAACGCTTCCGCACTGGCAGCGGTGCGGCTGTGCGGCGCGTTGCCGGCGGATTTGCAGTGTACTGCGGCAAGAATTCGCCAATCACGCAGGCGGTCGGGATGGGTCTTGACGGGCCGGTCAGCGGGGAAGAGTTCGACCGGCTCGAAGAGTTTTACCGCAGCCGCGAGGAAACCGTACGCGTGGAAACGAGTCCTCTGGTGGATCCTTCGTTCATTGAACATTTTGGACAGCGCGGGTACCGGGTCACGGAATTCTCCAATGTCATGGCGCGGCCTGTGAGCGAGGACGAAACCTGCCCGGAACCCCCCGAGGGCGTGACCGTCGAAAAAGTCGGCAAAGACCAGATCGATTTGTGGACGCTGACGGTTTCGCAGGGATTCGCGGATAAATTTCCTGTTTCGCAGGAATTGCTCGAAGTGATGAAAATGTTCGCATTCGGACCGAAGACGGAGTGCTATCTCGCGCGGGTGGATGGAAAGATTGCCGGCGGCGGGACGCTGGCGCTGCATGACGGCGTCGCCGGATTGTTTGGGGCCAGCACTCTGCCGGTGGCACGCAAACGCGGCGTGCAGACCGCGCTGCTGCAGAGGCGCCTCGCGCGGGCTTCGCAGGCGGGGAGCGATCTCGCGGTCAGCCTGGCGCAGCCGGGGAGTGTATCTCAACGGAATATCGTGCGGCAGGGATTCCGGGTTTTGTATACGCGCGTGAAATTTGAGCGGAGCTGGTCATAAGATTTGTGGCAAGACTATCGTTCTGCCGCGTCAACGATCGAGGCGCTTGTGGATGAAACTCACGATGTCTTGCGTGGACGTGCCGGGTAGAAAGATTTCGGCTATGCCGGATTGCTTCATGGCGGGAATGTCGGCTTCCGGGATAATGCCGCCGACCAGGACGGTGACGTCCTGCATGCCTTTTTCGCGCAGCAGGTTCATGAGCTGGGGGCAGATGGTGTTGTGCGCGCCGGAAAGGATAGAGAGGCCGATCACGTCGACGTCTTCCTGGACGGCGGCTGAGGCGATCATCTCCGGTGTTTGGCGCAGGCCGGTGTAGATGACTTCCATGCCGGCATCGCGTAGCGCGCGCGCGATAATTTTCGCGCCGCGGTCGTGGCCATCCAGGCCGGGCTTGGCAATCAGCACTCGTATTTTCTTCTCAGACATTTTTGGATTGTGGTCTCTTCTCTGTGGCCTCTGTGAACTCTGTGTTAAAAGAACCCCTAGCAGCGTCGCGAGGCATGACGAATCGGCGAACGCCATCCTTTAAGACTGGCACGTTGAAGTTTATCAGCAACCCCACGGGATGTCCTGAGAGCCGCAGGTAGTCAGCATAATGGCTTCATGGATTGGGCCGATGCCTTCAATCGACTTTAATTCCACAACGACGCGGCCCTCAACAAGCAAGTCAAGGCGAAAGCCGCAGTCAAGTTTGACGGCTTTGTAGACGAGTGGGATAGGTTTTTGCTTTCAAAATGAATCTTGCGCAAAGCCAATTCGTGGCAAAGACATCCTTCATACGCGGATTCGAGTAGACCTGGGCCGAAGAGTTTATGGACCTCGATTGCTGCTCCAATGATCTGGCGGGTCAGTTCGATATCATTCGTTAAGTTTTATTTTAACACAGAGGGCACAGAGGGCACAGAGAAGAGCTACGTAATGGCTACTTCTTCGTAGGTGCCAAAGACGGCGCGGAGGGCGTCGCAGATTTCGCCTACTGTGGCGTAGGATTTTACGGCGTCGAAGAGGAACGGCATTAAGTTGTCTTTGCCTTCGGCGGCTTTGCGGAGGGCGTTCAGGCGGCGGTCGACTTCGGATTGAGAACGGTCAGCGCGCAGCTTTGAGAGGCGTTCTGCTTGCCGGTGCGCGACAGTTTCGTCGATTTGCAGGATGTCCAGCGGCTTTTCTGCGGCGACGTAATCGTTTACGCCGACGATGATTTTTTCCTTTTTGTCGACTGCGACCTGATATTTGTAGGAAGCTTCCGCGATTTCGCGTTGCGGGTAGCTGCGTTCGATGGCCGCGACCATGCCGCCCATGGCGTCAATCTTTTCGATGTAGTCCCACGCGCCGCGTTCGACTTCGTTGGTGAGTGCTTCGACAAAATAGGAACCGCCGAGCGGATCGACTGTGTTGGTGACGCCGGTTTCGTGCGCGATAATTTGCTGCGTGCGCAGCGCGATTGTGGCAGCAAATTCCGTTGGCAGCGCCCAGGCTTCATCCAGCGAATTGGTATGCAGTGACTGCGTCCCGCCCATGACCGCTGCGAGCGCTTGAATTGCGGTACGCACGACGTTGTTATACGGCTGCTGGGCGGTCAACGAGCAGCCCGCGGTCTGCGTGTGGAAACGCAGCGCCCAGGACCGGGCGCTCTTTGCGCCGTAGCGCTCGACCATGGCTTTGTGCCAGATGCGGCGCGCGGCGCGGTACTTGGCGATTTCTTCGAAGAAATCATTGTGCGCGTTGAAAAAGAAGGAGAGTTGCGGGACGAACTGATCCACGTCGAGGCCGCGTCGCATTCCCCATTCGACATATTCCATGCCGTCGCGCAGCGTGAAGGCCAATTCCTGGATCGCCGTAGATCCCGCTTCGCGAATGTGGTAGCCGCTGATGGAAATGGGATTGAACTTCGGCGTGTTTTTTACCGCAAATTCAAACGTGTCAATCACCAGCCGCATCGAAGGCTCGGGCGGATAAATATATTCCTTCTGCGCGATGTATTCCTTGAGGATGTCGTTCTGCAAAGTGCCCGAGATTTTCTTCCAGTCCGCGCCCTGTTTTTCTGCAACGGCGAGGTACATTGCCCAGATGACGGCCGCGGGTGAGTTGATGGTCATGGACGTCGTGACGTTGGCCAAGGGAATTTTGTCGAAGAGCACTTCCATGTCCGCGAGCGAACTGATGGCCACGCCGCATTTGCCGACTTCTCCTTCAGAGAGCGGATGATCGGAGTCGTAGCCCATCAAAGTCGGCAGATCGAAAGCGGTGGAGAGGCCGGTTTGTCCTTGCGCTAGCAGATAACGAAAGCGTTGGTTAGTGTCTTCGGCGGTTCCGAAGCCCGCGAATTGGCGCATCGTCCATAGGCGGCCGCGATGCATCGTGGAGTGAATGCCGCGCGTGTAGGGAGGCTCACCGGGGAAGCCCAGATCGCGATTGGCATCCCATCCGGCAAGATCGGCTGGAGTATAGAGGCGCTGGATGGGATAGCCGGAGATCGTCGTGAATTCGGTTTGGCGCTCGGGACTCTTTTCGAGCGTGGGGCGAAGCGTATTCTGTTCCCAGGAAAGTTCCTTGGCGGAAGGCTCGCGCGGAATGGCAGGCGCGTTAAGGGCGGCAATCGTTGGAGTGCTTCCTTTGGCTTTTTCACTCATGGCATGGCGCTCCCGATTCGCCTGCGTTCCTGCAGCAAGCGGCCATGAACGCAGAATTCCATGCTAAGCGAAAGCAATGGTCGGGGCAAGAGTGGGCTGTGCAGGAGTGCTTGAAAAAATAAAAAAAGGAGTCTGTACAGGCGCGCTAGCCGGTACAGACTCCCTCGATAATTTAACGCTTGTTTCCGTCCGGTAAATCCTTGAACAGGTCTTCCACTCCAACGACTTTTCCGTGAAGCGTCCCAGGGATGAGCGTCTCGCGGTCGACTTCGCCGGACTTGGCATCGGCGATCGTGACGTGATTCACCTCGAGGGTGCGCCCAACGGCGCGCTCGTAGTTGGCTTTGGCTTCGACGAGATTGGCCAAGGCGCGGAGTTCGTTGCCCTGCGCAACAAGCAGGTCGCGTTGTGTCTGAATGACTAAGTAAGTGGTAGACGCGCCCAGCTGATATTTTTTCTGTTCTGCGTCAAAAGTCTGCTGCTGCAATTCACGGGCTTTGCTTGTGGATGCCACTTGGGCACGGTCTTGCGTAAGAATGATGTAAGCATTGCGCACGTCGAGAAGCGCAGCGTTTCGGAGTTGCTGCGCTTGCGTTTCCATTTGCCGCTGCGTGAGAAGAGCACGGGCATGCACCGCTTGGGCCGACCGGTTGCGGAGAGGAAGCGTCAGAGTCAGCTGGCCGGCATACTCGGGGAAGTCATTGCGAAAGATTTGGTTCTGGGCCGTGCCAAAACCATGATGAATCGTCCCCACACTGGGAGCGGTAGATGACGATAGAAAGATTGGAGTCGGCACGTTATTGACGTCGACGGAAATCGGGTTGCCGTTGGCATCCACAATGGGTACACCGGTACTGATCGTTGTGGCGGTGCCGGGTATGGAGCTGTTTCCCGCCAACCCAGAGGACAAATAGAAAGCGTTGGCCGTGAGCGAGGGCAGAAGCGCGTTCTTGGTGGCGCGCACGTCAATGTCGGCGTTCAGCAGGTCGTAAATTTCTTCTTGAAGTTCAGGCCGCTTGGCAAAAGCTTCTTTAATGGCATCTTCGAAGGTGGCCGCTTCGATCGTCGCGGGCTGCGTCGGTAATTCCGTGGGCACGATTTCGACGTTGATGAGATTTGGTGCAAGCGGATCCTTGGAAATAGCGTTCTTCAGGGTTTGCTCGTCCGTCAGTTGTACCGTTTGCGCGAGGATCAGATTCCCAGTATTGGTAGCCAGTTCGGATTCGGACCGCGTCACGTCCAGCGGAGCCAAGCTTCCGATTTCGAGCTGCTTCTTGTTGTCCTCGTGCAGCTTTTGAGAAACAGCCACGTTCTGCTGATTGACCTTGACGTTTTCTCGGGCGTAGACAAGCTCCCAGTAGGCTGTGATGGTATTCGTAACCGTGGTGATGGCTTGCTGTGCGAAAGCCCAATCGGCAACTTTGCGATTGTTCTGGGCGATCCGAATGTTGCGAGTCCATGTCGACTTTCCGAAGCCGTTCAACAATGGTTGCGAAATGGAAATCGAAAGACTCGAGGTCACGGCAGGATTGAAAAAGTTGGCGGTATCGGAACTGCTGCGCGTGTTGTTCCAATTCGCGGTGACGTTGGTTCCGGTCAGAAACGTCTGCGAATACTGGTTGTTGAATGTGGAAAAGTGCTGAACGATCGAGGCAACCCCGGTGGCTGAGCTGGCACCCGTGCCGGCGCCGGAAGTAAACGGGTTGTTGATTGGTGTGACGATATCGGCAACCGAGGCAGTGCTCTGAATGAGTGGATCGAAGTTCTGCACGAAGAAAACGTACGGGTTGACGACCGCGGAAGAGCCCGAAATCTGTACCCCTGGCGTGCCGAAGCCCGTGCCGCCAGCTTGAGCGTTGAGAAGGCCCGCATCGGAAATCCAGGGGTAATAGCGCTGGACCGCGATATCCAGGCTGTTTTCGAGGGCGAGCTCGACGGCGTCCTGCAGGCTGAGTTCAAGCTTGTTGTCATGAATCAGCTGGTCGATACGCGGAGAGTTTGTGAGCACAGGCCTTTCGACCGGAATGGATTCGTAGGGTTTTATGATGTTGGGGAAAACCCGCGGGCCGTGAGAGTAATCATGCGCCCCAAGGCCGAGCGAAGCTACCGGCGCGATCGGAGATCCTTGGGCTGCAGGTGCTGCCGCAGGGGTGCCGCTCGGCGCTGGATCCTGAGCCGGGCTCTGCGCGAAAGCCGGCGAAAGCGGCCCGCCCGCAATCAGGCACGCCAAAAAGGCGGCAAACAGAGATCGCGCCCCTTGCGCAGCCTTTTTCCGGCTGTTCGCACCTAAAATGGACCGCTTCAGGGTCCCCCTGAGTGTCTTCATGATGATCATTACCCCTCGAGATTCTGTCCCTGTGGGACGTTTGTATTTTGACCTAACTCTTTAAAACGCTGGAACCATGGGTTTTGTTTCATTTGACGGCGGGATTTGCGGGCACGCGGAACTCTAAACCGTGTGCCATCAACCAGAAACACGACCGCTATCGGTCCAATGAGGATAATGGACACCGCAAAACGAGACAAGGATTTGCTGTAGTTCCAACGGGAAGCAAGCAGTTTAGCGGGGGCTTGCAGTTCGCGGAAGACAGGAGCAGGTGGTGGAAAACTACAATTCTGCCTGGAACAAGGCCGCGCTCAAGCGCACTCGATCGCGGCCTTGCCGGGAAATTAGCGCGTGCCGCCGTCCTTGAAGAGGTCTTCGGTTCCCACGACCTTGCCGTGGAGGGTACCCGGGATCAGTGTAGCGCGTTCGACCTGGCCGGATTTGGCGTCGGCCACGGTGACGTGATTGACCTCCAGGGTGCGGCCAAGCGCGCGCTCATAGTTCGCTTTGGCTTCTTCGAGGTTGGCGAGGGCGCGGAGCTCCGTCCCTTGTGCGGTGATGAGGTCCCGCTGCATCAGGATGACGTTGTAAACAGTGGAGGCTCCGAGCCTGTACTTCTTTTGCTCGTCGTCAAAGGCGATCTGTTCAAGTTCGCGAGCTTTGCTGGCGGCTTCCACCTGCGCGCGGCCTTGCGTGAGCGCGATGTAGGTATTGCGGACGTCGAGAATCGCGGCATTTTTTAATTGCTGGATGATGGCCTGCTCTTCGCGCTGGTTCAGGATCGCGCGGGCGCTATCGGCCTGCGCGGAGCGGTTGCGCAAAGGCAGGTTCAAGGTCAATTGACCAACGTAGTCGGGAAAACGGTTGTGGAAGACCTGGTTTTGCGCGGTGGTAAAACCTTGCTGATGAGTGCCCGTGACCGTGGGGACGACAATTGGTTCATAGATGGGAGTAGTTCCGTTGATGAGGATTGGATTGCCGTTTGCGTCCACAATGGGCGTACCGCTGGCCAAATACTCAGGAGCGCCAGTAATTGATGAATTCCCCGCCAATCCGACGGAACTGAGTTGACCGCTGATCGTCAGCGCGGGCAACAGGGCGTTGCGCGTGGCTTGAATGTCGATGTCCGCGTTCTTTAAGTTGTAGACCTGCTGCTGAAGTTCAGGCCGCTTCGCAAAGGCCTCCTTCATGGAGTCCTCGAACGAGGGGTTCTCAATTTCGGGGACACGTTCCGGCTGCTCCGTGGTGATGATCTCAACGCTTACGATATTGGAGGCCAGGGGATCCTTGGAGATGACATTTTTCAGGATCTGCTCGTCCTGGAGTTTCACGGTCTGCGCCACGATGAGATTTTGGCGGTCAGTGGCCAACTCGGATTCGGCGGTCACGACGTCCAGGGGAGACATTGTGCCGGCATCAAGTTGTTTCTTGTTGTCGCTGAAAAGCTTGCCGGAAACGGTAACGGCTTGTTCTTCGATTTTGACGTTCGCGCGCGCGTAGACCAACTCCCAATAGGCGGTGATCGTATTGGTGATGGTAGTGATGGCCTGCTGTGCGAAGGCCCAATCGGCAATCCGGCGATTGTTCTTGGCGATGAGGATGTTGCGGCGGTTGATGCTGAGGCCAAAACCGCTCAGCAACGGTTGGCTGAAACCGATGTTCAGCGAAGATTGCACCGACGGATTGAGAAAGTTCGCGGCGGACGTTGAGCTGCTTCGCGTGTTGTCCCAACTGATGAACGTGTTCGTGCCCGTTTCGAAGCCCTGCGTAAATTGCGCGTTGTATTCCGCCTGGTGAGTCTCCAGATGGTTGAGGGTCGCACCCGAGCCGTTGCCGGTGCCTGTGCCGGAGATGAGCGGGTTGTTGACCGGGGTTTTATCGTCGCTCAGCAGGAGAGTCCCAGTGAGGTTGGGATCGAAAGAAAGGAAGGGAAGGTTGGCCGTCGAGGAACCCAGTAATGCGCCGCTTGTCGACTGCCCAGCGCCGCCGGCTTTCGCCTTGAGGATAGAGGTGTCCGCCATCCACGGAGCGTAGCGCTCCACGACAATGTCCATGCTGTTTTCGAGGGCCAGCTCGACGGCGTCCTGGAGGCTCAGTTCGAGTTTGCCGTCATGGACGAGCTGATCGAGACGAACGGAGTTGGTGATCACGGGATTTTCGATGTGGATGGGCTGGTAGGCTTTGAGGAGATCTGGGTATACCCGCGGTCCATTGCTGAAATCGTGTTTCGAGAGCTCGAGGGAGCTGACCGGAGCAATTGGCGCAGCTTGTGAAGCTGGGGGTGCCGCAGGCGCGGGATTCGATGGCGGGTTCTGCGCGGGAGTCTGCGCAAATGCTGGCGAAATCGGTCCTATGGCAAGCATCGCGGCCAGGAAGAAAGCGAGCAAAGACCGGCCCGGTTTCGAGTCACGCTGCTTTTGATTCGTGAGCAGACAGGACCGCATTTTATTGACCAGCAAAGAGAAGGATTTGGCGGTCCCCCAGTGATTCATCATGATGGCTTTTCCCCTCGAGATTCTGTCCCTGCGGGACGTTTTGTTTAACTTCACAAAGTCGTTTTAACCTCAAAATTTTATTTCAACCTCAAATTATGGAACACGACGTGGAACGTGCTGTGAATGCTTGCTGTTACATTTAATTGGCCGGGTGGTTGCCATGCGAGAGAAAACTCCGGGCGCGTGGCAGCGAGATAGGTCTGTTCAGAAACATCCACTACAGTTTGACTCAAAAAGTGGCCAGGGAATCCAGGCCCAGCCCGGAAACTAGCCCCGCAGTTTAGCAGGGGCTCCTTTCCTTGACAACGCGCCACACGGCGGCTAGGCTGCTCACAATTCTAAGTTTAGGGGCAGCTTGCGGTTGGTGCGAGACGATGCTTTCAAGAGAAGAATTGCTGCGCATTTTTGAGGCCGCCGGAGCCATACGCCACGGCCACTTTGAGCTTTCCAGCGGCCTGCACAGCGGCACGTACGTGCAATGCGCGCTCGTTCTGCAGTATCCCCGATATGCCGAAAAGCTAGGGCAGGCTTTAGCGGCCCTGTTCTCCGATACCCTCATTGCAGCGGTCGTTTCTCCTGCGCTCGGGGGAGTAGTTATAGGCCAGGAAGTTGCACGCGCCTTGCCGGAACCGAAGGGCTCCGCGGGCGGAGGAGTGCCGGCGATTTTCGCAGAACGCGACGCCAGCGGCACCATGACCCTGCGACGGGGCTTTACCATCCAGCCCGACCAGCATATCCTGGTCATCGAAGATGTCTGGACCACCGGCGGCTCCACGCTGGAGACCATCCAGGTCGTCGAGGAAGCCGGAGGGCGCGTCGTCGCCGCCGGAGCCCTGATCGACCGCAGCGGCGGCAAGATTGAATTCCCGGTTGAGAGCCAGGCGCTGCTCGATCTGCCGATTGCGAGTTACGAGCCAGAGGATTGTCCTCTGTGCCTCCAAGGCAGCGCCGCCATCAAACCAGGCAGCCGCTTCGTGCGTTCTGCTCCGTGAATCTCTCAATCCACTTGCTAAATCCGCTGACTGTTCTGAGAATTGATTCCTGAAGACGGAACCCTTTCCTTCGATGCGCCATTTCAAACTTACCATCGCCTACGACGGCACCGATTTTCACGGCTGGCAAATTCAATCCGACAAGCCCACGATTACAGGCGAGATCGTAGGTGTCCTGAGGCGCCTGACGCAGGAGAATGTGCAACTGTATGGCGCCGGACGCACCGATGCTGGCGTACACGCTCTCGGGCAGGTAGCCAGCTTCCGGACGCAATCTGCTCTCTCCGCGGGCGAATTTCAGCGCGCGTTGAATGCTCTGCTGCCGCCCACCATTCGCATTGCTGGCGCGGAGGAAGTCGGCCCGGATTTTCACGCCCGCTGGTCCGCGGTCGGAAAAATTTATCGCTATCGTCTATATCGAGGCAAGGTCGTTCCACCCGCGGCCTGGCGTTTCGTGCTGCACTATCCCTTTCCGTTGGACGAAGACGCCATGCGCATCGCCGCCTCCCGTTTTGTTGGCCCGCACGATTTCGCGGCCTTTGCCGCATCCACCGGTTCCGAGGACGACGACAAAGAGCGCTCCACAGTCCGCGAAATCTATTCAAGCGAACTCGTCCGCAGCGAAGACGGCGAAGAACTTGTTTACACGGTGCGCGGCCGCTCGTTCATGCGCTTCATGGTCCGCAAAATGGTCGGCACGCTGCTTGAAGTCGGCCGCGGCAAACTCGTTCCAGACGACATTCTGCGCCTCTACCAATCGCGCGACCGCGCCAAGTCCGGCCCCACTGTGCCTCCGCAGGGCCTCTGCATGGTCCAAGTCATGCACGACAAAGCCTGGCGAATCGGCGAACCATAAAACTTCCGCTGGATGTAAGGAAACTATTTTTGCTACGTCTTCGTATTGCACTTGCACTCACAGAAGAAGACTAATGTTCACAGGAGAACTATGAATCGCTGTAAATTTTTGACCGTCGCCGGGCTGTTTTTCGTATTGTGGGCCTCGGCAATCGGCTTGCACGCTCAGCAAGAGCCCGGCCCAGGCGTGAAACCAGCGACTGTCATGCCGGATGTAATCACTGTCCCGCCTGCCGCGCAACCGTCCGCGCATTTCGACGTCGAAGCCGCCACCAACGCCTACCTCGCCGAAATCCCAGCCAGTGCTCGCTCGAAATCCGACGCATATTTTGAAGGTGGCTACTGGCTCATCCTCTGGGATTTTCTCTATGCTGCGGTCATCTATTTTCTTCTTCTGCACTTCCGCTGGTCCGCGGGGATGCGCAACCTCGCCGAGCGCATCACGCGGTTCAAACCAATTCAGACGCTTATCTACTGGGTGGAATTTCTCATTGTCACGACCATCCTCGGCGCCCCTCTGGCGATTTACGAGGGCTACACTCGCGAGCGGCAATACGGCCTCGCCACACAAACCTTCGGCCCATGGATGAGCGAGCAATTCCAGATGCTCCTGGTAAATATGGTGATAGGTGCAATCGTCGCGATGGTGCTCTTCGGCATCTTACGCCGCCTACCGCGCATGTGGTGGATATGGGGCGCGGTTGTCTCGGTGTGTTTTCTGGTCATTCTGGTTATGATCGGGCCGGTTTTTCTCGTTCCGATCTTCAATAAAGTCACAATCCTTAACGACCCGCGCATCACGCAACCTATTCTGAGCATGGCCCGCGCGAATGGCATTCCCGCTGAAAAGGTCTATCAGATTGACGCTTCTCGCCAGACCACGCGGATGAGCGCAAACGTGAGCGGCGTTGGCAGTACGATGCGAATTACGCTGAACGACAATCTGTTACGCCGCGGCTCGCCCGAAGAAATTCAGTCCATCATGGGCCATGAAATGGGGCACTACGTTTTGCACCACATCCCCAAGGACATCCTTTATTTCTCGGTGGTCATCGTGATCTTTTTCGCGTGCTTACGATGGTTGCTCGAACGTGCCCTGGCTCGCTGGGGCGAGCGTTGGCAAATCCGCGGTGTTGGGGATACCGCTGTTCTGCCCCTGGTCCTGCTCGTGGGTTCTGTCTTCGGTTTTGTCTACACGCCATTCTTCAATACCCACGTTCGCACGAGCGAGTATGAAGCCGACATGTACGGCCTGAACGCCAGCCGCCAGCCCGACGGCTTCGCGCAAGCCGCCATTCATCTCGGCGAGTATCGCAAGATGAGTCCCGGCCCAGTCGAGGAATGGATTTTCTTCGACCACCCCAGCGGGCGCAATCGCATCAACGCCGCTATGCGTTGGAAGGCGGAAAATCTACAGCTCTTCGCTCCGAAGACGGGACAATAGAGGACAAGGCCAAGCGATAGTTAGCCCTTAGACCCATGCGCGGCGGAGGGAACTCGAGGCAACTCCGCCGCCCCATCGCACCCTTGGAATCAGATACAATCGCGGTTATGGCGGCAACGGCCATCCCCCTCGATACGATTCCCTCCATCGACCCGGCTACGGGTAAAGTCCTCGCTCAGATTGTCAGGACTTCGCCTGCGGAAGTGCCCCAGATTGTTTTGCTTGCCCGCGCCGCGCAGTCGGCGTGGGCCGCCGTGCCCATCGGGCAGCGCTGCGCTCAACTTCACTCGCTTCGCGAACGCATGATGTTTTCCCGCGATGCGCTGGCTGACGCGGTCGTCGCGGAATCCGGAAAGCCGCACGTCGAGGCGCTTTTCGCAGACATATTTGTTGCGCTAGACACCGCGGAATATTTTGCAAAAAATGGCGCGCGACTTTTGAAGCCGGAACGCGTGCCTCACCACAGCACCGCCGGAAAAGCCAAGTCCGGGCGCTTGGTTTACGACCCCGTGGGCGTCATCGGCATCATCAGTTCCTGGAACTATCCGCTGGCCATTCCGTTGAGCCAGATCATCCCGGCAATTGCTGCTGGAAACGCGGTCGTTTGTAAGACGAGCGATTTCACTCCGCAATGTGGCGCGCTCATCGAAAAGTTATTCGCTGATTCGGGTTTCCCCAAAAATCTTGTCACGATCATTCAAGGCGGCGGAGAAGTCGGCCAGGCGCTGATTGGCGCGTCACCCGGCAAAATCATGTTCACAGGCAGCGTAGCGACTGGCCGCCGCGTCGCCGAAGCCTGCGCCAAAAAACTGATTCCCAGCGTGCTCGAACTTGGCGGTAAAGACGCCATGATTGTTCTCGCGGACGCGAACCTCGATGTCGCCGCGAGCGGCGCCGTCTGGGGCAGCTACACGAATTGCGGCCAGGTGTGCCTTTCCGTCGAGCGCCTTTTCGTCGAACAGTCCATCGAAGAAAAATTTCTCGCGCTCTGCGTCGAAAAAACGAAAAAAATCCGCCTGGGACCCGGCTGCGATCCCGCCACTGACGTTGGCCCGCTCATTCGTCCGCATCATGTGCAACGCATGAGCGACCTGATCAGCGACGCCGTCGCACGCGGAGCGCGACTGCTCTGTGGCGGAAAGCCTCGTCCGGATCTGGGACCAAACTTTTTCGCGCCGACGGTCATCGCCGGAGTGAATTCCACGATGAAGCTCTTTCAGGAAGAAACCTTCGGCCCCATCCTGGCGGTGCAATCTGTAAAGGACGCCGAAGAAGCCATCGCCTACGCAAACGATTCCAGTTTCGCGCTTGCCGCAAGCGTCTGGACAAAGGACGCAGCACGCGGCCAAGCCATCGCCTCTCGGCTGCGCGCCGGCGCAGTCATGGTCAACGATGCCATCAGCTACTTCGGCATCGCCGAAGCTCCGCACGGAGGCTGTGGCGCCAGCGGCTGGGGCCGCACCCACGGCAAAGCCGGCCTGCTCGAGATGGTGCAACCCAAATACATTGATGTCGACCGCATGCCGGGCACCGAGAAGCCGTGGTGGTATCGTTATGGCGCGGACCTGGAGCGCGCCGCCGACGCTTTTCTCTGTTTTGAATTTGGCGGAGGCCTCGCCGCAAAATTGCGCAACGCGCGCGGCGCGCTTAAGACCATGTTTCGCGACCACGGATTTCGATGATTAAAACCGGCAACGGACGATTTATGTTGAGCTACTGGAGGAAGGGACTCCGTGCTGGCGCCCAGTAGAGGCACAATATTTGGGGAGTGAACTCTACCTTATTACCAGTGATAAACCGGATGATGAGGTTGGGGCATTCTCGGCAGGCGATGTTGTTAAATGTATAATGAAAAAATTCCAAGCCGACAGCCCAGAGTTGGTCGCGTACGAGATGATTGCCAATGAGCGAACCCACTAAAAACGAATGGATTTACGATTGGAACGTGGCCGCAACCCCGCTGCTCCCGCCGGGCACGCATGTCCTCTTGAACGACGAAACGCTCCGCGACGGCCTGCAAAATCCAAGTGTTCACGATCCCAGCATCCCCGAAAAAATCGAAATCCTTCATCTGATGGAAGCGCTCGGCATCGAATCTCTGAACATCGGCCTTCCCGGAGCTGGCCCTCGCGCCGTCGAGCACACCGAAGCCCTCGCCCGCGAAATCGTCACGAAGCGCATGAAAATCAAACCCAACTGCGCCGCTCGAACGATGGAAGCCGACATTCGTCCCATCGCGGAAATTTCTCAGCGCGTAGGAATCCCGATTGAAGCGGCAACTTTCCTTGGCTCCAGCCCCATCCGCCGCCTGGTAGAAGACTGGACGGTCGATCATCTCGAGCGCACCACGGAACGTGCCGTAAAGTTCGCGGTCGATCATGGTCTTCCGGTTATGTACGTCACGGAAGACACCGTCCGCACCGACCCGGACACCGTAAAGCGCCTTTACTCCACGGCAATTCGCAGCGGCGCCCGCGCCATCGTACTCTGTGACACCGTCGGCCACGCCATTCCCAACGGTGCCTACAATCTCGTGAAATTTGTCATCGAAGAAGTCGTCAAGCCCAGCGGCGAAAAAATCCGCGTGGACTGGCACGGCCACAACGATCGCGGCCTCGCCGTCGCCAATTCTCTAGCCGCAGTCGCCGCAGGCGCCGATCAAGTACACGCCGCGGCCAATTCGCTCGGCGAACGCGTTGGCAACACTGCAATGGAATTGATGCTCGTAAATCTTCGCCTCATGGGAGTCATCACGCAGGATCTCTCCCGCCTGAAGGAATATTGCGAAAAGGTTGCCGAGTACACGCACACCACGATCCCGCCAAACTATCCGGTCATCGGCCGAGACGCTTTCCGCACCGCCACCGGCGTTCACGCCGCCGCCATCATCAAAGCCTTTCACAAGGGCGACCAATTTCTCGCCAATAGCGTCTACAGCGGCGTGCCCTCGCATCTCTTCGGCCTCGATCAAGTCATCGAAATCGGCCCGATGAGCGGCAAATCCAATATCCTTTTCTGGCTCGAGCGCCACAAAATTCCCGCCGACGATGCTCTGGTCAACCGCATCTTCGACGCCGCCAAACAATCCGCTCGCGTTCTGAGCGACGCGGAAATCTCCACTCTCTGTGCTGGGGCCGCACGACCTTGAGCTTTGCAACGGCCCGCAGCAGAGCAGTGAAACGTCTCCTTTTTTGGGTTATCCTCTTCGCTATGCCGGTTCGCTCCTCTCTCGCCCATCTTTCCACGCGTTCCGTTTCCGCAGGCCAACTGGGCGAAAATATGCAGGTCCGCGAAGCGCTTGGATGGTTCGCAAAAAATTTAGGCTGGATCAATGAGCAGCAGGCGCGCCTGACGGAAATTCCCGCGCCTCCTTTCCAGGAAGCCCAGCGCGCGGCGGCCTTCAAGGAACTCCTCTCCGCGGCAGGCCTCAGCGTCCAACTCGATGCCACCGGCAACGTTATCGGCGAACTGCGCGGCATCAACGAAAAAGAAGTTGTCGTTCTCTCCGCGCACCTGGACACTGTTTTCCCCGCTGGCACCGACGTCAAAATCCGCCACGACGGCAATCACCTCCTCGCCCCAGGCGTTTCGGACAACGGCACGGGCCTTGCCGCACTCGCCGCCATCGCGCGGGCCATGCACGAAGCGCAAATCAAGCCGCAGCGCACCATTCTTTTTGTCGCTGACGTCGGCGAAGAAGGCGAAGGCAATCTTCGCGGCATGCGCGCGCTCGTAGACGCTTATCACGCACGTCTCAAAGCCGTGATCGTCCTCGACGGCGCGGGCACCGATCACGTCACGACCATCGCGCTCGCCTCCCGCCGCCTCGAAGTCGTCATCAAAGGCCCCGGCGGCCACAGTTGGTCCGATTTCGGCATGCCCAATCCCATCAACGCCCTCGTTCGCGGTTCCGTGCGCTTCATCAATACAAAAATTCCCACCGTGCCCCGCACCACCTTCAATCTCGGCCAAATCGAAGGCGGCACCTCGGTAAACTCCATCCCCTACGAAGCCCGACTCAAAGTGGACGTGCGCTCCGAAAGCGAAAACGAACTCGCCCGTCTCGAAACCGCTCTGCGCGACTGCATGGCCGCGGGCGTCCGCGATGAAATGCAAGCCTCCCGCGACCGCTCCAAAGGCAGGCTCGAGTGGAAGGTCGAACTCCTCGGCAGCCGCCCCGGTGGCGAATTAGCGGCAGCCTCCCCTCTTCTCGCGGCGTTGCGCGCCGCGGATGCTATCGTGGAAAACGAATCGCGCATTGAGCGCTCTTCCACCGATGCCAACATTCCTCTTTCTCAGGGCATCGACGCCATCTCGATTGGCGCGGGAGGCAACGGCGGCGGCGCTCATTCGCTTCAGGAATGGTACGACCCTGCGGGACGCGAATTGGGATTGAAGCGCGCCCTCCTTACGCTGCTCGGCGTGGCAGGCGTCGCGCCGGAGAAATGATGAAGGTTCGCATCTCCAGTCTGCTTTCTATGTGCGCTGTAGTCCTCTTGAGTGTATGCGCCGGATTTTTCGTTCTGCGCACGAAAGCGCAAAGCACGCAAGGCGAATCGCACACCATCGTCTATCTCCACGGCCGAATCTACACGAATGACCCCGAGAATCCCTGGGCCGACGCTATGGCCATTCGCGACAACAAGATTCGCTGCGTAGGCAAGATTGATTACGTGCTCTTCGAGTGCGGCGGCAACGACCCCAGCGCGGAATCAATCCAACTCAAGGGCAAGTTCGTCATGCCGGGTTTCAACGATGCCCATGTGCACCTCGGCAGTGCGGCAGCCGACTTGCTTTCCTTGCGCCTGAATGGCGTCGCCGGCATCGAGGAGCTGCAGAAGCGCGTAGCCGATGCCGTCACCCAGCACAAAGAAGGTGACTGGATTATCGGTAGCGGCTGGGATCACACGCTCTGGCCGGACAAGAAATTCCCCAACAAAGAACAGCTCGACGCCGTCGCTCCAAAGAATCCCGTTTATCTGGTGCATATTTCGGGCCACGTCGCGGTAGCCAATTCGCTCGGGTTGAAACACGGCGAAATCCTCCAGGACACTCCGAACCCGCCCGGCGGCATGATCGAGCGCGACGCCGACGGCAACGCCACCGGCATGCTCGAAGAAGATTCCGCCATGAGCCTGGTTTCCGCCAGAATTCCGGATCTGAAAATTGACCAGCGCCGCCGCGGCATCCAACTGGTTCTCGCGGACGCCGCCAAAAATGGCGTCACCTCCGTTCAGGATTTTTCCGACTGGGCCGACTTCCTCGTTTACGTGCAATTGAAAGAGGAAGGGAAGCTCACTCTGCGCATCACCGAATGGCTGCCTTTTCTCTCGTCTATGGACGAACTGCAAACCATGCGTGCGCAAGGTGGCACAACCGACCCGTGGCTTAAAACTGGCGCCCTCAAGGGTTTCATTGACGGCGCCCTCGGCTCACGCACGGCCGCTATGCTCGCGCCGTATTCTGACGATCCCTCCACCAGCGGCATCCTCACCAACGATCCCGAAAAGCTCCGTACCATGGCCATTGAGCGGGACAAAGCCGGCTTCCAGATCGCCTTTCACGCCATCGGCGACCGCGCCAACCGCGCTGCCCTCGACATCTTCGAAGCCGTCCAAAAAACCAATGGCCCACGCGATCGCCGCGACCGCGTCGAACACGCCCAGGTTCTCTCCCTGGACGATCTTCCGCGCTTCGCCATACTTAAAGTGATTGCTTCCATGCAGCCTTCTCACGAAACCTCCGACATGCGCTGGGCCGGGCAACGCATCGGCCCCGACCGCGCTAAGGGCGCTTACGCGTGGGCCAGCTTGCTGAAAAGCGGAGCCCGCCTCGCGTTCGGCACGGATTACCCCGTCGAACCGATCAGCCCCATGCGCGGGCTCTACGCGTGCGTCACGCGCGAATTCCCGGAAGGTGGTCCGGCCGGCGGATGGCAAGGGCAGGAAAAAATTTCGCTCGATGATTGCATTCGCGCCTACACCTCAGGCGCGGCCTACGCGCAATTCGAGGAAGGGAAGAAGGGTGCGCTGAAACCCGGCGAGTACGCCGACTTCATCATTCTTTCCGACGACCTCACCAAAATTCCGCCAAAGGAATTCGCCAAAGTCACCGTTTTGCGAACCGTCGTCGGTGGCCGCATCATATACCCTCCGGATGGAAGTCTTCTTCCCTGATCCGGTTTCCCAGTATCTCGAGAATGTACCAGTTTGAGTCCTCTGGACCGCGGCTTGGCCGAGAGGATGGCGTGACGTTGAACGAAAAAAGCCTGCTGAAGCTCGGCCTGCTCGGTGCGGTGCGGTATCAGGGTTCTGGTTTCTGATTGCGCCACCAACAACCGCGTAGTTACCGTGATTGGTATCCTGCTGTGGTCGGCCTTCTTGTATGCCGTCTTTTACCGCGACGCGCAGAAAAAAGATCCCAGGTGATCCGCTGACTGCTGGTTGAAAAGCTAACTCCCACAAGTGAATCAATGCTGAGTACTGATAGTTCTGATACCGCAATTCTCTCCTCTCCATAAATTTCATCTACTCAATCTAAATTTTATGGCTGTCACTCGTCACATTTTGATTGACAAACTTGGACGCCAACCTTATATAACCTCTCATTAGCCCTGTGTTCCGGTGGTGGTTGCGGAGATGGTTCACTACAGTTGTGCTTTGTGAATTTATTCAGCGCACTTCGTGTATCCGCACCTTCTAGAACATATAAGGAGACAGTTTTCATAATTTCTATGAATCCTTGTAGCCATATATGGCTCGACATAGACGGACGCCTGGTAAATTGATATCGCCTTTAGATAATTTATAGAGAACACTCGGGTTAACGCATTACGCACAAATGGTAGTCGGCTTGCAATTGTGGCTACCAGATAAGTTTTTGTAACGGGTTGCCCTTTTCAAGAAAAAATTCGTTCTCTCAAGTCGGTCGTCTCCGGTGTTTTGTATTTTTGCACTAAAGAAGTTAAGGGTCGAAAGGCCCACCCAGGAGGTAGTTGAATGTCAAGTAAGCGAGTGGCTTTGCTCCTAGCTGCACTGTTCTGCTTGTTAGCTGTAACACCGTCGGCGATGTTCGCGCAGTCCGCCAGCACGGGTTCGGTAGCTGGTACGGTTACCGACCCGCAAGGCGCCGCCGTGGCCGCGGCAGCGGTTACTATCACGGATAAGGCGACTAGCACCTCCCGCACGGCGGCCACTAACGAGAATGGTCACTACATTTTCGTGGACGTCAATCCCGGCACTTACAACATCTCAATAAACAAGACCGGGTTTCGCGTCTCGAGAATCGTGGATCAGGTAGTGCAGGTCGGTCTCTCCTTGACCTTGAACGTCACCATGGAAATCGGCTCGGTCGCGGAAACCGTCGAAGTCACCGCCACTAGCGGCGCGGAACTCCAGACCTTGAACGCCACTGTCGGCAACACCATTGGAGGCGAGACTTTGCAGCAACTTCCCACCATTCAGCGCGACGCAGCTACCTTCGTAACCCTCCAGCCCGGCGTTGCTCCGGATGGCAGCGTAGCCGGCGCGGTCACCGACCAGAGCACCTTCATGCTCGATGGCGGCCAGAACACCAACGATATGGACGGCGACATGGCCGTCTACACGCCCAGCTTCGCGGGCGACCCCACTGGCGGTATCGTGTCATCCAACACCGGCATTGGCAGCCCCACTGGCGTTATGCCCACGCCTCTCGACAGCGTCGAAGAGTACAAAGTCAATACCGCCAATCAGACCGCCGATTTCAATAGCTCCGCCGGCGCGGAGGTTCAGGTCGTCACCAAGCGCGGCACCAACACCTGGCACGGCACTGCCTACGAATATTATTTCGATAACAACCTCAACGCGAACACCTTTACGAATAACGCCAACGAGGAGACCATCCCCATCTATCATTACAACCGCTTCGGCGCTGCCGGCGGCGGTCCGCTAATATCGAAGGACTTCCTCGGTGGCAAGACCTACTTCTTCGCCAACTATGAGG
Organism: Candidatus Acidiferrum sp.; assembly: GCA_035313865.1. Taxonomy (GTDB): domain Bacteria; phylum Acidobacteriota; class Terriglobia; order Acidiferrales; family UBA7541; genus Acidiferrum. The sequence continues at coordinate 56,719 of DATFZY010000171.1, forward strand.
GCTTCCGCTGGAATAACTCTGCAACCGGCCAATGGATCGTCCCCTCCGCGAACATGCGCGCTGGCATCCTTACCTTGGACGTCTGCAACGCCGCGTGCGCGGCTGGCGGGACCGGCGCTCCTGCCCCGGTGCCCACTGTCTTCAACTTGAACACAGGAGCCAACTGCGGCCCCAATGGAACCACCGCCTGCGATCCGCGTGGACTGGGTATTAACCCCGCCATCCAGGCGTTGTGGGCTAAGTTGCCGGCGGGAAATGTCGCCGGCGGCGGCGGCTGCGGTAATTACTCAGGAAGCCAATTCTGCGACGGCGCGAACGAGGTGGCCTTCCAGGCCAATTACGCGATTCCCTTTACTTCCAATTTCGGAGTGGCCCGGCTCGACCACGACTTTGGATCCAAGTGGCACTTCAACACCAGCTACCGCTACTACAAGGAACTCCGCACGAGCACCAGCCAGGTTGATATCGGCGGAGCCTTCACTGGAGACACCGCCGGTCAGCCGGTTGCTCTTGGTGTCCGCCCGCAGCAACCTTGGTACTACGTGGCTGGCTTGACCACCAACATTACCTCCAACACCACCAACGACTTGCACTACAGCTACCTGCGCAACTATTGGTCATGGAACGATCCCGGAGGTGTTCCGCAGAACTCTGCATTCGGCGGCGCGATCGAACCGTTTGGCGAAGGTTGTTCTTCAGAGCCCTGTCTCGCACCTTATAACGTCAATGCTCAGGGCGTGCGCACCCGCTTCTGGGATGGCCACGACAATTTCTTGCGCGACGACGTCACCTCGCTCAAGGGCAACCACCTCCTAACCTTCGGTGGCGCCTATCAGCGCAACTGGGACTATCACCAGCGCTCCGACAACGGTGGCGGCATCAATTATCAAGCCAGCTACTTGCTGGGGAATTCGGCTGGTACGGGAAATGTGGACTTCTCCAGCACCCTCCCGGCCGGTGTCGATCCTACGCAATGGGGACGCGACAGCGCCGTCGTTCTGGGCATTGTTACGCAGTCCCAAGTCGCCTACACACGCACTGGAGCCGATCTGGCACTCAATCCTCCGCTCACCCACGCTTTTGATAAGAGCACCATTCCTTATTACAACGTATATTTTAGCGACTCCTGGCACATCAAGCCCTCCTTCACCTTTACCTACGGTTTGGGCTGGACCCTCGAGATGCCGCCAACGGAAGCTCAGGGCAAGCAGATTGAACTCGTGGATGCTGGCGGTCAGCAACTCGATTCCGCTGCCTACCTGAAGCAGCGTGAAGATGCCGCCCTTGCGGGGCAAGTCTATAACCCGGAAATCGGATTCGAACTCGTGGGCAATACCGGTTCCGGACAGAAGTATCCTTATGACCCGTTCTACGGCTCTTTCAGCCCGCGCCTTGCCGCAGCTTGGAATCCCAACTATACCGATGGGCTCTTGGGTTCCATCTTTGGTGGCAACAAAACGGTCGTTCGCGGTGGCTATAGCCGTGTGTACGGTCGTCTAAACGGCGTCAACCTCGTCCTCGTGCCTCTCCTCGGCGTGGGCCTTATCCAAGCCGTCGAGTGCACCCAGCCGTTCATGAACGGCACTTGCGGTCCCGGCAACCCCACCGTTGCCAATGCCTTCCGCATTGGTGTGGACGGCAACAATGCTCCACTTCCAGCCCCGACCGCAACGCTTCCTCAACCGACCATTCCTGGCGTTAACAACACTTCGGCTGCCACCGGTGACGTGCTAGACCCGCACTTCCGTCCCAACTCCGTGGACTCCTTCGACCTGACCATTCAGCGTCAGATTACACCGAAGGTTCTCATTGAATTGGGCTACATTGGTCGCCGCATTGAGCATGAATATCAGCCCATTAACATCAACTCCGTACCTTACATGATGACCCTCGGCGGACAGCAATTCGCCAAAGCCTATGCGGCCGTTGAGGTCGCTTTAGGCTGCAACATTTCCTTTGCTGCTTGCGCCGCGGCAACCAAGCCTACGGCACTTGCCCCCCAGCCCTTCTTTGAGACGGCGCTGGCCGGTACAGGCTATTGTGCTGGTTTTACGAACTGCACCACTGCCGTTGCCAATAAGGAGTTCGGCAACTTCCAGACTCAGTCCGTTTGGAGTCTGTGGAGCGACTTGGATCAGGGCGACGCCACCTGCAGCGCCACCCAGGCTTGCGGCTTCAACTTCGCCCGCACCATGTTGAACAGCCCCATTCCGGGGGATCCGAATGGTGTCAACGGCCAGATTACCTCTGGCGTTGCCGTCAATGCCAGCGTCGGCCACGGCAACTATAACGGAGCATTCGCCTCTCTTAAGGTGAGCAACTGGCACCACATCACGCTCACCGAAAACTTCACCTTCAGCAAGGCTCTCGGCACCGGCGCCGTCGTTCAGGCCAGCAGCGAATACACGGTCAATGACCCCTACAACCTCAACAACATGTACGGCGTGCAGTACTTCAACCGTAAGTTCGTCAACAACGTTTACGCCCTCATTGATGAGCCCTGGTACAAGTCCCAGCAGGGTTTCATTGGCCGTATAGCAGGTGGCTGGTCCCTCGCCCCGATTTTCGCCGCGGGTAGTGGCTCGCCGGTCTACTGCAACACGGAGAGCGATGCCCAGTCCTTCGGCGAAGGCGACGGCGCAAACTTCTTTAGCAACGAACAGTGCATCTTCACCGGCGCTCACCCCTATGGTTCCGGTCACTACACGAGCGGCAGCGCGAATTGCGGTGCCGGCTGCTTCAACATCTTCGCCAACCCGGCAGCCCTTGTCGCTACCACCCGGGCCCCGATCTTGGGCTTGGATACTGGTACGGGCGGCGACGGCTCCCCGATCGTTGGCCAGCCGTATTGGAACGTGGACATGAGGGTAGTTAAAAACATAAGGCTCGTGGAGCGAGTTTCTCTGCAGTTCGAGTTCACTCTTACGAACGTCTTCAACCACCCGGTGTTCAACGATCCAGGTCTCAATCCTTTCTATGGGGCTGGCAATTTTGGCCAGGTGACGAGCCAGGGCAACAACCCGCGCCAGATGCAGTTCGGCTTGCGCCTCCAGTTCTAGTCTCTTCCGGCGAGTCTTCAATAGCTCGCCGCTCAAAACGGGGAAGGCCGATCAGGCCTTCCCCGTTTTGCTTTTTCTCTCGCTATCCGTCACCTTCTCCTAAGCTCTCCTCATGACCAGACGTCTCCGCGCCGACCTCTCTCTGGCCCTCTGCAGCCTCCTCTGGGGCGCCACATTTGTCGTCGTAAAAAGCTCCCTCGGCTATTCCTCAGTCTTCGTCTTTCTAGCCGCGCGATTCACCCTGGCCGCCCTCTTGATGGCCGCCTTCCGCCCACACGCCTTCCGCGCACTCAAAAGGGAAGAGCTTCTCGCCGGAGCCGCCCTCGGCTTTTTCATGTTCGGCGGCTATGCCTTCCAGACCGCCGGACTCCAGTACACCACTCCCGCCAAATCCGGCTTCGTCACCGGTTCCAGCGTTGTCCTGGTTCCCCTCCTTCTTGGACTCTTTTGGGGACGCCGCCTCACCGCCTGGGTCTATGCCGGAGTCTTCGCCGCTGTCTTCGGCCTCTATTTCCTGACCGTCCCCGCCGAAGGCATTTCGCAACTCAACCGCGGCGACATTCTCACCTTCATCGCCGCGGGTCTCTACGCCATGCATATTATTCTGGTAGGGAATTACTCTCGTCGGCACTCGGTTGCCGCCCTCAGCGTCCTCCAGGTCGCAGCCTGCGCCGCTCTGGCCTGGCTTGCCGCCGGATTGACTGCCGCCACAGGCTGGCAACCCGCCCGGTTCTCCTGGGAATCCAAGTCTCTGATAGGAATCGCGATCTGCGCGGTCCTGGCAACAGCAGTAGCATTCTCAATTCAACTCTGGGCGCAGCAGTACACCACCTCGAGCCACGCCGCCATCCTCTTCACGCTCGAGCCTGTCTTCGCCTCGCTCACATCCTATCTCCTGATTCGCGAAAGGCTCGGCAACCGCGCGCTCGCAGGCGCAGCGTTCGTCCTCGCAGGAATCCTGATCGCAGAACTCCTGGGCCCCCCAGCCGCCCCGGAATCTCCAGAACCAACCGCCGAACCCGCCTGACTGGCTAGAGTCGGCCCCACAGTATCCGTAAGTCCTCTGGAATCAACACTTAGAAGCCAACTTCGCAAGTGTTGATTCTAAACGATTTACGCACAAAATAAATCCTTTAGATGCAATACTTACGAAAAATGAAGGGGGGTGCTCTGACAACGATAGCGCGATGGTTGTGCGGCTGCCGCAGACCAAGGAGTTGGAAGTGTGGGGATGGAAAATGAGAAATGGGTAGCTTGGAAGCTACCAAGCGGACTGTTCTTTATCGACCGTCGGAGTAATTCTTGACGTCCACGGCCTCATACATCGTAGCCGTGGCAGCATGTGTCTTCTCGTAGGCCGTAATGTCCGATTCGTGCTGAAGTGACGTCCCGATGTCGTCGAGTCCCTTCAGCAGAACTTCCTTCCGCGAAGGCGCAATGTCGAACCGAAACATCAACCCATGCCGGTCCGCAATCGTCTGATTCGGCAGATTCACGGTAAGCATGTAGCCGGGTTCTTTTTCCGTCCGCTGAAAAAGTTCCTCGACCTGCTCTTCCGGAAGCGAAGCGGGCAAAATCCCGTTCTTAAAACAGTTGTTATAAAAAATGTCCGCATAACTCGGCGCGATCATCACGCGGAATCCGTAATCCTTCACGCCCCAGGGCGCATGCTCGCGGCTCGACCCGCAGCCAAAGTTATGCCGTGCCAACAAAACCGACGCCCCCTCGTACCGCGGAAAATTCAAGACAAACTCGGGATTCGGCACCTCGCCTGGCAAGTAGCGCCAGTCATAAAACAAAATCCGCCCAAACCCCTTGCGCGTAAGCGCCTTCAAAAACTGCTTTGGCACCATCTGGTCGGTGTCCACATTCACCTTATCCAGCGGCATCACCATGCCAGTGTGCGTACTAAATGGTTCCATGTATCTACTCCGATCACGTTTCGCTCAATCGTTTATTTCTGAAGTAATTCGTAATTCTCAGATCTCGCCTTGTCAAACCGATCCGTCATGATCCAGAAGACTATAAGCGCCAGGCCAAGCAATTGCAGTATGAGCGAAGCCGATGTTCCGCCATATCTTAGTCTCAGAAACCCTGCTACACCTTCAAGCGCAACCCCACACAATCCGACCCACCATTTCCAATTGTGCAATCGCTCGCGCATGTAAGGCCGCATAGGGGAGCTACTCGACACTCGCGACATCGAGCGAACGGACATCGACGAAATGGCCCGCTATGGCTGCTGCAGCCGCCATGACTGGGCTGACCAGATGGGTCCTGCTGTCTTTGCCCTGGCGCCCCTCGAAATTGCGGTTGCTGGTGCTGGCGCTGCGCTCGTGCGGCGGCAGCACATCGGCATTCATGCCGATGCACATGCTGCAGCCCGCGTCGCGCCACTCGAAACCCGCCTCGCGGAAAATCTTGTCCAAGCCTTCCAGCTCCGCCTGCGCCTTGATCCCGCGCGAACCCGGCACAATCAGCGCCTGCTTAATACTGCCGGCAACATGTTTCCCTGCCACAAGATGCGCCGCCGCGCGCAAATCATCCAACCGCGAGTTCGTGCACGATCCGATAAACACGCGGTCCACCGGAATGTCCACGATCGGCGTCCCAGCCTTCAGACCCATGTACTTCAGCGCGATCTCGGTCGCCTTCTGGTCGTTCGGATCCTTGAACGCCCCCGGCTCCGGCACGCGGCCAGTAACGCTAGTCACCATTCCTGGATTGGTTCCCCAAGTCACTTGCGGCGCAATCTCCGAAGCCTGCAGCTCGACGGTCATGTCAAATTTTGCGCCGTCATCGCTCTTCAACTTCTTCCAGCCCTCCACCACCTCTTCAAACGCCTTCCCGCGCGGCACAAACGCCCGCCCTTCCATGTATTTAAAGGTCGTTTCGTCCGGCGCCACCATTCCCGCGCGCGCCCCGCCTTCAATCGTCATATTGCAAACGGTCATCCGCCCGTCCATGGATAAATCGCGAATCGCCTCGCCGCCGAACTCGGCCACGTGCCCGGTCCCGCCGCTAATCCCAATCTTTCCGATGATCGCTAGAATGATGTCTTTCGCCGTAACGCCGCGCGGCCTCTTCCCGTGCACCAAGATATGCAACGTCTTGCTGCGCGATTGCACCAGGCACTGCGTCGCCAGCACATGCTCCACTTCGCTAGTCCCAATCCCGAACGCCAGCGTCCCAAAGGCTCCGTGAGTCGAAGTATGGCTGTCGCCACAAACAATCGTCTGCCCCGGCTGCGTCACGCCTAGCTCCGGCCCGATAATATGCACGATGCCCATGTTCTTGCTGTGCATGTCAAAGAGCCGCACGCCGGTCTCACGGCAATTTTTATCCAGCGCCTCAAATTGCAGCCGCGCATCCGTATCCAAAATGGGCAAAGTCCGGTCTTTGGTCGGAACAGAGTGATCCATCACGGCAAACGTCAAATCCGGCCGCCGTACCTTGCGCCCTTCCGCAGCCAACCCGGCAAATGCCTGCGGCGACGTCCCCTCGTGAATCAGGTGCCGGTCAATATAAATGAGCGCGGGCTTTCCCACCTCTTCGTGTACAACGTGCGAATCCCAGATTTTTTCGTAGAGTGTTTTGGGTGGCATGTGCGTTCCCCAGTGATTTTAACACTCCATCTATATATGTCCAATGAGGCGGGGCGCGAGTGTCTAATTTGGAGTGCCGTAGCCATACTCCCGCTTTTTTCACGCCGCTCCTGCTGCGCAGGCGGGCTGTTCCCATCCGTCCAGATATTTTAACCTCAACCAGCCTACCGCGCGGCCTCTAACTGAGAAGGGAATCTAGAAAGGGAAGCAACCTCTCAGTCCTCCCGCGCTAAGTTTAACGATGGTATAGTCTCGTTAGTCCAGACAGGTCGTCCGCCGTCGGAGGTAATCACGTGAGTCGAGCCGCCCTCTCGCTTCTCCTCCTGGTCATCGCTTCCGTTTCGCTTCCCGCGCAAGATGCCAACGATCCCTTCTCCCAAGCCCTCGCCCAGGGCGATCTCTACCAATCGAAAAAAAAGTTTGACCTTGCCTTCGACGCCTACCACAAGGCCGACAAGCTCTGCCACCACTCCTCCGCTCCCTGCTACCTAAAAATCGCCTCACTCGAGCGCAAGCTCGGCGATTTTTCCAGCGCTCTCGAGGACGCCAAACGCGCCGAAAAAGTCGCCGCCGACAACAAGACCGTCGCCGTGCAAGCTCACCTCTTCCGCGCCACACTTCTCACCCAAATGTCGGGCAAACCTGGCGACAAAAAGCTGAAAGAGGCGGAAGAAGAACTTCGCCAGGCCCTTGCGCTGGACTCCATCACTCCCATCACGCATTTCAATCTCGGCATGGTCCTCCTCAAACAGGAACGCGACCCCGAAGGCCTCGCCGAAATGAACACCTACGTCGCCCTGCCAAACGCCGATCCCGCGACCGTCGCCGAAGCCCGCCGAATCATCGCCAGCCCCATCCGAGCCCGCGCTCCCTTCGCGCCGGACTTTTCCTTTACCACTCACGAAAACGAAAACCTCTCTAACGCCGCCCTCCGCGGCAAAGTCGTCCTCCTCGATTTCTGGGGTACCTGGTGCCCGCCCTGCCGCGAGTCCATCCCTGTGGTGCGCAGCCTCCAGAAAAAATACACCGGCAAAAATTTTCAGATCGTCGGCATCAGCTCCGACGACGATGAAGATGTCTGGAAAACGTTCATCAAAGCCCAGCAAATGAGCTGGTCCGAATACATCGACCTCTCCGGCAAAGTTCAGGAGTCCTTCAAGATCGACTCTTTTCCCACCTATATCCTGCTCGACAAAGACGGCGTCATCCGCTATCGCCAATCTGGCTTTGGAACAGGCACACAAGAGGAACTCGAAGAAGCCATCAACAAAGCCCTCAAGCGCGAATCTGATCCCAAGCTGGCCGCGGCCGCAACCGCCGATCAGCAAACCTCCGCCACAAATGCTGACCCGCAGTCCACATCCACGTCCAAGCCATCGCTGCGTTCCGCCAAGCCGCAATCCGCGTCCAATGCAAACGCTTCCACAACAATCTCCGGCCCCGCTCTCCCCACCGCAGGCCTCGAGACTTCTTCAACGAGCACCGCAGGTGAGGGAACTCCAAAGCAGGACAGCGCCCCTGCTTCGCCCTTTCAGGGAATTGAAGGCGGCTCCGTTTCCGGAAATGTCTATAAGAATCCCGCCCTTGGCATGAGCTTCCAGATTCCCGCGGGTTTGCTCCCAGCAAGTTTTGAATCTCTCTACGCGCTCAACGACCGCCTGGAAACCTCCGCAAGAGCCACAATGCTCCCACCCGCCGCAGTCGCAGCGACCGGCTCTCCTCACCCCATCGCCCCGAAATTCATCTTCTACGCCTCCAAGAAAGGAGAATGGGACGGTCGACAAATCAACATGCCATCGATCGTTGTCAGCGCGCTGCCCTCGCGCTCGTTTCCTCTCGATATGGACAGGTTCAGGCAGACCGCCGCAAACGCGGCGACAATCTCCGGAATGAAGATATTTGGAAGTGTTTCGGACTTCACCGCGAACAAACACCAATTCTTCCGCGCCGATTTTGAACGAAGTATCGGCGCCTTGCACGTCTACCAAACTTTAGTTCAAACTCTCGTGGGAGATTACCGGATCGAGGTCGAAATCAATGCATACTCCACCGACGAACTTCAGCAGGTCGCCAGCTTCTTGCAAACCATCACCATCAACTGATGACGCGAATCCGTGTCCAGCCTTTGTAGGGCATGCTGCGCCCCTACCTCCAAAGCCTCCGGCCGCCCGCTCTGTCGGGTTACCGCTTGACACTCACCGCTGCGTCATCTGCCTCGTAGCCTTCGTCCTTCACTATCTCCGCAGCTTTCGCGCGGAGCGTCTTCTCATCGGCATCTTTCGGCGCCTTCCAATGCCGTCGCACGACTTCGGCGCCACTCTCAATGCGAACCACCCAGTCCGATTTTCCCCCATCCCAGGAAACTTCCACTCGATCGGCACGCATGTGTCCTCCACTGTAATTCGCTCCGATTCTAATCTAATGGCCCGGCTGAGGAAAGAATGTCCCGAGGCGGCAATAGGGTAGCGGGCCGCCGCGCTGACCCCTAACTAAAGTCCTATTTACATTGCGCGCCAACTGCCTCTAAATAGCAGTATGCACGCATAGACGAGCGCCGAGGTGCAAGCTGCCTCAGGTTCTTCCGGAGCGACCGATGCCAGCGCAAAGCGACGGTACGGATCCGAGCAAGACCAGGGATGCCGTTCGAACTCTAGAACGACTCGAAATCTCCGTTCGAGGACCCTTTTTAACTCTTAAGCAAAGCAAAATCTATCTCGTGGAAGGCTGCGTCCTGACGGAGTCCGAGCTTATCGCCCACCACGAGGGCGGTAAATTCAGCTCCGATGGCGTTCGCGAATTTTTAAGCGAACTCAGACGCATGCAGATATCGCAAGATGGCAATTCAGCGGCGGCGCAAGAGTTGAGTATTGCCCGACGCAGAAGCCAGCGCGTCATGCTTCGTCTGGACGTTCTCATAAAGCTGGAGATGCCAGAGGGGAAGCCTCTCCAAACACATGCTTTTACAGTCGTGGTCAACGCCCACGGCGGCCGCTTGGAGTCTCCCTTTCGGATGATGGTCGGTCAGAAGATTACCCTCGTGAATCCACAAACCAATAAGGAAGTAGCTTGCCATGTCGTCCGAGTGCAAAGGGGAGCAGGGGAAGACTTTACGATTGGCTTTGAATTCGAAGAGAACTGTCCCTGGTTCTGGCCTGTACGTTTCCCACCATTGGATTGGGCCGTGGATCCGGAAGAAGCGTAGTCCTTCGGGGAGCCTTGCCCTTTGCCGGCCGAAGGGACAAACTGTCTGACAATGTCGGCTCCGTGCACATCTCGCTCGCCAGCTACTCCGCGGCGCTTCAGGCACGCTGACTCACGCAGGCGACGGGCCTGCTTGCTTTTGCGAACCGGCGTTGTGGGCAATTTCGTTGATCTAGTTAGCGCTGACATGCTGCAAGTGCGTGTCATTAAAGGTCGTCGGATATTTAAATCCGAAGCCTATCGCGCGATCAAACGCAATATGCGCCAGCCAAATCAGGGCGAAAGGCAGCAACTCGGGTTTGTGCCAGCCCAGCGCTACACCCGCCAGAATGATGGGAAGCACTTCCGTGTGGACAAGGTTATAAAGCGCCGCGCCGAATCGCACGTTCACCAAAAATCCAATCATAAAAAGGCCGGGCCAGAGAATTAGAACAAGAAATATCCGCCATTTTGCCCCGACCGAATGATAGAGAAACAAACAAAGCGCGAAGAGCGCCGCGCCTTCCAGGCGCAACAAAATTCCAGGTTTTGTGAGCATCGGGAGAGACTACAACATCTCCGCGCGGGCTAGCAAACACGGCGACGACTTCCGCGAAGATGCTCAACAACTTGCCGGCGCGCGCGTGCCTCACGGCCTTGGCCAAGGACCTTCGCTGGCGGCCTGCTACTGATTCACTAGCCACGCCGGAGTCGCGTCGGAACGTTTGGTGGGAGAGTCTGTCAGTGGCCGCCGCCACTTAGCTCGCGCACGATGTCGCTGACGAATTTCTTTGCGTCGCCGAAGAGCATCATGGTGTTATCGAGGTAGTAGAGCGGATTATCGATCCCCGCGAAACCCGCGGCCATACTGCGTTTGATGACCATCACGGTGCGCGCTTTGTCCACGTCAATGATGGGCATGCCGAAAATGGGGCTGCTCTGATCGCTGCGCGCTGCTGGATTGGTGACGTCGTTTGCGCCAATCACTAGCGCTACATCCGTTTGCGGCAAGTCGCCATTGATTTCGTCCATCTCCATCAGTCTTTCATACGGAATGTCGGCTTCCGCCAGGAGCACGTTCATGTGGCCGGGCATGCGTCCCGCGACAGGGTGAATGCCGAAGCGCACATCAATCCCTTTTTTGGTGAGAATGTCGTAAAGCTCGCGCACTTTGTGCTGTGCCTGTGCCACGGCCATTCCGTATCCGGGAACGATGACCACTTTGTTGGCGGCAGCAAGAATTCCCGCCGCATCTTCCGGTGAAGCGCTCTTAACCGCGCGCTCTTCTTTTGTGCCCGCCGTCGAAGCCTGCACCTGCCCAAACGCTCCAAACAAAACGTTTGTGAAGGACCGGTTCATGGCCTTGCACATAATCACGGAGAGGATGAAGCCCGAAGCTCCATCCAGCGCCCCGGCCACAATCAGCACCTTGTTGCTGAGCACGAAGCCCAACAACGCCGCCGAGAAGCCAGCATAGGAGTTCAACAGCGAAATCACGGTCGGCATATCCGCGCCGCCGATGGGCGTCACCAGCATGATTCCGAAAAGCAGAGCCACGCCAATCATGATCGGAAACAAGTACGTGAAGTCAGGATGGATGACGAGCGCAATCATCAGCCCAAGCGCGGCGGCAAGCACCGCCAAGCTGACAATGTTCTGTCCTTTATATGTGATTGGCCGCTGCGGCAAAATCTCCTGCAATTTGCCGGCGGCGATCAAACTGCCGGTAAACGTCAGCGACCCGATAATCACTTCGAGTCCAATCTCCGCCATCTGAAACTTCGGTACGTGTGGCGCCGAGACGTAATATTCCGCAATGCCGATCAGCGCCGCCGACAGCGCTCCAAACGCGTGACTCAACGCGGTCCGTTGCGGAACCGCCGTCATCTTCACCAAGCCGAGGGGAAAGCCAACACCGGCGCCGATGATCAACGTGATGATGATCCACTTGTATTGATCAACTTCAGGATTGAAGAGCGTGGCCACGACCGCCACGGCCGAGGCGATTTCGCCGATGAGCACTCCGCGCTTGGCCGTGACCGGAGAACCCAGCCACTTGATCGCCAGAATGAAACCGATGGCCGCGAGGATGTACGTGACATCAATGAGCTGTTGCAGGTCGGCGGGGTTCATGACTTTTTCGCCGCCTTGCCCGTCTTGAACATGCCCAGCATGCGATCGGTTATGACGAAGCCGCCGACCATGTTGCTAAACGAGGCCGCCACCGCGATCAATCCGAGAATGGTCGAGAGCCGCGTCTCGTGCCGTCCGGCGATGATGATCGCCGCAACCAGCACGATGGCGTCCAGAGCGTTCGTCAACGACATCAGCGGTGTGTGCAGCAACGGCGAAACCCGCTTAATCAGTTCAATCCCTAAAAATGCCGCCAGGATGAACACAAACAGACTCGATATAAAATCCGCAGGCATCCATTCCTCCTTAAGATTTCGCAGCCATCGCCGGCAACTTGTAAAATTCGCGCAGCCTCGCGTTCACGATCTCCCCGCCCTGGGTCAACAAAGTGTCGCGCACGATTTCGTCCTGCGGATTAATCTGCAGCTTGCCCTCTTTGATCATGTACAAGAGAAACGTCGCGACGTTTTTCGCGTACATCTGGCTTGCGTGGTAGGGAACTGTGCTCGCCAGATTGATCGACCCGATGATGCTCACACCGTTCACTACGACGGTTTTCTCCGCCTGCGTCAATTCGCAATTCCCTCCGCGCTCCGCAGCCAGATCCACCAGCACCGACCCCGGCCCCATGCCCGCGACCATCTCCTTAGTCACCAAAATCGGCGACTTTTTCCCGGGAATGACCGCCGCGGTAATCACCACGTCGCTTTCCGCAATCACTTTGCCCAGCAATTCGCGCTGCTTTTTGTAAAACTCTTCACCCTGCGCCGTAGCGTACCCGCGCGCATCCTGTGCATCTTTTGCTTCAATCGCAATCTCCACGAAGCGCCCGCCGAGGCTCTGCACCTGTTCTTTCACCGCAGGCCGCAAATCGTACGCGGAAACCACCGCGCCTAGTCTCCGCGCGGTAGCGATCGCCTGCAGTCCGGCAACTCCGCATCCAACGATGAACGCGCGCGCTGGCGTGATCGTCCCCGCCGCCGTAGTCAGCATCGGAAACATGCGCGGCAAAGCATCGGCTGCAATCAGCACGGCCTTATAACCGCTGATGGTGGCCATCGAAGAGAGCGCATCCATGCTCTGTGCGCGAGTCGTGCGCGGCATCAATTCAATCGAAAACGCGGTCACGCCTCTTGAGGCAATTTCCTGAACCGTCTCCAGCGTTCCAAGAGGCCGCAAAAATCCAAGCAGCGTTTGCCCGTTGCGGTACAAAGGGACATCCGCTTTGCCGGTTTGGTCATTCGAACCGTAGCAAAGCACCTGTGCCACAATGTCCGCCGCTCCAAACACGTCCGCTCGCGTAGGCAAAATCTTCGCGCCCTTCGCTGCGTACTCCGTGTCCAGATACCCGGCTGACAGTCCCGCGCCAGCCTCCACCACAACTTCCAGCCCCGCTTTCGTAAGGCTGGGAAGAACGGCCGGCACCATGGCCACCCGCCGCTCTCCAGGAAAGCTCTCTCGTGGTACTCCGAGAATCATGAAACTTCCTCCGGTACTCTCTGCGAAACCTTTTTACAGAACTCGCTCCGTCACTTCAGAACACCGCAAGCACCTGGACTCGCATCCTAACCGCGCGGCATTCTACACCCCATTCGAACAAGAACCTTTTACAAAACAATCTCTGCCTGAATGCGCCCCGCTCTATTCGGCTCCAGCTGCTTTCCCAGGGATAAAGTAAACCTCTTCAAAAATGGAACCTTTAATCCAGCCGGCCCGCGACAATATGCCCTGCCCGTTTTCACACATGCTGGGATGCCCGCAAAGGTATCCAGTGGTTGCCTCCGGGCGCAAGCCCCATTCCGAAACATATATGCGAACCAGATCATCCACGCGCCCCGTCTGCCCCTTCCAAGCCGCGTCTTCCCACGGACGGCTGATCGTGGCCACATATTTGAACCACGGAACTTCCGCGGCGATGCGCTCCAGCTCTTCGCGATATCCAAACTCCCAAGACCGGCTCCCACCCTGCAAGCAATAAAATTTGTGCGGGCCCGGCATGACGCTGTTGCCGTCTTTCCAGTCCTTGTACAGCGTGCGCACGTAACTCACGAACGGCGCAATGCCTGTAACCGTGGCGAGCAGAAGATGATTCGTCCGCCCGCTCCTCAAATCCAGCGTAAAGCGCCCCTTCGAAATCTTGCGGCACAGCATGGTATCGCCGACATGCAGCTTGTAAAGATGCGGCGTAAGCTCGCCCCGCGGCACGAGTTCGATGAAAAACTCGAGCGATCCCTCTTCATACGGCGACGACACAATGGAGTAGGCCCGCTCGATCCGCTTGTCTTCATGATCCACGCCCAAGGTCGCATACTGCCCCGCCTTGAACGCAAAAGGCCCTCCAGGTTCAACGCGAATCAACCACAAATCTTCGGACAAATCTTTCCGCTCAATCACCTTGGCCGTGTAATGCTTTTCCGTTGGCAGAGCCAATGCTCGTAACCCTCAATCGCTAAAATTCCGATTTGCTGTACTCAAAAAACGACCGGGTGGAGCATCTCTCTGCGCCGCCCGGTCAAATAGAATCTATGCGTTACCCTCGGATCGGAATTCAATCACGCGAACGAAGCCATCCTTTACTTGGCCTCGTGCTGAAATCTCTCTGCTTGGGGGACTTTCGGCCGGCGTCCGCGAGGGGGCGCACACCCGGGTACCCACCGGGCGGCATTGTACACCCGGAAGCCTATTTTGCGAGGGAAGGAATAATCAAAAGAGGGTAGTTTCCGGAGAAGGACTGGTGCTCCTTAACGCTGAATTCTTTGAAACATTTGGTCCCCGCCCATACGTCTAATCCCTGACGCAAAGGGTATAGCTCGTCTTCCGCATTACCCTCCACGGTATACTCAGACGAGGTTTGCATTTCGCGTTATCTTGCAGGAGTCATCGATGGAATTGTGTAGCACAGGGCCAATGTTGCGCCTGAGGTTGAGAACTATATTCATCTGTATCGCTGCCTGCCTGGCTGCGACTTTTGCCTCTGCCTTAAGCACAGAGGCAGCCGTGCCAGCCCAAGCGCCACCTGCCCAGACCGCCGTGGCCCGCCCCGTCGGCACAGTCAAGACCATCTCCGGAAAAACCATCGTTCTTACCACCGACGCCGGCGAGGTCACCATTCAGGTGCAGGATGACGCGCGCCTGCTCCGCATCACCCCCGATCAAAAGGATTTGAAGAACGCTGTACCGCTCGATCTCAAGGATTTGCAGACGGGCGACCGCATTTTGGTCCGCGGCAAGCTCGCCGATGATGGCAAAACCGTTCTCGCCGCTTCCGTCATCGCCATGAAGCAGACGGACATCGCCACCAAGCAAGCCCACGAACGCGAGGAATGGCAGCGCCACGGCGTAGGCGGTCTCGTGACCAAGCTGGACACGGACGCCGGCAGCATCACCATTTCCACCAATGCCGTCGGTGCCGCAAAAGATGTGGCCGTTCACATCTCCAAGCAAACCATTCTTCGCCGCTACGCGGCGGACTCCGTCAAATTTGACGACGCCAAAGTCGCCCCCATCGACCAGATCAAGACCGGCGATCAATTGCGCGCCCGCGGCACGCGCAGCGCCGACGGCGCCGAACTCACCGCCGACGAAGTCGTCTCCGGAACCTTTCGCAACGTCGCGGGAACTATCAATGCCGTTGATGCCGCGTCGAACACCATCACCGTATTGGATCTGATCACGAAGAAAACCCTCACTGTAAAAGTCACATCAGATACTCAGCTTCGCAAGCTGCAGCCCCAGATGGCGCAGATGATTGCTTTGCGACTCAAAGGCGGTTCCGCGGATGCACCCGCAACTGGTGCCGCGGCGGGCGCTTCGGGAACGCCTGCTGCCAAGCCCGCGGATGCGCCAGCCGCCGCACAAGCGGGCGCTGGCGGACAGGGCGCCGCGGGGCGTCCTGGCGGCGCGAGAAGCGGCGACATGCAGCAAATGTTGAGCCGTATGCCGGCCGCTACCCTCGCGGATTTGCAGAAAGGCGATGCCGTTATGATCGTCACTACCGAAGGAACGCAAGCAAGCGGCACAACCGCCATCACACTCTTAGCCGGTGTCGAAGCGATCTTGCAGGCTTCGGGCGGAGCCTCCAGCATCCTCACTCCCTGGAGCCTTAGCGGCGCGCCCGGAGGAGATGCCGCACCTTGAAGCACCTCAGCCAAAAACGGTTTCTTAAGTCAGGAGAAGGAATGAGTTTCAGGTTGATTTTTCGGAGTATTGTTTTCCTGGCGGCGCTTTTGCTCGCCGTCGCCGCGGCAGATGCGGGACAAGCCGCATCGCAAACTCAGGCGTCCACGGCCACGGGAACTCTACGCGGGCAAGTTACCGATCCTTCTGGCGCTGCGGTGACCAGTGCTACGGTTCTCGTTTCCACGGCAGCCGGCGCCGCCACCGCGACCACCAATCGCGATGGCCTCTTCGAGGTGACGGGATTGGCTCCGGGAAAGTACAGCGTCAAAGTGATTGCCCCAGGATTCACAACGTTCGAAAAGCCGGACGTCGAAATCACCGCAGGCCAGGCGCAAAAACTGAATGTTTCCCTGACCATCGAAGTGCAGGAAGAAAAAGTCGAAGTCACGGACACGACCACTAAAATCGACGTCAACCCGGAGAACAATGCCGGCGCCATCGTCATGCAGGGCAAAGACCTCGAACAGCTCTCCGACGATCCGGACGAATTGCAATCCGAGTTGCAAGCTCTCGCCGGTCCTTCCGCGGGCCCCAACGGCGGCCAAATTTATATTGATGGTTTCACCGCCGGCCAGCTTCCGCCCAAGGCTTCCATCCGCGAGATTCGCATCAATCAAAATCCGTTTTCCGCCGAATACGACAAGCTCGGGTACGGCCGCATCGAAATCCTGACCAAGCCCGGCACCGACCAGTTTCACGGGCAATTCTTCATGACTGGGAATACCGACTCTTTCAATTCGCGCAACCCTTTCGAAGATTTGCCGGAGGGCACTTCGCAGCCCGGCTACGACACCTTCCAGTTCAGCGCCAATGTCGGCGGCCCTCTCAGCAAAAAAGCTTCTTTCTTCTTCAATATCGAGCGCCGCACCATCAGCGATCTCAACATCGTCAGCGCGCAGATCGTCAATCCCACGACCTTTGATATCGAACCGTTCAGCGACGCCGTCCCGAATCCCAAAACCCGCTTGAACCTGAGCCCGCGCATCGATTATCAGGTCTCGGCGAGCAACACGCTCAGTGTCCGCTATCAGTATTGGCGCAACACGGAAACCAACGACAGCGTCGGCCTGTTCAATCTTGCTTCTACGGGCACCAACTTAAACGAGACCGAACACACCTTGCAGGCCATCGATACCCAGACCATCAGCCCGACCACCATTAACGAAACGCGTTTTCAATTCCTTCACCAAACGACCAATGGAACTCCCGCGAGCCTTCTTCCTGCAATTAACGTTTCTGGTGCGTTCGCTTCAGGCGGCGCTACCAGCGGCACCAATACCGACACGCAGGACCATTACGAGCTGACGAATATTACCTATATCAACAAAGGAAAGAACGCTCTGAAAATCGGCGGCCGCCTCCGCGAAATCACCGACAACAGCGCCTCCAACGGCACTTTCAACGGCTCCTATTTTTTTGGTTCGCGCACTCAGCCCGGATGCATCCCGACTACCACCAACGATTGCGTCATCACTCCGCTCGTGGCCTACCAGGCCCTGGCGCAAGCGGTTGCCAACGGAACTGAGCAAGCGGCCATTGCCATGGGCTTCGGCCCCAGCTTCTACACCCTGAACTTCAACACAGTAGGAACCGCCGCCGTCTATGCCAACTATTTCGATGGCGCGTTGTTTGTGCAGGACGACTACAAATGGCGGCCCAACGTCACGCTGAGCTACGGCCTGCGCTTTGAAACCCAGAACAACCTTGGCGACCACCACGACTTCGCTCCGCGGATCGGCCTCGCCTGGGGCATCGACGGCAACGGAAAAAACAAGTCGGCGAAGACCATCCTCCGCTTGGGCTACGGGATTTTCTACGATCGCTTCACGGAAAGTCTTGTCTTGCAGCAGCAATTGGAAAACGGCCTGATTCAGCAGCAGTTCCTCATCGCGAATCCAACCTTCTATAATCCCACGCAGACGACTCTCCCGGGAGACCCCGGTTTCCCCTCAACTACCGCCTCGCCGCAAACTGCTTATGTGAAGAACCCCGATCTGCGTACGCCCTACACCATGCAGACTGGCGTCACTATCGAGCGGCAGCTCACCAAAACCGCCAATCTCTCCGTCACCTATTTGAATTCGCGCGGCGTCCACCAGTTCTTCACTGACGTTTGCCCGCCCAATGTTACGCTCCCGCTGGCCTGCGATTTTCATTCCTCCAATCCCAACGACATCGCCTACCGCTACGATTCCGAGGGCATCTTCAAGCAGAATCAGCTCATCGTTAACAGCAGCGTGCGCATACCCACAGGCCGCGGCTTCATCAAGGATCTTTCTCTCTTTGGCTACTACACGCTGAACTACGCGAACAGCGACACTTCCGGCGCGGGCTTTGTCCCTTCGATTCCGGACGACATCAGCGCCGACTACGGCCGCGCGGCCTTTGACATTCGCCAGCGCGTCTTTTTCGGCGGCACCATTGGCGTGCCTTACGGATTCCGCCTGAGCCCGTTCCTGATTGCCAGCTCCGGCATTCCGTTCAATATCACCACCGGAAGCGATACGTTCGGCGACGCGCAGTTCAACACGCGACCCTCACTCTCGACGGCCTGCGGTTCTGGCGTGACCGGCATCATTCAGACGGCCTACGGCTGCTTCAATCTTCTTCCGCAGCCCGGCCAACAAGCGATTCCCATCAACTTTGCCACCCAACCCGGCCGATTCACGCTGAATCTTCGCGTCAGCAAAACGTTTGGCTTCGGGCGGAAAAAAGAAACGGCTGCATCGGGTCCCGGCGGCCCTGGTGGCGGCACGTTTGGACGCGGGCCCGGTGGTCCGGGTGGCGGCGGTCAGCGCGGTGGCGGAGGCGGTGGACCTATGTTCGGCGGGGGCGGAAGTCCTTCGAGCTATCGTTACAATGTGACGCTCAGCGTTAGCGCACGCAATATCTTTAACAACGTGAACTTCGGAAGCTACGTTGGAAATCTCAGCTCGCCTATTTTTGGCCAGGCCAATTCGCTCGCAGTGCAGCCCTATTCCACGAGCGACGCGAATCGCCGCATCGATTTGCAGTTACAGTTCACCTTCTAGGTCTCTCGCGCGTTACAATGTCCCGGCTAGCGGGGTAGGGTCATCCTTCTGAGGATGACCGTTTGGACGGCGCGGCAGAGTCCGGGATTTACCCGATTACGCGCAGATAAAACCATGAAACGCCGCAAGAAAAAAGTTCTGGACGTCGGCGTGGAAGCCCGACGCGCCGCGCGCAATTCCGGCATCGCGCCGAGCGCCACCCGCGTCATCGCCGATAAGCGCGAACGACCCGCCAAACACATTAAAAAGTGGCTCGAAAAAGAAGCGGAGTAGTTTGGAGTGCGGCAGCGTGCTGCCACTTTTCTTAGCCGTTGCAGGAATCCATCTTGCGTAAAGTTCGCCAGGTCCGACCGGACCTAATTTTTCGAGCCTCATCCAGGCTTGTGAGCGGGAACCGATTCGTCCGCGCGGAAAAGCGCGCCGGGAGCGATTTTCTTCCGCTCGGCAAGTGCCGCGCCAATTGCTTCGAGGTCCTTCTTGTCAAATCCCATGCAGCTGACCTTCACGCTTCCATCCGGCTCGATCAAAAAAATCGTAGGAACGCTGGTTAGTCCGTAGGCATTTGAGACGGCGTATCCACTCGCCTTCTCGTCGAGCACCATCGGAAACGTCGCACCAAATTCCTTGGCAAACTCCTTCGTGTCTCGCGCATCGTCTTGCGAAATGCCGATAAACGTCACGTCCCCACCGCCATACCTCTTATAAAGCCGTTCGAGGAACGGAAACGTGAACTGACACACCGGGCACGAGATTTTATAAAACGCGGCAACCACCGGCCCCCGTTCGAGCAACTTACCGAGCGCGTATTCCTTACCATCCAGCGCCTTCAACGAAAAAATCGGCGCCACATTCCCTGCAACGATGTTTGTCATGTGTTCTTCAGAACCCATCCAGCGTGAAAGCCGCCGCAAAATTTCCATATTCTTAAACTCTCGAACTTTGAACTCTTGAACTTTCTGCCTCCAACGCCCAACTCACCCGCTCAATGTATCTGCTTCGTCTTCCGCGACATGTAGTCCATCAGCAAATACTGCCCAAGCGTATAAGGCGTCGTAAAATACGCCTTCCCGCGGCACATCTCGGTAATTTTCTGCACAAAATGCACGAGGCTGTAGTCGCTGGCCAGCATGAACGTATTAATCATGATCCCCGCGCGCTTGCACTTGTTCACTTCCTGGAGCGTCTGCCCAACGACAAAAGGATCCAATCCGAAAGCATTTTTGTAAATGCGCCCGTCTTCCAGCGTCAACGCCGAAGGCTTGCCGTCCGTGATCATGACGATTTGCCGCATGTCTTTTTTCTGCCGTAGCAAAATGCGCTGCGCCAGCCGCAATCCTTCGCGCGTGTTGGTGTAATACGGACCCACCTGCACGCGCGCGAGTTCGCCAATCGGAACTTCTTCCGCGCTGTCGTGGAAAAGCACCAGGCTGAGCGTGTCGCCGGGGTACTGCGTGCGAATCAAATGAGACAGCGCCATGGCCACGCGTTTCGCCGGAGTAAAACGGTCCTCGCCATAAAGAATCATGCTGTGGCTGCAATCGAGCAGCACCACGGTCGCGCACGAGCTGTGATATTCGCACTGATGAACCATCAGGTCCGAGTACGCCATATCAATCGGAACTTTCGCTCCCTGCCGCCGCACGGCATTGAAAAGCGTTCCGCTAATGTCGAGATTCATGGTGTCGCCGAATTCATAAGCCCGCGAAACGCCTCCGGATTCGATGCCAGTAGAGAGATCGCGCGTGTCGTGCCGCCCAAAGCTGCTCCGCCCCAGCGAGCCGAGCAAATCCTGAAGCGTCTTGAATCCCAGAAAGTCGATCGTCTTGTCTGTAATCTCAAAACGCGCTTCCGGCTGCCGTTCCTGCGCATCGCCGACCTGCCCTCGCGCGGACGTTTTCGGGGGCGGCGTAACTTGCGGAGGCTGCTGCGGATTGATAAAGCCTTCCTGCGCGAGCCGCTCCATCAATTTCTCGATGAGGTCTTTCACCGCCTGGCTATTCTGCGCGTCTGGATCCTGCAACATTTCGCGCAACTCGTCGCTCATCGCATCTTGGGGAATCAACTCGCCTTCCTGCAATGCCCGTAGAATGGCTTCGCGAAGCGCCTCCATCGAGCGGTCGGGATCCATCTGCGAAACGCCATAAAACTGCGACTCAAAGCCGCTCTGCAAGAAGAAATCGCCCAGTCGCTTGATGAGTTCTTCAAGATCAACAGCGTCAGCTGGTTCGCCGACGTATTTCCCGTAGCGGATAAATTTCATTTTCACCTCTGGCGCTGGTCAAACTCTAATACGGAATCCTCTCGTAAATACCTCGTTCGCCTTCCACTTTCAAGGTTTTCATCAGTTCTTGCGGATTGAAGTTTTGTTTCTGAAATTCCGCGGCCACGGCCTTTCTTGCGCTCGCTATTGCCTCTTCGCTCTCCCAGACGGCTGTCGTTATGATGTTGTAGCGGTTCTCTCCAGCCTTCTTTTCATAGGTAAATCCTTCCACAAAGCCCGGCAGTGTCTTCAAAAAGTTCTGGATGCTGCGGGTCCTTTCCCGAAAAATATCCTTGGACTCCTCGGGGACGATGAATGTGTCGACCAGTGTCTTTTGCATCGCGCGGTCTTCTTAATTGAACTGCCTGCGAGGCGGTCGGCCGGGAGCTTCGCGCTGCTCTGGCTGCTGTTTCGGCTTGTCCGCGTAGAAGCCGCGCTCTTCGCTGCGGCCGATCCGGCGATGTGCCCAAAGCCCCTCGAGAATCATTTCCGCCGCCGATGCCGCAGCGCCGGCATCCTTGCGATCTTGCACTCCGAGCCGGCCAATCTGCTCCATCAATCCCTGAATCTTGGACAATTGGTGATAACGCTCAGAAGTAGTTGCCAATTCGGGCAGTTTCAGTTCGCCGCCGATTTCAAACCACTGAATGACCGGCTGAAAGCTCACTTCGGCAAAGTGTTTGCTGAAGACGCGGCCGACCGCAGTGCGAATTAACTCGCGAGCGATCGTGTCCGCGCCTTTCAACTCGCCTTCGTACTCTAGTTCGAGCTTTCCAGTGATTGCCGGAAGCGAAGAATAAATGTCAGCGATGCGCGCAACCACGGACTTTTCTCCGGTGCGTGCCGCGCGCTGCTCCGCGCTGCTTACGAGGCTCTCCAGCGTGGTGATCGGAAGCCGCTGGCTGACGCCCGAGCGGCGATCTACGCGCTTGTCTTCGCGCGCCTGAAACGCAATCTCTTCCACCACGTTGCGAAGGTAAGCTGGCACCTCGATCTTGCGCCCGGCGTCGCGTGCAACCCACGCTTCCTGCGTTGTGATGGCCATGCCTTCTTCTACTGTCGAAGGATAATGCGTGCGAATCTCCGCGCCAATGCGATCTTTCAGCGGCGTGATGATTTTCCCGCGCGCCGTGTAATCCTCCGGGTTTGCGGTGAAGACCAGAAGCACATCCAGCGGCAGCCGCAGCGGATAACCCTTAATCTGAATATCGCCTTCCTGCATGATGTTGAACAATCCGACTTGAATTTTCCCCGCAAGATCAGGAAGTTCGTTGATAGCAAAAATGCCCCGGTTGGCGCGTGGCAACAACCCGTAGTGAATGGTCAACTCATCGGAAAGGTCCCGTCCACCGCGCGCAGCGCGAATGGGATCTACGTCGCCGATGATATCCGCCATGGTCACATCGGGCGTGGCCAGCTTCTCGACGTAGCGGTGATCGCGCGGCATCCAGGAAATGGGTGTATCGTCGCCTTCAGCGGCAATTCGTTCGCGGCAAGCCCGGCAAATCGGCCGCAGCGGATCGTCATTAATCTCGCATCCCACAACCACCGGAATCTCCGGGTCCAGAAATTGCGCCAATCCGCGCAGTATGCGGCTCTTGGCCTGCCCGCGCAGCCCAAGCAAAATAAAATTATGCCGCGAGAGCAGGGCATTAATGATTTGCGGCACGACGGTATCCTCGTACCCGTGCACCCCAGGAAAGAGCGGCTCATCCTTCTCGATCATGCGCAGCAGGTTGTGGCGCATCTCGTTTTTCACGGAACGCGAAACCGTCCGAGCGTCAAAATCCGGGATGCGCTTCAATTCACCCAGAGTTTTCGCTTTAGAATGTGCTGAGGAGTGTGTGCTTGCCATCATGGGGCCTCGTTCCGTGTCCCTACCAGCAGGGACCCCTTCCATACTAAACCAAACCGTGCCACTTGCGACTGTGCTGCTGCGATGGGTACTAATTCAGTCCGTGTCCATTGCCGCCGGCGCGCTGGCGCATCACGCCTTTCCTCTGTAGATGCGGCGCCCACTCGCGAAGGTACCCGACCAGCCGCTCCTGCCGGTCGCACTCCGTCCGCAGCTCCAGAATCTGCTGCTTCCACAGCAAATCCAACGGCAAAGTCGCCGCAACGATATAGGACAGTCGCGTGCGCTGCTGACCTTCGACGTCGGCGTTTTTCGGATAGTCTTCAAAGATCAGCGTGTGACATGTCTCGTAGAGCTCCACCAGTTCGCGCTGCACCGTCGCACTCGCCGGCACTTCGCGATCTTCCAGGTAATCCACGTCGCCTTCGGCCAAAGGGCTTTCCGCGTAGAGTTCGAGGACGCGGAACGGCGACCGCCCCACTGTCAAAATATCCATGGCGTCGTCCGCGTCGCACTTCACGACTTCGAGGATCTCCGCAGTGCATCCCACGCGCGCGACTCCTTTAGGGAGTGCCAGCAACATGCCAAACTCAGACTTGTCCTTTAGGCAGCGGTTGACCATCTCAAGATAACGAGGCTCGAAGATGTGCAGAGGAAGGTCCGCGCCGGGGAGAAGAACGACGTTCAGAGGAAAAAGCGGGATACGGTCGTGCCGCATGGTCCATGGTAATGATACCAGAGGACGCAATGCGTGACCCGCGACTCGTGCCTGGTGACTCGTGACGTGCGAATCGCGAGCCTTTGCTTACCCGCCACCCTCCTCTCTTTGCCCTCTGCGCTCTCTGAGGCCCCTGTGTAAATCTTTTGCCCCCAAAATGTCACCAGCGGTAGGGTCATCCTTCTGAGGATGGCCGCTCGCCCTTAAAGCGCCGCCAAGCAAGGACAGTGATAAGCTATGCCGCATTCAGCAAAAGAAGCAAAAGGAGATTTATTCGTGCATAGCAAAACGAGAATTTCGCGGATGGGCTGCGGGTTTTTCCTGATGCTTGCGGTCAGCGGTCCGGCCTTTGGGCAGACGCCAGCGCCGGCTAGCACTCCCGCCCAAGAGACTAAGGCACCGGATCCGCATCAGGCGTTTTGGGAGTCGAGAAACCCATACGAGAAATCTCTCGTCGAGCAAAGGTACACAGACTGGAGCTTTCTAGCCAAATACCGCGACGCAGACAAAGCCTTGCCACCCCCTGCGTCTGGCGACGCCCGCGTAGTGTTCCTGGGCGATTCGATCACAGAAGCTTGGGGCATGAAGGGAACGAACGGCGCCCCCGGCCGCGGCGTCTTTTTTCCCGGCAAGCCCTACGTCAACCGAGGCATCTCAGGCCAAACCTCCCCGCAGATGCTGGTCCGTTTTCGCCAGGATGTAATCGAGCTAAAGCCGAAAGTGGTCGTGATCCTCGCGGGCACAAATGACATCGCGGAAAACACAGGCCAGATGACGCAGGGAGAGATTGCAGGGAACATTACCTCTATGAGCGAACTGGCGCGAGCGAATGGCATTCACCCGGTGCTGTGCTCGGTCCTGCCATCCAGCGAATTTTGGTGGCACAAGGGACTGGCGCCGGCGCCCAAGATTCGAGAGCTGAACGCCTGGATTAAGGACTACGCCGCCAAAAACGGATTTGTCTATGTGGATTACTACTCCCCGATGGTAAACGCCGAAGGCGGCCTAAAGAGCGAGTTCAGCCCTGACGGCGTGCATCCGAACGCCGCAGGATACGGTCTCATGGCCCCGCTTGCGGAAGCGGGAATCGCGGAAGCTTTGAAGAAGTCCTAGCGAATAACAATGGATTCAACCGCCGAATCCACGAGGCCGGGTTGAGAGGAAAAATCTCTTGTCCCCCGGCCCCCACCATGTCCATCCCACTTTAAGCGCCCTCAAATTGGGTGAGGGCATGGCATATTCAAGCGGATACAACTGCACGCAGCGCCGGTCAATACCGAGTTCTACCCAATCTCGATATGGAACTTCGGGTTTTACGTACCATGAACTACGCTTCGGTTTCAAAATCAGGGCGAACCGAGTTTTCACAGAAAGTTGGAAGTTCAAATAAACAAGCGTTGAGCTGATTAGTCCTGGGAAATTCGAGGACCCAGCAACGATCGCATTACTTGGGGTCTTCATCTATTTTTATGATCTTGTTGCGCACCGCATAAAGAACCAGCTCACTTGCCGAATGCACATTCAGCTGGTTCATAATTTTGGCCCTGTAGGTTTCCACTGTTCGAACGCTTAGGCCCAGTACCCCCGCTGCCTCTTTGTTGCTCTTGCCTCCAGCCAAAAGCTGGAGAACCTGTAGTTCTCTGGGCGTAAGCGAGTTTGCGGCTTGGCTGGACGCGGATTTGTCAGCCAGTACGGGTACGGAAGGAGAAGCCTCATCGAGCGCCTTTTGTTCCTTCGTTGTCGACCCAGCCCGTTTGTTGGCGTATAGCGCCGTGTCGGCGCGCATCATCATCGCCTGAGACGATTCCCCGGAAATGTAGTCCGTCCATCCAGCGGCAAACTCAACAGGGATCTTGTGCCCATCAAATTCCGCGGTAATACCATTCAAGCGGCTGAGTACGTGCTGCACCTCGCTGGCTTTACACTCGGGCAACAAGACGAGAAACTCGTCGCCACCAAGACGAATCGGAACATCCGAACCCCGAATGGCGCTCTGTAATCGCTCTGCAAAATACTTCAGCATGACATCGCCCGCGAGATGTCCGAACGTATCATTGGTCCCCTTCAGCCCGTTTAAATCCAGCATAAGAATTGTTAAGGGTCTGGAGTGCCGTTGCGACCTCAAAATTTCCTCGGCCAGGCGCTGCTCTCCACATTGGCGATTGTAAAGTCCTGTCAGGAAGTCCAGAGCCGCTATCTTATAAACTTGCTCTGTTCGGTCTTCCAATTTGCCGAACGCGCCGAGTTGCTTCTTGAGGTCGGATTGTATTCGGTGGATTTGGAGCTGCTGATAGACCGCGTAAATGTTGAAAAGCAATACGAGTCCGACCAACCCCCGGACCGCCAGGTTCAGGTTAAATGTATAAAACTCTTTCTGTTCAGAGAGCAATCCGGGAAACGCGAAGGACGCAATTCCCAAGACCAATAACAACGTCACCAGCACCCCGGAAGACCATAGCCACCACTGGCGGCGAACAACACCTTGGATTGTGGCCTGAATCTGCTCTAAGGGCGCATGGGCAGGAGCCATCCCCCGGTTGGCGTTATCCATTTGGGCCTCTTTGTTCTCTCATTCAACCATTGAGGTGCAGCCACTTCAACACAAACGAGCAGGATGTGTGCGCATTTGTATAAGAAGAAGATATTTATGAGTTATTAACGCCGGCAGGATGGATCTGGCAGGAAACCAAATAAATCGCTCTCGAGATTTCCTTTAGGTAGAGAGACCTGGCGAACTGAGCAACTGGGGTGACGCGCAAGAGGCCTTAGCGCAGCAGTTCGAACAGAAGGTCAATCGCGGTGGAAGCCACGCCGGTCGGAATGTCGTAATTGTGCCCAGTCACCACGGGATCCATCGGTGCATTGAAATTCCGCGCCAGTTCCAGTCTCCGCTGCTCGTCCTTGATTTCCTCGAGCTGCCGCGTGCGCGCCTTCTCGAGGCCCCCGGCGCGAATGAACTCCACCGTCCGCCGCAGTTCGTCTTTGTCAAACCACGTCCCATGCGCCTTGCACACATTCACGATGACGGCTGAACAGTGCGCGAAGTTCACGCGGTTCATCAGTTGCTGGCAAACGGGGCAGGGAATATACATGATATGCGTATCAAGCTTCACGGGCTCTTCCGGATGCGCCGGCATCCCCAGCACCGCGGCCTGCGTTTCGCGCTCGGCGCAGATTTTCTGCAGCGTCTCCACATCCACCCAAATGCCTTCGCAAATACCGCATTCGAGCAGCGGTGTAGTCCCGATGGCGACGCTCTTCATAGCCACCTTGCATCGTGGACACTGCCGCGTTTCACCGCCCGCGACTTCGCTGCGGTCCCCCTTCGCCCCACAATGCGAGCAAAACTTCGCTCCGGCAAACATCATCCCGAAGCAGACCGGGCAAGCCACAGTGGCCAGCGCCACTCCACAAAAGTTGCAGCGCGTCGCGTCCGACGAAACCCCGGCGCCACACGAAGGACATCGTAGTGTTTCAGCAGGCATGGCAGTTCCAACCAGCAATTGCCCCATGATAGGCATTGTGCCCGCTCAAGTACATGGGACTAAAGTTCACCTGTGCCGATGTTCATAAGCCTCGGCCTTTCACGAGCATTTATATTGTTGCGCGTCGATTCACGGATATAGTATGGCTTAAGAAACGTGGAGAACAATCATGGCCCATCAAGCACCACTGAAGTTTGTCTTCTACATTGCCGCCACACCGCAGAAGGTTTGGGAAGGCTTTGTGTCGCTGGAGTCCAACCGCATCATCTTCTCAGGTGCTGAGCTTCAAGCCGACTTCAAGCCGGGTGGCTCTCTCGCATGGGTCGGCCCAGGACCCGACGGCAAACCCATGAACTACGTCCAGGGTAAGATCTTGCGATTCGAACCGCCAAAAATCTTACAGTACACCTTCACAATGCTCCAAAATGACAAGGCGTCTCGCGCAACCGTGGAACTCCTGCCAGAGACCGAAGCCACCAAAGTAACGGTCACGCACGATGAGTGGGCTGAGGACGACCCCACCTACACTGCCTGCGCCGACGGATGGCCGCGTATTCTTTCACGCCTGAAGACTCTGATTGAGACTGGGAAGACATTCAAACCCCATTGATTAGGGTTGGGCTGATCTCCTTGGGTTCAATCGATGGAAATAATCCTGGGGTGTCGATTCGCAGTACGAAGGCTGGTCAAAAACTCTCGCCCAAACTCTCCAGTCTCAATCTCAGGTAAGCGAGCCTCTCGCGGATCTCGCGTTCAATTGGTCCCTTTAGCGATAGTCTTGAAAAGCTTAGGAAAACCGTGTCATAAGCTCGCCGTGCGTTGCGTTTATTCCGGGCTCGTTTGCCGGCATTCAGAGCTTCCGCCGCCATATCCGCAAAAGTGACTCCAAGCTCCAGATCGGTTTGGATAAAGTCTATCCGCAAAGCTATGGTCTCTTCGCGCAAACGTTCGAATTCAGCTGGCGCATGAATTTCGAGGAGCGGTCTTGTATTTCCACGCTTCACTGCGGGGACTTCCTTGTGCAAGTACGATAGCGAATTTGACGGCACAAAGCTATCAAAAAGGGCTTACTTCGCTCCGCTACTCGTCAAAAATACAGTCCTTTTCAGAAGCGTTGCCCACGCCCAGACTTCTTGCAGCCAGACCCTGACTAACGCGCAAACCGGACAAGTCGGCTTGCTTCCGGCGTCGCCAATCCTTTGGCGGACGCCCTCGCCGCCCGACCCTCCGCTTCTTGAACAGGCTACTCAAGGCAAACTCTATAGCTTTAATGCCGCTATACGTCTTAGAAGGCCAACGAGAGTCGAGCGCTCTTCTTGAGTGAGTTCTTTTTGCACAGCGGCGTCCGCGGCCCTGCGAGCTTCGATGAGTCGTTTTCTGTACCGCGTGCCTTTGAGCGTCAGGCTTATCAGAATGGCTTTTCCCGATTTTGCTTTCTTCTCGGAAACCAGCCCTTCACGAACCATGGTTTTGATGGAACGGTGGACGACAGTGCGGTCGAGACCCAGCAGCGTCGCGATTTGATTTTGATTCAGCGTCGCCCCGCCGCGCAGCGTCGAGAGGATAAAGCCGCGCGTCGAGGAGCATTTTGTTTTTCGTTCCAGTTGTTTGCTTGCCGAAAAATAGGCCTCGGCAATGTGCGCCAACACTGAGTCTTTCAGGATGTCTTCGGGAATTGCTTTTTGGGGAACGATGATCATAGGACGGTTACCGTGGCATCGAGAGGCCTGCGCCATTGCGGCAGCTCGGCGTAGCTGGCCGATTTTCGCCCGATGGCAATCACCATCACAATCTCATGATCGCGCGACGACAGGCCGAGAAATTTGGAGAGACGCCGCCCGTCAAAGCCTTCCATGGGGCAGCTATTGAGGCCCAGCGCCTCCGCCGCGATCATCAGATTTTCGCAGGCCAGCGAAGTGCTCTTCGTGGCCCATTTGAACACGCCCTGGCGTGAGACGGGCGGCATCCCGATGGTCTTCCACAAATTCACTAGCCGAAAAATCATCCATTTGAATGCGCCGAAAATGCTGAATGGTCCCTGCATGAAAATGATCCGGCCGATTTTCGCCCTGCGCTCGTAATCGCGAACCTTCGCCTCGCTGACCCCGCTCTTGCGCATCCACTCCGACTGGCCTTGCGAGGTCGCCGGCATCGAGCCGATGTCGGCGACGGCCACGACCAATGCCGAAGCGGTTTCGGCGGGCTTCTGGCACATGCAGAGTTGCGAGACGCTTTTCTTCGTGGCCGGGGATTCCACCCAATAGAAGCGGTACGGCTGCATGTTGAAGCTGGACGGAGCCTGCCGCGCGGCCTCGAGGATTTTTACGCGCACGGCTTGCGGAATTTCCACCGGATCGAATGCCTTGACTGCTCTCCTTCGGAAAATGGGTTCCAGGATGTCGTTCATGACTGCCTCCATGTTGCTAGTACAACATAAAGGTGTTGCGCATGCAACATGAAAGAATAATCGGAAGAACGCCGGAAATGCAGCGAGCGGCTGAAGCAATGGCTCCCCAAACGGGCACTAATCGGGAAAGATCAGGAAAGCTCGTTCAGCAGAGATTCCATTTCAGAGCGTGCGTGCGCGTCACCCGTTTTGTCCGCCACCAGGATACCGCTGGCGAGCACTTGCCGCGCTTCGTCGTTGCGCGATTCGCGCGAGAGGAACTGGGCGTACATTAGGTACGCCGGAACGTAGTCGGTGTTGCGGTCAAGGAGCGCGCGAAAGTTAGCGTCAGCGGCCGCAGGATCGCCGCTGTTCATGCACTCCATGGCCAGGCCGTAGCGCGAAAACGCGTCGTCCGGTTTTTGCGCTACGAACTCTTCGAGCATCTGTCTGCGGCTTTTCTTTTGGTCGCTCATGGTCGGCTCTCGTATTATACGGAGTAAAGGGGATAGCTGATAGCCGCCAGCCGGGGAGGAAAGAATGCCGACAGCCCACAGCCGGCCGCTGAAAGCCGACAACCAAAGGCCGGCAGCGCTGGCGACTGATGTGTCTCCTTCTTTTCTTTCTAAACTCTTGAACTCTTAGACTCTTGAACTTTCAACTCGCAAGCAAAGGACAATTGGATGGCGAAAAATGCTAAGACTGTGCAACCGGAATTGAAAGGCAAGCCCGTGAGCGCGTCGCGGTCGGAAATGAGCGAAATCGTTCTGCCTGCGCAGACCAATCCGCTTGGAAAATTGTTGGGAGGGCAAGTGATGCACCTCGTGGATATGGTTGCGGCCATGGCCGCGCACCGGCATTCCAGCAGCTATGTGGTGACGGCTTCGGTGGATTCCATTGATTTTCGGAACCCGATCAACTTGGGCGAGATTGTTACCCTCACGTCGCAGGTGAATCGCGTCTTCCGGACTTCGATGGAAGTCGGAGTCGAAGTTTATTCCGAGAACGTGATGCTCGGCGAGAAGAAACACACCACTTCGGCGTATGTGACGTTTGTCGCCATCGATGAGCACACGCGTTGCCCGAAAATTGTCGCGCCATTGATTGTGAAAACCGCGGAAGAGCGGCGAAGATTCCGCGAGGCGTTGAAACGCCGTGAGGTACGCTTGGCCTTGCGGTATGGCAAGAGATCGAGTTAAAAGGGAACTCGCGCCAGAGCAACTCGCTTCTCTTCTCTGTAACCTCTCCGCTCTCAGCGCCCTCTGTGTAATGTTTTTTTTCTCGCCTCTCGCCACGACCAACCAGGAACGGTTATTGCAAGAGTTGCCAGACACTGTTTGCGTAGACGAACCTCTGTTTGCCTTCTGCCGGCGGATGATCCTTGAACAGGTCGGCGACTTGCGGAACGTCGTTTTCGAATTTCCAGGTCCAGGTGTAACTCACGATTTGCGCGTTCCGATCGTCGGGAGTCGGTTGAATTTCCTTGACCTCGATGAGCCGCCCGCTGAGCTTCGTTCTCAGTGTAACGACCGGATTCTTCACCATCGGGTTGCCCAGGAAGTAGGGCCTGATTTCCGGCGCGACGATGAGCATTCCCCCGTTTTCTCTGTGGTGCTCGGCTTCCGGGGCCAGCGACCAGTAGCCGAAGTCTTTGCCTTTTTGAACTTCGCTTTCCGTCAAAGTGACAACCGGAAATTGTGGCCGGAAGACGTTCGAGGCTTCCAGCAATTCCTTGGCTTTGTCGCTCGTCAGCGGCGGCTTTGAGCCCGAGCAGCCGTAGATCAGAGCCAGCGCAAATCCAACCAGCATTGCGATGATCCTGTAGGGCGTACGCACAAGCGGCCTCTTTCGCGCGGCCTGAGTGTGAGGCCGGCGTGTTCCGTTATTTTGACTGGCCGATGCGCAAAGCTGGATAGTACCCGGACTAGTGAATGTCGTATCCGCTATTGATGGAGACGAAGTTCTATGCGCGCATAGTTAGCTCACGCACCCGAGGACTCTTCTCTGTGCTCTCCGCGTCTTCAGTGCACTCTGTGCAATTTTTTTTCGGTCTTTTTCTAGCTGACGCCGCCGACCCAGAGCGGCGTGGTTGTCGGACCGGGGCTGCCGCCTTCGGGTTCTACCGTGACGGCAAGAGCTTTGACGTTGCCCATGGAGTCCGGCGGGTTAGAAACCAGCAGGACGAATTTTCCGTCGGCATCGGGCCAGGTCATCATTGAGGGCATGGGCTTGCCTTTGGGGTCTTTGGGAATCAGCCAGAGTTGCAGAACGTGATGCGGGGCGGGCATGGGAATTTTATCGCCCATCACGACCATACCGAGCTGCGGATGCCATTTGGCTTCAAGTTGCGTGCCCTGCTTGTCGCTTGCGGGCATCATGATTTTTACGGATTTGGGATCCATGAGGATCATGGATTCGCGCTTGGCTTCGGCGAGCTGTTTTTCTAATCTCTGGTTACCATCGATGAGTTCGTAGGACAGACGCTCCGCCTCGCGAGTTTCCTTCTCGAGACGGCGCATATTCCAGGTAGAGGAGAGCGTGATAAGAAGCATCGCCGCTGCGGCGACCCAGAGCCAGATGGGAACGTAACGCTTTGCGGGCAGCGCCTGCGGCTTGGCCTGCGCGTGCGATTGCACTTCGGCGCGAACTGTTTGCATCAGGCGGCCCTTGAGCCTGTCCGAAGGCGTCGCTTCGGGAGCGATATAGGCGAGCTGGCAGACGAGCCAGCGGGCTTCTTCGATGGCGCGCGAGCAGTCGTGGCAACCGGTCGCTAGATGAGCTTCGAGCGCGGCGCGTTCTTCTGGATCGAGCGCACCGAGAGCGTAGGCTTCAATTAGCTCGCGGAATTGGTCGCACTTGTTCACGTGGACGCCTGCAATCCTTCTTTCAAACGAAGCAAACCGTTGCGAATCCAGCTTTTCACCGTGCCGAGCGGTTCTTTCAAAGTCGCCGCAATTTCGGAATGGCTTAAACCTTCAAAATAGGCCAGCTCGATGGCTCTTTTTTGCTGCGGGTTCAGCGAAGCCATCAGGGCGCGGACGCGTTCGGCGCGACGCTGCTCGTCGAGAGCCTTTTCGTACTCGGGAGCTACGGCGATCGAGGGCAGCTCGTCCGGAAGATCCTCGCGGCGGCGTTGGCGCTCGCTTTTGAGGCGAAGATGATCGAGGGCGCGGTTGCGCGCCATGGTACAGAGCCACGGGACGAAAGGGCCGCGTGCGGCGTCATATTGCGCGGCGTTGCGCCAAAGCTGAAGAAAGATGTCTTGCACGACTTCTTCGGAGGTCGAAGCGTGTTGAAGAATGCGCAGAACCAGCCCGTAGACGAGGCGCGCATGGCGGTCGTAGAGCTGTTCAAAGGCGCTCACGTCTTTTTGAAGAAGGCGCGACAGCAGCGTCGCGTCAGGCGACACTTCGCGGGGATCTCTCGATGTGAAAGCCGCCAGGAACACGAGAGTCGGCTTCTTCCTCTCCTGAAAGACTATACGGCAGAAACGGTGATACGGATGTGAGCCTTGAGGAGCTTACAGCCCACAGCCGATGGCTCATAGTTCAAAGTTAAAACGTTGAACGTTGGAACGTTCAAACGTTTAAGCGTTTACGGATTTCGTTTGCTTCCGCCAAAGCTTGTTCGACACATGCGCCAATCGAAGGGCCGCGGAGATAGTTTCCTGCGAGCCAGAGATTGGGGAATTCGGCTCGTAGCTTTTGAAGTGTGGATATGCGCTCCGAGTGGCCTAAATTGTATTGGGGAAGGGCGCGGGGGTAAAGCGTGACATTGGAGAAGACTGGCGTCTGACGGATTTGCATTACCGGCGCGATTTCTTTGTGGACCGTGGAGACTAGCTCGTCGGGGGAGAGAGTGATGGCGTGGGGATCAGTGGCGCCGCCGAGGAAGCTGGTGAGTAATGCGTGGCCTTCGGGGGCCCGGTTGGGGAAGAGAGAGGAGTTCCAGACAGCGCCGAGCGTGCGCAAACCGGAGGAGCGCGGGACTAGGAAGCCGAAGCCTTCGAGCGAGTGGCCTATGTCCGCGATTCTGTAGCCGAGGGAAACTACAGCGAGTGGCGCATATTCGATTGGGCCAAGTGTGGATGCGAAGTTGGAATGAAAGCCTCGCAGCAGAGAGGCCGTCACGTAAGTTGGCGTAGCAAGGATTAGATGATCGGCGGTGATTTGTTCGGCGGCGCCGCGAGCGTTTAGTGAGACTTCGAATTTTGGTGAACTGTTTGTTGCATCAGTGGCGAAGATTGGGTGAATTTCCGTGACGGCGGCTTCGGTGCGGAGAGCTAGGCCGAGATTTGTTGCGAGGGCTCTCATTAGAGTTTCATTTCCGTTGCGGAAAGATTGCAGCGTGCGGCGTTGCTGCGAGCCGTCCTTTGATTTGGCGGATTTCGCTGCGCGGGTGAGGCCGCGGAGGACGCTGTTTGTGGTTCGTTCGGCTTCGTGAATTTGGGGGAAGGCCGCGCGGAGGCTGAGTTTTTCCGGATCGCCGGCGTGGACGCCGGATACGATTGGGCCGGCTAATTTGTCGAGGAGTTCCGCGGAAAATTTGCGGCGCGTGAAGTTGGCAACGGATTCGTCGGCGTTCGGAGCGTTGCTGCGGCCGAGAGCGTCGCGGAGCATGCTCCATTTTGTGCCGAAGTTGAAGAGGGAAGAGGTGAGGAATGCCGGAGGGATCAGAGGAATTTGTTTAAGTTGGCCATCGAGGAGGAGAAATCTGGGGGCTCGCGGCGGGGCGGCGATTAATTCGGATTCGATATTAACGTCGCGGCAGAGATCGAGGATTTGCGGAGTGCTGCTGAAACTTTGCGGCCCCAGTTCGAGGAGGTAGCCCTCGCGGAGTTCGGTGTGTATTACTCCGCCGGGGCGCGGGGAGGCTTCGACGATTTGGGCGTCAATACCGGATTTGTGCAGAGCGTGGGCGCAGACCAGGCCTGAGATTCCGGCGCCAATAATCAGGACTGAAGCGTGCGTGGGCATAGTTCGAGCCATACTATCATTTGGGCAGGTGACTCCGGCGTTGTAGCCGCGCGATCCGTCACCCGTGTCCCGGGCCGGGCACACCGAAGTCTGTGCACCTGGTCACCAGGCTGAAGCTCGGCACCTACACCTTTCGCGACGATTTGGTCGGGCAAGCTAAGTCAGCGCACAAACGCGGGCACGATGTATCGTCTCCCTACAATTGCTCGTAATTTCGGAGATCCTACAGCTCGGCTAACTCCTTTAGATGCAACACTTACAAAAATGAAGGGGCGCCCGCGCAGTCTAAGCCGTTAACAAGGCAACACTTACTTGGATGGACTCATAAGTGTTGATTTTAAAGGGCTTGGAAGATTCACGAAGCGAAAAATCGATGCGGGCCGGCTAGTGGCTTGTGGCGCCGCTGTCGTTGGTTACCATTAGACTTGAGACGTTTACTGGCTCGAAATCGGCGAGAGTTAGGCTGGTGATGCAGACCAGGTCGTTATCGTTCCAGCGGGCGTCGGGAGTGCCGATCAGGCCGCCGCTCATGCCGTTATCGGCGAGGATGATGCCGTAGTTGCGGAAGGCGGTGATGAGGATGGCCGCTTGCGGACTGGAAGAAGCGCAAGAGGGAGTTGTGACAGAAGCCTTCAGACGGTAGATCTCGCCCGCGGGACCGGTCATGGTGCAGCTCGTGGGAGGAGAAGATTGCGAGATGAGAGACATGGTGGGGATGGTGCTGCCTCCGGAGCTGCAACTGCCGACGCCAGCCGTTTCCGTGGCTGGCCAGACCCAATAATTCAGCATGTGGTTGAGGGTGAAGCGGATGGGATGCTGGATGGCGCCATTTGGGGCAGAGGGAGTGCCGGTGCCGATGACTTCGTCGGCGTTGGCGAGGAGAGGTGCGACGGGAAGACCGGCAGCGTCGGAGGTGCCGTTACCCTGGGGCGTGAGAGCGTTGGAAGTGACGTCGGGCCAAAGAGCGTTGGAAGAGTCGGTCCAGGGGCTAGCTTCATAGATGCCTTGCCACATTTCATAAAGAGCGGGTTTCGTGGTGGCGCCGGGCTCGAGATAGACGAGAACGTGACGGTCGCCGTTCGAGTTGGCGGTGCCCTCCGGTGGGGCGTAAGCGGGAATGGGGCCGGAGGTGAAGTAGGACTGATAGACGGTGGTGGAGACGGCGACGTCCGGCTGGTTCGCAGGAACCTGGATGGCTGGAATGCCGTTAGGAAAAGGACCGTCGTTGCCGAAGAACGGCCTGACCGTGGCGGAGAGATAGCCGCTGTAGATTGCGGCGGCGGGGGAGTTGTCCACGGGGAGGGCGGTTGAAGCGGCGTCAACGCGATGATGGAAAATGGAGTTGGGCGGGAAGATGCTGGAGAGAAAAGCGTTGTTGCCGCTGATGGAGAAAGTGATCTGCTGGGTGGCCGTGGCGTTTGCGGAGTCGGTGACTACGAGTTCCGGGGCGTACGTGCCCTGGCCGCCGATGAGGGCGCTGGAGATGGCGCCGGTGCTCGGATCGAGAGACATGCCTTCGGGCAATGGGGGAAAATTGGTGTCGGTGCTGGCGGAGAAAACGTAGGGCGGAGTGCCGCCAGTGCCGGAGATGGTGCAGCCGGCGTAGGAGGAGCCTTGCGTGCCGGCCGGACAGGTGGTGGTGGTGATGGACAGCGGGCCGCCGGAGCTGCCGGAATTTACGGTGATTTGAGCGGTGGAAGTGGAGGAGCCGGTAGCGTTCGTGGCGGAGAGAGTGTAGGTGGTGGTCGAGGTGGGGCTGACACTGGTTGAGCCAGTGGCAGAGCTTGAGGTGAAGGTGCCGGGAGTAATAGAAATTGTTGTTGCGCCTGAGGTGGACCAGCTTAGGCTGCTGCTCGAGCCTGAATCGATGCCTGCGGGACTGGCGGTGAAAGAATTGATCGTGGGTTTGCTTGCAGAGACTGTTACGGTGACGCTTACTGTGGATGTGCTTGAGCCAGAGGAGTTGGTAGCGGTGACAGTGTAGGTGGTGGTTGCGGTCGGGCTGACGCTGGTTGAGCCAGCGGCAGAGGCTGAGGTGAAGGTGCCAGGAGTAATGGAAAGGGTTGTGGCGCCGGCGGTGGACCAGCTTAGGCTGCTGCTCGAGCCTAAATTGATGCTTGTGGGAATGGCAGTGAATGAATTGATGGTCGGCTTGGTGCCAGCGGGGTTTACGGTGATGGTCAGCTTAAAGGTGGTGGAGCCGGCGGAGTTGGTGGCTGTGAGGGTATAGGAGGTCGTGGCGGTGGGGCCGACGCTGGTGGAACCGCTTGCCGAGGTGGAAGTGAAGTTGTCGGGAGAGATGGAAATTGTGCTAGCGCCGGAGGTGGACCAACTGAGAGTGACGCTTGCGCCGGAGGTTATGGTGGTGACATTGGCGGTAAAAGAGTTGATGGTGGGGGCGGAACCCTGTCCGGGATTTCCGGAGCCTTTTACGGCGGCACAACCAGTCATGCCAAGGCAGGCGAGGATAAAGAGGCAGAGCGCGGCGAGGCCTTGCGCTGAAGGCTGAGGTGCACGGCAGCGGAGATAGTCTCGAGAAAGGCAGTGATCGGAGCGCACGCGGGATCCTCCGAGGATATTTCTCTAACAAGTCTAGAGGTGGAGCGCGTGAGATTTCTACTGGTCAGGAGTGCAGGTTGCGGGCAGGGCTAAAGCGACAGAGAGAAATTAGAGAGTCTTAGAGATGAGGGGGAAAAAGCCGCGCGCCTTACGAAAGTAAAGCGCGCGCGGCTTTTTTGAAGCTGCTAGTTGGTGTGGTTACGGTTGCTTATCGAGCTGAGCTGTGACCTCGGGGAGGACGGCTGTGCCTTCGATGCGCACTGCGTCCAGGAGCTGCGGATCGAGGCCCAGGGCCTTCACGATTGTGGGGGCAACCTGTGTGGTGGCGGTGGCGTTGGAAACGGTTTGGGGCGAGAAATGTGGATTCGATACCAGCATGATGACATTGGTGTCGTCATGGCCGAAGCCGCCGTGATCGCCCAGAGCGGAGCCCTGGCCGATGTAGGTCACGCCGACGTTGGGGGTGACGATGATGTCCGGGGAACGCGGGTCCAGACCTGGGCCAAGACCGCCTACGTTATAGTT
Source organism: Candidatus Acidiferrum sp. (assembly GCA_035313865.1). Lineage (GTDB taxonomy): Bacteria > Acidobacteriota > Terriglobia > Acidiferrales > UBA7541 > Acidiferrum. Next base: position 94,671 of record DATFZY010000171.1, read on the forward strand.
CAGCGCGAGTGTGGGGCCGTAGAAGATTTGCCCGAGGCCGATTGGGCCTGCATTGGTTTCGAGTAACTGGACGGATGCGGGGATGCTGGCGCCCTTGTTCAGCCAGAGGACGGAGACATCGTCTTCGGTTGCGCCAATGCCGCCGGGTGTGAGCGGAGACTCCGAGGAGGGAATGACCGAACTCAGCAACGTGGCCGGGGTTGTCGGGGGGCCGGTCACAAGCAGGTTCGGGTCGATTGGGGACATGCCGTGTTTCGCGGTGATGATGATCAACGTGCTGTCGTAGATGCCGGCATCTTTTAGGGCGCTGACGAGTCTGCCGATTGCGGCGTCCACGCATTGAATTTCGCTGACCAACTCGGGGTTCGGGAAGGCTGCGGCGTTCTGGTAGCCGCCGACACCTAGGTTTGGCTCGATCAGGATTTGGCCGGTGTAGACGGACTGAAAGTTCATGCCGAGAACTGCTGGGATCTGGGCTGGCTTGCCGTTGTGGGTTTTGCCAGCGATCTGGTTGAGCAGGCCGTTCAGACGCAACTGGTCATAGCATTGGATGTTGGCGAAGCTGCTGTTCCAGCCGGAGAAACTGGACGGGTCGGGTGGCGTGGCGCAGGAGACGCCTTCCAGAGTGGTTACACCGGGAAGATTAATCACGTTGGAGTCGACTTCGGGAGAGTAATAGTCATCGAGGTTGTGGCCGCCCGGTCCGCCTACCATGGAATAGGAGGGGTGCTTGTCGATCCAGGCGGTGTATCCGCCTGCGGCATGGACCACGCCGAAGATGGTGTTGGTGCGAACGAAGTTCCAGGGATAGACGGGGGCGCAGCCCTTGGCTGGGTCGCGGGAGAGTTTTTTGGGATCGAGCGAGGCGATGCCGCCTTCTGTGGGAGAGGCGTTCGGAGCGCCACCGTTCAGCATGGTGTCGTCGAGGTCGACGCCCTGGTCATTGTCGGTGGTTGTTCCGGTGGGAGGCGTGTAAGGGATGCAGGTGGCTGCGGCGAGGCCAGTGCCGGTCGTAATGGCGGGTCCGTCGAGCGAACGGTCATAGGCTACGTCGTAGTAGAGGCCTGTGGATTTTGGCGTGCCGCCGGTGACCAGGGCGGCGATGCCGGGAAAAGAGTCCGAGGGTTTTGAGGACACGGCAGCTACGTAGTTGATACCCGTGTGGCTGAGGGCGGCCATGTTCGGACAGTATGGATCGTCGCTATTTGCGCCGGCTATGCCGTGGGCGCAGTTATAGAAATCCACGGCGTGCATGCCGTCGATGCTCAGCAACAAAACGTGCTTGATTTTGCCCCAGCCCCAGGGGTTTGTGTCTGCCGATGTTTTATGCGCTGCGGACGCCAGAGTTAGTCCAACCACAATTCCAGCTACTACAAACTTCTTCGCCTTCATGTGAGACCTCCGAGGGGCGATAGTAGTTACGGAGGCGAGCGGGAACTTGAATTTTCTGTGAATATCTGGCTAAACAGGCGGGGTGAGATGGCGAACGTCTGAGTGTCCGATTTCCCGTAGCAACTTGGGCGGGGTTGGAAGGAGGCACGATGTATCGCGCCCTACAATCGATGGCGCGGAGCGTCAGGAGACCGTTACAACGTTCTAGAGAAGAGGGGCTTGGTGGCGAGTTGCTGTTTTTCCAGGTAGGGGTCGAAAAGCATGGCGGCGTTGCGGATGAAGATGCGGCCTAGCCAGGTGGTGCGGATTTCGTTGGGCGTGAGGAGGATTAGGCCGTCTTCTTCGAAAGATTCGAGGCGGCGGAGTTCTTCGGCGAAGTATTCGTCGAAGTCGATTTTGAATTCCTGCGAGATTTCATCCTTAAGGACAATCGTGTGGCAGAGTAGGCGGCTGATGACAGCGCGGCGGAGACGGTCGTCTTCGGAGAGGTGGTAGCCGCGCATGGTGGCTATGCCGCGATCTTCGACGGCGGCTTGCCAGGTGGGGATGTCGCGCTGGTTTTGAGCGTAGGAGTTTTGGATGCCGCTGATGGCGGTGATGCCCACGCCGTAGAGGTCGGCGCCGGCTTTGGTGGTGTAGCCCTGGAAATTGCGATGGAGGGTGCGGTTTTGCTGGGAGATGGAGAGTTCGTCGCCAGGCTTGGCGAAGTGGTCCATACCGATGTAGAGATAGCCGGCTTCGAGAAATTTCAGGAGGCCGGTGCGGAAGATTTCGAATTTTTGCATGCCTTCGGGGAGATGGCCTTCGAAGGAGTTTTGTTGCTTTTTTAGCCAGGGGACGTGGGCGTAGCTGAAGAGGGCGACGCGGTCGGGAGTTAGTTCGAGGATTTGGTCTACCGTGTGGGCGAAGGTTTCGGCGGTTTGGTGGGGGAGGCCGTAGATTAGGTCAACGTTTACGCTGTCGAAGCCGAGGTCACGGGCGGATTGGATCAGGTCGCGGGTTAGTGCGTAGGGTTGGACGCGATTGATTGTTTTTTGGACCAGCGGGTTGAAATCCTGGATGCCCATGCTTAGGCGGTTGAAACCTAGTTTGCGGAGGGTTTCGAGATGTTCGCGGGACGTTACGCGCGGGTCTACTTCTATGCCGATTTCTGCGTCTTGGGCGAAGGTGAAATTTTGCTTGGTGTAGGTGAAGAGGTCTTCGATTTGTTGGGGAGTTAGATAGGTCGGCGTGCCGCCGCCCCAGTGGAATTGGACTACCGGGCGGTCTTTGGAAACGTTGCGGCTGACTTTGGTTATTTCACGCTTTAGGATTTCCAGGTAGGGGGGCGAGACAGCTTTATTTTTTTGGATGATGACGTTGCAGGCGCAGAAGAGGCAGAGGCTTTCGCAGAAGGGGATGTGCATGTAGAGAGAGACTGGGGATTTGGCGACGTTGGCTTCGGCGTGGACTTTTTCGAGGTCGTTGGGGCCGAAGGAGTCGTTCCAGACTGGGGCTGTGGGGTAGCTTGTGTAGCGGGGGCCTGGGCGGTTGTAACGCGTGAGGAAGGCTTCGCTTACGCGAAGTTCTTCGCGGGCTTGGGTTAGGTTGGGATTTGGTATCGTCATGATTCGTTCCTTGTTCGAAGGGTGCGGTCAGAGGGGACGCGCTAAAGCGCGCCCCTGCAATGCAAAACGGTGCCCCTACCGTTACATGGTTGCATAAATGGGGCGCAACGTGTTGCGCCCCTACACGGAAGGCGGGGCAAGCCCCGCCCCTACCGCGGATTCTTTGAGCAGAGATTGTTGGCCGGTTTCGATGAACACCTTTGCGTTTTCTACGGGCGTGTGTTGGAGGATGCCGTGGCCTAGATTCAGGATGTGGCCTGAGCCGTTGAGAGATGCGGCGGTTTCTTGCGTGATGCGGCGGATTTCGTTTTGTGGGGCGAAGAGGACGGCTGGGTCGACGTTGCCTTGTAAGGCGATGCTTGGGCCTAGTGTTTTGCGGAGAGTGCGCATGTCCATGCGCCAGTCTACGCTAAGGACGCTTGCGCCGGAGCGAGCTACTGCTGGGAGCAAGTGATGGGAGGCTTTGGTGTAATAGATGACTGGTGTGGAAGTGGAACTCGTGTTTAGGGCGGAGATTACTTCCTGGACGGCTGGGAGGGCGAAATTTTCGTAGTCGGGTAGAGAGAGTTCGCCGCACCAGGTGTCGAAGAGTTGGACTGCGGTGGCGCCTGCGGCGATTTGGGCTTGCAGGTAGGGGATGGTTGCTTGGGCGATTTTGTGAAGGAGATCGCGGAACGTTTTTGGATCGCTTAGGAGGAAACTTTTTACGGTTGCAAAGCCTTCTTTTGTGCGGCCTTCGACCATATAGCAGGCTAGAGTCCATGGGGCGGCGGCGAAACCGAGGACGGGAACCGTTGGGCCTGCTTCTTTGGTGATACGGCGAATGGCTTCTGGGAGGAAGGCGGTTTCGATTTCTGGATCGAAGAGTCTTAGGTTTTCTACGTCGCGTTTGTTGCGGACTGGGTCGGGGAGATTGGGGCCGGCGTCGGTTAGCTCGAGAGTGAGGCCCATGGCTTCTGCGGGAATTAGGATGTCGGAGAAGACTATGATGGCGTCTATGTTTAGAAGGCGGAACGGTTGCATGGAGACTTCGACGGCGAGGTCGGGGGTTTTGCAGACTTCGAGGAATGCGTGGTTGGCGCGGATGGCGCGGTATTCGGGGAGGTAGCGGCCGGCTTGGCGCATCATCCAGACGGGGAGACGGGGAGTTGTTTCGCCGCGGCAGGCGCGGAGGAAGAGGTCTTTTCGATTGAGCGGAAAGGATTGATTAGGGGTCATGCGTCTGAATTAGAGGATAACAAATCCTTGAGGGGAATGCTGACGGGTGCGGTGGGTCGGGTTGGGTCACGTCGCGTTTGTTGCGCTGGGCCGAACTGGTTGCTCATGGCTCGAGGATTGGCGGTGTTACGTCCGAAAAGCGGGAGCAAGCTCCCGCACTCCATGGGCTGGGTGGGCTATACTTTGGGTATTGACACGCGGCTGGTGCCTGCGGGGGAAGCTAGTTCCGGAAACTTATGAAAGATTTGTTTTTAATTTTGACGATTGTCGCTTATGCGGGAAGTTTGACGCTTTATTTGCGTTTTTTGAATACGGGGAAGGAAATTACTGGGCGGTTGGGGACTGTTTTTTTGGGGTTGGGGCTTGTGGCGCATTATTTTGCGCTTTTGGAGCGGTCGCGGGGGATGCATACCGTTCCTTATCATGATGTTTTTGGGGCGATGTCGTTGTTTGGGTGGTTGCTGGCTTTGACTTATTTGGGATTGGAGCTTTTTCACCGGCAGAGGTCGGTGGGGGCGTTTGTTTTGCCGTTTATTCTTGTGTTTTTTGTGGCGGCGCATCTGGCGCCCGCGGATCGGTTGTCGCCGCCGCCTGCGAAGGGGATTGTTTTTGCGTTTCATGTGACGTTGAGCATTCTGGCTTATGCGGCGTTTGCGCTGTCGTTTGTGTTTAGTTTGATTTTTCTGGCGGAGGAACGGCTCCTGCGGAGCCGGAGGCTGGGCAATGTGGTATGGCGGCTGCCGCCGCTGGAACTGCTTGAGAGGATGAGCCGGTCTAGCGTTTTTGTCGGGTTGTTGTCGATTGCGGTTGGGACTGTGCTGGGATTTGTTTGGGTGGACCGGTTGCATGGGCAAATCTGGTATTACGATCCGAAATATGTGGTGACGCTTTTGGTGCTGGTGCTGTATGCGCTTTATTTTCATTTGGCGCGGTCGGCTACCTGGCGTGGGGCGCGGGCTTCGAAATTGTGCATTTTTAATTTTTTTGTGGTGGTGATGAGTTTTACGGTGGTGAATTTGTATTTGTCGCAGAGTCACCGGTATTTTTAGTCGGGCGGGACAGGAATAAAACCAAGAGGGAGGGGCAAGCCCCTCCCCTACCAAGGCACCGAGACATCGAGATGGAAATTGTTCTTGTCGGATTGAACCACCGGACGGCGCCTGTAGAGGTGCGGGAACGGGTGTCGTTTACCGTGGAACAGTCGCGGAAGGCTGCGGATGAATTGCGGTCGCGCGGGATATTGGCGGAAACGCTTGTGCTTTCGACTTGCAATCGTAGCGAGATTTATGGGGTGCCGCCGGAGTCTTCGCATGAATGCGCGCCGGGGTTGTCGTCGTTTTTGAGCGAGTTTCATGCGGTGCGTGCGGATGTGTTGAGTGTGTCGCTTTATCATCATTATGATCGGGCGGCGGTGCGGCATCTTTTTCGGGTGGCGGCGGGGTTGGATTCGATGCTGCTGGGTGAGGCGGAAATTTTGGGGCAGGTGCGCGAGGCTTACAAATTTGCGCATGAGTATGGAGCTACCGGGCCGGTTTTGAACAGGCTGTTCCAGGGGGCTTTGGAAGTTGGGAAGCGGGTGCGGACAGAGACGGAGTTGGGAACGCGGCCGATGTCGGTGGCTTCAGCCGGGGTGAAACTGGCGGAGCGGATTTTTGGAAAGATGAATGAGCGGAGCGCGCTGGTGTTGGGCGCGGGGACGATCAGCGAGCAGGTCGTCAATCAGTTGAGAGATCGCGGGATTGCACGGCTTTTTATTATGAATCGATCGCGCGAAGGTGCTGAGGAATTGGCGGGCCGGGTTGGCGGGAAGGTGGTGGGTTGGGGCGAGTGGGATACGGCGTTGAAGTTGCCGGACGTGGTGGTTACGTCGGTGTCGGCGGAAGAGCCCGTTTTGCGGCGGGAAATTTTGCAGGCGGCGATGGCGGCGCGGGGGAATCGGGCGCTCTTTTTGATGGATTTGGGAGTGCCGCGGAATATTGAGGCGGCTGCGGCGGATCTTTATAACGTTTATGTGTACAACCTGGACGATTTGACGGAGATCGTGGAGCAGAACCGCCATGCGCGGCAAAGCGAAGTGCCGAAGGCGGAAACGATTGTGGATGAACACGTGGGGAAATTTCTGTCGTGGCAGGCGAGCGTGGAGCTGGTTGGGTTGGTGGATGCATTGCGGTCGCGATTGCGCGAGGAACGCGCGAGTTTTATTCGGGCGCGAATGGACACTATGAATCATTTGGGGGCTGTGGAGCGGGCTCAGGTGGAATCCATGATGGACGAGTTGCTGGAAAAACTTTTAGTGGAACCGGCGGAGCGTTTGCGCGGGGAGAAAGAGTTGCGGCGGAAAATTCAGAACGTGGAAGCGCTGCGGGATCTGTTTTTGTCGAACCGGGAGAAGCCGTGAGGCATTTGCGGATTGGGACGCGAGGGAGTTTGCTGGCGAAATGGCAGGCGGAGTCCGTGCGGAAGCAGCTTTTTGCCGGGGCGGGAGTGGAAGCCGAGATTGTGATTATCAAAACGGCGGGCGACAAGCTGGCTTCGGCGTCGCTTTCGCAGATCGGCGGGAAGGGAATATTTATCAAGGAACTGGAAGAGGCGCTGCTGGAGGAGACGATAGATCTGGCGGTGCACAGCGTTAAGGATATTCCCACCGATACGCCTTCGCGGTTGATGTTTCCGGCAGTGTGCCGGCGGGCTGATGTGCGAGATTGTTTGGTGGGGCCGAGCGGGACGACGCTGGCGAGTTTGCGGCAGGGTGCGCGCGTTGGGACGGGGAGTTTGCGACGGCAGGCGCAGTTGCGACATATTCGGCCGGATTTGGACGTGCGGGAATTGAGGGGGAATGTGGATACTCGGTTGCGAAAAGCGGAGAGCGGCGAGTATGAGGCGGTGATGCTGGCGAAGGCGGGGCTGGATCGGCTTGGTTGGAGCGCGCGGATTACGGAGATTATGTCGCCGGAGACTTTTTTGCCGGCGGTGGGTCAGGGAGCGATTGCGGTGGAGTGCCGGTTGCGAGATACGGAAGCGGCGGAACTGGTTGGCGGGCTGGATGATGCGGAGACGCGGACGGCGATTATTGCTGAGCGAGCTTTGCTTTCGGCGTTGCATGGCGGGTGCCAGGTGCCGCTTGGAGCTTGGGCGCGGATCGAACGCGGGGAGTTAGTGATGGAAGCGTGCGTTTGCTCGGTGGATGGGACGCAGCACGTGAAGCAGCGGGCGACGGCTACGCCGGAGCAGGCGGCAGAGCTTGGCGGGCATATTGCAACACTGCTGATGGAGGCTGGGGCGCAGAGTATTTTGGAAGAAGTGAGCCGGCAGCGTGGGTGAGGCTACTGCGTCGCCGTTGGCAGGAAAGACCGTGGTGGTCACGCGGGCGGCTGGGCAGAGCGCGAAAATTGTTGAGGAACTTGCGGCGCGACAGGCGAACGTGAAGCTGGTGCCTCTGATTTCGTTTGGGCCTCCGGAAAAGTTCGATGAGCTGGATGCGGCGTTGAGGCGGTTGGAAACTTTTGACTGGATTATTTTTACTAGTGGGAATGCGGTTCAGGCGGTGGAAGGACGGCGGCAGGAATTTGCGCAGGGCGCGGCTGCCGCGTTGAAACTGCCGCGTGCGGCTGCGGTTGGGCCGGGTACTGCTGATGCTGCTGAGAATGCCGGGTATTCAGTTGAGTTTGTAGCGTCGGAACACAGCGGGGCCGGGCTTGCGAGGGAATTGGGCGGCGAGTTGAAAGGGCGGAGCGTTTTTTTGCCGCGAAGCGACCGGGCGAATCCGGATTTGCCGGAGGCTTTGCGGCGGCGAGGGGCTGTTGTGACGGAAGTTGTGGCTTATCGAACGCTGGCGCCTGGGGATAGCGATCGGGCGAGAGTGAAAGAAAGTCTGAAGGATGGAGTGGATGGGATTTTGTTTTTTAGCCCGAGTGCGGTGCAAAACTTTCTGGAATTGTTGGGGCGGGAGAGATTGGCGGCGTTGCAGGGGAGAACGGTGATGGTGGCTGTTGGGCCAAGTACGGCGGGGGCTTTGAGCGCGGCGGGCGTGCAGAGGATTGCTTGGGCGGCGGATACTACACCGAAGGCGGTTGTTGAGGCGCTTGAGGGACATCTTTCGCGGACGCGAAAGCGTTCCACTGCGGGGGTAGAACGGGGATGAGTTTTCCGGCAAATCGCCCGAGACGGTTGCGGCGAAGCGAAGCTTTGCGCGGATTGGTGCGCGAGACGCGGCTGAGCACTGCGGGGTTGATTTATCCGATGTTTGTATGCCCTGGGTCAAAAGTGCGCAAGGAAGTCAGTTCCATGCCTGGGGTGCATCAGCAATCCGTGGATCAGATTGTTGAAGAGTGCCGGGAGGTCGAGGCGCTTGGGATTCCTGGCGTGATTCTTTTTGGATTGCCGGAGTCGAAAGATGCGCGGGGAACGATTTCAACTTCGGCACATGGAGTGGTGCAGAGGGCGATTGAAGAGATTCGGAAAGCGAATCTGAAATTGCTGGTGATTACCGACGTTTGTTTGTGCGAGTACACGGATCATGGGCATTGCGGGGTGATTGAGAACGGCGAAGTGGCGAATGACGCGACTCTGCCGATTCTTGCGGCGCAGGCGCTTTCGCATGCGCGGGCCGGGGCGGATATCGTTGCGCCTTCGGACATGATGGATGGGCGAGTGGCGGCGATTCGGGAGACTCTGGACCAGCACAAGTTTGGGGAAGTTGCGATTCTGGCGTATGCGGCGAAATATTGTTCGGGATTTTATGGGCCTTTTCGCGAGGCGGCGGATTCGGCGCCGCAGTTTGGCGACCGGAGGAGTTATCAGATGGATCCGGGGAATGTGCGGGAGGCTTTGAAGGAAGTGGCGCTGGATATCGAAGAAGGTGCGGATATGGTGATGGTGAAGCCGGCGCTGGCTTATCTGGATGTGATTCGGCGGGTGCGGGATGCGTTTGATGTGCCGTTGGGGGCGTACAACGTTAGCGGGGAGTACGCGATGGTGAAGGCGGCGGCGCAGAAGGGCTGGCTGGACGAGAAGCGCGTGGTGCTGGAGATTTTGACGGGGATTCAGAGGGCGGGGGCGGAGATTATTTTGACTTACCATGCCAAGGATGTGGCGCGGTGGTTGAAGGGGTGATTGTTTTGGATGGCAGGATTTTGGACATGGTTGAAATCTCAAAAGCGGGAGCAAGGCTCCCGCACTGCACATAGGCTGGCATGAGCGCTAAACCTACAAAATCGAGAGTTGAGCGGCGGCGTTCGCGGGAGATTTTTGAGCGGGCGGAGAAGATTCTTGTTGGGGGCGTGAACAGCCCGGTTAGGGCGTTTCGTTCCGTGGGCGGAGAGCCGCTCATCATCGAGCGGGGTGGCGGGCAATATCTTTACGATGCGGATGGGAATGAGTTGCTGGATTACGTTTGCTCGTGGGGCGCGATGCTTTTGGGGCACGCGCATCCTGCGGTGACGGAGGCGATAGCGGATCAGGCGCGGCGGGGGACGAGTTATGGAGCGACGACGGAGTTGGAAGTCGAGCTGGCTACGTTGATTACGGCGGCGATTCCGGCGATTGAGAAGATTCGGTTTGTTTCGAGCGGGACGGAAGCAACGATGAGCGCGGTGCGGTTGGCGCGCGGGGTGACGAAGCGCGATTTTATTTTGAAATTTGAGGGTTGCTATCACGGGCACGCGGACAGTTTTCTTTCGCAGGCTGGGTCGGGGCTGGCGACGCTGGGGATTGCGGAGTGTCCGGGAGTGCCGCAGGCGCTTGCGGAACTGACGTTGAACGCGCCTTACAACGATTTGGGGGCTGTGGAGCGGTTGTTTTCTGAGCACAAGGATGCGATCGCGGCTGTCATCATCGAGCCGATTGCGGCGAATATGGGCGTGGTGTTGCCGGAGGCGGGATTTCTGGCTGGGTTGCGCGAAATTACCAGGCGCAACGGGGCTTTGCTGATCGTGGATGAAGTGATTACCGGGTTTCGGATGCACTATGGGGCGGTGCAGCAACTTGCTGGGATTGAGGCGGATTTGACCACGCTGGGAAAGATTATCGGCGGAGGGTTGCCGGTCGCGGCGTACGGTGGGCGCGCGGAGATTATGAATCATGTGGCGCCTTTGGGGCCGGTGTATCAGGCGGGAACGCTGGCGGGGAATCCTCTGGCGATGCGGGCGGGGATTGCGACGTTGAAGCAGCTTACACGGCATGGACTTTATGATGAGATTCATGAAAAAGCGCGGGGGCTTGTGGAGGGATTGCGCGAAGCGCTCGCTGAAGCGGAAATTGCGGGGCAGGTGAACGCGACTGGGTCGCTGGCGACTGTGTTTTTTGCGGCGAGTCCGGTGCGCAACTACGGTGACGCGAAGCGATCGGACACAAAACGTTACGCGCGATTTTTCCAGGAGATGCTGGACCGAGGGATTTTTATTGCGCCGTCGCAGTATGAGGCGGCGTTTGTTTCGGTGGCGCACACTTCGGAGGACATCACGCGTACAATTGCGGCGGCGCGCGATTCTTTGAAAGCCATAGCGGCTGAGCCTGCTGTTTAATCCTTAAAGGAGAACCTGAAATATGCCTGAGGGTATCGAACTGCCAGAAACAGAGCACGAGCGCGGGGATAATCCGTTCCTTGTTCCTGTTTCCGTTACGATTTCCACGCTTGCGGTTTTGGTGGCGGGAGTCACGCTAATGAGCCATAGAGCGCACACCGAAGAGCTGCTGCGGCAGAGCCAGGCGGCCAACCGATGGGCGCAGTATCAGGCAAAAAGCGTGCGACAGCACACCACCGAGAAAAGCGCGGAAATCGTAAGCATCGTAGCGCCATTGAACAAAGAGATTGGCGAAGCCGTTGAAAAGAAGAACGAAGCTGAGTTGGAGCACTACAAAGCAGACAAGGAAGATATTACGAAAGACGCAAAGGACCTGGAAGCGGACCGAGATTTGGCGGGCCGCAAGGCGGACCGCTTTGACGGCGGAGAGGCGCTGCTTGAAGTTGGGCTGGTCATTTGTTCTCTGACACTGCTAACGAAGAAGCGGCTGTTCTGGATTGGCGGCATGGTGATTGCGGCGGCCGGGCTTGGGTTTGCGTTGACGGGGTTTCTGCTCCACTAGCCAGAGATTTCTTCGTACGAGGGGCTAGGCGCGGGCCGGTGGCAGAGGGCCTCTCAGGCGTACAACTTCTTCCATTAGTTTTTGCATATGGGAGAGGAGTTCCTGGTGGCGGAGGTCTTCGGTGGCGGGCCTCTTTCCGACGAAGGTAAGATTGCCGCTTGGTTCAAGGATACATTTGTCGACGTCGCTGAGCGAATCGAAGCCCTGTTTTCTGGCTGCGGCTTCCAGTTGTGACGTGGTGATCAGTTCCTTCTTTAGGCGCTCGGTGCGCACCTTGCCGCCATCAATCAAGATATCGGATTGTCCTTCGACGAGCTGCTCGAGCTTGCTGTGACCGTAGAGGAAGCGCACGACCAGGTAGTTGATAACGAGCAGGGAAGTGGCGCCGATGAGGCCACCGGAGACGCTGTTGTCGTCGCCAATGATGGCGTTTTGGACGGTGTTCGAGAGGGTGAGGAGGACGACGAGGTCGAAGGGATTGAGCTGGACGAGTTCGCGCTTGCCGGAGAGCCTGAGGCTGATTACCAGGAACATGTAGACGATGATGGGGCGGAGAATTTTTTCGAGCAGGGGAAGTCCCATGACGAACATGTCTTTCCAGATTTCATGCGTTGGCACAGCGCCTCCTAAGGCCCACGCGGGCATTTGCAGAATGCGGCGAGTCAGGATTTACTCCGAAGCGAAAGGGAGGGTAACACGCCGGCGGTGCCGGGAAAAGCAGCGGTGAGGGGGAGACCTGTACCTTCGTACAGTCATGTTTTGGCAACATGTCCGCTTGGAGGACTGTCTAAACATCCAGAATTGGTTATGATTAAAATGTTCAGATAATCCCCGGCCCAAAAGGTCGTTTCAGAACGCAATCGTAAGGCGGAGGAGTTTCGCCCACCGCGGTCCCTTGGGGTACGAGAACGTTTTTGTAATCAGCGACCTATGTCACAGCGACATTCCTTTGAGCAGAAGTTAGCGGCGAGTCCCGAGCAGATTTCTTCCCTGCTGGATTGCGCGCGCGAGTTGCTGGCCATCCTCGGGCCAAATGGAATGATTCTGCATGCCAGCGCGGGATGCACTCGCGTCCTTGGCTTTTGTCCCGATGAACTTATCGATAGGTCGTTAATCGAGTTCATGCATTTGGATGACATAGCGGAGATGCAGGAACGTCTTCGAGGGATCATTGCCACGCCAAAAGATACGGGGAAAGGGCGCTGCCGTTTGCGGAGCAAAACGGGGGAGTGGCGGTGGTTTGAGGTGACGATCAGCAACTGCCTGAGCAATCCAGCGGTCGAAGGAGTGGTGGCGAGTCTTCTTGATGTGACGGCGCTGCACCGGATGGAAGCGGAGCGGCAGGTGATTTCGGAAGTGGTTCACGCGTTAAACCAGACGGCGAACCTTGATGAGCTGCTGGAGGGAATACACCAGGCGCTGAAGAAAGTTTTGTACGCGGAAAATTGTTTCGTCGCGCTGCATGACGCGAAGGAAGATACCTTTTACTTTCCATTTCTTGTGGACCAATTTGATACGGCGCCTCCGCCTCAGAAAGTAGGGCGCAGCTGTACCTCTTTTGTGTTTCGAACGGGCAGCGCGATGTTGATTCCGCAAACGGAGTTCGACAGGCTGGTGCAGGCGGGAGACGTGGAGCTGGTTGGGTCGCCGTCGCCTTCGTGGCTGGGCGTGCCGCTGAAGACGCCGACGGCGACGATCGGCGTGCTCGTGGTGCAGCACTATCAGGACGAAAACGCCTACGATATGCGGGACCTGGAGTTTCTAGATTCCGTGGGCGGGCATATTGCGCTTGCGATTGAGCGGCGGCGTTCTGAGGAAGCTTTGCGCAAGAGCGAGTCTGTGTTCCGGCTGCTTTTCTCGCACAATCCACTTCCGACCTGGGTGACGGATGCGGAGACTTTACAGTTCATTCAGGTGAATGACGCCGCGATCCGGCAGTACGGTTATTCGCCGGAGGAGTTCAGCCGGATGTCGATGTTTGACATTCACGGGGAGGAAAAGCGCAACTCTCCGGAAGTGCATGCTTCGGAGAAGGGGGCGGGGCGATGCGAAGGGGTGTGCAAACACAAAAAGAAAGACGGGAAAGTATTTGAAGTTGAAATGATTTCGCACCAGTTCGATTATGCGGGGCATGGGGTTCGACTGGTGGTGGCGCAGGATATCAGCGAGCGGCATATTCTAGAGCAGCAACTGCGCCAGGCGCAGAAGATGGAAGCCGTAGGGCGGCTGGCCGGAGGAGTGGCGCACGATTTCAATAATCTATTGATGGTGATCAAGGGGCATACTGAGCTGTTGATGAATGAATTGTCGCCCACAGACCGCATGGCGCGAAAAATCGAGCAGATCGATCGTTCGGCGGATCGGGCGGCGGCTTTGACGAAGCAGCTGCTGGCGTTCAGCCGGATGCAGGTGCTGCAGCCGAGGGTGATGAATTTGAACGGCGTGATTGAGGATATGGGGAAGCTTTTGCCGCGATTGATTGGGGAAGACATCGAGTTGGGCGTTCGAATGGCGGCTGATTTGGGGTCGATTCGCGCGGACGCCAGCCAGATGGAACAGATCATTATGAATCTGGCGGTGAACGCGAGGGATGCCATGCCGACGGGCGGACGGCTCATTATCGAGACGTCCAATGCGGAGCTGGACCGCAGTTACAACATGACGCATCCGATTGTGCAGCCAGGGCGATATGTATTGCTGGCCGTGTCTGACACGGGGATAGGCATGGATGCGGACACGCAGGCGCATATTTTCGAGCCGTTTTTTACGACGAAGGAACCCGGGAAGGGAACGGGACTGGGGCTCGCGACGGTTTATGGAGTTGTAAAGCAGAGCGGAGGATTCATCTGGGTGTACAGCGAGGTGGGCAAAGGAACGAGTTTCAAGATCTATCTGCCGCGAGTGGACCAGCCTGAAGAGAAGGGGAACGTCCCGCAGGGATTAGCGGAAGCGCCGCGCGGCACGGAGACAATTTTGCTGGCGGAGGACGAGCACGATGTGCGCGAGGTGGCGCGCGAGTTTTTGGAATCGGGCGGCTACACGGTGATTGAAGCGCGGGACGGCGCGGATGCGCTGCGCCTTGCATCGGAAAGCAAGGGCGGGATCGATCTGTTGGTCACCGACATGGTAATGCCGGGAATGACCGGAAGAGAGCTGGCGCGGCGATTGCAGCTACATCATGCAGGAATTGGGGTGATCTATATGTCCGGTTACAGCGAGCAGACCGCGGTGGAAGCCGTGCAAGCGGAGGCCGATATGCGACTGCTTACGAAACCTTTTAGCCGCGGGAGTATTTTGCGCGCGGTGCGAGAGGCTTTGGGAGTTTCACGGCAGGCCTGACGTTTTCTTTTTTCATTCCATTGCAAATTGGGAGTTTGGGATTACGCGAGCTTGGGATGCTTGCGATGCCATTCCGTGTGTGCCTGGAAAGTGCGTGCGGCTTGAATCACGGCAAAGTCATCGCCGGCGCGTGCCACGAATTGCAAACCTACCGGTAGATTGTTTTCTGTGAAACCGCAGGGAACAGCCAAGGCCGGCAGACCGCACAGATTGCCGATGGCGCCGAGAGGATCCGGGAAGGCGAGATCGGTCTCCAGGTTTGTCTCCAGGGGAGTGGCCGGTATCGGCTGCGCCGCGGTCACGAGCACATCGAATGACGCGAAGAGGGCTTCCATCTTTTTTTGCAGGATCTCGCGAATGCTGAGCGCGCGTAAATAGTCGGCGGCGGAATATTGTTCGTTGACGTAGCCGGAGATCTGGCCCAGAGGATCGGTCAGTTCGCTTACGCGCCCGGAACGGATCAGCCCGCGGAAGGAAGCCGCACACTCCGCGGAAACAACGATATTCGCCGCGTCTTCGAACGGGCCGTCGGGAAGCGTCGCGGATTTGGTGCCGCCAAAGAATTTGCGCACGACTTTTTCAGCAGCGAGAAGAACTTTCGCCACACCGGAATCCAATTTAGGCCAAGCGTTGGTGAGCCAGCCGACTTTCAGTGGGCGCGCTTTGAGATCCAGGGAGGGCGAGTAGGTGAATGCGCCTTTATCTATGGGAACTGTGCTGCGATCTTTCGGGTCGTGACCGGCAATGGCGGCGAAAACGCGGGCGCAGTCTTCGGCGGTGCGGGCGAGAGGGCCAATTTTGTCCATGCTCGGAGCGAGGGCCATGGCGCCGTAGCGGCTGACGCGGCCGTAGGTGGGGCGGAGGCCGCTGACGCCGCAGAAGGCGGAGGGACAGATGATCGAGCCCCAGGTTTCGGTGCCAATGGCGAAAGCGGCGAGGCCCGCGGCTACGATGGCTCCGGAGCCTGACGAGGAGCCGCAGGTCCAGCAGTTGGTGTTCCAGGGATTTTTTGCTGGGCCCTGGAGCGAAGCGGAAGCAAAGCGGTAACCCATGCCGCCAGCGAGTTCAATCATGGCGGCTTTGCCGATGAGAATTGCGCCGACGCGGGTCAGATGTTCAATTACCGTGGCGTCGTATTGGAAAACCTGGTCGGCGTAGGGTTTCGCGCCCCAGGTCGTTGGGAGATCTTTGACTGCCAGGAGGTCCTTCGCGGCGTAGGGAATGCCGTGCAGCGGACCACGATAGTGGCCGTGCTGGATTTCTTTTTCGGCAACTTTCGCTTGTTCGAGAGCGCTGTCTGGAGTCAAAAGCGCATAGGCGTTGAGACGGGGGCCGAACTTTGTGCTACGGTCGAGATAGAGTTGGGTGAGCTCAACAGGGGATAGCTTTTTTGTTTCGATGCGCTTGGCAAGGTCGCTCAACGGCAGGTAGAAGATTTCTTCAGCTGGCATGGCGAGATTTCCTCAGGGCCTCTTTGCGGCTGGGCTGGTTGCGCGAGGAGCGGCGGGCTCAGCCTTTTTCTCACGCTCGACAAGGGGCTTCAGATAGAGAGCGGGCCCGTCGCCGTTTTCCAGAGGATAGGCGCGCAGGTGGTCGAGCGAGGGCTGCGCGAGGAGACATAGGCGATAGAGGTCGGCTTTTTGCGTGTCGGAGAAACGCGAACGGTAGTGGCTGAGGATTGCCTCGTAACGGGCATCAGCTTCGGCCTGGCTTTCGGTGGAGAGTTTCGGCGCATCCGGGGATTGCGGCGGAAGGGGTTTTGAAGATGCAGAATCCAATGGGAGACTGCCCGCCGGGAGCACCGAAACTGCGGAGACGATGGCGGCACGGCGAGCAAATTCCCGACGCGAGATTCCAGAACCCTTCTTGCTATTCATGGAAGCCCCCTGAAAGAGAATAGCCGTGAGAACCGCAAAATGGGAAGCTGCGGAATTGGCTTCCGCGCGCGTACTTTCCAAAGAGACAATGCGAGTTCACATGCCGCGGCGCGGCGTTCCTGGAGCATGAAATGGGGAAAAGGTGCGCGGGTTGAAGAGTTCAAGGTTCAAGAGTCGAAGAAAAGGGCTTACAAGATAAGAAAAACATTACACAGAGGGCACGGAGGTCACAGAGAGCACGGAGAAGAGTTGGCGTGGCAAACAGAGCGGTCATCCTCAGAAGGAGGACCCTACCGCTATTCCACGCGCGTGAGCGTCTGGATTTGGAGTTCGAGGGCCTGGGTGTATTGGCGCTCAATCTGCATTTCCGTTTGGAGTTTTTTGACGAGGAGATCGAGCCTTGCGATTTCCGCGCGGAGCTTTTGTATGTCCGAGGTGGTAGGCGCGGGACGTGAAGCCGGCGAGCTTTGCTGCTGCAAGTGCTGTTGCGGGACTGCCGCATCACCGGGACGCGGCGCAGTGAACGCTTCGGCAAGAGCTCTGGGCCAAATAGACTCCGGCGCGCGCTGGTCGGGTGGCAGCGCAACTGGGCGCTGTGCCGGCGGCGGAGCGAACAGATTGTTGAGCGCGTTGGAAGACGCTGGGCGTTCCGCAACCGGCGCATCGGCCGGCCGCTTGGGTTCGAGCAGGCTTTTCACGCGGCCAATCAAATCCTGCGGCTGAAAGGGTTTGCGAATGAGTTCGTCGGCTTTGACGGCTACGGCTTTGTCCGCGACGCTTTTGTTTACGACGCCGGACATGAGAACGACGGGAACCCCGCCGAATTCAGGATGTTGTTTGATCTGGCTGCAGACGGAGTAGCCGTCCTGGTCCGGCATGATGACGTCGGTGATTACAACGTCGGGCTTGTGCTGCTCGAACTGCGCTAAAGCGGAGGCGGCGTCCGCGCAAGTGATGACGTTGATGCTCTCGCGGCGGAACGCGATCTTGATGACCTCGCGCATGGTGGCGCTGTCATCAATGAAATAGACCGTAGGCGTTCGTTTTGTTTCTGTTTCGTTCAACGGCGGAACAATCATCGCTTCGCTCATAGCGCTTCCTTATCCGCCATGTCGCGAGCCCCTTCATCGTACTCGCGCATGGCATCGAGCATAAGATCGGTGGACGAGCGCAACACGGTGCGCTGGGGAGAAGTGGTGCCGTAGGCAAATTTGTAAACGCCCTCGCCACCTTCGACGCAGCTCTTCAGAATGTGGATGACGGCTTCATCGCCGAAAAGGCTGCCGCATTCGGCGTGGGTGATTTCTCCGGCGTCGAAGAAAAGGACAGCGTCCGTCTCGCCAGCGTTGATGTGCAGGGCGCCGGTTTGGCGGGCTTGTCCGAGCATTTGCATGACGCCGGTCAGATCGTGGTGCGTGAGGCTGCCGCTGAGGCTGGTGTCCGACTGCGCCAGCATCTGCGTGGGTTGAAAGCCTTCGGATTTGCTGACCAGGATGCTTTTCACATGCGAAGCGATTGTGGCTGGGGGGCTTTGCCGATCGATGTAATCGTCGCAGCCGGCCTGGAAGGCTTCCATGAGGGCGCGATGGCTGCCGTCACCGAGAGCAATGATTTGGACCGCAGCGTTCTTTGGATCGGCGTGGATGATTTTCGCTATATCGAGAGCGCCCATTTCGCGCATGTTGGTCGAGCAGAGGATCGCGGAAGGCGCGTCGTATTCGATGGTCGTTAGCGCGTAGGCGGCCTGCGTGCTGGTGACAACATCAAAGCCCTCGCGTTTGAGCGCGTCGCCGAGGCGCTTGGCGAAATAGACGTTGCTGTCGATGAGCAGAACTTTCTGCGCGCGCCCTGGGGGCATCACGGCGTGGCCTCCAGAAGAGCGTTCGCCGGGGCGGGAACTGGCAAGCCTTCGCCGCCGGGCGTAAGTGCATCGATGTTCAAGATTTCTATGACTTCGCCGTTGTGAGAAATCCAGCCGGCGACGTGGGGAGCGTCAGCGTCGCCCGCGGCCATCATTTCCGCAGCGATCAGCTCGCATTCGCCGCTGACAGGCAACGCGACCCATTCGGATTTGTCGTTGTAATGGCGGACGGCAATTAGATAGAAACGCCGCGAGGTGAGGCCTTTGCGGAGGAGGGCTTCGGCGACGTCGCAGACGGGTACGATGCGGCCACGGCGGAGAATCACCCCTTCGAGTTTTGGGGTGCGATGCGGAAAGCGGAAAATGCGGCTTGGGGCGACCAACTCCGAAATCTGCGTGGCAGCGACGGCGAAGCGGCGCTCGCCCAAGCGAAGAAGGACGAAGGATTGCGAACCGAGATCGGTGGAGGGCATCATTCCGGCGAGGCTATCCCTTCAGAAGTCGGTTCTTCCGGTAAGTGTTCCGGCAAAGTTTCGGGGACGAGGGACGCATCGAGAAGGGCCAACTCTTCGGTGGTCAGAAATCCTTCGGGATTCACCACTGGGATCACGCTTTGATCGAGGGCGGTCAATCCGCGGTACCACTGGCGCTCTTCGTGGCAATAGGCGAGCGGGAGAGACTGCAGCCGGGTCATAGTGGCCATTTTGTCGATGCCGTCGATCAAGACGGCGGTTCTGGTTTTGCGAAGTACGAAGACGAGTCCCGCTGAGGATGGAGGCAAACCAAAATGAGCGGAGCCGTTTACAACGTAGAGAGCCTTGTCGCCTCGGCGCAGGACGTGGCGCACTTTGCGGAGTGTCGGCTGATTGATTTCGATTGCGGCGCCCGAGAGGCTGTCCACGCTGCGAACTTCCTGCACGGACGCGGAAGAGACAGCGAAAAGCTGGCCTGATACGCGGAAGAGAATAATCTGTTCCGTACGCGCGGCGGCGGGTTTGGGAGGTGGCGCAGGCACGCGCATTAGCGGACTCCCACGGGTGACGTGCGGCAGATTCCGATGACGCGTTTTTCGATGGCGGCATAGATGTCGTCGATGCCGAGAACTTGATCGACCGCGTTGGCCTTGATGGCTTCGGCGGGCATGCCGAAGATGACGCAGGTCGCTTCGTCCTGGGCGAGTACCAAGCCGCCCGCGGCTTTGATGGCCTTTGCGCCGAGGGTGCCATCGTTGCCCATGCCGGTGAGAATTGCGCCGATGCTCATTGGGCCTGCAAAAGAGGCGACGGATTCCATGGTGGCGTCGATGTTCGGCAGATAGCCGTTGATGCGGCCGCTTGTGCCATCGAGCTGGATGCGGCCCGACGGAGTCACGCGCAAATGTTGGCCGCCGGGACAAATGTAAAGCGTGCCAGGTTGCAGAGATTCGTTGGCTTCGGCTTCTTTTACGCGGATGCCGGTGAATTCAGCCAGTTGCGTCGCGTACTGCGTTGTGAAAGCCGCGGGCATGTGCTGGACCAAAATGACGGCGGCGGGGAAGTCGCGCGTAAAGCCTGGAGCCAGGCGCATGACGGTTGCGGGGCCTCCTGTAGAGGCGGCCAGGACTACGACGGGAAAACGTTGATCATGATTTACGCTTGATGGTGCCGGGCGCGAAGTGGCGGGCGCGGCTTGAGTGCCGCCTTCGCCATTGGATTTTTGCAGTGTGGAAGCGAGACGCGATGCGGTACGTACGACGCGAACCTTTGCCGCCATGCGCACTTTCCGCACCAAGTCTTCTTTCACACTTTGCATGTCGAGGTCGATGCCGCTCGAAGGCTTGGCGACAAACTCGATGGCCCCCAGTTCTAATGCTTTCAGTGTGCTTGCTGCGCCGTCTCTTGATTCCGAGCTGACGATCACGATCGGGCGCGGGTTCGTGGTCATGATTTGCGCTGTCGCTTGCAGGCCGTCCATGTGCGGCATGTTGATGTCCATGGTGATGACATCGGGTTTTAACGATTCAGCGAGGGTGAGAGCTTCGCGGCCGTCTTTGGCGTGGCCGACTACAGCTAGTTGATCGTCGGCGTTGAAGATCGTTTCGAGGACTTTGCGCATGAAGGCAGAGTCGTCCACGATGAGCACTTTGAATTTCTTGTTTGCGGTGGGAGGCATGGTGGTTTACGAGACCGGAACTACGGGTCGCGCCTCCGTTCCCATGAGTTGTTCGACCGCGGCGATCAGCTGATCTTCCTGGACGGGTTTCGTCAGGAAGGCGGCTGCGCCTTCTTTGATGGCGCGATCGCGGTGCTTTGCGCCCGCTCGTGAGGTGACGACCATCACGGGGATGCGGCGCGTCGTCGGGCTTTGGCGCAATTGCACCATTAGTTCGTAGCCGGTCATGCGAGGCATTTCGAGGTCGGTGATGACCAGGTGGCAGCCGTGTTGTGCTACGAGTTCGGCGGCTTCCATACCGTCGGCAGCAAGCTTCACGCGGTAGCCGTTCTTTTCGAGCATGCGGCCAACGAATTTGCGCACGCTGATGGAATCGTCCGCGACAATGATGAGGCGTTCTTGTTCGACGCGGTCGATGGCTTCGGCAGGGATCGTTCCGCGGGCCACGGCGGTCGAACCTGGAGCAAAAATGCGTGCCGCGCTGGCACTGGCTTGCAGAGGACGGCGTTCCGTCGGTTCGTTGGCGACCATGCGATTCAGATCGATCAGAAGGATGAGGCTGCCGTCAGGGGCGATGGTGGTGCCGGGGAAAAGTTTTACGCGGCGCAGATATTCGCCGAGATTTTTGATGACGATTTCGTCTTTGCCGAGGACTTCTTCGACGACCAAGCCGATCTGGCGATTGCCGGCATTGGCGACGACCATGCGGAAGTAGCCATTGACCGGTTCGAGCGGCGGCAGGCCCAGGTAGGTGTCGAGCCTGACGACTTCGGTCACGACATCGCGAACTTTGGTAAGAAGTTTTCCGCCGACGTCTTCGATTTCGTCGGCGCGCAGGCGGCGAATTTCTTCCACGACGGCCAATGGAAGCGCGAAATTCGTTGTGCCGCAGCGAATGAAGAGCGCTGGAGAGATGATCAGGGTCAGGGGCACTTTCAGGGTGAATTTGGTGCCTTGGCCGCTGATGCTTTGAATTTCGATTTCGCCGTTGAGCGCGTTTAGATTTGCGCGGACGACATCGAGGCCGACGCCACGCCCGGCAAGCTCGGTTTTTACGGGGGCGGTAGTAAAGCCCGGATGGAAGAGCATTTCGCGAAGGTCGCGTTCCGTGAGGCGATCGGCGGTTTCCGGGGAAACGAGGCCGCGCTCGATGGCGCTCTGTTTTACGCGCTCGTAATCGATGCCGCGCCCGTCGTCTTCCACTTCGATGTAGATGTGGTTGCCGCGATGGTAGGCGCGCAGGGAGACCTTACCCAGTTCGGGCTTGCCTGCAGTGACGCGGTCTTCGGGGCGCTCGATTCCGTGGGCGACGGAATTGCGGACGAGGTGGACCAGCGGATCCGAAATTTGCTGAATGATGTTGTTGTCGAGTTCCGTTTCGCTGCCGGAGAGATCGAGGTCGACTTGCTTGCCTGCGGATTTGGTGGCGTCACGTACGGCGCGCGACAGCCGCGAATAGAGAGTGCCAATGGGCACCATGCGGGCCGCGGTGATTTCGTCCTGGAGGTGGTGCGCGAGTTTTGTGAATTCGTCGATGTCGCCTTCGACGCGGCCGATGAAGCCCTCGAGCTGCGAAAGGACTTCGTTTACGTCGGCAGAGATTTCCGCCATTGAGCGAGAGAGAATATTGAAATCGTCGTAGCGATCCATTTCCAGTTCGCTGAAATCGGACCAGAAGGAGTTGTCGCCAGCGGCGGCGTTCGTGAGAGTTTGGCGGGCCGTCGACGGGCTCCATGGACCGGTTTGGCGCGTATTGCTGATGCGGTTGAACTCGTACTTTTCCTGGAATTCGCCGACTTTTCCTTGCAGGCGTTCCTTGGAGAAGCTGAGAGTATCAACCAATTTTTCAAGTTCGGCGACGCGTCCGACCATGCGCGTGCGGTTGATGACGAGCTCGCCGACCGTGTTCATCATGCGATCGAGACGGGAGAGTGCGATGCGCACCGATTTTGCGGCTGCGGCGGCTTTGCTGGTTGGTTTGGACTCTTTTTTCCCCGAAACGGTGATAGCGGTGGCGTCGACTGATCTGGTGGGGTGGACTTCGGCGGCGACTGCGGGCGCCGTGCTGCCTTCCGAATCTTCCACTTCGACTGGGGCGAATTCCGCGATGCGTCCGAGCAGGGAATCGACGCCTGCGCGCATGTTCTTTTCGTCGTTCCACTGGCGGTGGAGCGTCTTCTTGAGCACGTCAATGGATTCGAGGCAAATGTCAACGACGGCAGGCGAAGGTTCGAGTTCGCCATCGCGCAGACGGCCGATGAGGTCTTCGACGCGGTGCGCGATAGCTCCAAGCCGCTTCAAACCGACTTGCGCGGCAGAACCTTTTAGAGTGTGGATCGCGCGGAAGAGTTTATTAATCTCTTCGGGATTGTTGTTTCCTTCGAGCGAAATCAGACAATCGCTGACAACTTGGAGGTGCTCTTCGGCTTCCGGCTGGAAGAAGTCCAGGATTTCGTCGCCGACTTCATCATCGGTTGGCAGGGCGTCGAAATAGGAGCCGGTTGCAGCGGCCACCACGCGTTCTTGCGCGACGGCATTTGACAATTCGGAATGGGATTGCGGCTGCGGATAGTTTAGTGGCGGCGGTTCTGTTGGGAACGCGAAGCGATAGCGTTCCTTGAAGGCGGCGATGTCTTCGAGGCTTTCCTTGCCCGTGTCGCTGATTTCCAGGAGGTCCGTTTCGAGCAGGGAAATGCCGTCCGACAAAAATTCCGTGAGCGGGCCGTGCAGGTCGTCGCCAAGCGGCGCGTTCAATGCGTATTGGAAGACATGGGCAAGCTTCGCGCCAATTTCCGAGAAGCGTGGGAATCCGTAACTGGCCGAAGTTCCGCTAAGCGTGTGTGCCGAAATATAAAGGCGCTCGAGGTCTTCGCGCCGCGGCGAAATCTCTTGAAGCACACTGACGTATTCCCGCAAATATTGCAGGTGCTCCGCCGCTTCCTGGAGAAACATCTCGACGGCTTCGCGGTCCGGCATGCTCACGCGCGTCCCTCCGCCACAAGTTCCGGCTTGCGAAGCTCTTCAGCCGTGGGCTTGCGGTAAAGAATGCAGTCATTCAGAACAATGGCTTGAAACTTGACGGGCATCTTGGAGATGGATTCCGAATGCCCGAGGAAAAGGTAGCCGCCCGGCTCGAGCGTGTCGTAGAAGCGCTGAACGAGCGTGCGACGGCGTTCTTCCGAAAAATAAATGAGCACGTTCATACAGAAAATCAGATCCATGCGTCCGACGTAGACGGCTGCCGCCAGATTCATCTGCGCAAAGGTGACCATCTTGCGCAGCCGCGGTTTCACTTGATGTCCTGCGGCCACTTCCGAAAAATGCGTGGCCAGCTGCTGCGCGCTCACGCTTCCCAGGCTGCGTCCCTTGTATGCGCCGTGCTCCGCGTGCTTCAGGGCGTGTCGGCCGACGTCGGTGGCGAGAATTTCAACGTTCCACGAGTCGGAGAAAGAGAGCGAGTCTGAAATGGTGATCGCGATGGAATAGGGTTCTTCCCCGGTCGAGCAGCCAGCGCTCCAGATGCGCAGCGTGCGGGGATTCTTCCAGAACTTCTTCACGTGCAATTCCGGAAGCACGCGTTTTTCGAAAGCCTCGTAGACACTGGGGTAGCGGAAGAAGCTGGTTTCCTGAGTGAGAAGCCGTTCGAGCAGAGCTTCGTATTCGACATTCGACTTGCGAATGGCGCGCAACAAATCGGTGCCTCGCTCGTGACCCTTGACGCGCAAATGCTCCTTCACGCGCGTGGAGAAAAACCGCTCGCGCGATTCGTCGAAGCAGATGCCTGTCCGCTCTTCAATCAGCATGCGGATCTCGCTCAATTCGTGTTCACTCAGACCGTGCGCCGGTCCCTGGCGTTCGCTCATTTCGATCCCGCTCTTGCCCCGGGCAATTGTCCGGGAAGAAAATCACTGTTTACCGCAGAGCGCCGGCTGGGACGGGCCGCTCGGAATCTTCCAAAAGAGTGCCGTTCTTCGACGCCGCGCGGAATTGCGCAAGTGCTTCGTTCAGTTGATCGGAAAGTTTCACGAGCTGGCTGACCGTTGCCACGGTTCCGCGCGTGCCTTGCGAAGTTTGGCGTGTAATGCTGGAGATAATCTGCATGGCATGCGCAACGCCTTCGGTACCGCGTACCTGCTGTTTGGAAGCCAGCGAAATTTCCTGGACAAGTTCCGCCGACTGGCGCACCACGTTGGAAATGGCGTCCAGGGCGCGTCCGGCTTGATCGGCCAGCGTTGCGCCGCTTTCCACTTCCTTGGTGCCTTCTTCCATGACGACGACCGCTTCGTTGGTCTCGGCCTGAATGGCTTTGATGAGCGCCGCGATGTCTTTCGTAGCGCTGCGGCTGTGTTCGGCCAGCTTGCGAACTTCGTCGGCGACAACCGCGAAACCGCGTCCCGCTTCACCAGCGCGTGCCGCTTCGATGGCCGCGTTCAACGCCAGCAAGTTGGTCTGTTCCGTGATGTCGTTGATGACGTTGATGATTTCCGAAATTTCGAGGGAGCGATCGCCCAGCGACTTGATTTTCTTTGCGGTTGCTTGCACGGAGGCTCGAATGCGCTGCATGCCTTCGAGCGTATCGCGCACGGCGCGGTTGCCCTGTT
This sequence comes from Candidatus Acidiferrum sp., assembly GCA_035313865.1. Taxonomy (GTDB): domain Bacteria; phylum Acidobacteriota; class Terriglobia; order Acidiferrales; family UBA7541; genus Acidiferrum. The sequence goes on from DATFZY010000171.1 coordinate 119,800, forward strand.
CAGCTGCGTCGAGAGCGCGGCGTGCCGCTTCCGCGCTGGCTTCCGCGTTGTTGGACACCTGCTTCATCGAAACCGTCAGTTCCTCAACGGCGCTCGACGTGTTGGTGATTTCCTGATCCTGTTGCGTCGCGCCAGCCTGCATTTCATCGGCGGCCACAAGGATGTTGTTCGAGCAGGCGGTGACTTCCATGGCCGCCTTGCGCACGCGCTCGAGAACCTTGGTGAAGTTGTCGAGCATGTAGTTGATGGAGTCCGCGACGTTGCCCAGCGCGTCGTTGGTGACTTTTCCACGCAGCGTTAAATCGCCGCGCGCCACCTGGTTGATGACCGTGAGCAGTTCCGTGATGCTGCGCTGCAATGCATCGTTGGCGTCCTGGTTGCTCGTGGCTTTCGAAACTCTTGCCACGGCGCGGTTCAGGTTTTCAGCGATGAAGCCCAGTTCATCATTCGTCGTAACTTCCGCGCGTGCACGGGGATCGCCCGCTGCCATCCGCTCAGAGAATTCCGCTAGAGTTTGGACTGGTCCCAACAGCGCGCCCAGGCGCCACATGAGAACGACCGACACTCCGATCGCCAGCACAAGGGCGATGATGACGTTGATGCCGCCCGGCGCTGCGAAATCAAAGAAAGATGCCTCGCCCGCCTTCTTGCCGGCGCTGAACGCGAAGCCGATGACGAAGATAAATATCAGCGCGTTCACCAACACCAGCATCCAGATTGTGGAACTCAGTCGCGATTTCATGCCTTCCTCCAAATCCCTTCAGCGGTGTCCGCGCCGCAAGCGGCAAGGCCCGCCCCAAAAATCAAATGCTCGGTCCAGGAAAAACCTCGAGCAATCTCCTCAAATCAATGACCAGCGCCAGCCGGTCGTCGTGGCGAAGCATTCCGATGCAATGCGGCACATTTTCCGGAGCCTGTTCCAGAAAATCCTCGGTATTGACCGAATACGTGCCGATGACTTCGTCCGCGGCGATGCCAATGCGCAAATCGTCGTGCGCGCCTTCGCCTCGCAGCGAAGCAACCACCACGTGCTTGGGCAGCAATCCCGGGCGGCGGCCTTCCGTAATCGCGATGTCAATCAACGGCACAATGGCTCCGCGCAAATTGAAAATGCCCGCGAGGTACGCCGGACCGAGCGGCAGCTTTGTCAGCAGTGGCCAGTCCAGGACTTCCTCGACATCCAGCACCGGCAAACAAAAGCGTTCGCGCCCGCTGCGGAAAACGACGTACTGCGACTCCGGCGGACGCTCTTCCATCGGCCCAAGCGCTTCGAGCAGATCGTCGGCATCGGCGGGCAGCGGTACAAGATGAAAATCTTCACTCATTCCCGAATCGTCCTCGTAAAACTTCCGGCAAATTGGTTAGGCAAAGCGCCGAACAGCGCGCAGCAGGTCTTCCCGGGTAAACGGCTTGGTGACATATCCATCCGCACCCTGCTGCTGGCCCCAATACTTATCGCTCTCGGTGTTCTTTGACGTCACCAGAATCACCGGTATGGCGCTGAAATCCGCATTGCTTTTCAGCTCCCGGCAAACCTGAAAGCCGTTGCGTTTCGGCATCACAACGTCCAGCAAAATAACGCTGGGCCGCTCATTGGCGATCGCTTCTTCCACTCGTTCCGGGTCATTCAAGCCTACGAGCCGGTAGCCTTCGTGTTCCAGATAGCCCTGGATCAGCTTCACCTGCGAGGGCGAGTCATCGACGATGAGTACTTTTTTCTGCAGCATCGACATCTCCCCAGAATTCTCCGCGGACAAGAGGTGCACGTAAGCAGCCAGCCTGCGCATTCCGTGAGGCCAGGTGCCCATTTTGTCTAAGAGGTGAATTATGAGCGGGTTACGGAGCGTTTGGTCCTATTCACCGGCGTGGCGCCGGAGACGCCGGTTCGGCTTCCGTCTCAGCTTGAGATGCATTCTCAGCTTCCCTCATCTCGCTCGCCAGCGATGAGAATCTCTGCATGATTTCGTTGATGCGCAGCGCCATGCTGTGAATGGTCTTAATTTGCGCCAGGGATTGCGAGGAAAGCTGGCCCGGTTCCAACAGCAAAAGTTCGGCGTTTCCGAGCATGGACGTCAGCGCATTGTTGACGCTGTGCTTCATGTCGACCATGTAGCGGCCCAGGGTTGCCTGCTGCTCGTTTTTTGCCGCGCGGCGTTCCGATTGTTTGGCAAGCCGCTGGGCTTCCGCGCGCCGCAAAGATTCTCCGGCGACGAGCAACAGCGTTTGAGCCCAATCTTCCCGCAAAGGAATATGAACCAGCCGTGGGTAACGCGAGCGCAGCTGCCCCAGTTCGCGGGAATCCGCCGGCACGCAAAGAATTACAGCAGCGGCTGGTTCCAACGAGCGCAAAACACCGGTTAGTTTTCCTTCATGAAGCGGTCCAACGACCACGAGATCGTGCGGTACGGCTTCGTGATCTTTCCAAAGTTCACTGCTGAGCACGGTAATGCCGGGCGCGTGCCGCTCCGCCTGCCAGCAGGACGTCAGCAGCCGGGCAAATTCCGTCTCATCGCTCAGAATCAGTACGCTAGCGTTTCGCAATGCGGCCCAGCTCCCAGGGCAGTCGCCCTGTATTCCCACAGAAAAATGAAAGCATCTAAAGCTTTTCGGCCTCGTCCAGCGCCGAGAGCAAGCGTTTGGTGCTGATACCCAGGTTCACGGCAGCTTCCGTATCCTTGGCTTGTTTCGCGATGTCCACGCGTTCCTGCAAGCGCGAGACTTCGATGCGCGCAATGGAGAGCGCCTTTTCCAGGGAAGTGGCATTACCCGTTTCCTTGGCGGCTTCCATCGCCGCAGTGACCATCGCGCGTGCAACCACTGCGCGGCGAAGATCCTCGGCCGACGGCCCATCCTCGCTGACAAATGCCGTTACTTCCCAGGAGGACATCAGGATGCGCGCGTTGCCGATTTTCACGGTTGTCATGGAGCGGCCGCGGGTCGGCGGCGTGGCAATCAATTGCTCCCAGATTTTTTCCAGGCACGTTTCAAAGTCAAAGACAGGTGACGTTGTCGAATTATCACCGCGGGCAGCGGAGGATTTTTCCGCGGCGGGTGTGCTCGCAACTGGGGCTAAAGCGTCCCGGCCTTGCGCGCCCGAGGCCACTGCGTCACGAGCGCTGACGGCTTTCGAGGAACCGGCAGACTTTTCCGGAACTTTCGGCGCTATCTTTTCGAGAGCTCGTTCCACATCCGTCCGCAAGCCGAGCAGCTTTTCAAACGTCTGGTTTACGGCGCGCTCCGTGTATTCCTTTTGGAACGGCTGCTTCCATTCGTCGGCGGTCTCGCGAATTTTGCCAAGGGGTTCGCCCGACGAGAGGCCAAAGTGATGGCAATCAATGATCCTTACGCCCGCGGTCTCCAGTTGAGCGAGGCCTGAGCGAATGGCAATCAGGTCCGCATGCATCAGTTCGATGAAGGTCCGCCGCAGAAGGAAGTTAAACCGCACAAAGGCGAGCAAAGCGGCGGGATCGTAAAACATAGGGCCAGCCGTCTCTTTTACCTTACGGCCCTGCTCGATGAAGTTGGTCTTGAGGATATCCCGCAGGCTCCGAAAGGTTCGGAGCGTTTCGATCACTTTCTCCAGCGGTTCGCACCATTCCAGCTTTGCTTCCTCGACGTCGCCGAGGACCGGCTTCATGACCTGCGCGACGTCGGAAGGCTCGATCTGCTTGTGATAAATCTTTGCCGGTGCGCAAAGTGCGAAGTACTGCACGAGAAGGAAATCGACCTTGTCGCGGTCAATGTTGGTCTTCGAAGACTTTTGCAGATGGCGGTGGATCAGCGCGCACAAGCTGTTTTCGTTGGCGTTTAACGTGGTGGCTTGCAAGAGGTGGCGCAGTTCGTGCACCAACACGCGCTGGTCCATTTCGTCCAGCCAGGATTCGACTTCGTCGAAGAGTTCCAGGTCCGGCTTTTCCGGAAGATTCCTTTTTTCCTGCGGGAAGGGAATTTCAATTTCCAGCTGCTTCGCCAGCGCAAGATAAATGGGGAAAACCGAGCGATCCTCAAGCCACTTCGCGAGGCGAGAATTCGCACTCTTCGGCGGGGCGGGCTTGTTCAGCGTTGTAGTCGTTTTGTTCAAGGTTGAGTCACCCAAGCGCAGGGCCCTTGCAAGAACCGCACGGCCACTGCTTTACGTCCTTCGTGATACTGCACGGCAATAACGGTTGCTTCCGCCGCGCTGTCATTACGATCGCGTTCGATTTGTACCCGGTCATCGAATTCCAATGGCAGGCTCGACAGAAAAATAGCGTGTTCCGAGCCGCCAAACTCCACGACGGTAGCTTCCCGCAATCGCGTGCCGCCGGCCCGCAGCGAGGTCACTTGCACGGGAACCCGGACGGCCAGAGCGCGCGGGAAGAAGCGTGCGAGTCGTTCTGCGCAACCTTGTTCGGTCGCGGTAAGCGTTACTTCATTGGAACGTTTCACGTAGCCTCTCAACCCGCCGTCACACCGGAATTCAGTCCCAAGGCGGACTGACGCACCAGTTCCCAGAACGCACACAACGTCCCACGGATAGAGATGCACGCTGCACGCCAAAGAAATGGAAAAGGGGATAGCTCAGAAATCCTAGAAACGGAAAGACTTAAGATTTTCCCATGGGTATCGAGTGGCTCACGCGTCTCACGCTGAAACGCCGGCGTCTCAGTCCGCTGACACTTCAGAGTCTCGCCAAGCGGCTTGAGACACTATTCCGCAGCTTGCGCCTTTTCTTCAGCCTCGGCTTCCACCTCGCCGGGACCCGGACGTGGCGAGATGTTGTACCGTTTCAGCTTGCGATAGAGAGTGGCGCGACTGATGCCCAGCATGCGTCCGGCGAGTGCTTTGTCACCGTTGGCCTGCTCGAAAACGCGCAGGATCGTCATGCGCTCCATCTCGGCCAGGGCGGTGGTGGAGAGCGAAGCGTGGTCCTGGGCCGGCGCGGCGGAAGAATCTGGTTGCTCGCTACGAATAGCGGGCGGCAGATCGGCCACGTCGATCACTTTGCGATCGCCCAGTGTGATGGCCCGCGCGATGCAGTTCTCCAGTTCGCGGATATTTCCCGGCCACTCATAATTGAACAAGCTTTTCATCGCCGCGGAAGTGACTTGTAAGTGGGAGTCCGGTGCGTAGCGGTCCAAGAAGTGATGAACGAGCATGGGAATGTCCGAGCGGCGGTCGCGCAGGGCCGGCAGGTGTACGGTCACGACATTCAGCCGGAAATAGAGATCCTTGCGGAAGGTGCCGGCGCGATAGGCCGCTTCCAGATCGCGGTTTGTGGCGGCAATTACGCGCACGTCCACATTCACTTTTTCGTTGCTTCCGACCGGCCGGACTTCCTTCTCTTGCAGCACTCGCAGAAGTTTGGCCTGCATTTCGAGAGGCAATTCGCCAATTTCGTCCAGAAAAATCGTTCCGCCATTGGCAGCCTGGAATAGCCCGGCTTTGGTTTTAATCGCCCCCGTGAATGCGCCTTTTTCGTAGCCGAAAAGTTCGCTTTCCATCAGCGTGGGCACGAGCGAGCCGCAATCCACCGCGACAAACGGAGTCTGTGCCAGCGCGCCACGGAAATGAATCGCGCGAGCCACAAGTTCTTTGCCGGTACCGCTTTCGCCTGCAATTAGAACCGGAGTGCGCGTGTCTTTCAGCCGCGAAACCATCCTCAGCACGTCCTGAATATTCGCCGACGTGCCGATGATTCCATCCAGATTCTCTTCAGTGCTGACGCGCTCCCGCAGGAACTCGTTTTCCGTGACCAGTTTTACCTTTTCTGCCATGCGTTGCAGCAGAAGCCGCATCTTCTCGACGCGGAAGGGTTTTTCGATGTAGTCGTAAGCGCCCAATTTCATGGCGTCGACCGCGGACTCGATCGAACCATGTCCCGTCATAATCGCTATTTCCGTGCGGGGAAGCAGTATTTTCGCCTGCTTCAAGAGTTCCACGCCGGAAAGCGTCGGAAGCTTCAGGTCGGTCAGAATAAGGTCCGGAATATCGGCGTCTAGTTTCGCCAGCGCGGCTTCGGCGCTTTCCGCTTCCGTGCAGGAATATCCCAAAGTATTGCCGATGGTCATGCACAGCTTGCGGATGCTCTGCTCGTCATCCACGACCAGCAATCGAACTTTTAAATCGTCGCTCATGGTTTCCCGAAGGTTTTCTCCACAATGGATATGAGTTGCTGCGCACGAAACGGCTTTTCGATGCAGGGCGTGCCGCTGCGCGCCAGCAGGGCTTGCGTTTCGCTATTTGCCGTATCCCCGCTGATAAGAATGATTTTCGAGCCGAGTTCCGGGCGGTTTTTCTGGATCCAGTCATGCACGTCCGCGCCATTCACGGCTCCTGGCATGCGAATGTCGGAAATCACTCCAGCATAGTGTCCGTCCGCGAGGTGCTTCAGCCCCTCCGCGCCGGAAGACGCATTCACCACGGAGTATCCCTTTCGCTCAAGCGCTGCCTTGAGGAAAGCGATCACCGACGGCTCATCCTCAATCAACAGAATCGGTGCAGTGTGGCCAACGGCTGCTGGCATCGTCATCGTCCTGCCTCTTTCGCTGCCATCACCGCTGGTTCTGTTGCGATCGGAATACGCACGACAAACGTGCTACCGCTGCCTTCCGCGTTGTTCCAGCATTGAATCTCGCCGCCATGCGCCCGCACGATTCCGTAGCAAATGCTGAGGCCGAGTCCGGTGCCTTTGCCGGGCTGCTTCGTGGTGTAGAACGGGTCAAAAATGTGTTCCGGATCCGCGATGCCCGTGCCGTTATCCGTGACCACCACCTGAACGCTGTTACCGCCGCGTTCCGTGCGAATGGCAATATGGCCGCGGCGCCCGTTTTCTTGGACCGCATCATAGGCGTTATTAAGAATGTTGAGGAAGACCTGCTGAAGTTGCTGCGCATCGCCGAGCGCCGGCGCTAGCGTTTCATCGAACTCTTCCGTGACTTCCACTCCGTGGCTTGCAAAATCATAGCTGCGCAGCTTGATAGTTTGCCTCAGGACCGTATTTACCTGGACGGGCTCGCGCTGCACCGGTCGCTGCCGCGCAAAGCTCAGCAAATCCTGCACGATGTCTTTCGTCCTTTGTGTTTCCTGTAAAATAATTTGCAAATCTTCCCTGGCGGAGACCGGCACTTCGGGGTTTTCCAACAGCAAGTCTGTGAATCCCAAAATCGCCGCAAGAGGATTATTCACCTCGTGCGCCACGCCGGAAACCAATCGTCCAATCGTCGCCATTCTTTCCGAGTGCGCCAGCTTCGCCTGTAGCAGCACCGCATCCGTAATATCGGTCATCACCACGACGACGCTGTTTACCGCGCTCTGCTCATCGCGCATCGGGCTCAGGCTGATGGAGAAATGCCCCATGGACTCGTCGCTGCGCCGCACTTGCAACTCAAGGTTCTCCACCTGCTGTCCGTTCGCTGTCGTTTCCAGAGCCGCCTCAAAATCCTTGCGATGAGAGGTTTCCACCCAGTCCACTAGACGGTGGCCGATTAATTCATTTTCGCGGTAACCGGCTTCGTAACAACGCCGGTTGGCATAGCTGATCAGGCCCGCCGTATCCAGCACCAGGATCATGCTCTGCGTCGTATTCAGAATTTTCTGATTGAAGTCGCGCTCTCTCTGCAACTGCGATTGAAACGACTTCTGCTCGGTAACATCGAGCATCAGCCCGCGAATCTGGGCGATGCGCCCCTGCGCATCGCGAACAGCGGTAATGTTTTGCAGCGTGTGCAGCAGCGCGCCATCCTTGCGCCGTAGTGTTTCTTCGTAATTTCGCAGGACGCCGCGCTCCGCCAGCGTCTGCAAAAACCGCTCTCTGGCCGCTGGGGCGGGATAAAGGTGCGGGCTCACGTCCGAACGAAGCATCTCCTCCCGCGATCCGTACCCCAGCATGCGCACCATCGCGTCGTTAACGTCCAGAAATCGCCCGTCAGGAGTGGCGAAGAACAAGCCTTCTTGAATGCTGTCAAATAACTCTCGGTACCGCCGCTCCGCTTCCCGCCGGTCCGTAATGTCCTTCAGCACGTGAATCGTGCGCGTATCGTTTTCGACGACGCCGGGGGCTCTCGAGGTCGAAACAAGAAAAATCCGCTCTGCCGAGGCCGCGACGTATTCTTCGTGCGGACGCTGGGTATCCCGGCAAAAAGGGCAGGGAAGATCGCTCCCCGTTTCGGCGATTTGCCGCAGCCCGCTCATCGCCTCGCCTACCAGGGCAACGGGCGGCACGCCGAGGTGCGACGCAAGCGATCGGTTCGTGCGCACAATCTTCCACGCGCGGTCATGCACCACGATGTAATCGCTGATCGCGTCAATATCTTCAACCCACTGCCGCTTGGATTTCTCCAACTGCGAGAATCTGCGAAGATTTTCGAGCGACAGCGCCGCATGGCTGGCCAAAGCGTGCAGCAGTTTTTTCTCCCCGGTGTCGAGGGTCTTACGCCGGCGCAGCAAGCAAAGCGCACCAAGCCGTTCTCCATCGCTCGCGCCAATGGGCACGAAGATTCCGTACAAAGCTGTAGCGCCAGTTTGTGAGACCTGTTCCTTCGCAGCCGGCAACGCGCGCACGGCCGCGGGAGCACGATGCTCGCGAGAAGACGTAATGATCCAACTCTTGATCGCGGGGCTTACCGCTTCTTCGTTCTCACGCGCCGCGTACAGATCCGTCTCACGCCCCCGAAACACGGCCACACCGCCCCACGCAGCCCCAAGCATCCGCGCCGCTCGTCCGGCGAACCGCTCCAGGAATTCCGGAAGCTGTCGCGACTGGGCCGCGTCGACCGCCAACTCCATCAATTCTTCGGCTTGTCTGGAGGATGCGGGCACAGGGGCAGCAGTCTTGTTTAACCGTGCGGTTAAACGCCGAGTCCGAAGAGGTTCCGTTTTTCGCATCGCGGGTTGGGGGTGGACGCGCGTCTCAAATTGACTTCTGCCTTTCTCTACCACCCTAACGATTCATCTCATTCTGAGTCAATCGGCGTTCTCAGCCGCGTTGCCGAATCGTCCACGGTCGCGGCCCCGTCCGAGCGATCACGTCTCAGCATGAGACCTGGGCTCGAAGACTTCGGGTTTGCTGAGACGCTGCAACTCGCGCAGTGCGCCGCCCTGATTTTGTGAAAATCCCGTTAACTCTTCATTCTCAGTCACTTGCCACACCATGACCCTGTCATGCCACCCTGCCTGAACACTTCTCTGGCATGGCACCCGACGTGCCTTTCTCTCCGCGGGGTCTTTCCATTCTTGCGAGGGGTGGTCCATGAAATCTGAGTGGCGAAAATTAATCCTCGGTGTAGCCGCAGCCGCCGTCGGGCTTTCCTTGGGAACGGCCAGCTTTGGGCAAGCGGGGTCCACGGACGAGGGCAAGCGTAAGGTAAAAACTAAGGTCTCGCCCGCTTATCCGGAACTTGCCAAGCGTATGAACGTTTCCGGCAAGGTGAAAATCGAAGTGGTCATCACTCCGGATGGCCGCGTGAAGAGCACTCGGGTGATTGGCGGGCATCCGCTGCTGGTACAGGCCTGTCAGGACGCGGTGAAGGAGTGGAAATTCGTTCCCGCGGCGGAAGAAAGCACGCAGGTCGTTGAGTTTGAATTCACCGGGTCGAATAACTAAGGGATTCGCAGAAAACGGCAGGAGCGTTTTGCAGAAAATCGCGTCGCCGGGGTGAGTGGAGGCATTTTGCAATGACGATCGGGAAAAGACTTTACTTAGGTTTCGGTGTGATTCTGGCCATTTTGGGAGTGCTGTTCTTCGTTAATCTCGGCACTGGCCTCATAGCGGGGTCTGCCCGGAAGGATGCCACGTCGGCGTTGGAGAACGTCCGCACCATTGAGTCGGTTCGCTACCAGATCATGTTGAACCGCCACAACATGGACAATTTCCTCCTAAGCGGCGATCCGCGCGACGAAGAAAAGGTTAACAAAGGTTTCGGCGACATCAACGATCTTATCAAGCGTGGCGAAGCGCAAACTGCTAATGAAGGCGTCAAGACGGCCCTCATTCAGGTCGAGAGCACGGAAGCAAGCTGGGCTGACAATTTTGCCAAGCCGCTGCTCGCCAAGCGTCACCAGGTAGATTCCGGCGATGCGACCGTTTCTGACCTCCAAATCTTCTACTTACAGAAGGATCCGGCCTCTTGGCTCACGAAATCTTCCGCTGCCCTCGATCAGACAAGCCAGGACATCACCAAGTCTTTGAACGAAACCACCAAATCGGCCGAACGCGCCAGCAGTGTCAGTATGTGGGGCACGCTCATTCTCACTTTCTGCGCACTAGCCATTGGTATTTACGCTGCCATTAAAACCGCAAAGTCCATCAGCGAGCCGCTCTCGCACCTCATCACCGTGGCGCGCGAAATTGGCGATTCCGGTGACCTCGACCAGAACATTGATATTCACCGCAATGACGAAATCGGTGCCCTCGCCACAACATTCAATAATATGGTTGCGTACTTGAAGGAAATGGCCAACGTTTCGATGTCTGTCGCGGAAGGCGACTTGACCGTTGAAGTCGTACCTCGCTCCAAGCGCGACACTCTCGGCAACGCGTTCTTGCGCATGTCTCACGGCCTTCAGGAGTTGGTACGTACCACGCGCGACTCCGCCGGTCAGGTTTCCGCCGGCTCGAATCAGGTTGCAGGAGCGGCTGACGAATCCGCCAAAGTCAGCGTTCAGGCTTCCTCGGCCATCGAGGAAGTCACCAGCACGATGCACGAAATGAGCATCAACGTGCAAAACGTGGTGAAGAACACGCAGGTGCAGGCTTCCAGCGTTGCGGAAACCTCCGCATCCATCGACCAGATGGTCACCTCGATTCAGCGCGTCGCAGATACCGCAAAGGTTTTGCTCGACATCGCCAATCGTTCGCGCGAAGAAGTCGTCACCGGCATCCAGACCATGGAAAAGGCCACCGACGGCCTGAACCGCACGAACAAGGCGATTCAGTCCTCGGCGGAAATCATCAACATCCTCGGCCATCGCGCCGATGACATCGGCAAGATTATTGAAGTCATCGACGATCTCGCGGAACAGACCAACCTTCTCGCGTTGAACGCGGCCATCGAAGCAGCACGCGCCGGCGAACACGGCCTCGGTTTCGCCGTCGTCGCCGACGAAGTTCGCAAGCTAGCCGAAAAATCCACGCAATCCACCAAGGAAATCGCCGACCTCATCCAAAGCATCCAGCGCGAAGCGCGCCAGGCCGTCGAAAACATGGAGCGCAGCACGCGCATCGTAGAAGAAGGCCTCAGCCTCGGCAACGAACTCGGCACGGCTCTCCACAAAATTTCCAATGTCGTCACCGAAGTCTACAAATTCTCCCAGGAAATCGGCGCGGCCACGAACGAGCAGTCCGTCGGCTCGTCGCAAATCGCCAAAGCCACCAGCCGCCTCACGGAAATCACGCAGGAAATCAATTCCGCCGTTGAAGAGCAGGCCTCGGGAGCGCAAGCCGTCGTCCGCGCCATGGACAAAATGCGCGAGCTCGTGCAGCAGTCAGCTTCCAGCTCCACGGAGCTCTCCGCCGCTGCCGAACAGATGCTCAAACTTTCCCGCAATTTGCTCGACAGCATGGACCGCTTTGTACTGGATCGTTCCGCACAAAACCGCTCGCGCCACACCGAGCAAGATAGTTCGCGGCGCGGGTTCAACAAGACTTCCCCACGTGAACGTGAGCACGAATACGCCGAGCTCGCCCATTCCTGAGGAGGCGGAGACCGTTTGATGGAAAAGGATCTGCAAGTTGTCGGCTTCCGGATCGGCAATGAAACGTACGGCGTGCGTATCGGCGCGGTGCGCGAGATTGTCCGTGTTCCGGAAATCACCGCCGTCCCAAGCGCGCCGGACACCGTCGAAGGGGTCATAAATCTCCGAGGGAAAATCATCCCCGTGATGGATTTGCGCAAGCGCTTTGGCCTGACGGAAATCAAGTCCGACAAGAGAAACCGAATTTTGGTGGTGGAGATTGAAAACAAATTGCTCGGACTGATCGTCAACTCCGCTTCCGAAGTTCTCAAAATTCCGCCTTCGGAAATTGAAGCCCCCGGGTCCGTCTTTGCCGACGGGGAGTCCGGCTATGTAACCGGAGTTGGCAAACTCAGTGGCCGCCTGATCATCATGCTCGATATTTCCAAGCTGTTGCATCGGCCGGAGCTCAAACGACTCGAGGAGGCCGCGGACACCGTCGCCACCGCAAAGTAAAGCTGCCGCTGGTAACTCAGGGACAGCCGAAATGCCGGATCACCGCACCCACATCTCATGGGAACGATCACCGCACAGATTCAGCTCACGGAAGCGGAGCTCAAGCTGCTCCAGACGCTCGTCTATCAGGAATGCGGCATGTTTTTCGACGAGCGCCGCTCGCACTTCTTGAAGGACCGGCTCCAGCGCAGATTGAAAGTCTGCGGGCTCGATTCCTTCTACGCTTACTACCGTTTGCTCACCAGCCGCGAAGGGCGCGCGGAGCTGGCGTTGCTACTCGAAAATCTGACCGTCAACGAAACGAGTTTCTTCCGTAACAAACCACAGCTTGATCTTCTCCAGAAATCCGTGTTGGAAGAACTTCTCCACAGGAAGCAGGAGCGCCGTGATTGGAATTTGCGCGTGTGGAGCGCAGGCTGCTCCAGCGGCCAGGAACCTTACTCCGTCGCCATTCTGATCTGCGACGCTCTCGCTTACTACTATCTGCGCAACCCGCTACCGTTCGATATGCCTTCGCCGAAACCGCTCATTCCGCCGCCTTGGAAGCTGGAAATCGTCGCGTCGGACATCAGTTACGCCAGCTTGCGCGTCGGACAGGAAGGCGTTTACACCGAACAGCAGATGGAGCCGGTGGATTATACGTGCCGCTTGAGGTACTTCGAAAAATCAGCCGATAAATACACCATCAAGCCGCTTCTGAAACAGCTCGTCCAATTCGACTTTCACAACCTCAAAACAGAATTTCTCCCGCGCCGCAACGACATCATTCTCTGCCGCAACGTCATGATCTATTTCGACGAAGCCGAGCAAAAGCGCCTGATCGAAAAGTTCTGGCACTGCCTGAATCCCGGCGGGTATCTATTTGTCGGCCACGCGGAAAGCCTTTTTGGCCTGACTCAAAAGTTCCGCATGATCCATGTCAACAACGGCACCGCTTATCAACGCGTGGAGGCGAATTCTTGAGCAAGTCGCCAGAAGATCGCAACCCCGAACTGCGTACCCTCTTCTTTGAGAGCGCCAACGAGCTGCTGCAATCGCTGAACGAAGCGGGGCTCGAACTCGAGGCTCATCCAGCGGACGAGGAAGTCATCCGCCGCGTGCGCCGGTCTGTGCACACGCTCAAGGGGGACTCGGCTGCTTGCGGCTTCACTAAGTTGAGCGAGCTCGCTCACGAGCTCGAAGATATTCTTACGCCGCAAGTCGGGCAGAAGCACGGCACGCGATTTGCCGAAGTCGTGCTCTCGGCAGCCGATTCGTTTGAAGCGATGCTGTCCTCGTATCAGCGCGGAAAGAAGCTTCCATCGCTCGAAAAGCTTCGCGGTTTGATCCGCAGCTTGTTGGTGGAAGCTGTTCCTGCGGTTGTGGAAACTCCCAAAGCTCCCCAAAGTCCTCAAGCTCCAGCTGCAATTCCTGTAGTTCCCGCGGCCTTCGCTTGGACTGAATACGAGCAGCTCATGATCTCCGAAGCCGTCCACCGCGGAGAAAATGTGTACAACGTCGCACTGCGCATCGATCCCGACAGCCTGATGCGGGCAGCGGCCTTTCAACTCATTCGAAACGTCCTCCATGGCTGCGGCACGCTCATCGCTCTGCGGCCGGAAGACAATCTGGCCGCTGCCAACGTGGAAATCGTCGAGGCCGCCATTTCCAGCGCGCAAAAGCTCGAAGCCATCCAGAAGCGCTGCCGCATTCCCTCCATTGTTTCCGACGTCCGCGTCGAGCGCACCAAAGCGGTTACGACGCCGGATCATGAACTCCTCGGCGATCTTCTCGAAGCCCAGGCCGCCCAGACGGTTGCCACCGTTGCCGAACATCACGATTCCGGTGACGCCACCGAATCAGCCAAGCCTGCGGGTGCGGGCTCAGCGGTTACCGCGGTTGCGGAAAGCTCTCTGCGAGTTGATGCCAGCCGTATTGACGCGGTCATGAATCTCGTCGGTGAATTGATTATCGGCAAATCCATGCTCAATCGTGCGCTTACAGAGTTTGATCAGCGCCACTCGCGGGATCCCCTGCGCGCGAAGCTTGCCGACGCGCTCGGATTTCAGTCCCGCGTGCTCGATGAACTGCATAAGTGCGTGCTGAAAATTCGCATGGTCCCCGTCGAACAACTATTCCGCCGCTTCCCGCGTGTTGTGCGGGACGTCGCGAAGCAGTGTGGCAAGGATGTCGCCCTGGACGTCACCGGGCAGAACACCGATCTCGACAAGAGCATTCTCGACGCGCTCGGCGAGCCGCTGATGCACCTGGTCCGCAACGCGGTCGACCATGGCATCGAGCCTGCCGATGAAAGACTTACCTCGGGCAAGCCCGCTCGCGGCACGGTCTTTCTGAACGCCTACCACCAGGGGACGCAGGTTGTCATTGAAGTGCGCGACGATGGCCGTGGTATTGACGCCGCTCTTGTCCGCAAGCAGGCCGTCAAGCAGGGAATCATCAAGCTGGAAGAAGCTTCGCGCATCACCGATCAGGAAGCGCTCACCCTCATTTTCGAGCCCGGCTTCAGCACCGCCGCTGAAGTCACCGAAGTCTCCGGCCGTGGCGTCGGCATGGACGTGGTGCGCAGCGTGATGGACAGGCTCAAGGGCACGGTTCACATCAACACGCAGAAAGCTCGCGGCACAACGTTTCAGCTCCGCGCGCCTCTGACTCTAGCCAGTATTCAGACGCTGCTGTTCCGCGTTGGCGGCCGCCTCTACGCCGTGCCGCTCTCATCGGTCGTGGAAATCTCCCGCATCAACGAACAGGAAATCCACCGCGTCGATCAGCGCGAAGTGTTGCGCTTGCGCGATCAGATTTTAACGCTCGTGCGTCTCGAACATCTCAGCCGCCTTCGCGCGATTGATTCCGAGCCTCAAAAGAAAAAGCACTTTGTCATTGTTATTGGCGCTGCGGAAAAACGCTTTGGCCTCGTCGTGGACAGCATGGTAGGCGAGGAAGAGCTCGTCATCAAGGCGCTTCCAAGCGACATTATTTCCAGCGATCTCGTCAGCGGCGCTTCCATCCTTGGGGATGGGACCGTCGTACTCATTTTGAATGTGCCTGCGGTCCTCTCCCGCCTATCCCGCTCCCTCCCGTTAGGAGCCATAGCATGAGCGCCGCCCGCATCAAAGTTCTCGTCGTGGATGATTCCGCCTTGATGCGGAAACTGATCCCCTCGATCCTCGCGCGCGACCCGGACATCGAAGTGGTCGGCACAGCCATGGATGGAGCTTTCGCTCTGAAGAAAATTGAAGAGTTGCATCCCGACGTCGTCACCCTCGACCTGGAAATGCCGCGCATGGATGGCATGGAAACGCTGCGCCTGATCATGAAGCGCGCGCCCATGCCCGTCGTTCTTTTCAGCACGCATTCCAAAGAAGGCGCCTATGCCACTCTAAAAGCGCTCGCTCTTGGCGCCATAGAATTCGTTGCCAAGCCAGAGAATGCCGCGGCTGGCCACCTCGATTCCATCGCCGGCCAACTCATCGAAAAAATCAAAGTCGCAAAGCGCGCCGCCGGCAAGAAACTTCCCGCCGCAGTCGTTTCCGACGACCCGCCGAGGGGGAAAAAGAAAGACCGCGCCGCGCTTCCTCCGAATCGCGTCATCGCCATCGGGATTTCCACCGGCGGCCCGAACGCTCTTCAATACGTGCTTTCGCAAATTCCCGCGGACTTTCCGGCGTGCATTTTGATCGTTCAGCACATGCCCGAGGGATTCACGGAGATGTTCGCCAACCGCCTCGACGAATGCTGCGCACTGGATGTGAGTGAGGCGCATTCCGGAGATCTTCTCGTTGCCGGCCGCGTCTTGATTTGTCCCGGCAATCGCCACTTGATGGTGCGTCGCATGCCGCGCGGAGACATGGCCGTGCTGTCCGACGGTCCTCCCGTAAACGGTCACCGTCCCTCCGCCGATGTACTTTTTCATGCGGTGGCTCAGCAATTCGGACTCACCGCCGTTGGTCTTCTGATGACCGGCATGGGCGAAGATGGCGCTGAAGGTCTTGGTGCAATTAAAGACGCCGGTGGCATGACCATCGCGCAGAGCGAAGACACCTGCGTCGTAAGCGGCATGCCTCGCGCCGCCATCTCGAAGGGTTACGCAAACAAAGTGATTCCGTTGGACGGTCTAGCCAATTTTCTCGTGCAGAATTATGGCGTAGATCGCTCCAGCTTAGAAAAACTCGACAAGACAGAAAAGAACGATAAGAACGAGAAACCGGAAAGGACACCCGTTTCTTCCCATCGCACCTAACACCGTGCCGGGAGAAGGAGAAGGCCATGCAACAATTTGCCGCTCTACTACGAAAAGACAATCAACCGGTTCGCTACCTGGTTGTGGACGATTCCGTCTTCGCCCGCAAGAACATCATCAAGATGATTGAGATGTTCGGCGGCGAAGTCGCCGGAGAAGCCGGCGACGGCCTCACCGCCATCGCGGAGTTTAATCGCACCAAGCCAGACATCGTGCTCATGGACATCACCATGCCGCAGATGGAAGGCATCGAGGCCGTCGAACGCATCGTTCGCCAGCATGGCGACGCGCGCATCGTCATGGTCTCGTCGGTGGGCTATCAGGAAAATATCCTGGCGGCTCTCCAGAAAGGCGCGAAACACTTCGTGCAAAAACCCGTCAAGCCCGAAGTCCTTTACGAAATTCTCCGTTACGTCCTTAGCGACGATCCCAACGCCGCAGGTGCGCCTGTGGCCTTCATGGGGGAGACCCGAGCATGAGAATGGAACTCATCCAGCCGTTTATCAACGCCGCGGACGCCGTCTTCTCCGAGTCCCTGGGAGGCCCGACGAATATCGCCGACCTCAACATGGACGAGAATGCTTATCGCCGCAAAGGAGTAGCCGCCCTCATCGCCATCAAGGGTGACATCGAAGGCCGCGTCATTCTCGACCTCTCCCCGGAAGTCGCCACCAAAGTTGCCGGCTTTCTCGCCGGCTCGGAAGTTGCCACGAGCGACCAGGTTGTGCGCGAAACCGTCTGCGAACTCGCGAACATGGTGATCGGAAATTCCGTCACCCTCCTCAACGATCAGGGCTTTCGCTTTAAAGTGTTTCCGCCGGAAATTCACATGAATGAGGAAGGTCTCGCTGGCACCGCCGACACCGAAGCGATGGTCATCTGCATCGAAACCCAGTGCGGCGAAATCTTCCTGAACATTTCCATGCACTACCTGCACCGCCGCCGCAACGAACGCAACGCCGCCGCGGTAATGGACTAGCTGGACGCTCTCAACCATCAATGACGTTGGGCGGCGAACTTGAGCATCAGGCAAAAGCTAGTTACGTGGTCGCTCAGCATCGCAGGCGCGAGCTGTTTTCTTCCTCACTTGTTTACACCTGGCAATTGGGACGCGACCATTCTGATTAGCCTCTGGCTCTCAGGGGCGTGGCTATCGCTCTCGTCGGTTGTCTGTTGGGCTATCGGAAGAAAGGATTGTGGTTTCTGGTCGGTGGACCGCTTGTTCTCTACTGGCCCTTTATACTGTTTATGATGGGTTGGGCTTGTCGGCACGACGCTCATCAATGCCCGTGAGCAGTTTAAGCGTCCACCGGCGGCCGAATGTAAGCCGCTCCATGCCGGTACAGCCTCGCGGCCGGAATCATCTGCGAAAACACAATCCTTATCGGCACAAAAATCGCGCTGCTCCCTGGCGTAAAGGGTACCGCCACCTCAAGCCGCGATCCCTCGGGATACTCATTCCGGCTTCGAAAACTCAATCCGCCCTTCGACAAGTCCTCGCAAACCGCCACTTCTTCCTGAAATCCGCGCTGCCGTATGCACGCCAGTACCCGTGCTTTCACTCGCGTCCGATTCCGTCTCGGAATCACGCGCTCTTCGATCGTCTGCGCCTGCGCCCCTCCGGCATCCGGCGTCTTCACTTCCGGTTGCGCTTCAATCCAGATCGAAGGCGTATCGCAATGTTTGCAAAGCCGCGCCACGCACTTTCGCACCTCGAACGACTTCAGCTCCATCTCGTTTAGATAAACAACTTCACGCCGCTGGCAAAATCCGCACTCCATCAACAGCCGCGCCAGAGCCTCATCGGCTTTATGGGGAGCAGGGAATTCAATATCCCAGAAGTCCGCTCGCGGCTCCATAATCTGAATCGCGTACAAAGACCCGTCCGGCTCCTGGTCAATCTCCGCCATCACGCGCCCTCGCGCCGTCTTGACGATATCGCCTTCCATCCGCCGGAGCGTAATCTCTTGCCCCGCAGTCAGTTTTTCAACCAGACGCAACACTCCGCCATTGCGGCTCACCAGCAGGGTTTCCGCGGTGCATTTCCCCGGCGCCCCGCTGCTACCCGTCCACGACACTTCCACGGGCATGCGAAATCTCACGCGGTCGCTCTGCCGAAGTCCGTCGCTGCGCATCGTCTCAGTTGGCATAAGGGAGATTTACCACTTCAGATTAACATCGTCCCTGGCATCCGGCGCCGCCGACAGACCCGCTTTGTCGTACCAACTAATAGCACCCGCTCATCGCGAAGCTTGTCCCGCTAACGGATCTGCCTCCCGGTCAGCGAGCCCCGGCTCGCCCTTCTATTGTCACTTTCGCCCTCCCTTTACCCTCCTTCCACTATTTTTCCGCCACCTCTGGCACTCTTATTCAAGTAGCGGGGCACCTCTTCTGGTTAAGCCTGTTGCGCTCTCCCCCCGCCTACACGACAGTGGGCGATCTTATTTCCATGACCGACCGATCTTCCGATGGGGTGTCGCAGAAAACTAGCCTCCGCGACCGTCGTTATGCTATCCGCTATCCTTTCGCCGCCGACGCGGAGGTTCTCGACCTCGAAGCTGGAATCCGTTCCGACGGTGTCACCTCGGACATCTCTCTAGGCGGCTGTTTTGTGTGCACCAGCAAGCCCTTGCCCCTCAGAACGCGCACCCGCGTCACTCTCGAGCGCAAAGGCGAACGCGTCGAAGCCCTCGCCATGGTCCGCATCGTCAAACCCAAAATCGGCATGGGCCTCGAATTCCTCGACATCGAATCCACCTCCAGCTCCACCCTAAAACGCTGGCTCGACCAGCTCCGCCGCACCCGCTAACTTTCACTATTCCTTGGGGTGTTGGCGCTGGCAATTCGAGGCGAACCCGCTTAACCTATTTCCGAAAGGCTAATGGAATAACCATCCAGGTTCATCTCAGACCGGAGGTAGCCGCTCAATACTTCCGCAAATGATGTTTAGGCCAGAGAACTCGCCAAAAGGGGTATACTGGGCGGCCCGCACCGCAAAAGGACTGTGCCTGACTGAACCACTAGTCGTTCCAACTCGGGATCTCAGGCCCACAGTTCACGTCCAACAGGCATCACACTTGCTGGACCCGAACGCAAGACCAGTCTTAGCCGTCCGCAAGCATCACTGTCGAACGAGAACAAACGAATGCGCACCCACCAAAAAGGCTTCTCTCTCATCGAGCTCTTAATCGTCGTGGCCATCATCTTAATCATCTCGGCCATCGCCATTCCCAACCTCCTCCGCTCCCGCATGGCCGCCAACGAAGCCTCCGCCGTAGGCTCCATCCGTACAATCAACACCTCCGCAGTCATGTATTCCGCCACCTACCCGAACGTTGGCTTCCCACCCTCACTGGCGGCGCTGGGCGGCGCAGCTCCATGCACGGCTACTACAACCAATGCTTGCTTGCTCGACGAGGTTCTCGCTGCCGGCACGAAGAGCGGCTACACCTTCCTCTGGACCGGCGACGGCAACACGCCCTCCCTCGTCTACACCATCAACGGCACTCCAGTCGTCGTCGGCAGCTCAGGCCAGCGCATGTTCTGCTCTGACCAGTCCGGTGTAATCCGTTACGACACCACCGGCTCCGGCTGCACGGTCGCCAGCTCCGCCCTGCAATAAGAAGCGAACACCAGGCAGGCCATTCCAAGCAAAAAAACCGGGGAGGGCCGAGCGCTTGCGATTAATAAGGGAAATGCTCAGTAGG
This sequence comes from Candidatus Acidiferrum sp., assembly GCA_035313865.1. Taxonomy (GTDB): domain Bacteria; phylum Acidobacteriota; class Terriglobia; order Acidiferrales; family UBA7541; genus Acidiferrum. The sequence continues at coordinate 139,912 of DATFZY010000171.1, forward strand.
GATGTTTCTTCAAAACAAAAAGCCCGCCACCTGCTCCGCCACTTTCCATGCTCTCAAACGAAGGGCGCTGTGATCGAATGACTCCGACGTCGAACTGATCTTCACGATCCCCGCGCTCCATCCACGTAATTCATCACCGGAATTGCCACCTCCAAAGCACGCAAGCGAGTCCCATAATAATTCCTGTAACTCCCCTGGAATGAACACTTCCAAAAGTGTGTCAAAACAAAGGACTTTAACCATCTTTAGAATGAACACTTCTGAGAAACCCAGGGGGAGGGGGTAATTATCGTTAACTAGTCGGCTCGGGGTAGCGCCGGCTTCCAGTCGACGTTTTTGCATTTACGTTTTTGGAGCGCGGCAGCAGGAATCAGGGGCGCGTGTCGAGAGGATGTTTGCTCTTCTCGTAGAATTCATTCTGGATTTTCAGGCTTTGGTCGTCGGCCTTGGCCGCGCGAAGGGCTTCGACAATGGCGTCAATCCAATTCTTCATGTTCCATTCGCCAAGCTCTTTTCTTGCGACGGAGCCGTCGCCCGAATAGTGATTGGGAAAGCGCGCGTACCACCAGATTCCCGTATACACGTCTTCGGGCAGATTCACGCGCTTCTCGTCGGCCCCCGATTCGCTCGAAGCACGGTCCTGATGAACGAGATCCGGGCGCGATACCATGGTGTTTGCGGTTTCGTTTTCGCCGGCGTGATAGTCGATGCCAGAGGATTTTCGCGCCGGCCCGCCTGGAGTGCTGCGCTCGCCAACAATCACGTAGACCACATAATCGTGGGGCTTATCAATCTGCGATTGCGCGAAGAGCGGAAGCAAATATTCGTTTCCGCCATGGCCATTCACGATCAGGATTTTCTTGCAACCGTTGCGCGCCATTTCATCGGTGGTTTCCTGGAGCAGTTTCAGCTGGAGTTCCAGGCTGTAGGCGACAGTTCCGGGCTCATGTTTCGCTTCAAAGATTTGACCGAAATAATATTCCGGAAAAACGACGGCGTATTCCTGCGCCACAGCTTGCAGCGAAGCGTAGCGCACGTTCAACAAGTCCGTCCCCAGCGGCAAATGCGGCCCGTGCTTCTCCAGAATGCCAAAGGGCAACAGGCACGTTCTTTTCGATTGCTGAATGCCTTGCCGAAAATCCGCGGCTGTAAGTTCCTCCCATTTTGGGGAGAGCTTGCTCTGCGCGGAAGCGCCAGTTGCGTGGAGCGCAAGCGCGGCTCCGGCGAAAATAATCGCGATTTTGAGAATGTTGCGACCCATCATCTGAATTCCTCCTGGTCGCCGCAAATTCTACCGCCCGGCAAGAAGAATCACACTATTAAATCCATTTTAGAAGCGCAGGCAGTTTTTGACAGAAAGCAGCAGGCAGTGAACCAGGCGGCCTAAATTGCCGGTCTTGCGCCGATTGCCGGGGGAAGAATTGCCTGCAGGTTGAGCGGAGCGGCCCGTTTGCATTGCAAGTCCTGCAACGTGCTTCGGAATGGGCGTCGCCTTTTTGCTTCTCTTTTGATAAAGTGCAACCTCCTCAACGTCTTGGCGCTCGCAGGCAGGAGGTTTGCATGGCAGATCTCGATTTGCGTCCTCTCTCGCTCGGAGAGATTCTTGACCGCACATTTTCGTTGTACCGCAAGAATTTCCTCTTGTTCCTGGGCATTAGCGCGATTCCACACAGCCTGATTCTGGCGATGAATCTGGCGCAGACTTTCTTGACGAAGATGCCAACGTTTCCGACGCTGCCCGGGCCCAGGCAACAAGAGTTTCAAAGCCCGTTTGGCGGCCTGCTGGCGTTTGGAATTGCAGGGGTCCTAGTCGCGCTGGTTGTTTACATGGTGGCTTACCTCTTTTCGCAGGGCGGAACGGTGTTCGCGGTTTCTGAATTTTATCTGGGACGGACAACGACGATCGGCGCGTCGCTCGGTCGGATGTGGGGGCAGTTGTGGAGATTGCTCTGGGTTGTGATCCTGAACGGACTAGCGGTCGGCGTAGGCCTCCTTCTGTTGATCTTCCCTGGGATTTACGTGGCTTGCAGGCTGCTCACTTGCGTACCCGCGGCTCTACTCGAGGATTTGGGATCGATAAGTGCTTTGGAGCGCAGCTACGCGCTTACCAGGGACTTCGCTGGACGCGCTTTCGTAATCTATTTCCTCTATCTAACGCTGACGTATTCCGCTGCTGGACTCTTTTCAGCACCCTTCGTGGTCGGCATGGTGCTTTCCACCAAGAATCCGGAAGCCATGCGCATGTGGCTTGCGCTGACCAATGTAGGATCGTTTGCAGCGGGGGTTTTGGTGGCCCCATTCCTCACTATCGCCACATCTGTGTTCTACTACGACTTGCGAGTACGCAAGGAAGCTTTTGATTTGCAGTTGATGATGAATCCGAGCGGACAGATTCCTTCGCAAATGCCGGGCGTTATGTAAATGTTTTCGTGAAGCCGACGGGCGAAGAAACCGCTGCTTCGTACAGGTGCGCATGAATCGCCGTTTCTGGGTTCTGTTTTCATTCCTGGCGCTTGCCGGGAACTCGCCGGGGATCGTGAGCGGGCAGGTTTCGTCGCCCGCGGCAGCGAGTTCGGCGAATTCTTCCTATGATGCGCCTTCCTTCGCCGCGGAACTACACCGCATCGCGGTGGTCCTGGAGAAAAAACCTGCCGCACGAGAGATAAAGGCGCTGCGCGACTCTCTTCCGGAACACTGGAACGTTTCCACGCCCGATGGCGATTATTCGATCTCTTCCCAGCCGCTGCAGAACCAGTTGAACCCCGGTTCGCTGGATAAAGCCGAAGTCTGGGCGATTCATTTGGCGGAGGAGGTCGAATCCTCGGCAAAATCACGGCCCGGTTCGCCGGAAGCGCGGACGAAGCTGGATAAAATCCTTGCGGAGCCCGAGTTTGGAGCGGTCAGGCCGCCAAGCGCCTGGGAACTATTGAGACAGCGGATCAACGCGTGGCTCTTACGAATGGTACTGAAGCTTCTTAGCGGCATCTCGCGATATCCTCTCGGCGGAAAGATTTTATTTTGGTTGCTGGTGGTTGTCGCGGTGGGAATTGTCGCGATGTTTGTGTTCCGGTTTATTGCCAGCCGGGACCGTGTGCAAAGTTTGGCGCCCAGTGCAGTGGTGATTGCTTCGCTTACGTGGCAGGAGTGGATTCGAGCTGCGCACGAAGCAGCTACCGGCGGCAACTATCGCGAGGCAGTGCATTGCGCGTACTGGGCGGGGATTACGCGGCTGGAAGATGCGGGTGTAGTGCCTAAAGATCGCACGAAAACCCCGAGAGAGTATTTGCGGCTGGTGACGGAGGCGGCGCCTGGGCAGCTTGCGGTTTCGCCGACGCATCGTGAGCCGCTCACGGCGCTGACCAGAAAGCTCGAACTCATCTGGTACGCAAATCGGGGAGCACGGCCGGAAGATTTCACGGAGTCACTTCGCCAACTGGAGGCGCTGGGATGTTCGCTGGAATAGCGCCGTCCGACCGCAAGCTGCTGTGGATTGGCGGAGGAGTGCTCGTTTTCATGCTGACGGCGAGTGTTGCTTTGGCGCCTCCGGGCGAGCAAGCCATCTCGTCGGTTCCGTCGACTTACTCGGCCCAATCCGGCGGAGCGGCAGCGGCCTACGCGCTTCTGGCGCAGATGCACTATCCGGTGAAGCGCTGGGAAAATCCGCCAACGGAATTGAATGGCGAAGCGGAAAACGTTTTGCTGATTCTTGCCGAACCGAATCAGCCGCCTGGCGATAAGGAGCGAAAGGCACTGGCCGATTTCGTGAATGAGGGCGGGCACGTGCTTTTTACGGGCGCCGACATTCGCAACTATTTTCCTGATGCAGATATTTCGGCCGTTCCGCCCGACCCCGTCTGGAAAACGTTCCGCCCTAGCATCCCCAGCCCGCTGGCGCATGGAGCGCGGAGCGCCACTCTTCAACCTGCGGCCTATTGGGGTACTCTCAGTCCATATCAATTGGCGCTTTACGGGGAGGGCGATGCGACAGCGGTGGTCAGCTGGTCTTACGGCGAGGGAGAAATTTTGTGGTGGGCGGGCTCGACGCCTCTGACCAATGCGGGGATCACCAAAGGCGACAATCTTTCATTTTTTCTGAATGCGGTAAGGAATTGGGATCCCTCTGCACACTACCGAATCTATTGGGACGAATATTTTCATGGCCAGCGCAGCTCGCTGTGGAGTTATGTGGCGAAGACTTCGCTGGCGTGGGGCTTGCTGCAGTTTGGTTTGCTGGCGCTGGCGCTGGTTTTTACTTTCAGCAGGCGGAGTGGACCGATATACGTGCCCAAGGAAGTTTCGCGATTGTGGCCGCTGGAGTTCGTGGATACGTTGGGCGGGCTTTACGAGCGCGCGGGAGCGGCGTCGTCGGCCGTGGCCGTATCGTACAAGCGCTTTCGTGCGCTGCTGTCGCGGCAACTGGGATTGCCTTCGACGGCGCCCGATGAAGAGCTGGCGCGGGGAGCGGAGCAGCGGCTCGGGTGGAAAGATACCGGGGTCGGAGAGTTGCTGCAACGCGCGTCTGCCGCTACGTTTGCCGCAAAGTTGCCCCCCAGCGAAGCGCTGGATATTGTTCAAGAGCTGGAGAGTCAAGCGGCCCGGCTGGTTGTGCGGGCGCCAAATCGCAAGGAGAAAAGCTAACCGTGCAATATCTTTCGGAACTCGCTAGGCAGGTTCGTGAGGAACTCTCGAAAATCATCATTGGGCAGCGCGAAGTCGTGGACCAGTTGCTGCTGGTGCTGGTTTGCGGCGGGCACGCCGTCATTGAAGGCGTGCCTGGACTGGCGAAAACGCTGGCGGTCAAGTCGCTGGCGCGGATTGTTGGCCTGGGATTTCAGCGCGTGCAGTGCACGGCGGACTTGATGCCCGCGGACGTGACCGGAACGAACGTATTTAATTTAAGCAACAGTGCGTTTTCGTTGCGCAAGGGGCCAATTTTTACGGATTTGCTGCTGGTGGACGAAATCAACCGCACTTCGCCGCGGACGCAGGCTGCGCTTCTGGAGGCGATGGAAGAGAGGCAGGTGACGATTGATGGGGTGCGCTATCCGCTTTCGGAGAATTTCACGGTGCTGGCTACGCAAAACCCGATTGAATTTGAGGGGACTTATCCGCTTCCGGAGGCGCAACTCGATCGTTTTCTCTTGAAGGTGCGCGTGACTTATCCTTCGGCGCAGGAGGAGATGGAGATTTTGTCGCAGTACGAAAAAGGTTTTGATCCGCGGCGGCTGGATAAAATCTCGCTGGCGACGCTGGATCCCGCGCTGTTGCCTGCCGCGCGAAAAGAGATCGAGAGCGTGCGGGTTGAGCCGACGCTTTATTCGTACGTGGTGTCGCTGGTACGGCGGACGCGAGATTGGCCTGCTATTTCGCTGGGCGCGAGTCCGCGCGCGGCGGTTGGTTTGTTTTTTGTGGCGCGAGCTTTGGCGGGAATGGATGGGCGCGATTATCTTTTGCCCGATGACGTGAAAGCTGCGGCGCTTCCGGTGCTGCGGCACCGCATTTTGCTCAAGCCAGAGGCGGACCTGGAAGGACTGACCTCGGATCAAGTGATCAAGCAGGTCATCGCCGCGGTGGAAGTGCCGAAGTGATGGAATGCCCGTGAACTCGCAACAACCTTTGATTCCAGTGGAAATCGGAGCGCGAGCGCGGCCGCTGGGGTGGTTGCCGTTTGGATTTGGACCGCGCTTTTTCGTGATGCTGCTTTTGGGGTTGGTGTGGCTGGTCCCGGCGTGGTGGTCGCCGCGGTTGATTGGGGCGATGTTTTTGTGGGACGTGGCGACGATTCTGGCGTTTGTTTCGGATTTGGCGCGCATGCCGAAACCGTCCGAGATCGAGGTGCGGCGCTCGTGGGAACATGCGCCGTTGCTGGCGCGCGCGTGCGAAGTGAATGTCGGCATTCGAAATTTTACGAGCGCGACGATTCGGTGTTATCTGACGGACGAAACGCCGGTTTCTTTTCGCACGGCTCCGCCATCGCTGGATGTGGTTGTGCCTGCCAACGGGATAGCGCGGGCGCAGTACGACGTCTTGCCGCACGAGCGTGGAGACGCGCGGTTGGGGCGGTTGTTTTTGCGGTATCAAACTTGGCTGGGTTTTGCGCAGCGCTGGGCGGTTGCTGAGATTTCGCAGACCGTGCGCGTGCTGCCTGATCTTGAACAGGCACGCCAGCATGCGCTCTATCTGATTCGCAGCCGCCAGGTTGAAATGGAAAAACGGCGGAAGCGGCAGCGCGGGCAGGGCAGGGAATTCGAAAGTTTGCGCGACTACCGGCAAGGCGATGAGTTGCGGGACATTTGCTGGACGGCTACGGCGCGGCGGCATCAGCTCACTACGCGCGTGTTTGAGATCGAGCGGAGCCAGGCGGTGTGGATCGTGCTCGATGCCGGACGCTTACTGCGCGCGGAGATTCAGCAGGAAGGGAGCGAGCTGCGGCTTTCGAAACTGGATTACGGCGTGAACGCGGCGCTTTCGTTGGCGCAGGTTGCGTCGCAGTGCGGGGACCGAGTGGGATTACTGGCGTACGGGCGGTCGATTCAGCAAAACGTGGGCGCGGGGCGCGGCGCGTTGCATCTGCGAACGATCGTGGATTGCCTTGCGCAGGTTCATGGCGAAGCGGCCGAAGCGGATCACTCGCGAGCGGCGCGCGTGTTGCTTACGGAACAGAGCCGTCGGAGCCTCGTCGTATGGATTACGGATTTTGCCGAAACGCCAACGACGCCGGAAGTGATTGAGTACGCGATGCAGATGACGCAGCGGCATCTGGTCGTTTTCGCCGCGATGAATCAGCCGGACCTTACGACGCTGGCGGAAACGGCGCCGAAGAATCGGGAGGAAATGTACCGCCACGCGGCGGCGCTGGAGATTGCGCAACGGCGCGATCTGCTGCTGCGCGGGCTTCGGCAGAGGGGAGTTTTTGCGTTTGAACTTGTTCCGGGATTGCTGGCTTCGAGTCTGGTGAATCAGTATCTGGACATCAAGGAGCGGAACTTGCTTTAGCAGGTTTTGCTGGGGCGCGATTTACGAGGAACAAATAAGAGAGCAGCGCGGCGAAGAGTACGGCGGCGAGAGTGAATTTCATAAATATGGGCGCGTTGCTGGGAGAAAAGAATCCTTCAATCACGCCGGCAGCGATCAGCAACGGAATGGTTCCCAAGAAGAGGCGAGCGCCGCGGCCGCCGGCCTGCGCGAGAGATTGACGGCGTGGAAGAAGGCCAGGGAACAGCATGCCGCGTGCGACTTCGAATCCGGCGCCGCCGGCGATGAAAATGGCAGGCAATTCCAGAACGCCGTGCGGAGCGACAAAGCTCCAGAGCTGGAGAGCCATGCCGGCTTTCCAGGTTGCCGCGCCGATTACACCGATGAGCAGTCCGTTAAAAACCATCATCCAGATGGTGCCGAGGCCCGCGGTGATGCCGAAGGCGAACGCGCTGAAGGCGACGGTAAGATTATTGGTCATGATGCCGGAGGACGCGAGGGGCTTGATAGTGACGATGGAATCGGTCCACATTTCGCGGCGCTCGATGGTTTCCATCATGTCGGGGCCGAGCAGGCGGTGGGCAAAGCCGGGGTCATGAGCGGCTACGGCCCAGGAAGCAATCCCGCAGACGAAAAAAATTGCCGTGGCGAAGAGGGTCTGCGGAAGCGTTTGGCGAAAAATTTGTGGATACGTGACGCCGTAGAAGCGGACGATGGCGCTGACTTTCGTTTTGTGGCCGTGATATATGAGGTTGTGGCCGCGGCCGAGAAGCTGATTTAAGTAGAGTGCGAGCTGCTTGCTGGAAGCGTCTTCGCGTACGGCGGCGAGGTCGGAAGCGGTTTGACGGTATAATAATCCCAGTTCCTGCAATTCTCTGTGGCTGAGCGCAGAGACACCGCGGCCTGAAATCTGCACGAGCTCTTCAAGGCGTGCCCAGTAGGGTTTGCGTTTCTCCAGCCAGCGGATGGATATCATGTCCTCAAACCTGCCCGGCGCTCCACCAACGTCTTACACCGACAAGCTTACCATTGACACGCCGGAACAGACTGCGCTGGATTTCGCGATTGCGGGAATTGGGAGCCGGTTTCTGGCTCTGGCGGTGGACACGCTGATTCAGATTGCGGTGGGGTTTGTTGTGCTATTCGGCGGAATCGTGGCGATGGGGGCCACTGCGGCTTTTGCGCCGAAAGCCGGGTTGTGGGGAGTCGCGATTCTCATTCTGTTTTTCTTTTTGCTTTATTTTGGGTACTTCGCGTTCTTTGAAATTATCTGGAACGGGCAGACTCCGGGGAAACGCAAGGCGGGGATTCGCGTGATCAAGGATTCCGGGCGGCCGCTGACTCCGGCGGAATCGATTGCGCGCAATTTGATGCGCATTGTGGATTGGCTGCCGTCGTTATACGCAGTTGGAATGGCCAGCGCGCTTCTTAACAAAGAGAATAAGCGGCTGGGTGATCTGGTAGCGGGCTCGATTGTGATTCGCGAAGCGGCGTTGAGCGACCTGAAGTCTTCGTGGCAGGTTGCGGTGACACCGCCGGTGGCCGGGGCGGTTACGGCTTCACTGGGAGCTGCGAACCTTACGGCCGAGGATTACGCGCTGATCGATTCGTTTCTGAATCGCCGGTCGGATCTTGATTTTGATGTGCGGCGGCGGATGGGAGAGCAGATTTTCCAGCGCCTAAGGTCAAAAATCACGCTTCCCGCCGAAGGCAACATGTCAGCAGAAAAAATTCTGGAAACGCTGGCGTATGAGCGGCGGTCCTCCGGGGGATATTCGTAAGTTTTTGCCTCCTTCTTCCATCTAAGTATGGAGAGCATCCGCTCTGAAAAACAATTGAGTTCACTGGAAAACGCCTCAGGTGTATAAGTGTGGCCATCCCCAAGGCAATTCGAGCATACGCAGTAATGGAGGGACCGTGGGTACCCCTGAGCAACCACTAATGCGGACCGATGCTACCGGCGCTCCTGTAGTCTCCGAAGCACTGCCGGCTCGCGAAAGTTCGTCAACTCTGAGCATCGCCATCATCGCCATAAATGTGCTGGTGTTTGCGGTGATGGTGATCAAGGGCGTTTCCTTCATGAGCCCGACAGCCGATAGCGTGCTGAAGTGGGGAGCCGATTACGGGCCGCTGACGCTTCGCGGGCAGTGGTGGCGGATGTTTACCTCCATGTTTTTGCACTTCGGGATCATTCACTTGGTTTTTAACATGGTGGTTTTGGCCAACGTGGGGCCGTTCATGGAGTCCTTGATGGGCCGCGCGGCCTACCTGATTCTGTACGTCGTTGCGGGATTGGGAGGCGGAGCGCTGAGCCTTGCTTATCATCCCTGGACGGTCAGTGCCGGAGCTTCTGGCGCGATTTTCGGGTTGTATGGCGGATTACTCGGGTTCCTGTTGCTGCACCGAAATGTCATCGCGCCGGCGGTACTGAAGTCACAGACCAACAGCGCGCTTATCTTCGTTGGATATAACGTCATCTATGGTTTCGCGCGGCCCAACGTGGATGTGGCAGCGCACATTGGCGGGCTGGCTGCGGGTTTCGTGCTGGGGTTGTTCCTGGTCCCGCCACTTACGCGGGAATCGCAAGCCACGCAGGGTTCACGCAACGCGGCAGCAATATTGTTGGGAGTGGCGTTGGTGGCCGTGCCGCTGTTTGCGTTGCCGAAGCCGGATGACTTCGATGCGGAAGTAAAACGTATGGCGAATATGGAAGACAAGGCGATTGATCTGTTCCAATCGTCGATGAAAAATTGGAAGGCCAATCAACTGACGGACCAGCAGTTCGAGGACGTTCTCGAAAAACAGATCATTCCACCATGGCGAGCCGAACGAGAAGCGATGCAGAAACTGAAGCATCTCTCGAAGGAGCAAACCCCTGTGGCGGAGACTTTGCTGCAATACATGACAGCGCGCGAGGACGGATGGGAATTTCTCGTTGACGGCGTGCGCACCAACGATACGGACAAGATCAAAAAGTACAACGAAAAGAGCGACGAAGCGGAACGGCTGGCGCGCAGTCTCGGCGGAGGCGACAAAAAGTAGCAAGCCGGAGGTTCGCGCGGCCGGTTCCCCCAGCGGTCCACAAGGAGGCTCTGGACAGGATCGAAGCCCGGGAGTTCACAGAATACGAGGGAGGAAAGGATGCGGATTGGCGGATGGATTATGTTTGTATTGGGAATCGCGTTTGTGGTTGTGCTTCTGATTGCCCTATCGAATGGAAATGGTTTTCCGCTACGTGGATTGATCTACGCCATTTTTTTGATCATCGCAGGCTGGCGGTTGAAGTCGTATGGAACGGGGCTCGTCTCGTCGGCAGGGGACGCTGCTCCGAAGGGGCTTTTCGACGCGGCGTCGATTGCCGGGGGTGCTGGGGGCTCGAGCACGCCGCTCAAACCGGCGTCCATTGCCGGGGGTGCTGAGGGCTCGAGCACGCCGCTCAAACCGGTGTCCATTGCCGGGGGTGCTGGGGACTCGGACAGGCCGTCCAAACCGGTGGAGATTGCCACGGTGGAGATGCCCTTCAGTTTGGGCGTTTCCGATTTAATTCGAGATACGGCCTGGAAGTCCGGCCGTATCCTGGCGATGATGATGGGCCTGTTTACCGTTGTGATTCTGGTAGTGGGGTTCGCGACAAGCCAAAGCCAGTCTGAGTCGCAGGCGACTTCCCATTCCATCGGAGCGCTTGGTCTCACCGGGATCCTGGTCTTGGGCTGCGCGGTTTTGATCGGTGCGCTTTGGTTCTTCGCGGCTGGTTTGCCGGCCTGGCGGGATCTGCGCGCGAGAACTTACTGGAGGACGCGCGGACCGATTCAGGTGGTTAGCATGGGGAACGGGCTTATATTAAGACTCGCTGACCGAGCCATTAGCGTGTCATCGAAAGGTCCGGCAAGCTCGTCTCTTCGGAGCATGGATTGGGCGGTGGTGGACTACAGCAAGCATGCGCACGTCATCCTGGGCGTGTGGGATTTCGATGGAAAGAATGTATTTTTAGCGGACGGATATAAGCCGGAGAATCTAATTCTCGTTGACGCGAATAATAGAATATAGCAGAATCTGCGCCGAAAGTTGGTGGGTCCCTTCCTCGCAGGGTGTCTAAACGAATCGCGCAACTTTTGATGTGTGGAACTAAAGGCGCGTGATGGCCGCGAACACTGTAAGTTTTTCTGTTCGCGGACACTCTATATAGAGGAAGACTTACCGTTGAACGCTGTAAACCACAGCGATAGTCCTGGAGGTCATGGTGGAATCGAAGATTCTTATTAAGAACATTGGCAAGCCCAAAGGGGGCACAACGGAGACGTTTGCCTCGGGCCAATACGCCGAACTTACGATTGGCCGAGACCCGGCCTGCGATATCAAGTTCGATCCCAATGATGACCTGGTGAGCCGGCGCCACTCGAAGATTACGAAAGTGAGCGACGCCCCGGACTATACCATCGCCGATCTGGGCAGCCGGAACGGAACACTCGTCAATAAGCGGCGCATCTTCGAGCCCACCAAGCTCAATTGCGGCGACCTGATTCAGCTGGGTCCGGATGGACCGCAGTTCGAGTTTGACCTCGACCCGCGGCCAGCTAGCATGATCAAGCCCACACGCCTATCGGACGCCACACTCGAGCCAGGAGGCACGGCCAAGCTTCCACCCACGCGGCAGACTGCTGCTCCCATGATGACAACCCGCGAAGCTCCGCCTTCTCCCACAGCGGGAGCTCCATCTGCGCCGGCCGGAGTGGGCAAGGCTACGGTCGAGCGAATGATCGCCGATACGAAGACCAAGAGCCAGAATATGGCCATTGTCGCGGTGGCCGCCATCCTACTGGTCCTTGGAGGCGTGACCGCATGGCTCTACACCACGCGGTCAAAAACGATCATTGTGGCTCCGCCCCCTGGTAAAAACGCGGGCGACTTGTCGCCGGCAGAGATTGCCGGGGCCTATACGGAATCCACCGTGTTTTTCGAAGTGGGTTGGAAGCTCATCTACACGGATTCCGGCAAGGAGCTTTATCACGTCCTAATCCCCAACAAGCGGCTTGTCCCCGGGAAGAAAGACGTGTATGAAGAAATTCTTCCCAACGCCGACGAATACTTGCCGGCATTCTTCAAGGATGACGATGACACGCTGCAACCCTGGCTTTCCACCGATGACAAAACGGCCGACAAGAAGCATGACAATCAGCCCATTGGTGGTCGCCACAGCGGATCGGGATTCGTCGTCAGCAATGACGGCTATATTATTACTAATCGTCACGTAGCCGCGGCCTGGTTCACGGATTACGAGTTTCCTTCGCGATACGGAATCCTGATTGGAGTAGATGCCAGCGGTCACCTCGTGTTGAAGCCAATTGATTTGTCTCTGATTCGCACATGGGTCCCGGCCTACGCCAAGGTTGTAACCACATCCGCCGAGAACCTGGCGACACTCCAGCAACTGCCGAAGTTTATGCCCCGGGGAAAGAACTTTGAAGGCCGCAACGACTACCTCGACGTGACCTTCGCGAAGAACCGTATTCGTATCCCCGCGAAACTCGTGCGCATCTCCGATCGCAACGACGTGGCCATGGTCAAGGTCGACACTCCCGAAACCCTCAAGAAAATCGAACTGAACGACAACTACGATACGATCAAGGTTGGCGATCAGGTCGTAACTCTTGGTTACCCGGGAGTTTCCGGTGCCGTTTACGGAGTGGCGGCGTCCCATGACATCCTTGCTCAGCAGGCGAGTGTGAGGGAAGTTCCCGACCCGACGCTTTCCGTCGGCAATGTCGGACGCATTTTACGAGGCGCCACCGGCTCGGATGAGGCCAAGGTGTTTGCCGGCGACTACTATCAGTTGACCATCAATTCCACCGGAGCTGGAAACAGCGGCGGCCCCGTCATTGACACCAAAGGACGAGTGGTCGCCATCTTCACGCTGGGAATAAAAAGAGATGTGCAAATCAGCGGCGCCGTTCCCATTCGTTACGGAATGGAACTAATGAGCGTGAAGCCGATGGAGGCGAAGTAAGGGCCTGGGGCAAGGGGATCTCCTGTCATGTCGTCGCTGGTAAACGCGCTGATCGGTGAGTACCTCGTCACTGATTTTGTGGGTGAAGGCGGGATGGGAGAAGTTTACAAGGCCACGCACACCCATATCGGGCGGGTCATCGCCATTAAAGTTCTTTCCCAGGGTGTGACAGACCCCAACACCGTCCGGAGGTTTTATGACGAAGCCGGGATCCAGGCCAGCCTGCGGCATCCAGGCGTTGCCGAGTATCTTGGTTTTTACGAATACCGCGGCCGTCCCTGCATCTTGATGGAATTTGTGGATGGTGAAACGATCGCCAGCATTCTGAATCGTCGCGGAGCGATTCCCCCAAGCGAAGCCTTTCGCATCGCCTGCGCGACGAGCGAGGTTGTCGCGCACTTCCACAAAAATGGAGTGCTTCACCGCGATATCAAGAGCGGCAACGTCAAAATAAACTCTGCCGGCGCGATCAAGGTTCTGGACTTCGGTATCGCCCGTTTTCAAAACACCCAGAAGTTGACCAGCGCCGGAATGGTGATTGGCACTCCCGGCATCCTCGCGCCGGAGCAGGTGAGAGGGCGGGAAGTTACTCCCGCCACGGATGTCTGGCAACTTGGGATACTGATGTACGAGATGCTGACGGGAAAGCTGCCTTTTGGGGCGGACAATCCGTCGGCGCTTTATGCACAAATCCTGAACGCAGACTACCCGCCCGTCTCTCGGGTGCAGACCACCATCGCTCCCAGCTTCGAAAAGGCGCTCAATCGCTGCCTTCAGAAAGATCCTGCAAAGCGTTTTGCTTCCGGCAGCGAATTGCTGATGGCGCTCCAGGGAACGCAGAAGCGGAAGGATGGATCCATCCCGGACGCGAAACCAGAGTCGCCTGTTGCGCGGAAGATTCCGTTCTTGCGCCTGGGAGTTATACTTGGCGGTGCTGCGGTGTTCATCGCGCTGGCTATCGGAGTACTGCGGGGCTATCATCCCTCGGCCGAGGGTTCGCCAATCGGGGCATGCTTCGAGGGGACTTCCGGAACTGACGCTGAAAGGGCAGAAAAGATGACGGTGCGGCTGGACACTTTCGAGGGCTCGGCCCAGGTGTTCTGCAAAGATCAGCTTGTCGGCGTTACCCCGCTGACTTTGCAGGCGGGGACTGGTGACAAGATACACGTCGTACTTCGCCGCGAAGGTTATAAAGACCTGGAGAAGCGCTTCGACGTGACGGAGCGTAAGGTGTATACGTTTGTGATGGAGCGGATTGAGGAGCGCTAATTGTCCTGGTTCTCAAAATCGCGTAAAAAGGAAGAGACGGCGCCCCAGCCCTCGCAGGCGCCTCTTCTCCATGAGCCGGAGGCTGTTTTACTGAGTGACCAGGGCTGTCACCGAACCAACAATCAGGACTCCGGCAAGATTGTACACGCCTCGAATGGCAATGCCGCGGCCCGCGGCCTGCTGGTCATCGTCGCGGATGGCATGGGCGGGCACAAGGCCGGGGAAGTGGCCAGCCAGACTGCCGTGAAGGTGATCGCCGAGGTCTACCAAAGCGCCAAAGGCACTCCCGGGGAAGCGCTGGAGAAAGCCTTCCAGGAAGCCAACCGCGATATTCTGCAACAGGCCACCAGAAACGCCGAGATGGCAGGCATGGGCACTACGTGCACTGCGCTGGCCATCGTTGGCCACGAAGCTTGGGCTGCTCATGTGGGCGATAGCCGCCTCTACCTGGTGCGCGGCGACTCCATCTACCAGCTTTCCGAAGATCACACCGCGATTCAGGAGATGGTGCGTCAGGGTTTGCTCTCCGCAGAAGAAGCCGAGCATCACGAGGATCGCAACGTGTTGCTCCGCGCCATGGGCACCAAGCCGGAAATGACCATCATGAGATGGCCCGAGCCCATGGACGTAAGAGAAGGAGATGCTTTCCTGCTCTGCTCGGATGGCCTTCACGACCTTGTCGCCGACGCCGAGATGATGTCCGTGATGAAGGGCGCCTCTCCCGGCGATGCCTGCCGGAAATTAATCCAGATGGCCAAAGATCGCGGCGGCTACGATAATATAACCGTAGCGGCAGTCGCGATTTACTCGATCAAGGATCAGGCCGACGCGCTCAAAGAGACCCGCGCAGTAGAGGTGCCACAATGATCGGCAGTACAGTCCAGAAGTACCGCATCGTCCGGGAATTAGGCGCCGGCGCGATGGGCGCGGTTTATGAAGCCGTGGATACTTTGACGGAACGCCCTGTGGCCATGAAGGTTCTTCGCGCGGAATTGGCCCGCCAGCCCGAGCTGATTGAGCGGTTCCGCAGCGAAGCCGTCACCCTGGCGCGCCTGAATCATCCGAACATCGCTCTTCTCTACGATTTTTTCCTCGAAGGCGGCGACTACTACATGGCCATGGAGTTCGTCCGTGGCAAAACGCTCGAGAAAATGATTCAGCAGGAAAGGTGCTTGGACGCGAACCTTGCAGGTTCCATCATGCGCCAAACGCTGGACGGTCTGTCACATGCCCACAGCATGGGCGTGCTGCATCGCGACATCAAGCCGGGCAACATCCTTGTGACCGAGGATATGCGCGTCAAAGTGGCCGACTTTGGCATTGCGCGCGTCCTGGGCTCCTCGCGCATGACGCGCACCGGCCGCATTATCGGCACGCTCGAATACATCTCGCCCGAGCGTATCCAGGGCGATGAAGCCGATCCCCGTTCGGATTTGTATGCCGCCGGAGTCGTTCTCTATGAAATGCTCACCGGGCAGTTGCCATTTACCGGCACCACGGATTTCGAGCTGATCAAGGCGCACATGGAGCAGCAACCGCCCCTGCTTGGACAAGTGCTCGGCTGTACGTCTACCGCGAATTGGGACGCGATTGTGGCCAAGGCTATGGCCAAGTCTCCAGCGGACCGCTTCCAGTCGGCGGATGAATTCAGCCAGGCGCTGATTGACCAGGGATTCGCAACGCGCTCGTCGCCGCGCACGAGTGGATCAGTTCTGCTGCCGGCCCGCCCGCCGGAAGCGGTGGGCACGTACTCCGGCGCACTCCCCGCTGCACAGGCTCTGCAAGGCGCAGCCGCCGCGGCTCGCGAGGCCGCAAAGAAAAGCCCTGTAATGAAGGTGCTTTTGGCTGCGACCGCGGTGATGGCACTTCTTCTCATCTTCACCATCGTTCTTCGCATCCGCGGCGCGAATGCCGCGAAGACCGATAATCCGCCGGGGACAGGCAACGGTGTTGTCACCGTTCCCAATACCGGTTCGGACCCGTCCACCGATATCAAGACTCAAGATTTACCGCAGCAGGGAGGCAACAGCTCTGGTGTGGTGGTCGTCGACCCGAACCCGTCAAAAGACAGCAAGCAGAAAGGCTCCGGCGGCAGCGTCAAGCTCAGTCCCGAAGAACAAAAACGCCAGGATGCGCTGGACGCGCTTAACGGCAAAAGTAAGCCCGCTCCTAAGAAGAGCGATAAGAGTGACCAGCGCTCTAAGGCTTTAAAGGCTCTCGATCAGTAAATGTCATTTTCATGGTGACCCGATGAGGTTCTCGAAACTGACCAGAAGTGTGCTTTGTACAATTCTGGCATTTTTTTGCGTGGCGGGCCTCTCAGCGCAGAACTCCAAGCCCATTACTTACAAAGGCTTGCTCGATTCCCTGAACACACACGGCCTCAGCAACGCCGAGCTCGCCAAAATTGTAAAAGCACGTGGTGTGGAATTTGAACTAACTCCAGCTATAGAGTCGGAACTGAAAGCCGCGGGCGCCGATGCCGATCTGCTGGCTGCCGTTCGCGCAAGTTATCGCGGCGCGCCGCCGGCAGGAAATGGTGGACAGTCGGGCGGCCAGGTCCCGTCATCGCCAGGCTCGGGTGGATCTTCGGGAACTCCCCCACAGCCGCCAGCCGAGAAGAAAAAAGATACGGCTGTTGCTCCGGCCAATGCTCCCGTCATCACTTCCATCAAAGACGTCAAGAAACTCTACATCGAGAAGATGGCGAGCGACCTCGATGAGTTCATCAAGACGGAAATCTCCAAGCAGTTGCCCGGGCGTTTTGTGATCGTGCTGCGGCCGGAAGATGCGGATGCCATCATGAAGGGAACTGTCGCCGACGGGCGCGGAAACGTCACTATCACGGATATCCGTGGCACCGCCGAGCTTTGGGCTGGCGAAGCCGGCGACAAGGGCCTTTATCTTACCAAGGTTCACGGCGGCGAAAAGAAAATCGCGGAGCGGCTGGTCGGCAACCTCAAAAAAGTCCTGTAACGAGTATCCGCGCAAACTGCGTTGTCTGTGTCCCTGATCGGCCTAGCGAGGGATGAACGTTACCGCCTGTCCGGTAAAGCCCAGCGTCATCACTGTGCCTTCAATGCGCTGCGGAGTGACCTTCTTCAGCACAAAATTCCATACGCTTATGGTCCCGTTCGCGTTGGTCAGGTGCCACTTGCCCTTGTAAATGACGTTGCCCTTTTTGTCGGTGGTCTTTGCAGCTTCTCCATTGGCAAGCACGCCCACGCCTTGGAAGTACAGGTGGTCTTCATTCTGCGTGAGTTTATACGCTTGGTTGTATTCCAGGAGCGTCCACATCCCGGGGAGTGCAGGGTCGCCGGCCGGGTTGTTGTTCGCCGGTACGCTGTTCTGGTTGCCATTATTCTGCGGAACGTTCCCCTGCGGCGGATTGGTCTGCGGGTTCTGGGTTCCATTTAGATTGTTCGCGGCAGCCAGATCCGCCTGAGCGCCCTGCTTGTCGCCCATCGCGTCTTTGATACCTGCGCGCAGATTGAAACCGTCCGAATCGCCCGGATTCAGGCGGACAAATGTGTTGACGTCCGCGAGTGCCGGCGCGTAATTCTTGGCCTGCGCGTAAGACGCCGCACGATATAGATACGCTTCGGCATTGCCGGGAAATTGCTGGATCATCTTGCTGTAGTAGTTGAAGGCCTCGTCTCCCGCATTGGGGCGCGGCAGGGACACCAGTTGCAAATCCAATGTCTGGCCTTGGCGCTGAATCTGCACACTAACCGTCTGACCTGGCGTGAGTTTTCCTGGCGTCAGGTACTGGTCGAAGAAGTCCTTAAACGCCATCCCATTCGCGGAAACTATCACATCGCCCGGAAGGACTCCGCCGCGTGCGGCGCTTCCATAGGGAAGTGCGCCAACAACAACGTAGACTCCATTTCTTGGGCGCATGCGGAAGCCCAGGAAGCCCGCTCTTCCGGCGGAAGGAATCTCCGTACCGCTGTTGTTGGTATTGTTGTTGGTATTGTTGTTGCTGTTGTTCGGCGAGGCAGTCGCTATCTCGGGTCCCTTCCCGGTTTGTAGTAGCTGTTTTGCCTCTCTGCTGCCAGGCGTGATTTGCAGCGCGATATTCGCGTCTACCTGCCCCCGGTTTGCATCCCCGCTCGCGTAATAAATCTGCGCGCGCAGCACGTACGCATCGGCATTGTCAGGGTCCAGGTCCAGTGCTTCATTGACTACGGGCAGTGCACTGGTCGGGTTGTGCGCGTCGAATAAGGCACGCGAGGACTTCACCAGGCTGGCGGCCTTCGCGCGGTCTGCTTGAGGTGACGGAGCATGACGGTAGTGCTTCCGGGCAACGTCCAGAATCGGGTCGGTTGCTCCCGCTTTTCGTAATTCCTCTTCGGTGTCGTACGTCAGCCGAAAATCGACACCGCGCTCTTCGATAATTTTTGTAAGTTCCGCGACGGAGAGTCCCCCGGTTGCCAGCGCATCCGTCAGTCCTTTTTTCTTGATAGCGCTGGCACGCTGGCTGGAGGCTTGCGGGAGGGCAAGACAATGGAGCACCATCAAAAAAGACACCAAACGGATTAGCGAGGGTCGCAATCTCATACCGGCAGACACTATTGTGTGCTCCTTTTCTCCTGTTGCGATGAAATTTATTCCATTGCCCTCAGAGTGTCAATCAGGATCGCTCATGCCTCGCGCACTGGCTTCAGCTGCCGAAGCGGCGCAACCCTGCATTCCGCATCGCGTCCTCAATCAATTGACAAGCGCTTCCGCATTCGTTATAGCTCGAGTGTCGAGAAACGACTTGCCAAAATGATTGCACAGCGATGGAAATTTCTCTGCGTTTTCTGGTTAGGGCTCCTGCTCGCCGCCGCTCCGGCGCGCGCTCAAAAGAGCAACGCGGAAGCATTGGTAAAACAAGCCGATGAAGCATTCAATCAGGGGTACGATCCTGGCAAGAACTCCGAGATGCAATCTGAGATCGCCATCGACCGCCTGGAATTCGCCGTGGCCGCGGACCCGCAGTCTCTGATTGCCCGCCTCCAATTGGCTTATCTCTATGTCGACTCATTCCCTATGGGCTTCCGGCAGATGAAAGAGCGCAGGGAGTTCGTACTTAAGACCTATCAGGATGCTTTGTCCGGCGATCCTGCCAATCCGGTACTGCTCTGGGACATGGCCGTGGCCGAATTTCAGGCCCATCATTTCGACGAGGCCCGGGATTGGATGAAGAAATTTCTGGCCGTGGACCCGAATTCCCGAAAAGGCAACTTCTCGCTGGCCGCGATAGCTCTGAATCTAGTGGACAATCCCCTCCGCGCCGCTCGCCAGTCGGCCAAAGCTAGTTCTTCCGGCGCCGATTCAGTTTCGGAGCCGCTTCTTCGCGCGGGGCTCGCGCGGAAATACCTGCCCGTGATCAACGAAGGCATCGAGGCCGCGCGCAAGGTGCTATCCCTGAAAAACGAAGACATGGATGGGCTGATTGCTCTGCGATCTCTGCTGTACGTGAAATCCACCGTTCTCGATCCGGCAGCGGCAATCTCGGTCAGCTCCGAAATTGCCGCTCTCGAACCGCGAATGGACGCGGCGCGCAAAGCGTCCAGTGGAGAATCTGGCTCCAGCAGTGGCTCCCCGATCCAACATCCTCAATTGAACCCGGGCGAGCCTCCTCCACCGGCAGACGAGCGCTTTGTGCTCTTGCCCGCGCCCCCGCCACCTCCCGCTCCACCATCCACAGAGCACAAAGGCCCCGAGCCGCCCTACAAGGATCTGGACGCCGACGATCAGGTAATCGAAACCAGGAACATCCCGCCGGCCGTTCATCCCAATCGGGCATTCGTGCTGTGGATGGGCGAGCAGACCAAGCATGACCGCGGCCCATTGACGCCGGATAACCCCTACACCTGCCAGGATCATTCCCTTGGCAGCTACAACGAGGGAAGCGTTTACTTGTCGTTGGCGGATACAAAGACCAGAACGTTTATCAATACCGTCGAATTGCGGGATCCCAACTGGATTGCCGCGAGCACAGAGAAATTCAAGCTGCCCTACCGCATCGCCCCCGATCCCTATCAGGTCAAAGGAGAACTTACGGCAGGGGAGGGAACTCCCGAGTTTCTGCACCCGGAAGACTACAATGGCGATGGCCAGCCGATCGAGGTCGCTTTTTTCAACGTCAAGGACTGCGTGGAGACCGAGGCCACCATCCTTGGCTACAGTCCGAAGCAGGACAAAGTAATCCGCTATCGCTTCATTCTCGAGAAAGAGGAAGCAAGCGGCGGCGGCTACCTGAATTCCTTCTGGATAGCAAATCTGACTTCTCAGAAGCCCGACGATCTTGGCCACTGGAAGTATGAGATCGACCGCCGCGCAGCGGACGGCTTTATGGAGGTGATCGAACTTCATTATGATCCCGCGCAGGAAGTCTTTCGCGGAACAATATCCAAGAAATAGGTCGCGCTGCTCCCAGACCTCCAAGCCATCCACTTCGTCAGAGAGAGCGAATCCATTCCTTGAGCCGCACCGCCTCGTTTGTGATTAAGCCGGGGTCGTGGAAAGTGTGAGCCAGCACGGATACGCCCTGCGTTGCTGATAGGAGATGAACCGCGAGCCCGCGCGAATCCGCTCCCCTGCCCATGGCTTTGAACTGCGCCTCCATCCACTCGAGAGCCATTGCGAACAGTATCCTGGACCTCTTCGCAGCGGCGCCGCCGTGCTTCTGAAGCTCGGAACACAAGGTTCCAACCGGACAGCCCCTGCGTGCCAGATCCCCGCTGTTTTTAATCTTGATCTGAACGAAGCCGCACAGCCGCTCCTGGGGAGACTTCGCTTTGTTCAGTTCCTCCAGCAGCGTCCTGAATCGCGAAACGCGCAGGTCAATAATGGCTCTGCCAATCTCGTCCTTCGTCCGGAAGTGGTAGTAGACGTTGCCCAATGGGACTCCTGCCTCTCTCGCGATGTCGGCAATCGCCGCCTGGCCGAATCCGTAGCGGTGGGTGACCTTAACGGCCGCTTGCAGGAGGCGCGTCCGGTTGTCTGCTTTCAATTGTGGCATTGCTCCGTCCAATAGTCAGTTGACTGACTCAAATTGTATAAAGGCCAGTTGTGATGCGTCAACTCTTGACGCCGCTGCGTGTTCTTCGGTATTGTCGCAGTCAGTCAACTGACTTAGCCGAGCGAAAGATGTGAGGGTGCTGTGCCGAAAAAAAAGGGGGACTCATGAACTCGAATCATAAGTCGGCCTTGCTAGTGTCCAAATCCTGGAAATTCACAGGGTGGCCGGTTCTTGGAATTGCCTTGCTTTTCTTTGCCGCGGGATCGCTCGTTACAGCCCGCTGGATGCACCTGAAACAGGTGAGGGCGGACAGCAATCGCGTCTTCGAGCTGATGGTTTATCACACGATCCCCGGCAAAGTGCCAGAGCTCGAGTCCATCTTTCGCGATCTCTCCAAGCTGATGGCGAAGCACGACCTCAATGTCATCGGCTATTGGGTGCCCACCGATAATCCAGACTGGAAGGAAACGTTTATCTACGTTGTGGCCCACCCGAGTCTCGCCGAAGCCAAAAAGAACTGGGACGCCCTTCACTCCGATCCGGAATTTCTGCCCTATCGAAAAGCTGCCGTGCCGCTTGTAGACAAGGCTGGCGAAAAATACGGGGTGGACGAGGTGTTCATGCGTCCGTCGGACTTTTCGGCTCTGAGGTAGACGAATGCCCAGCGCCACTTTCATGAACGCGCTGCGCACTTTTGTCTTCGTTTGCTTTCTTGTGTTTGTAGTGCAACCGGATGCGGCTGCGCAAAATTCCTGGATCGCTACCTGGGCAACGAGCCCTCAGCCAGTGGCGCCTGATCCAAAAAAGCCGCTGCTCAACATCGATGGCCAGACCGTGCGAGAGCGCGTGCGCGTTTCGATCGGAGGATCGCAAATCCGCATTCGTTTCTCCAACGAATATGGCTCCGCGCCGGTAGTGATCGGCGCAGCAACTGTGGCGCTGCCGAGCGACGCAGCCAGCGTCAAGCCAGGCTCAATCCAGGCCTTAACGTTCGATGGCCGCAGTTCCGTCACGATTCCAGTAGGCGCGCCAATGCTCAGCGATCCCTTGCCCTTTCCCCTGCCTCCCGGAGCCGAAATCAGCATCAGTATCTACTTCCCAAAACGCACCGCAGTCCCGACCGGGCACTGGATGGCTCTCAAGCGCGCAGCGATCTCGCAACACGGCGATTACACTCGCGCAGAAAAAATAGAAGGCGGCGCCGTCACTGCGTCATCCATCCTCCTCACCGCCGTGCTCGTCCCCGCGCAGACCTCCCTGCGCCTGGTCGTGGCGTTTGGAGATTCCATCACCGATGGCGATGGCTCGACCGTGGATGCCGACGACAATTGGCCCAGCGATCTGGCCCGCCGTCTCGCGAAGGCGCGGGATGGTTCGAACGTCGCCGTCGTCAATGAGGGCATAGTGGGCACCCGTGTGCTGAATGACTGCTTCATGCCCAATCTCGGTTGCTACGGGGTTAGCGCCCTAGCGCGCTTTGACCGGGACGCACTGGGGTTACCCGGCGTAACTCACGTCGTGCTGCTCCAGGGAATCAATGACATAGGTTTCCCCGGCGCAAAACTGGGCGAGCAATACCTCGCCGATCCGGCCGCCATGCGCACCGCCGACGATTTAATCGCCGCGTACCTCCAATTGATTTCCCGCGCCCACATTCGTGGAGTGAAGGTGATTGGCGCCACCATTACACCCTTTGAAGGCGTCGATCTTCCCGGCTACTACTCGGAAACAAAAGAAGCCACTCGCCAGTCTATTAACAAATGGATCAGGACCAGCGGCTCATTCGATGGTGTGGCAGATTTCGACGCGGTCCTCCGCGATCCAGATCATCCCAGCAGGCTATTGCCGAAGTTCGCGTTCGAAGACCATCTCCATCCTAACGTTGCCGGCTACCGGGCTATGGCCGATGCCATCGATCTCGCTCTCTTTAAATAAATTCGCCCGGGTTACGCTTCCCGAAAATTTGGTCTGCTTTGCGGCCAATCGCGTGGGTGGATTCAGTTTCAATTCAGTTGCATCGCGCAACAACGTAAACCAACTAAACGTGAAAGAGGGGACATTGAAATGACCGGAAACTCGGCACCTGGGCCCACGGGTAAAAGAAACGCTCTTTTGGCAATCGGAGTAGGCGGCTTGGTTGCCGGGGCCGTGGACCTCACGCAAGCTTGCATTCTGTTTGGATGGAACATCCCGCTCGCGGTCGCCGCGGGTTTGCTGGGACCGTCAGCTTTCAACGGCGGCGCGGGCACGTATATTCTTGGCGTCTTTTTGCACTTCTTTATCGCGTGCTCATTCGCGGCTTTTTATTACGCTTCAAGCCGCAGGCTTGGCTTTTTGAGGGGACATCCGCTGGTCTGCGGCCTGTTCTACGGCGCTGCAGTTCAGGAGGTAATGAATCTGATCGTTTTGCCGCTATCCGCGCTTCACGCCAGAGGCCCATACCAGCTTCGCGCGTTGCTTCTAGGGCTAGGGGTAAAAATGATCACCATCGGCCTTCCGATTTCCTTCAGCGTCCGGAAGTTCGCGAAGTAAAACGTGTGTCAGCTATTCCGTATAGCGCAGGAGCAGCACTCCAAGAATGATCATCAGGACCGGCCAAGCTTTCTGGAAGATGCTCTTCCATGGCGTGCGCAGCTCGGAGAGTCCCTTGACTAGCCCGATGCTGCCGCCGGTGATCGCGAAACTCAAGTGCTCTGCCTTAATGCGCGCCATCACAGTCATGTGATCCGCGCCATGCATCCCGCTATGGTGCTCATGAAAAAGGAGCAAGATCGAACCGCAGATGGCGAGCACCGGAAATGCCCACCCGGCCCAGGCAGCCTTCAAAACGCCTCGCACGCGCTGAATCTCCAGCACGCCAATAATCAGCAGGATCGCGGCGAACGTCTTGTGCTGCACATCTTCCATGTTGTGGGACAGTCCGTACCACCAGCTCTGCGGACCGAAGGGCCAGAGTTCCGTGTCGCTGAAGACCAGCAGGAACAAACCGGCCAGCAAAAAACAGGCAGGCCAGGCGAATCGCACGAAGGGCCAGCGCCGCCGCAAAGTTTCTTCACCAAGCAGAAAAAGAGCCGCGACAATGACTAGCACTCCCGCAAGATGATGGTTGAACTCACTCTCTTTTTTGTCTTCCACCAGCTTGGCCATGTGCGCGGGGTCCATTGGCGCCTGGTCGGCCATCGGCATGGACATATCCATGCCCTCATGCCCAGCCGGGACTGGATTCTGAGAGGGGGACTGGGCCGAGACGTGCGGAACGGTGAGCGTAAGAATCGTCGCCAATAAAGCCAGCGCCGCGGCACATAAGTGGCCGGAAATCTTCGAGATATGCATTGTCCTCTCCATGGATACCATTAGTTGCAGGCTGGCCAACAGAAGTTACACCATTTGTGGCTGGGGCGCCACGAAACCGTGGACTCTCTGCGAGTTACAAGCGCCCATAATTTCCTGGCGCAAGTAAAATCGCCAGCCTCTCCGAACTCGACGTACGTCTTTTGGAAAGAATGGCGGGGACGACGAGACTCGAACTCGCGACCTCTGCCGCGACAGAGCACCTTGATCTGGAATTTCAAGCACTTACGGGCACGCGAAGGAACAGGAAGACACAGCCAGAAAGGGAAGGGAACTCTTAATGTTCCCGTATTGTTCCCGCGTTCAGACGTCGGAATTCCGAAACCATCTATCGGACGGATTGGCACCGACACTGAACTAGTTGAGGACAGGGAAACAGCAAACAATCAGAGATGTGGTGGCACATAGTAAACGGTGAAATACGTCGTCATCGAAGACCGGTCAAGGTTTTCAGTCGCCGACCTCCTGGTCCCGAACCAGCTTTGAACCTTTTGTGAACTTTGTTGAATTTTGCGGGAAATAACCGGTTTGTTTGGAACGGTTTAGCAGCGCAGCCGGAACGTTGTAGAAGCCGGCTGAACAAACAGGCTCTCACCGCCACAAAATCGTCTACACCCAAGAAAGCCTCAGGAATTCCATAATCATATCTCCCCGTGAGC
>DATFZY010000172.1:0-26578 GCA_035313865.1 Candidatus Acidiferrum sp.
TCCAGCGGACGTGGGACCGCTGGGTCGGCGGGATCCTGAGCCTGTGCATATTGCTGCTCTTGTTCCTCTGGCGGTTTGTTGCAGGCGGCGGGAAGCTGAACGGAAGGTCGGGGCAAGCCCCGCCCCTACGAGACGTTAGAGCTTAACTGCCGCTTCCCCAGTGAAGCCCCCTCCCGTTATTTTTTGGCAAGCAGGTCCAGCATGAACTGCGTACGGTAGTCAACGGTCCTGTCAGGGATGGAGCTTGGCCCTATTTTTTCGCCGCGGGCCGATTATCCAAAAACGTGTAGTCGGAAGGGATGGCGAAATAATCCGGATCCGGCTCGGAACGTGAGAGAATCTCGATCTTGCGGGCGAATGAACCGCTGCGCGGGTCAGATTTCGTTACGGCCACATCCAGATTCAGTTCGGAACAATGCCACACATCTCTGGTGATAAGCAGCGGCTCGGAATTTCCGTAAGCACCCGCGGCCACTGAGGTAGTCTCGCGTGTACCCTCGACGGTTAGAGCGTCCATCACACTTGTACCCAAACTGACGGACTGCATGGTCGAGGCGCGCGGGGCCTCCTCACCTCCTTCCGATTTCGCGTAAGCAGTCAGCCGAAATGCGTTAATCCGGCACGTCTTCGTCGAGACGTAACACGTAGTGCGCGTCTCCTCCTTCGGGTCAATGATGATGAAGTTCCACCTCGGCAAAATCTCGCCGGATTGCGTCATTCTCCGGCGACTCTCAAAATAGATTCTCCCCGAGGAGTCCCGCGCCAGCATGCTCATAAACGCGAAATGAGACGTGGATCCATCAGGACTCGTCCAGCTCACTGTCGATTTGCCCGTGAAGGGCAGCCCGGGCTTGGGGGGGACGTACATATCTTCCGCGCCGGGATTAGCGGCCACGTCGGGAATCTTGCCCGCTGGGCGAGTGCCAGCATAAGGTTCTTGAGCGGGAAGGAACGAGGCGGAAGTCGCGAATAAAGCCACCGGCAATACCAGCCACGAGACGCGATGGCGTGCCATGGGCACCTCCAAAACTCTTCCGATGATATACCGCCTAAATAAGACGTCAAGTCAGCCACTGTTTGAGGATTGCCTTTGTAAGAAGCGGGAATAAAGAAGGGAAAAACCTTACACAAAATTCGCGGAGGGCACAGAGGGCGCGGAGAATTTGCCGCGCAGATTGGTGTTAGCGGCGGTCCACGGTTGGGTGGCGGATGTCCTGGCCCTGGACGATGTAGATTACGTCTTCGGCGATGTTGGTGGCGTGGTCACCGATGCGTTCGAGATTTTTTGCGACGAGGATCAGCTCGAAGGCGGGGAAGACGACGCTGGAATCGCCCATCATGTAGGTGAGGAGTTCGCGGAAAATTTGGTCGCGGTATTGATCGACTTGGTCGTCGGTGGCGAGAACTTTTTGAGCGAGGTCGACGTCGCGGCGGACAACGGCGTTGAGGGCGTTGCGGACCATTTCTTCGGCGAGTTCGCTCATGCGCGGGAGGTCGACGTAAGGCTTCACGCGAGGATGGCGGAGGATGCGCTGCGCGGCTTGCGCGATGTTGACGGCCTGGTCGCCGATGCGCTCGAGGTCATTGTTGATGCGGGAAACGGCAAGCACGAAGCGGAGATCAATGGCCATCAATTGATGAAGGGCGAGGAGCTGGACGACGCGGTCGTCGATTTCAAGCTGCAATTCGTTGATGGCGTCTTCTTCATCGAGCACACGCTTGGCAAGCTGTTCATCGGCTTCGAGCACCGCGTGGACGGCCTGATGGACGGCGCGTTCGCCGAGGCTGCCCATCCAGAGCAGGCGCTCTTTCAATTCGTTCAAATCTCTTTCGAAGTGGCGTTCCATGAGATCTTTTCCCTCACCCAACTAAAGCGTGGCGAATATCTTAATTCTCTTCTGCCTCAGTGCATCATCCAAAGCGGCCGGTGATATAGGCTTCCGTACGCGGATCGCTCGGCTTAGTGAAGAGCTGCGGCGTGGGGCTGAACTCGATGAGCTGGCCGGTGAGCAGGAAGGCGGTGAAATCGCTGATGCGGGCGGCCTGTTGCATGTTGTGAGTGACGGTAATGATGGTGCAGAGATCCTTCAGCTGCACGAGGAGCTCTTCGATCTTTGCGGTGCTGATGGGATCGAGAGCGGAGCAAGGCTCGTCGAGGAGAAGCACTTCCGGCTCGACGGCAAGAGCGCGGGCGATGCAGAGGCGCTGCTGCTGTCCGCCGGAAAGTTCGTAGGCAGATTTGTGCAGGTGGTCTTTCACTTCGTCCCACAAGGCGGCGTGGCGGAGGCTCTTCTCGACGGCTTCGGCGATAGGAATCTTGGAACCGTTGATGCGGAGGCCGTAGGCGACATTTTCGAAAATGGATTTTGGAAAGGGATTGGGGCGCTGAAAAACCATGCCGATGCGGCGGCGCAGGAGGGTGACGTCCTGCGCGAGAATATTTTTGCCATCGAGAAGGATTTCACCTTCGAGACGGGCGTTGCGCACGGTTTCGTGCATGCGATCGAGAGTGCGCAAGAGCGTGGATTTGCCGCAGCCGGAGGGGCCGATGAGCGCGGTCACCTTGCTGGTGGCGATGCCCAAGTTGATATCGAAGAGCGTCTGCTTGGCACCGTACCAGAAGTTGACGTTGGAAATGGTCATGCGCATAGCAGCGGGAGCCGCCGTTTCACGGCTCGCGCCCGTCGTTACCGGAGGGGTTATGTTTACGGACACTGCTTGCCTCACAGAAGCGTGCATGAATTATGACCTCGGAACCGAAATGCCGCGAGAAAGAATTCCCCGGGCAACAATATTGATAACCAAAACCAAAACCAGGAGGACGAGGCCAGCGGCCCAGGCTTGGCGGTGCCAGTCTTCGTACGGCGAGAGCGCGTAGGAATAGATGACGGCTGGAAGAGAAGCGGTGGCGTCTTTCAAGCCTCTGCTCCAATAGGTGTTGCCGAATGCGGTGAACAGCAGTGGAGCGGTTTCGCCGGCTACCCGGGCCACGGCGAGGAGTACAGCCGTAAGTATGCCGCGATAAGCGGCGGGGACTATCACGGTGGCGATCGTTTTCCACTTGCTGGCGCCGAGAGCCATGGCGCCTTCGCGCAAAGTGCGCGGGACGGCGAGGAGAAACTCTTCGGTGCTTCGCAAGGTGATGGGAATCATCATCATTCCGAGGGCAAAGCCGCCGGCGTAGGTAGAAAAATGTTTGAAAGGGGCCACGGCCACGGCGTAGGCAAAGATGCCGATGACGATGGAGGGGACGCCGTTGAGGAGGTCGGCGGCGTAACGCACGACAAAAGCCGTGGTGCTGCCGCTGAACTCGGCCAGGTAGATGGCGCCGAAGAAGCCGATGGGGACGCCGAACAGCGTCGCCAGCAGTAACAGTTCGCCAGTGCCGACGATGGCGTTAGCCATGCCGCCGCCAGTCTCACCGACAGGAACCGGCAGCTTGGTGAAGAAATCCCAGTTGATAGAGGTTCCGCCCTGATAGACGAGACAACCGAGAATGAAGAAGAGAACCGCGACCGAGACCAAAGCGCAGACACCGGTCATGGTAAGCATGAAATTGCTTACGAATTTGCGCCAGCGCAGACGGGCGTTCATGCGTTCCCCATTCCACTGCCGCGTTGAGAGGTGGCCAGGATGAGGAGCCTGGCGAGGCCGTTGAGAATGAAGGTAAGGAGAAAGAGGACCAGGCCAAGCTCAATCAAAGCCTGCGAATGGAGAGGACTGGAAGCCTCGTTGAATTCGTTGGCAATGGCGGCGGCGATGGAATAACCGGAAGCGAGGAGGGAAGCGGAAATTTTGGGGGTGTTGCCGATGACCATGGTGACGGCCATGGTCTCGCCAAGAGCGCGAGCGAGAGCGAGAAAGATGGAGCCCATAATGCCGGTGCGGGCGAAGGGGACAACCACTTTCCACGTGGATTCCCAACGAGTGGACCCTAGAGAAAGGGCCGCTTCGCGCTGATCGCGCGGCACGGAGAGCAGCACTTCGCGGGAAACGGAAATGATGTACGGGATAATCATGACCGCCAAAACGATGCCAGCGGTAAGAAAGCCGATGCCGTAAGCGGGGCCCTGGAATAGAGGGAGAAAGCCGAGTGTCTTTTTAAGGGCAGGCTCGATGTAACTGCGCATCAGCGGCACGATGAGAAAAATGCCGAGCACACCGTAAATCACGCTGGGCACTGCGGCGAGCAGGTCAATGAAGAACTCGAGAGTATCCGAAACGCGGGCGGGAGCGAGTTCCGCCAGGAAAATTGCGGCGCCAATGCCCAAGGGAACGGCGATCAGGAGCGAGACAATGGCGGTGACCAGCGTGCCGTAGATAAACGGAAGCGCGCCGAAGATCCCCGCGTTGGGATCCCAGACTTGCGTGACAAAAAAGGAGAAGCCGAATTTGTGACGGGCCAGCACCGATCCCTGCCACAAAGAAAGCACCAGAAGAACAGTGATGAGAACCACCGAGGCCGCGAACACAAACGTGATAGCGCGGGCGATTTCGTCCCCGTCGGTAAGCCGGCTTAAAAAGGTTCGCGAGCCCGAAATGGGGCTCGCGTCGGGAACCGGGGTGGTTGTGGTAGCCACGTTATTGAACGTTGTTTAGAGCCTTTAATTCTTTGTCTACAACTTCCTTCGGAAGTTTTGCGTACGAAAGTGCTTCGACTTCGTTCTGGCCATCGGCGAGCATCCACTTAACGAATCCCTTCAGAGCGTCGCGCTTGGCGGCATCGGAAAATTTTTGCGGGATGAGCAGCCAGGTGAAGCTGGAGATGGGATAGGCGGTTTTGCCCGGGGCGTCGGTGATGGAAACGCGAAAATCATCGGGCATGGTTTTGGCAGCGCCCGCAGCGGCAGCGGTCACGCTTTCCAGGTCGGCCTTAATGAAAGTGCCGGCCACATTGCGCACTTTGCCGTAGGGCATTTTGTTCTGGATGGCATAAATCAATTCGACGTAACCGAGCGCGTCGGGGGTCTGCTTGACGACGCCGGCAACGCCTTCGTTGCCTTTGCCGCCGAGGCCGACGGGCCAGTTTACAGAAGCGCCCTTATTGACCTTGGCCTTCCACTCGTCGCTGACTTTGGCGAGGTAGTCGGTCCAGATGTAGCTGGTGCCGCTGCCGTCGGAGCGATGCACGACAACGATGTCATCGGCGGGAAGCTTGACGCCGCTGTTTGCGCCCGCGATGGCTGGGTCATTCCACTTGGTGATTTTTCCGAGAAAGATACCGGCCAGAGCGTCGGGGGTGAAGTTCAACTCAGCGTTCACACCGGGAATATTGTAGGTGGGGACGACGGCTCCGAGAACGGTGGGAAAGTGGAGAATGCCGAAGCCGTGCTTGTCCTGAAAAGCCTTGAGCTGGTCGTCGTTCATTGGGCCGTCAGAGGCGCCGAAATCCACAGTGCCTTCCGTGACTTGCTTGATGCCGCCGCCGGAACCGATGGACTGGTAGTTGATCTGGATGGTGGTATTTTTCTTCTGAAAATCTGCAATCCATTTTGTATAGATCGGGTTGGGGAAGCTGGCGCCGGCGCCGTTGATGGAAAGGGTGCTGTCAGCCCAAACGGCGGCAGCCAAGCCGAGAACAACGAAGGCAATTCCTGCAATTCGCTTCATCCGTCATCTCCCACACGAAAAATTTTCCGTCGACCAGGATTGTTAAAGTGTCTCTCTTCCGTGTTACAGCATTGTTACAAACCATTGAGAGTTTTTTTGATTTTGTCCGAAGGGGCGGTGCCCAACCCTAACTCTTCTGTCCTCAACAAGTTGTTGAGGCAAATGGCCAAGGCAACTGGGGCCCGAAAAAAAAAGGGCAGCCCGGTGAGGGGCTGCCCTTTTTCCGTCCACCACGGGTGGACGGGAGCGCTAGGTGTTCCCGGTTTAGGGGATGTAATAGCGGAAAGAGGTGAGGACCATGTTTTCGACGGCCTTGGGACGCGTGCTAACCTGAATTGAGCCGTTCGTGGCGCTGGCGTCGTCGCCGGACCAGCCGATCTTCGTAATGTAGGAGTACTGAACACCCCAGCGAACGCGGCCCTTGGTCCCCTGGTAAATGTTGTGCCAGAAGCCGAGAGTGCCTTCGATCACGTTGTGAACGTCTCCGGCGCACGGGCCGCTGCCTCCAGGAACGATATCAGAGGTTGGAGCGGTTTCCGTTGAGCAACCGGTGTTGTTGAAGAGTGGCGAGCCGTAACCAACGCCGACCGGGAAACCATCCGCGTTGATGTACTGGAAGTCTGTACGAGCGGCGTATTCACCACCGTAGTAGGCATAGACGTCGAACTTGGGGCTGGGGTGAAGCTCGAGTTGCGCCAAATAAGCGGCGCCACGGATGGGAGCGAGGGTGCCATTCGGGCGGGCGGTCACGTCGGACAGTTGGGCTGAGCTGTAACGGCCAATGCCGTCGCCGCCCTGGATGTGAAGAACGACATCGGCCTTCTTGGCCACGACAGGTAGCCGAGCAGTGGCGCCAGCGCCACCACCAACCCTGCCATCGTTGAATGCACCTGCCACGGAAGCGGTGCTGCCGGCGCAGTCGGCGGGAAGGTTGGCGACGATCAGCGGAACAGTGCCGCAAGGGTAGGTGCGTGAACGGAAGGGGCTAACGATTCCGACGACTTCGAAGTGGCCCCATCCCGGATCAAGAGCGGCCTTAACGAGGAAATCAGGCGACTTGTTGGTGGTGTAACCGGTAGCATCAAATGCGTTATTGAGACCGCCGCCCTGGCCGGGAGTGTTGATGAAGAAGTTCGTGCCGAAGCCGCGGCCGCCGATGGTAGTTTGTGGTCCTTCAATCGCAGCTGCCACGGCGAACTTGTCGCCGAAGCTCTTCGTCACGCGGGCGCTATAGGCGCGCTGCCAGGCCCAGCCGACGACGTACTGTGGGTCGATCATCATGGGGAAGGCTTCCTGACGATTCTCTATGCCCTTCTTGCTTTCGGTGACCAGACTCCACATCTGACCGCCCGAGAAGGCGAACCCGTTATCAAACGCGGCGCGAGCCCAGAACTGACGGTAACGGAGGACGTAGCTGTTGCTCTGGCGATTGTTGGAGGTGGCGCCGGCACCGAGAAAATCCGTCTCGACGTAGCCGGTCATCTTGGCGGAGCCAATCCTGGATTCGAGCAGTAAGGAAAGACGAGACTGCCGTGCGGAAAAAACGTTTTCCGTCACTTTGCCCATTCCGAGACCGGGATACGGGATGCCGGTGAATTGGGTGTTGATATCGTCACCGGTGGCATGAGTGCGGAAGGCTGTTTCAGCCGCGACGAAGCCGCCGGGAGTGATGGTGATGCCCTTGTAACGAATCGAGGCTGGACCTTCCTCGTCGCCCGCTGGATCGGGGTTGGCTTTCGCGGCCGTCGTCGCCACGGTGGTCTTGAGCACTTCGTTGCTGGCCTTGAGATCCGCGACGGTGTTGTTCAGCGTAGCTTCGTTGCTCTTTACTTCGGCGGTGGTGTTGACCGCTTCGGTGGCCTTGGTGGTGGCTTCCGTCGCGCGCGCATTGGCGGCCGCCGCTGCGTCGCGAGCTTCGTCAATCTGACGATCGCGCTTGGCAAGCTCTTCCTTCAACAAAGTGAGCTGTTCTTGCTGGGCTTGGAGAGCCTGACGGAGTTCCTCGAGCTCGGCAGCGATCGCCGCGTCCGACTTGTCCGCTTTCTTGGCTGCCTTGGGCTTGGCCGGCGCAGCAGGCTTGGCAGGCTGCGCGTCGGCGTCCTTCGGTGTATCAGCGAGCGCTGTTCCTACTGTGAGGAACAGCGATAGTGTGAGTGCTGCGATTTTTTTCATTGCCTCTCTCTTTGGAGCAAAATTCGACCGCTTACCGATGAGGAAAGGAACCACCCCGCGGAGAAAGGTAAAGGCCGTGTGTAACAGTTACGTCAACCGAATGTGAATATCCTGTAACAATCTGGGTTAGTTGGACGTAAACCGTTGATAAATCGAAGCTTACAAAAGAGTCCGTCGGTCAACAACAGCACGAAAATGAGGCGATTTGCCGGACGATCCTGCCTTCGGCAAAGCCTCGTTCATATTCGCGCGAATTGAAAACTCGGCTCATTTTCATCCTCGAACTACGGCCTTCCGCCCTCGACGCGAGGAAGGGAACCTACTTCGGCTCAGACATAGTAAAAGCGAGGACGATTTGCGTCAAGCGATATTGATATTTGGCGTCGGTGTCGGCGATGTCGGCTTCGGTCTTTTGAAGTTCGGCCTGGGTGAACTCGACGATAGAGCCGAGACCCAGATTGTAGCGCGCCTGCGCGAGGTTGAGCGCGAGGGTGGCCTGTTCGAGAAGCTGCTGGGTCACGGTAAGGCGCTCGTAAGCCTGATTGGAATTCTGCCAGGCGATGCGGACGTCGCGGGCGATGTTGTTGCGAGTATCGAGCAACTGCTTGCGATTGAGTTCGGTTTGCAGGTCGGCGGCTTTGCCTCGAGCGTTATAGAGAAAGCCGTTGAAGACCGGGATGTTGATGTTGACGCCGACGGCGCCGTACCAGCTGGGGATGTGATTGTCGCGGACGGGAGCTTGCCCGACGACGCCGAGGGCTTCGACGGTTGGACGCCAGAGGTCGTGCTCGGCGCCGCCGAATTTTTCAGCGGACTCGACTTCAAATTGCAGCGCTTTGATTTCGGGGCGCTGCTGGAGGGCTTCTTGAATGAGGGGACTGACGTCCACGGCGGGGGGAGTGACGGAACTGGCTTCTTCCACGAGTTGGAAATTCTGCTCGTCGGGGTAACCGAGAATGGCGGAGAGGGAAGCGAGCGAGGTTTCGTGGTTATTGCGAGCTTCGAGCAGAAGAAGTTGTGCGCGAGCCAACTCGACTTTGGAGAAACTCAAATCGATCTCGGACTTGAGTTTTGCGTCGGTCAAGGCCTGAACTTTTTGGGCGAGAGTCTGCCGCGCGCGAACCGTGTCTTCGGCAACGTGAACGAGAGCTTTCGTCTCCAAAGTATTGTAAAAGTCCTGGTCCACGACAAGAAGAATGTCGGCGCGCGTGGCCGCGGCATTTTGGTCTTCGGCTTTGGCGCCGAACTCGGAACTGGAAAGCAGATTGGTGGTGCGGCCGAAATCGGTGACGAGCTGACTGATGCTGGCGCCGCCCGCTGCGCGCGGATAAACGACCGGGTTATTGAGCGCACCGGCGGTGATGCGGCCGCCTGGATCGGCGGCAACCGCCGTCAGGCTGAGATTTGCGGTGGGCAGGAGGGCAGAACGCACTTCGCGCACGTATTGTTGGGCGACCAGGGCTCGCAACTTGCCGACGGTGATCTGCGGATTGTTTTTGATCGCGATGGCTTCGGCTTGGGCGAGGGTTAGCGACGTGCCATTCTGCTGGGGCGCGCCCATGTTTTGTGTTGCCGGAGCAGACGCCGAGGCTGGCGGCGTCTGAGCCGAGGCCCGCTGCGTTATCGCCACGACCAGGGAGGAAGCGGCTGCGAGAAGCAGCGATGCGATGCGAGCGCTCACGACGCCACCTCCGAAACGCTCGATTGCTTGCGGCCATGAACAATCAGGTAGACCGCGGGCACAAGAAAAACAGTCACGACCACGGAAATTCCCAGCCCACCGATGATGGCGCGCGCCAGCGGAGCGTATTGCTCGCTGCCAGCCTCCACGCCCAAGGCCATCGGAAGCATGCCGAGGAGCGTCGCCAGGGAAGTCATGAGAATGGGACGCAGCCGCACTTTGCAGGCTTCGACCGTTGCTTCTCGCAAGCCCATCCCACGCTCGTGCAAGATGCCCGAGAATTCAACGATCAGAATACTGTTGGAAACGACGATGCCGGTCATCATGATCACTCCCATGAGGGACATAATATTTAGCGTGGTATGGGTCAGGAGAAGAATCAGGACCACGCCGCTCAGTCCTGGCGGAATGGCGGTCAAAATGATGAGCGGATCAAGGAAGGAACGGAACTGGGCCATCAGGATGAGATATACCAGAGTGATCGAGAGCAGCAGACCGATGGCGAACCGCTTGAACGACTCATTCATGCCCACGACCGCGCCGCGCACCGTGACGCGAACATTTTTGCCGGTTTTCAGTTCCTTCAAGTTGCGATTGACTTCCGCGTTGATGGCGCCGAGGTCCTCGGTCTTGGGCATGACGTAAACATCCATCACGCGGCGGATCTGGTAGTGATCCACTTCCGTCGGGGTGTTGATGGGCTTGATGGCCGCGACGGACTCAAGCGGCGTGTAGGCCGCGGAGTTATTCGCGCGAAGCGGAATGTTCTTGAAATCGGACATGGTCATCGCACCGATTTGCTTATTGAAATATTGAACGGTGAGCATGTAGTTGTTGCCAGTGACGGGATCGATCCAGTAACTGGGGGCAATGACGCCGTCGGAAGTCAGCGCGGTGATCACGTTGTCCACGACGTCTTTGGGCGTCAAGCCCAGTTGGCCCGCCTGCACGCGATTGATGTCCAGCTCCAGGCCCGGATAATCGATATCCTGCGGAACGAGAATGTCGCTCACGTTTTTGGAGTTCTTCAGGCGGGAGGCGATGTCCTCCGCGATTCCGTGCGCTTCGGCCAGATTGTTGTCGCTGATTTGGATGTCGAGCGGCGCCGGCAAGCCTTGATTCACGACGGAATCGACCAGCCCCCCCGCCTGAAAATAGGTGCTGAGCTGCGGCAGGTCCGAAGTGAGCTTGCGGCGGATGCGCGCCATGTACTCGTAGCTGCCCACCTTGTGTCCTTCCTTCAAATTGACCTGCACAAAAGCGGTGTGCATCGCAGCGTTGCTCGTGTAGATGGCGGAAAGGTCCGGAGTAATACCGATATTGGAGACAATCATGTCCAGATCACCCCGCGATACCACGTGGCGAATTTCGTCTTCGACGCCGGCAATATATGCATCGGTCACTTCGATGCGCGTCCCCGTGGGTGCTTTGACGTTGATGACAAACTGTCCGGGATCCGTGCGCGGAAAGTACGCGGTGCCAACGAAGGGAAATAGGCCCAGCAGAACGACAAGAACCCCTGCGATGATGAACGCCACAGTCCGTCTCGGGCGATTCAAGGCTATCTGGACGTTCCTCTCATAGAACTGCAGGAGTTTCTGGAAAGATTCATTAAAGCGTTTGATCAGACGGGCAAACAGCGAGGCCTTGGCAGTTTCACCATGGAGTTCGTGAGGCTCGACGCGGATGAATTTGGCGCAATACAGGGGAACGACGGTCATCGCGAAGATGTAAGAAGCGAAAATGGAAAGCACGACGCCCAGAGCGAGGTCGATAAAGAGATAGCGGCTCACGCCATAGAAAAACGTGACCGGGAAGAAAACGATCGAGGTCGTGGAAGTCGCCGCCAGCACCGCGAGCGCAACTTCCATTCCTCCTTTTTCCGCGGCTTCGTGCGGGGCCACACCTTGTTCCATGAAGCGGAAGATGTTTTCGAGAACCACCACGGAATCGTCGATCAGACGGGAGAAAGCGAGTGCCAGTCCGCCAAGCAACATGGTGTTAATAGAGCCGCCCATGCCGTTCATGATGAGAAAACAGGTGAGCGCCGAGAGCGGAATGGAAAGCAAGACGGCGAAGGTGGCGCGCGGGCTGCCAAGGAAAAGCAGAATCATCATGCCCGTCAAAAGGAGGCCGATGCCGCCTTCCTTGATCAGGTTTTTGACGGCCAGCTTGACGAAAACAGATTGATCGAAAACCACGGCGGTTCGCAGAGAGTCGGGGATATCCACGAGATGCTTGGTGGCATCTTTGACGCCGTTCACGATGGCGATGGTGTTGCTGTCGCCGCCTTGCTTCAGCACTGGGATGTAGACGGAATGCTGCCCGTCAATGCGCACAACGTTGGTCTGGATAGCTCCAGAATCCTCGCCTTTGCCGACGTCGGCGACGAGAACGGAACCCAAGCCTACGGTCTTGAGAGGGATGCGGTTGATCTCCGCGGCGTCCGGGACCTGGCTGTTGGTGTAAATGTTGTAGTCACGGTTACCGATGCGGACGTCACCGGCCGGGAGAATC
The DNA here is from genome assembly GCA_035313865.1 of Candidatus Acidiferrum sp. GTDB lineage: Bacteria > Acidobacteriota > Terriglobia > Acidiferrales > UBA7541 > Acidiferrum. Next base: position 11,981 of record DATFZY010000172.1, read on the forward strand.
AGGTTCGAGTCGTTTACCGCGTTGACCACGTCCATTAGGCTGAGTTGGTGCGCTTCCAGCTTCACGGGGTCCACGAAAACCTGGATCTGCCGATACGTTCCGCCGAAGGGCTGGGGGACCGAGGCTCCCTGAACATTGGCAATCTGGTTGCGGACCTGAAACTGCGCCAGGTCCTTCAATTGCGTTTCGTTGAGGCCTTGCCCCTTCAGCGTCACCAGGCACACCGGCATGCTCGAAGCGTCGAACTTGAGGACGACCGGCGGCAACGTGCCGGACGGCAGGCGCCGAAGGTCGGCCATGGCAAGATTGGCGATGTTACTGAGAGCTGCGTTCGCGTCGGTTCCCGGCTTGAAGTAGACCTTGATCAGGCTGACGCCGGTCAGCGACCGCGATTCAATATGATCGATGTTGCTGCCGAGGGTGAAAAACCGTTCGAAGGTATTGGTGATGTCGGCTTCGATCTGTTGCGGAGGCATGCCCGCATAAAAGGTGGCCACAACCACCACGGGAATGTTGATCTGCGGAAAAAGGTCCACAGGCATGCGGACGAGCGTCGAAACGCCGACGACCGCGACGACCAAACAAAGCATAATGATGAAATAGGGGTAAGCGAGCGCAAACTTGGGCATCAGCGGTCTCCCGACGGCTTGGAGGAGCCGGTTTCTATTTCTTTCGCCAGAACCTTTTGTCCGGAGCGAAATTCTCCAAGGTCTCCAACAATCACACGTTCGCCCTCGGCCACACCCGCAAGCACTTCTACTTGCCTACTTTCTTCTTGCCCGAGTTTGACTTGCCGCTCTTCAATGGTGTTTTGTGAATTGACGACCAGGACTTTGGCCTGGTCGCCCTCGCGCAGGAGCGCTTCCAGCGGGACGGTCAGCACGCCCTTCTTTTGATCGTGTACAAAATATGTCTCGGTGTACATTCCGGGCATGAGCTTGCCGTCGGGATTCTGGAAATCGATTTCGGTTTCCATCGTGCGGGTCTGCTCATTCAGAGAGTCCGCAAATCGCGAGACTTTTCCTTCGAAATTCTGGTTTAGCGCCTGCACATGTACTTTCAGTGTTTTACCCACGCGAATCTGGCTGGCGGCGGACTCCGGAATCGGGAGCACCAGCCGCAATACCGAAATCTGTGCGATGCGCACAACCGGAATGGCTTGCGTGCTGCTGGAAGTGCCGGCCGCAACGAGCGCGCCGGTATCCGCGTAGCGATTGGTGATGACGCCGGCAAACGGCGCGGTGATGTGCGTGTAATCCGAGAGCGCTGAAATCTGTTTCTGATTTGCCTGGGCGACTTCGAGCGCCTGTTGCGCCGAAGAAAGCGCCGACTTGGCGCTGGCTACTTGCGCCTGGGTTTCCAAGTCCTTGGCCTGGGCGTCGTCTAAATCCTGAAGTGCCACCAATCCCTCCTGCGTCTTGGCGGCGTCGCTCAGCCGCGTATAGCCAAGATGCATCGCCGTGTGCATTGATTTCGCGCGGTCCAGATCGCCCTGGGCACGCCCTATCTCTTCGGTGGCGCGGCGCGCCGAAGCATCCGCGCCGGCCAACTGGGCGGCCAATTCCGGGACTTCCAGAATTGCCAGAGTCTGGCCCTGCTTTACGTGGTCGCCGACATCTACGTAAATCACCTTGATGTAGCCCGCGACCTTGGCATGGACATCCACATCCTGAAACGCTTTGAAAGCCCCGGAGATGGAGAGAGTCTCTCCGAGATCGTGGCGCCCGACACGCACTACCGCCACGGTTGATTCACCCGAGCCCGGAGTTTCGTGGCCGGGTCCATCGGCTTCGGAAGAGAACCGGGCAACCGTAAGCCAGACAAGAACACCGACAGCGGCGAGAGCGGCTCCGGTGAAAATCCACTTTTTTGCGGTCATGAGAAGTTCCTATGAGCAAAGGGGGCCGGTGCGGTGCAGCGGCACTACTGCCGGCAGCCCTTTGAATCCGAGAATGGGCCTAAGTAAGAGATTCCTAAAAAGGTGTCCCCGGTTGCAGAAATAATCTCAAACAGCCGGAAAAGAGCTAGACAGTGGGTGGAGGGCGAAACCGTAAATTGGCGCAAATGAACTTACGCCCAAGCGGAAGGTCCAGGCCAGGCAAGAAGAAGTGCAACGCCGTGTCTGGAACGAGAGAAAAAATGCTCGTGAAGAGGTGCGCGACAAATTCGTGGGAATCCTGGCTTACTTGAGGCGAATATTTTTCAAGTTCGGAGAATGCGACGGTCGCTCGGTAACTCGCGTGGTGACGGACATTCAGGCCGCCTTCCGAACCCGCCGCAATCAGATAGGGATTAAAAAGAAATGAGAGCGTCAGCAGCAAGCAAACGAAAATATACAGTTGAGCGCTGCTTTGGAGCGATGGACGCAATCTGCTCATATTTGCCAACACAACCAGAATAGTGGGACTGCCCGCAGGGGTCAAGAGGATGCCTGAATGGTGTGCCAAACATCCCGAGAGGGGGGAGAAGGGGATCGGAGCCAGGGGTGCGCCGATCCCCGTGGTGGGACTTTGGTACGAAGATTAGAACAACCTGAGTGTCTCAAGCTGGGGTCACATCCGAATGAAGGGCCTGTGAATTCTCCATGACCTCTTCACCCGCCTGTGGTACCTGTTTTGCCGCCTCCGTGTTCATTGTCAGGCCGCGTCCATGGCGTACATCCAGGCCGCGGACCCAGAAAATGATGTCTTCCGCGATATTCGTGGCGTGATCTGCTATACGCTCGAGGTGCCGGGTAGCAAGAATGAACTGCATGCCGGGGCTGACCAGCGCCGCCTGCTGGGTCATGCTCTGCATGAGTTGATCGAAGATGCGGTCGCGGTACTGGTCAACAACATCGTCGCTTTGAAGGACTTGCCCCGCCATTTCGACGTTGCGATAGATCAAGGCACCGAGGCTCTTGCTGACCATGGCGCGCACCGCCGAGGTCATGGGAGCCAGTTCTTCGGGCGCCTGCGTGGGCGGCATTTCGCGGAGCGAGATGACGCACTCCGCCAGATTCACGGCCAGGTCGCCGATGCGCTCCAAATCGTTGGTGATTTTGAGGGCCGCCACGATCAGGCGAATTTCGTCGTCAGAAAAAGAGCCCCGGCGAAGCAGCCGTATGGCGTGTTCGTCGATCACAATTTCCATTTCGTTGATGCGCGGCTCGAGAAGAAAAACTTCGCCAGGAAGTGCCCAGGTGCGCTCTTCGTGGACTCCCACGATGGCATCCAGGGCGCGGTTCATAGCGCCTTCGACAGTTCGCGCCATCGAGACCAGATAATTGACCAGGGTGTCGTAAAGGACGGCTTCCGTTAGTCCAGCGGCACCTGCCATGTTTCCCCTTTCAAAGAGGGGCGCTTTGAATCACACCCCTGCTCGTAGTCCATATTCTGGCAAGCGAATCGTTACAGTTTGTTCACGGAGAGATGAATACGATGATAAATCGCAGGCTACCAGCATGTTACGGGCAGATTGCAAGCTCTTGGCCTAAACTGAAATGCGGGCCGAGTCCGGGTGGTCCGGGTCAAAAATGGGCACGGAAAAGTGGAAGTGCGAGCCCTGGCCCACTTCGCTATCGACCCACAAACGGCCGCCATGTACTTCGACTAGATGTTTGGCGATGGCCAGGCCGAGGCCGGTTCCACCTGCTTCACGAGACCTCGCCGCATCCACGCGGTAAAACCGCTCAAAGATCCGGGACTGGTCAGCGCGTGGAATACCGATGCCGGTGTCGGAAACGGTCAGAATCACTTCGTCTTTCGCGGTATGCGCGCTGAGGGTGATTTCTCCGTCCGGCAGGGTGTATTGAATGGCGTTGTCCAGGAGGTTTTGCAGAACTTCCGCGAGACGTCGGCGGTCGCCGCAGATGTCCGGCAAATTCTCCGGGACCTTGACGGAAATGCGGAGTTTTTTGTCGGCGGCGCGGTGCTGGGCGGTCTCGAGGCAGCTGTCGATCAATTGCGCCACGCTGAGGCGGCGAATTTCGAGTTCGAGGCGTTCGGCGTCCATTTTCGAGAGCATGAGCAAGTCTTCGGTCAGGCGCGCCAGGCGGCGGGAATGTTCGAGGATAATTTCCAGAAAGCGCGTGCGGTTTTGCGGATCGTCGATGGCGCCCGCGAGGAGCGTTTCCGTAAAGCCCTGAATGGCGGTGAGCGGCGTCCTCAATTCGTGTGAAACGTTGGCAACGAAATCGCGGCGTACGCGCTCCAGCCTTCGCAACTCCGTGATGTCATGCAGAACAACGACCGCGCCGGTCGTGTCTCCGGCGCTTACCGCGGCCACCGTGATGGCAAAATAGTGCTGGCGGAGCGTGCCAGTGACGATTTCCGACTGGACCCGCGGCTCACCGCCAAGAACCTTGCGCACTGCCTCGAGCAATTCCGTTTGCCGCACCACTTCCACCAGCGCGCTGCCAGACGTCGGCGGCACATCCAGCCCAAGAATTTCCGCGAAACCCGGGTTGGCGAACACCAGTCGCTCTGACGCGTTCACCACCGCTACTCCTTCGACCATGCTGCCGAGAATGGCCGAGGACAGATTGCGCTCCTCAGTCAAAGTATGAATCGTGCGGTCCAGGCGTGATGCGGTGCGGTTCAGCGAAATGCCCAGGGTTTCCAGTGCATCGCCCGAGCCGTCCCGAGGCAAAGGCCGGAAGTCGCCTTCGGCAACGCGCCGCGAAAACTCTTTTAATCTTTCGACTCGGCCAGTAAAGCCGCGGGACATGAACAACGAAACGGCTCCCGCCACCAGCAGAATGAAAAACGACGACACCCACAGCCGTCGCCGGAACGAACCCAGAACCTCGCTCACGTTCTCCGTGGGAAGCGCGAAACGCAAGAGAACGGTCGGTTCCCCCGGCCAGTTTTGGCGCACTGCATAATAAAGAAATTCACGATGGAGAGTAACGCTCTGGCGAACGGAACGGCCGTCCCCCTTGGCCATTGCTTCAACGATTTCCGGGCGATTCGCGTGATTTTCCATGATCGATGGATCGGACTGCGACTCGGCCAGCACGCGGCCATCGGCGCCGATGACCGTAATTCGTACGCCGCTCGCAGCCATCTGCGTGGCCCATTCTCGCAAGGCGGACATATCTTCCGGTTGTGATGGGGATGCGGGCGACCACTGCGGCGGTCGCGCCTGGCCAAGACGTGCTATCGCGGTGAGCTTCTCGAAGCCCTCTCGCTCGTACTCGGCGCGCAGAGCGCGCTCGGCAAAGTAATCCACCGCCAGGAGCACGCTGATCAGAAGCGCCAGGAAGGCGAACGCGAATTTCCAGAATAGGTTAAGCCGCACGAGTTTCGAACAAGTACCCCGCGCCGCGCACCGTTTTCAAATGAATCGGATTTTCCGGATCGCTTTCGATTTTCTCGCGCAAGCGGCGGACATACACATCCACGCTGCGCGGAGTCACGAAACGATCCGTTCCCCAGACGGCATCAAGGAGCTGATCCCGTGTGAAAACCCGGTTTGGGCGCGATGCTAGATAATAGAGCAGCCGGAATTCCAGCGTGCTGAGCGGAACAGGCTTTCCCGAATGGCTCACGCGGTAAGACGCCGGATCGATGGCCAGCTTTCCGATCTCGATAACGCGAGGCGAATCAGCAGGCGGCTCCGCCCGGCGGAGCAGCGCCTTGACGCGCGCGAGCAATTCGCGCGGGCTGAAAGGCTTGGTCACGTAATCGTCGGCGCCCATTTCCAGGCCCACAACACGGTCGGCTTCATCGCCGCGCGCCGTGAGCATCAGAATCGGCAAACGATTCAGTGAATCGTCCCGGCGAACTTCCCGGCAAATATCGAGTCCGGAAAGTTTCGGGAGCATGAGATCGAGCAGCAGCAAATCAGGTGGCGTCTTCTTGAGCGTGTTCAGGCCAGTGCTGCCGTCAAAAGCAGCACTCACCTGAAAACCTTCGTTGGCGAGGTTGTAACGAACGAGTTCGACGATGTCCTTGTCGTCCTCGATAATCAATACGCGTTTCATAAGGTTGGCACGTTCCGCTCGCCGGCTTGGCGAGAGTTTACCGTAGGCCGTAGGAATTCGATAGGAGGTTGAATTATTTGGGTCACTTTGGGGTGTTCGTAACACGGCTGATTGTGCCAGTCGGCGTGTAACACAGCGATAACATGAATGTGAATGGAGTATGAACGCTGCTTTTGGCTGTTAATTGGCGCTGGAAGTCGTAAAAGCGAGCGCCAGGAGCGTTTTTTGCTCAAGTTCGTGCGCTTTGGCCGAGCCGGTCGCCGGGCTGGCGCTGGCGGACCGCTTCACCGAGCGTGCCTGCAGGCCTCTGGCCTGCGCCAGGCGTTCCAGGCGCGGCAGCACGTAGAACAGGGCGCCCATGTTGGCTGGCTCTTCCTGCACCCAGACGACTTCACGGGCGTTGGGATGCTCGGCGAGGGCAGCGCTGATCTCGTGCCGCGGGAGCGGATAGAGTTGGTCCAGGAAGAAAATCGCCGTCGCGGTGTCCTTCCGCCGCCGGCGCTCCGCTCGCAACTCATGGCCCACCTTGCCGCTGGCAATCAGGATGCGCTTGGCGTCCTGCACTTCCCGGTCAGGCACGAGGGGCAGAAACCGCGCGCGCGTGAAATCCTCGATGTTCGAACTGGCGTCCGGATGCCGCAACATGCTCTTCGGCGTGAAAACGATGAGCGGCTTCCTCCATACACGCATCGCCTGCCGCCGCAGCATATGGAAATACTGCGCGGCGTTGGATGGCTGGCAAATCTGGATGTTGTCCTCCGCTGCGAGCTGCATGAAGCGCTCGAGCCGCGCGCTGGAATGCTCCGGCCCCTGCCCCTCGAAGCCGTGCGGCAACAGCATCACGATGCCGGACGGCAGGTTCCACTTGTCATCGCCCGCGCTGATGAATTGGTCGATGATGACCTGCGCGCCGTTGGCAAAATCGCCGAACTGCGCTTCCCAAAGAACCAGTGCTTCCGGATAGTCACGGCTGAAGCCGTACTCGAAACCCAGGCAGCCCGCTTCGGAGAGCGACGAGTTGTAAATCTCGCAAAAAGCCTGCTGCCTCGAGAGGTGCGAGAGCGTCAGGTAGTTGTGCTCGGTTTCTGTGTCAATCAGCACGGCGTGTCGCTGGTTGAACGTGCCACGTTGCGTATCCTGCCCCGTGAGGCGCACGGGATTGCCCCCCAGAACCAGGGAACCGAGTGCGAGCGCTTCCGCAAATCCGTAATCCACGGCTCGCTTGCCATGCCCCATTTCCGCGCGCTGCTCCAGCAGCTTGGCGATTTTCGGATGCAAATGGAAGCCGGCGGGCACGCGGACGAGTCCATCCGTGAGCTCGGCGAGATATTCGCGCGTCAGCCCGGTGTCCACTTCGTAGGCCGGATCGTATTTTCCGTGTTTGTACGGCGACCAGTAATCCGGAAGTTTGCGCAGGTGCGGAATTTTCGTGAGTTGCCCTGCCTTCTGCTGCTCCTCTTCGTATTCCCTTTTCACTGCTTCAACAATCAGCGAAGTATCAATGCCCGTCTGCTCCGCATAAATTTTCCAGAGCGGCGGATGATGTTTGATCCGCTCGTAAAGCACCGGCTGCGTGATCGTGGGATCGTCGACTTCGCTATGTCCGTGGCGCCGATAACCGATGATGTCCACCACCACATCGCTGCCAAACGTCGCGCGATATTCCGCCGCGAGTTTTCCGATGCGTACGACCGCGTCCGGATCTTCGGAGTTCACATGGAAAATTGGGACGCTCTGCCGCTTGGCAATGTCCGAGGCAAAACGCGCGGAATGCTCCTGCGAAGGCTGCGTCGTGAAACCAATGAGATTGTTGACAATGATGTGGACCGTCCCGCCCACGGTATAAGCTTTTAGATCCGCGAGATTCAGCGTTTCCGCCCAGATGCCCTGCCCAGCAAATGCCGCATCACCGTGCATGACGATGGTCCAGACTTTATTCAGCGCTTCGCGCGAGCGGTCAATCACAGGCCCATCCACGCCACGCCGCGTCTGCTTCGCGCGCGCACGTCCCATAGCGACGGGATCAACCGCTTCCAGGTGGCTTGGATTGGAAACAAGATGCATGTTGATGGGCTTGCCCGTGGTAGTCGTATATGTACCCGTCGCGCCGACGTGATACTTCACATCGCCCGCGCCGAGCACGCTGCGCGGATCCACGTCTTCAAACCCGGAAACGACTTCATGCGGCGGTTTGCAGGCGGCGTGGACCATCACGTTCAACCGGCCGCGATGGCTCATGGCCATCACGCAATCCAATGCACCGAATTCGCCAGCGGTGTCCAGTATCGAATCTAGAAGTGGGATTAGGGACGTAACGCCTTCAAGCGAAAAGCGCTTCGTGCCCAAATACCGTGCCTGAAGGACCTGCTCGAAAAGGTCGGCGCGGACCAGGCGTTCAAGAATTTTTTCCTGGTTGACCTCGGGCTCAGGCCCTTCGATGCGCTCCGCGATCCAGCGGCGCCTTTCCGGCTCAGGCAGGTGCATGAATTCCACGCTGATGTTGCCGCAATAGATGCGGCGTGCCTCTTCCGCAGCCTCGCCCGTCAATTCCAGATCGGCGAGCTTCTGCGGCTGGAAAACGCCCAGCGGATCGAGTGTAGCCTCGTAATATCCCCACCGCCGAAACGCATCAAAAACGCGTTGGCGCTCTTCGTTGTTCGCTGCAGCTTTCTTGGTCCCCTTGGCGGCTTTTACGGGGCGTTCAAACGCCACAATTGTTCGGTCGGCCATAAACCCATCTCAGACAACACTCTATTTTGCCACAGAACACGCAGGTCACCCAAAACGACCGGATTCGGCAATTTCCTCAGCTATACTCAAGCCGTCTGGAAGGAAGCCGCTCAGCTAACTTGGTGGAAGCCTGTCGCTATGATCTGCCCCAACTGCGCGCAAGCGATGACAGAGTGGAAGCTCACGGGCCACCTCGGCGTGCAACTCACCGTGGATGTCTGCACGCCTTGTCAAGCTTTCTGGTTCGAGCGCCACGAAGACCTCGGGCTCACCCCCGCTTCGACGCTGCAACTCATGAAGTACATCGGCGACCACTCCTTTGCCCCCAAGCCGGCGCTACCCGACCGCCTCATGTGCCCCCACTGCGGCTCCGGGCTTACGTTGGCGCACAACATGAGCCGCAATGTGCGCTTCGTCTACTGGCAATGCTCCAGCCAGCACGGCCACTACATCAGCTTCTTTGATTTCCTCAAAGAAAAAAACTTTATTCGCCCTCTCTCTCCCGTGGAGATTCAACGCCTGCGCGAAAGCGTGCAGGAGGTGCACTGCTCCAACTGCGGCGGCTCCGTCAACCTGCAGACGAGTTCCGCTTGTCCCTTTTGCCATTCGCCGATCTCCATACTCGACCTGCAGGAGCAGCAAGGCATGCTGGCACAACTCAAGGACGCGGCCGCCTCTGGTGGGAAGCAAGTCGATCCCGCGCTGCCCTTGAAGCTCGCGATGGCGAAGGCCGAGGCCTCCGACTATTTTTCTATAAGCCGCTATAGTGATTGGTGGGCTGATCCCGGCACTACCCGCGACCTGGTAGTCGGTGCCTTGAAGGACATCGCGCGCTTGTTCACCGGCCGAATCTCTTGATCGGAGTGCCGCGCTTTATCCTCTTTTGTAAATCGTGACCGCAAGCCCTCTCTCGAGCATCCTGCTTTACGCCTCACAAATTCAGCACTCTCGCCTCTAGCATCCGCGCAATCTCCTCCGGCTTACTTCCCGCCGGGAATGTCAACGGCGCGCCGATATGCACCGTGATTTCGCCAAAGTGAGCGAGGCGGCGTCCTTCGCGCTTCATTTTCCACACCCCATCCAGCCGCATTGGAATAATGGGAAGCTTCAGGTTTTCAGTCAGCAAACCAATACCGCTCTGGAACGCCGCCATTTTTCCGTCTTCCGAATTATTCACTTCGCCTTCGGGAAAAACGAGGATGCTGTAGCCGCGGTCCGCCGATTCGCCGGCAAAGCGGAAACTTTCGCGAAAACCGGAACGCTGCGGCAGTGGAAAAACGTTGAAAAGCGCCGTGACGAGCCAGTAGCCAACTTGATAGGCCCAGCGTTTCACGAAAAACCAATCGCGCGGCGGCTGGCGCATACTTTGCAATGTCTCCCCGCTCATGGCTGTCGCAAGACGATGTCGAAAACGTTGCGGTAGAGCGGCGAGAATCAGCCCCATGTCGGCGCGGCGCGTGATGTGGTTCGAAACGATGAGCACCGGTCCTCGAACGCCCCGCAAATTCTCTCGCCCGGAAATTTTGGCGTGCCCAAGAATTTGCGTGGCTGGCCAAACCAGAGCGTAGTTGACGGCAAGCCGAAACCAGCGCACCGGTGCCCGCTGTGCCCACCGCGGATAAACATATTCCGCGTGGTGCGATGCTGGCCGTTGCAGCAGACGCTGCACGTCCGCGACGGTCTTCGCTTCGCCAAAAGATGTTTCGTTCAGTTCAATCTGAAAGCGCTCTTCGAGCGCGCTCATCAGCTCGACGCGATCGAGCGACGTGAGATTCAGGTCGTTCTCTAACTTCTCTGAATTTCCCTTCGCCGCGGAAAACTTCGCCAACAGGTCATTCAGAGTTTCCGCTGGCGCATTTGCCTGCGACGAGCAATTATCCGCGCCCGTAACGCGAGCCACGATGACGCCAAGCCGCGGCTTCCCCGTCGGCGTCCGCGGAAAATCCGGCTCCGGCCACGCAAACCAGCGCCGCACGCGCTGATATTCGGCGAGCGATGCGTTCGCGTTCTCAACCGTCGCACGGATTGCCTGATCCGCAGCGTTCGGCCCATTGTTCATCAGCAAAACGGCAAACGGCTCGGCATTCCCGCCTCGCGGATCGCCAATCACAACGCAATCGCGCACGCCCGCCTGTTTGCGCAGCGCCGCCTCCACGTCCTCGGGAAAAACGTTCAATCCCGCCGGCGTAACAATCACATTTTTCTTGCGGCCCTTGAAGCGGAGGTTTCCTTCGGCATCCACTTCGCCGATATCTCCCGTGCGCAACCAGTTGTCGCCGTCGCTCACGCTTCGCCGTAGCGCGCCGCCTTCCCAATAGCCGCTCGAAACGTTGTCGCCGCGCACTAGAATCTCGCCGTCTTCCGCTAGCCGAAATTCGCGCCCAGGCAGAACTTTTCCAATCGATCCCTCGGTCGCACGAAAAGGATGGTTCAAGCTGATCAGCGACGCCGTCTCCGTCATCCCATAACCCTGCACGACGGCGTAACCCACACGCTTGAAAAATTCCTCGGTTCCGCTGGACAGCGCCGCCCCGCCGGAAATAAAGGCCCAGAACTTCCATCCCAATCGCCGGTGAATCCGCCGGAACATCCACGCGCGCCGCAGAAACTTCTTGCCATTCGCCGCGTCAAAAGTTCGCTTCAACCAGTCTCGCTGGCCCCGCGCCTCAAATTCCCGCTCAATCCCCGCATGCAACGCATCCAGCATGCGCGGCACCGCAATAAGCGCCGTAGCGCGCTCCCGCTTCACCGCGCGAATGATCTCCCCCGGATTCGCCGACGGCTCGAAAATCACTCTCGCCCCAAGCAACGGCGGCACAAACAGCGCCATGAACTGCCCAAACACATGGCTCAGCGGCACCAGCGATACAAAACCCAGCGGATGAAGCCACCGCTCGTACTTTCGATAAGGATCGATCCCGCGCTCAAGCGGTTCAAGATTTGCCAAGAAATTCCCATGCGTCAGAACGACACCGCGCGGCTCGGCCGTCGTGCCCGAAGTGAAAAGAATCTGCGCGATGTGATTTCGCGTGATGGGCTCGTCGGCAAGGCTCTCATAGCTGGCGCGCTTCGGCGAGCTGGCGGTCGACGAGGAGGTCACCCCGCCGGCACGCGTTACAGTGTCAGCCAAATCCTCCAGTGCGAGCCTCGGGATGGCGGGATCGAGCGCCGGCTTTTCCCGCGAAGCGAAAATCAACTTAACGCCGGCGTCTCGCACGACGCGCCCAGCAAAATCAGGAGTAGCGCCATCGTCCATCGGCACAGCCACCGCGCCGCGCAACAAACAACCCCAGAAAGCCGCGGTCCACTCCGCGCTGTTCGGTCCCCAAATTAGAATTCGATCGCCTGTTCGAATTCCACAATCTTTCAGCGCCAAAGCGAGGCCAACCGCCAGGGCCGCGACCTTCTGATAGGCCCACACCTCGCGGCGATAACCGCGCCGTTGCACGAACGCAACGTCCGCCCCATATCGCTCAAACTCTCCGAAAAGGGATAGAAGATTTTCTCGCGCCATAATTCGAGTCTCTCGCGCGCCTCCAGGCACCTCGATTCTACGCCCGCCCCAGTAGCACAGGCTTCAGCCTGTGCACGGTCTAAACCAAGGCTGGACCGATCCATAAACGGGCAGCCTTAACAAGGAGGTGCAAGTCGAATGCCAAGTTGAATCTGTCGCACTTCGAGAGAAGTTATCAAGCCGTTGCGCGCAGCGGCTGGCCCGCGCGTCGATTCGCAATCCAGTTTCGAAAAAACACGCCTATCCCCGCGAGACACAGAACGCCCGCGTTGGCCAACCCCAGCATGGAGCTATTGTGCAAAGCGTCTGCGACCACGTGTGAGTCCGTGACCAACGACAACACGAAAAATAAAGTGTGCAACATGCTCGTACCCTTCCTTAATTCCCTTCCTTCGCGGTTGCGCCCACGTTTCCCGATCCCGATTGGCCTCGCAGCTGACGGATCAATTGCACCGTCCGCAGCACGATCGTCGCGGCAGAAATAATCCCCGCGCCCACTAGCCCATACAAAAAGCACTGGTTAATGATCTCCAGGGTCCGCGCGGAATTGCCCGCGCCCTCTGCCATGGACCCAGCCGCAGTCACCCAACTCCCGGCTCGAATCAGAAAATAAACGACCGTTAGGCCTCCAACATTCACGATCACGCGAACGATCCCCCGAAACAGCATCCAGTCCGGCCGCACCAGATTAATGCTCGCGCGCACAATCTCCGCGACTGTAAGCAGAACAATCAGGAAATAGACCTGATACCAAATGGGCGCGAGCTTCAAAAATGCCGCCGCCGGCCCAAGGATCAGCGCCGGATAGTTCTGCAGCTCCGTCATCCACGCAAGCGCCAACGCCGAAGCAATAATGATCGACACTGACTCGAACCGCGAAACGTGCCCCGCGCCACGTTCGATCCGCAGCCGGATCTCCTTTTCAGCCTTTAGCTGGAGAGTCAGCCCGCCGCTGATGCCATTTAATTGCCAGTGATCCGGATGCTTCTCGAGGTTTTTGTCAACAAGCGAGAAAATCAAAGTCACCACGCTCGACTGGATGAAAAGCTGCAGCAGGCAAGTCGAAAAAATATTGCCGACGCCGATCTTCTGTCCGCTGACCGCCAGCGCCGTGAAAATGACCGCAATCACGAAGAACGTCAGCCCCAGGTTGAACGACAGCACCTTGATATAAAACGGATACAAAACCGGCCCAATAATCTGCCGCCCAAACGCCACCGACCGGTGGTCCTGCCGGTACCGCGCCGCAAGCACCAGCGGATTCCCGCGCTGCTTCAGCAAAACTTCCTGCTCCGCCTCCGTCAGCTCTCGCCCAAGTTCCCGCTCCCGGTCTTCGATCTCCGACCGAATATCTTCCGTTAATTCGTTCGAAATATCCTCGCGCTGTTTTTCGGGAAGCGCCTTTGCGACAGCCTTTACATAACGATCGACGAGATCCATAACCTGCTCCTTGCCTTCTAAACCCTTCACAGCATTCCATTCAGCGAAGCATTGATGCTCTTCCACTCCGTCAGCAATTCCTTCAAAATCACCGCGCCCCCGTCCGACAACTTGTAAAACCGCTTCTTCCGCTTCTCTTCCTCGCGCCATTCGCTCACCAGCAACCCCTGCGTCTCCAGCCGCCGAAGCAACGGATACAGCGTCCCCTCATCAATCGCCATCCCCGCTTCCTCCAGCATCTTGCGCAAGGTGTACCCGTACTGTTCCTTCCGCAGCGCCGCCAAAACTGCCAGCACCAGCGACCCGCGCCGCAGCTCCAGCCGCAGGTTTTCAAACAGATCGTGGTTATCAGTACCAGGCGTCATATAGTGTATGTCACACACTGTACTGTACACAGTAAAGGTTGTCAAGTCCTTTTTTCATCTGCCCCCGATCATCTTTAGAGAGCCTCCTGAAAGGCCCATTTCCCAGCCAGACGATATTTATGTCTCCCTACACGAAATCTCCCCCTCAATCGTTGATATAAGGGAAGCCCCCAGTGAAGCCAATGACCAGCGAAGGCGAGAGCGCTTCGGCCACGAGAACGACCATCGAGCGGACCTACCGCGAGCGTGGCCGTGGCTTCCTCGCTTGGGCAAAGCGCCATGCCCCAGATCCAGCGACGGCCGAAGACATTCTCCAGGACGCCTTCCTCCGCGCCCTCGCCAACGCAGACGCCCTCTCCCCGGCTGCGGATCTTGCAGGCTGGATTTTCTCCACGATGCGCAACCGTCTCATCGACCTTTGGCGGGGCGAAGGCGCGAAGCGCAGGGCCGGCGCAACCAACCTTCCCGAGAAGGTCCTCGATGAGGTAGCCGTCGAAGTAGGCCTCGACCCCGAGGATCAGCTCCAGCGCAGCGAAATGCTCGCTGCCCTCGAAGTGGCCGTCGAGGCCCTGCCAGCGCAGCAG
>DATFZY010000173.1:0-2771 GCA_035313865.1 Candidatus Acidiferrum sp.
ACTCGCCTCTCGTCGGTTACAACCACGCGGTCGCCGACAACGTAAATCCACCCTCGGCACGGACTCGCTCGCAGCACTCCGCGCCAAGTCCGCCGCCGATCTTCTGGAAGCCGCGGCAAAAGAAGGTGGGCCCCGCTTTTCCCCCAACGTGGATGGATATTTTCTCCTCGAAACTGTCCAGGCGATTTTTGTAGCGGGAAAGCAAAGCCATGTACCTCTGCTTGCCGGATGGAACCTCGATGAGGGCAGCTACCATGCGATCCTCGGAGATGATGCTCCCACCCCGCGGAACTTCGCCGGAAAAGTTCGCTCACTTTACGGAGTCAATGCCGACACCATCCTTAAACTTTATCCGGCTGCCACGGAGGAGGAGGTTAAGCGCGCGGCGCAGGATCTGGCTGGCGATCGTTTCACGCAATTTACAACGTGGAAATGGTTGGAATTGCAGCTGAAGACCGGTGGTTCTCCGGTGTACCGCTATCGCTTTGAGGAAACTCTACCGCTACCTTCCGGCTCTGCGCCAAATACGGAAACCTCGGCTCCGCACGCTTC
Organism: Candidatus Acidiferrum sp.; assembly: GCA_035313865.1. Lineage (GTDB taxonomy): Bacteria > Acidobacteriota > Terriglobia > Acidiferrales > UBA7541 > Acidiferrum. Next base: position 553 of record DATFZY010000173.1, read on the forward strand.
GGAAATTGAGTTCGTGTTCGGCGTGCTTCCTTCGAGAGATCTTCCCTGGAGGCCGCAAGACGAAAAGCTATCGGATCAGATGGGTTCCTATTGGACCAACTTTGCGAAAAAGGGAGATCCGAACGGAGCAGGCTTGCCGAAATGGCCATCCTATGCACCGGAAGATTTCCAGGTGATGCACCTCAATGCCAATCCGCAGGCGTTGCCCGACGATCACCGCGCCCGCTATTTATTTCTCGACGAGCTCCGGTAAACCCGCGACTCTCTCTTCTGCAGGAGCGGCGTGTTGCCGGCCCTGTCTCCATCGGTTCGCGTGTTCTTGCTAACTCCCGCTAGAATGGATGGACGGAGTGTCCATGTCCAACGGAAGAAAGCCTTGCGTGTTGCTGACCAATGATGACGGCTACCAGGCTGCCGGTTTACGCTCACTGGCGGATCATTTAAAAGAATTTGCGGATGTGCAGATTGTCGCGCCCAGTATGGAGCGCAGCGGTGCCGCGCAATCCCTCACGCTGCGCCAGCCGATTGTGTGTCACAGAATTTCGGAAAGCGAGTGGGCCATCGACGGCACCCCCGCGGACTGTGTCATTGTCGCTCTGCACAAACTTCTTCCGCAGCCACCGGCTCTGGTTATCTCTGGCATCAACCACGGCGCCAACCTTGGGGAGAACGTCTATTATTCAGGAACCGTGGGCGCCGCAAGGGAAGCAGTGATTCACCACGTGCCCGGCCTTGCCGTATCACTTTGTTCGAAACGCGTGAACTCAGATTTCGCGCCTACCTCTCGGCTCACCCTGCAAATCGCCCAGCTGATCCTGCGCGAAACCTTGCCGGAGCAGGTTCTTCTGAACGTGAATGTACCCGAAAACTGGAATGGCGGCGTGAAGCTGACGCGCCAGTCCAAGAAAATCACGCGCACGGTTCTGCGCGAAGGAGAAGATCCGCGCGGACTCCCCTATTTCTGGCTGAGCGAGCAGCGCATGGATCGCGAAATGGAAATTGACAGCGAATCGGACTACGCGGCTATCTTTGGCCACGAAGCGTCTATTACTCCCCTGCATCTGGATCCAACCCACGCGGAATCCTTGAATCATCTCTCCCACTGGATTCCTCTGCTGGCGAAGCGAACCTGATTCTCGGGCACGATCTCTGCTCTGTCCTACGGCGATTCCGCTAAAATAGCTAGCCTATGACGACGTATTCCACGTTTGACGTGGTGGTGATCGGTGCCGGTGTGTTCGGCGCCTGGACCGCCTGGCATCTTGCCAAACGCAAACAGAGCGTCCTGCTAGTGGAAGCCCATGCCCCAGCGCACGCGCGTGCCAGTTCGGGCGGCGAATCGCGCATCGTTCGCATGAGCTACGGCGCGGATGAAATCTACACGCGTTGGTCGCTGAACTCGCTTGGCCAGTGGAAAGAACTTTTCGCCACCACGGGGGATAACCTGTTCCACCGAACGGGGGTGCTCTGGCTATCCTCTGACGGGGACAGCACTCTCGATGAGTCGGCCTCCACTCTCCGGCGTTGTCACGTGCGCCACGAGATTCTCGAGCGCTCCGACTTGATCCGCCGTTACCCGCAGCTCAACCTCGATGGTATTTCTCGAGCCTTGCTTGAGCCCGAGAGTGGTGTCTTGCTGGCCCGGCGCGCCGTTGCCCGCGTTGCGGAGAACGCTATTGGACAAGGTGTGCAGCTCCAGATCGCCCAGATCGAAAGACCCCGCGGCGGAAAAATGTTACAAACGCTCAAATCCATCTCGGGTGAATGCATTTCCGCGGATCATTTCGTTTTCGCCTGTGGTTCGTGGCTTGGCAAAATGTTTCCAGAGATTCTGGACTCGCGCATATTCCCCACACGCCAGGAGGTTTTCTTCTTCGGCACTCCACCTGGAGACGAGCGCTTTGCTCCGCCTGCTTTGCCCACCTGGCTTTTCCAGTCCGACGAAGTCTACGGCATGCCGGATCTAGAGGGACGCGGCCTCAAGCTAGCTCGCGATACGCACGGCGAGCGCGTTGACCCGGACACGCAATCGCGATTGGTGTCGCCGGAGAGCGCCGACTGGGCGCGCAGCTTTGTTGCCCGCCGTTTCCCCGCGCTCAAAAATGCGCCCATTGTGGAGACGCGCGTCTGTCAGTACGAAAACACTTCGAACGGTGATTTCCTGATCGACCGTCATCCGGAACATTCCAATGTGTGGTTCGCAGGGGGCGGTTCGGGAC